>NZ_CP049258.1:4098584-4715730 GCF_011046735.1 Nordella sp. HKS 07 | reverse complement strand
GGCAGATCTTCTGCACCTCGGGCCAGTAGGTCTTGGGCGGGATGAGCACGCCGGCAGCACCCTGGATGGGCTCGCCGATGAAGGCCGCGACATTGTCGGGCCCGAGCTCCAGGATCTTCTTCTCGAGATCGGCGGCGGCCTCGAGGCCGAATTGCTCCGGCGTCAGATCGCGACCGAAATCATACCAGTAAGGCTGCTGGACATGATGGAAGCCCGGCAGCGGCAGGCCGCCCTGCCCGTGCATGCCCTCCATGCCGCCCATGCTGGCGGCGATCATGGTCGAGCCATGATAGCCGCGCCGGCGGCCGATGATCTGGGTGCGATAGGGCTTGCCCATCAGCTTCCAGTAATGGCGCACGAAGCGCACGATCGTGTCATTGGCCTCGGAGCCCGAATTCACAAAGAAAATGTGCTTGAAGCGCTCCGGCATATGGGAGGAAATCTTCGCCGCGAGTTCGGTGGTCGGCACCGTCGTCGTCTTGAAGAAGGTGTTGTAGTAGGGAAGATCGAGCATCTGCCGATAGGCGACCTCGGCCAGCTCCTTGCGGCCATAGCCGACATTCACGCACCACAGTCCGGCCATGCCGTCGAGCAGCTTGTTGCCATTGGCGTCCCAGATCCACACGCCGTCGGCCTGGGTGATGACCCGGGCGCCGCCTTCGGCATGGAAGGCCTTATGGTCGGTGAACGGGTGGAAGTGATGCGCGGTGTCGCGCGCAACGAGTTCGGCGATATTCAGGTTCTTGGCATGGATCGACATTGGTCATCTCCAGAATAGCTTGCGGGCGGCACGAGGCCGTTGGTGGAGGCGGGAAATGACGCGTGCTTACGGCTTATACCCGATGCGGGCACAATGCAGCATGACCTCTTCCTTCAGGGTGCGCGACCCCGCCGGGAGACATTCGCCGGTGTCTGTGATGCGGAAACACATAAAAAGACTATGCCACAAAGCCCGCCAGATAAGCAAATGCGGCATGAATCTGTTTGCATGACGCCTGTTTTCACCCCAATATTGCGGTGCAATAACTCTGCGGGAAGCTCTCCAAGGAGCGGCATGGGGAATATCTTCAACGAAATGTTGAACCCGGACGACTCGGTCCGTGGCCCCTATTCACAAATCCATGACTGGGTCGGCTCGCTCAGTAAGGCCAATGTCGAGCGGGCGCTGAAGGAAGCGGAAGGCATCTTCCGGCGCCTCGGCATTACTTTCGCTGTCTACGGATCGACAGAGGCCTCCGAGCGGCTCATCCCCTTCGACATCATCCCGCGCGTCTTCTCGGCCACCGAGTGGCGCCGGCTCAGCATCGGCATCGAGCAGCGGGTCCGGGCGCTCAACGCCTTCCTGCACGACCTCTATCACCGCCAGGAGATTCTGCGCGCCGGGCGAATTCCCAAGGACCTCATCCTGCAGAACTCCGCCTTCGTGCCGCAGATGGTCGGGCTGAACCCGCCGCGCGGTGTTTATGCCCATATCATCGGCGTCGACATCGTCAGGGTGAGAGAGAACGAGTTCTACGTGCTCGAGGATAATTGCCGCACGCCCTCCGGCGTCTCCTACATGCTGGAGAACCGGGAAGCGATGATGTTCCTCTTTCCCGATCTGTTCAAACGCCACCGCGTCGCGCCCGTCGAGAATTATCCGGCGATGCTGCGCCGGACGCTCGACAGCATAGCGCCACCGGGCGCCGGCAATGAGCCGACCGCCGTGCTGCTCACCCCCGGTATCCACAACTCGGCCTTCTTCGAACATGCCTTCCTCGCCGATGAGATGGGTATCGAATTGTGCGAGGGTTCCGATCTCTTTGTCGAAGGCGACTGTCTCTATATGCGCACGACGCAGGCGCCGAAGCGGGTCGATGTCGTCTATCGCCGGATCGACGATGACTATCTCGATCCCCTCACCTTCCGGCCCGACTCGGCGCTCGGCGTGCCCGGCCTCTTCGATCTCTATCGCGCCGGGCGCGTCACGCTCGTCAATGCGCCGGGCACCGGCATCGCCGACGACAAGTCGATCTATACCTATATTCCCGAAGTCATCGAGTTCTATACGGGCGAGAAGCCGCTGCTCAGGAACGTGCCGACCTGGCGCTGCGGCGAGGCGCAGGACCTCGGCTATGTGCTCGATCACCTGGCCGAGCTGGTGGTCAAGGAAGTGCATGGCTCCGGCGGCTACGGCATGCTGGTGGGCCCGACGGCATCACGCCTTGAAATCGAGGAGTTCCGCGCCCGGCTCAAGGCCAATCCGAAGAACTACATCGCCCAGCCTACCCTCGCTCTGTCCGCCTCGCCCACCTTCACAGAGACCGGCGTCGCGCCCCGCCATATCGACCTCAGGCCCTTCGTCCTCACCGGCGACCAGGTCCGCATCACCCCTGGCGGCCTTACCCGCGTGGCGTTGAAGGAGGGATCCCTGGTGGTCAATTCGAGCCAGGGCGGCGGCACGAAGGACACCTGGGTGCTGGAGGACTGATGCTGGGCCGCACCGCCGCTTCGCTGTTCTGGATGTCGCGCTATATCGAGCGCGCCGAGAACATGGCGCGCCTCCTCGAAGTCGGTTACCGCATCTCGCTAATGCCGCGCGCCATCGAGGGTCACCGCGACGAGTGGCGCTCGACCCTCACCAGTGCCGCCTCGGAAGCGAGCTATTTCGCCAAGCACAAGGACATCACCACCGCCGAGGTCATCGATCACCTGCTGTTCGACGAGGACAATCCGTCGAGCGTGCGGACATGTCTCAAGACCGCGCGCAACAATGGGCGCGCCGTGCGCACCGCCTTGACGCGCGATGTGTGGGAAAGTCTCAACGGCACCTGGAACGAGTTCTCCCAGATCCAGCCCGACTCGATCACCACCGACCGGCTGCCCGGCTTCCTCGACTGGATCAAGCAGCGCGCCATGCTGTTCCGCGGCGCGCTGCTCGGCACCATGCTCCGGCATGACACCTACTTCTTCAGCCAGCTCGGCACCTTCGTCGAGCGCGCCGACAACACCGCGCGCATCCTCGACGTCAAATATTACATCCTGCTGCCGAAGCCGAGCGACGTCGGCTCCGACGTCGACATCCAGCAATGGGCGACGGTCCTGCGCTCGGTCTCGGCGCACCGCGCCTATCGCTGGTTCTATCGCGACAGCACCTACCGGCCGTGGCTGGTCGCCGAATTCATGATCCTGCGCGAGGAGATGCCACGCTCGCTCACCTTCTGCTATCAATGGATCACCCGCTCGCTCGACGGGCTGGCCGAGCATTACGGCCAGCGTTACGACATCCATCGCGCCGCGGCTGAGATCTACAACCGCCTGGAAACGGGCAAGATGGACGACATCTTCCAGAGCGGCCTGCATGAGTTCCTGCAGGATTTCGTCAAAGCCAACAACCAGCTCGCCGCCGATATCGCGCACACCTATAACTTCCCATGAAACTCCATATCCGCCATGAGACCCGGTATGATTACGAGACGAGCGTGCGCTCGTCGATCCAGAGGCTTCATCTGACCCCGTCCGCCTTCGCGACCCAGAAGCTCCTGTCGTGGAACATCGAGGCGCCAGGGATCGACAAAGCGCTGATATACCGCGACGGCTTCGGCAACCAGGTGCACGTGATCACTTCGCAAGGCGCCCATGACCATGTGATGGTCGTCGCCCAGGGCGTGGTCGAGGTGGAAGATGCTGCCGGCCTGGTGCGCGGCCTCGTTTGTCCGGCTCCGGACAATGTCTTCTTGCGCCAGACCACAGCCACGGAACCAAGCCCAGCGCTCGTCGAGCTCGCCCGCTCGGCAGCGGCTCGGCAGCAGAAGCCGCTCGACCTCGCTCATGAGCTCATGCGCGAAATCCACGGCCGCATCGTTTATCAGATCGGCGTGACCCATTCCCATACGACGGCGGCGGAAGCGCTGGCCGACGGCAAAGGTGTGTGCCAGGACCACGCCCATGCGATGCTGTCGGCGCTCCGCTTTCTCGGTGTTCCGGGCCGGTACGTCACCGGCTATCTCGTCACCGAAGGCATGCTTCCCGCAACGGCAAGCCATGCCTGGGCCGAGGCGCTCATTCCGCAGCTCGGCTGGGTGGGGTTCGACGCGGCGAACTGCAAATGCCCCACCGCCGATTATGTGCGGGTGGCGACAGGCCTTGACGCACCGGGCGTAGTGCCTGTACGCGGCAGCCGGCGTGGCGGGGAGAGTGAGAACATGACCGTCTCGGTTCTGGTCCAGCCGGCCGAGCAGTAGTATTCAGGAGTTCTGAATGACTTATTGCGTGGGATTGCTGATGAAGGACGGCTTCGTCCTGGCAGCTGACACGCGTACCAATGCGGGTCTCGACAATATCGCGACCTTCCGCAAGTTGCATAGCTGGGCACAGCCCGGCAAGCGAGTCTTCGCGCTCGCGACCTCGGGCAACCTCGCCACCACCCAGGCTGTGGTCAGCCTCCTGACCGAGGGAACTCTGTCGCTGCGCAAGCGCGGCGCGGTCGACAATCTGTTCAACGCCAAGACGATGTTCCAGGCCGCCCAGATCGTCGGGCGCGCGGCGCGTGACGTGCAGCGCAGCGACGAAGGCCAGCTGTTCCAGTCCGAGGACACCTTTTCGGCGAGCTTCCTATTCGCCGGCCAGATCGGCGCGGAGCCGCCGCGGCTCTTCCAGATCTACTCGGCCGGCAATTTCATCGAGGCGGCGGCGGACACGCCGTTCCTGCAGATCGGCGAGCACAAATACGGCAAGCCGATCCTCGACCGGGTCAGCGACCAGACCATGCGGCTTGGCGAAGCGGCCAAGCTCGTCCTGCTCTCTTTTGATTCCACCATTCGCTCCAACCTGAGCGTCGGCCTGCCGATCGACCTGCTCGTCTATGAAAAGGACGCGCTCAAACTCGACCGCATCAGGCGCATCGAGCGTGACGATCCCTATTTCCGGAAGCTCTCTGACGAATGGGGCAAAGCGCTGCGCCACGCTTTCAGCGCGATCGAAGAGTTCGATATCTGACCCTCAGGTCTCACTGAGATAGTCAAAGGCCGCGAGGACATGCGTCTTGAGGATATCGAGATACTCGCTGATCTTCACCGCCTCGTCGGGAGCGCCCATGGTGTCCGGTGAAGGGCCATAGGAATAGCCGGGAATGCCGATCTGCCGCCAGAACCGGGCATCGGAGGCGCCAAGCGACATGACAGGGACGACAGTACGGTTGCTGAAGCGCTCCGCGTTGTGTGACAGATGCCCAACCATGGGATGACGAGCGTCGGACCAGCTCGGCTCCATGATGGTGATCACCTCCATCGACGCGCCTTCATATTTGGCCAGCACGTCCTTCACTGAGGCGAGGATCGTCGCGCTGGTCATTCCCGCCGGCATGCGGATATCGACTTCGAGCACGCAATCGGGCGCCAGCACATTTGCGCTGCTGCCTCCCTTGATCGCGCCGTAATTCACGGTGACGACATCTATGATGTCACCGCCGCCCTTGCCCACCAGCCGGTCGATAACGGCACGACACTCCGTGATGATGGGAGCGAGATCCGCAGGAGTCTCATAACGTACGCCGTGCAGCCTGTTGAGATCGCGCTGGAGCTCTCCCATGAGACGGATCGCATTGGGGCTCTGATGCGTATAGGCGCCATGGCCGCCGGCGGTGCGAATGCTGATGCGCAGATGGACAGCGCCTTTCTCGCCCACTTCGATCGCCCCCACGGAACTCGGCTCGGCATTCACATAGCAATCTCCGACCACGAGCTCGGAATGTTCCTTCAGCAGGAACTCGGCGCCATAACGCCCGCCAGTCTCCTCATCGGAGACTAGCGCCAGAGTAAGGCGGCCGCCGAGGCTATCGCGATGCTCATGCAAATAGGCGAAGGCCAGCACGAGCGCAGCCGTCCCGGCCTTCATGTCCACGGCGCCCCGGCCGTGGACATAGCCGTCCTGCACCAGGCCGCTCCAGGGCGACCGCGACCAGCCCGCCTCGTCGCCAGCTGGAAATACGTCGACATGCCCGTTGAGCACGAGATGCGGTCCAGGACGAGCTCCCCTGAAGTCCGCCACCAGATTCGGCATTTCGTCCTTGGCGAACAAGAGCCGGCTGGGAATGTCGAAGCGGCGAAGCTCCTCCTCGACGACACTCATCGCCTCCCGGGTGTCACCGGGCGGATTGGGGCTTGGAGCGCGAACAAAACGCGCCAGGAAATCGATGATGCGCGCTTCATCACGCGCAATGGCGGATAGTATCAGCTCGTTCGGACTCACCCTTCATCCTCTCAGGGCTTGGGGGTTTTGATGGTACCTTTGAGCTCGGGATGGTTGGCGGTGATCCGATCCAACTCGCCGGACTTGGCAAGCGCCGCGATGGCCGCATCGAGCTTGGCCTTGAGCGCCGTGTCGCCTTTGCGTATGCCGGCGCCCATGCCTTCTCCGACTATCTTGGGATCGTCGACATCCGCTTTATGCTCGCAGCAGGCGCTGCCCTCCGCCGTCACGAGAAGCCTCTGCATTGCCGCTGCGCCCCCGACCGTGTAGTCGATGCGGCCGGAAACCAGATCCGCGCTGGTCTCGTCCTGGGTCGGATAGGTTTTGATCTGGGTGCCGGCCGGCGCGTAAATGACGGTTGCGTATTTTTCCTCAGGCCCGCCACCTGGAACGCCGATGACCTTGCCGGCAAGATGCTCGGGGCTGATGTCGAGATCCCCGTTCTTCGGACCGACAATGAACATCACGCTGCTGTAGTAGGGAACGGAAAAATCTATGACCTCAAGGCGATCGGCCGTGATCGACAAGGAGCTCCAGATGACGTCGATCGTTCGTGAATTAAGGCTGGGGATGAGGCCGTCCCAGGCTATTTCGACATACTCGCACTTCTCATTCATCGCCTTGCAGGCGGCCTCGAGGACGTCAATCTCCCAGCCGACCCATTTGCCCGACGCGTCCTTCGAGGTGAAGGGCGGATAAGGCTCCGCCACCAAGCCGATCTTGATGTCGGCATGGGCAAGTCCCACCTGGAGCACCACAAGACCAGCCGCTAGGACGAGCCTCTCAAACACTTTTCTCACCACTTCCTCCCACAATAGATTTCTGTTCGTCTGCACGCCCATCGGATGAAGGCGACCTGTCGGCGCGCCCCACACAAAACGCTGTCACTCCTGTCAACGAATCCTGGCCTTGATGTCCCTGTTCCACGGGTAGCGGACAATCTCGATGCCGGGCATCTCAGTGAAGGATTGGGGGTAAATCGATCAATGCGCCCCCCTTTGTCCCCTATAAATCCACGTCGATCCTCTTATTGGCCATGCGGCCAACAACGTATCAGCGGATAATGCTACGATCAAGATGGATTCGTACGCGGCTCAACAGCATCGCAACGGGCAAGGATGATGGTCAGGCGCAGAAAGATACCCGAGGAACGCCGCCGCGAAATCGTGACAGCAGCCGCTCGGCTGGCCGGCAAAGCAGGGTTGGGCAGCATCAGCTTGCGCAGTGTCGCCCAGGAAGCCGGTGTCGCGCCCGGCCTGGTCAACCATTATTTTCCCGCTGTCGAACAGCTCGTCGCCGAGGCCTTTGCACAGGTCGGAGCGGAAGATCTAAAGGATCAATTCGCAACCATCCGCAAAGAAAGCGCTCCTGTTCAACAGATGCGCCTGTATTTGAAATCGGCTCTTGCCGATCAGCCAGACTCCATGCGGCTTCTGGCGATCGAAGCCTGCTATCTTGCGCGTTACCAACCCCTGCTCAGCGACGTGCTCACCGTGCTCTTCGATGCATGGGACATGGAGATGTCGCGATTGATCGACGAGGGAACGAGAAGCGGCGCTTTTCAATCGGATGATCCGCTGAAGTCGGCCATCCATATCTTCGCCTTGATTGATGGTTTCGCGCTGCAGGCAGTGGCGCTATCGCGTGCGCGTCTCGGTATTGTCAGGGAAATGACCATTCACGCGACAGAACGGGAACTGGGACTTGCCACAGGCTCGCTGCAGTTCAATTCCGCATGACAATGGGCGAACGAGAACTTACATGCCCGCCACGACGTGATCGGCGAAAGCGGCTTCCATCAGCCGCTTGGTATAGTCCTCATGCGGATGATCGAAGATCTGATCAGGTGACCCCTGCTCCACCATGCGGCCGTCCTTCATGACCATGATGTGGTCGGCCATTGCGCGCACCACCGCCAGATCGTGGCTTATGAACAGATAGGACAGGTTGTTCACCTTCTGCAGGTCACGCAGCAATTCGACGATCTGCTTCTGCACCTGGCGGTCGAGCGCCGAGGTAGGCTCGTCCAGCACCACCACCTTGGGCTTCAGGATGATAGCGCGGGCGATCGCGATGCGCTGGCGCTGGCCGCCGGAGAATTCATGCGGATAGCGGTTGCGGTTGGCAGGCTCGAGCCCCACTTCCGCAAAGGCCTGCGCCGCGCGCCGGTCGCGCTCCTTCCCCGTGATCGAGGGCTCGTGCACGAGCAGGCCCTCGGTCACGATCTGGCCGGCGGTGAGGCGCGGGCTCAGCGAGCCGAAAGGATCCTGGAAGACGATCTGCAGCTGCTTGCGCAAGGGGCGCATCTGCTGCGGATCGAATTTCTCGATATTGCGGCCGTCGAAATGGATGGCGCCTTCGCTCGGCACCATCTTCAGGAGTGCGCGCGCGAGCGTCGACTTGCCCGATCCGGATTCGCCGACGATCCCGATGGTCTGGCCGCGCCTCAGAGTGACCGAGACGCGATCGACCGCCTTGAGATAGACGGGCGGGCCCGCCATGAAGCCGCCGCCGATCTTGAAGGTAACGCGCATGTCGGTGCCATCGAGCACGGTCGGCGCCGACTTCGGCACCGGTTCCTTGTGGCCGGTCGGCTCGGCGGCGAGCAGCGCCTTGGTGTAGGGATGCTTCGGATTGGCGAAGATGGCGCGGGTGTCGCCCTCCTCGACGACTTCGCCAAGCCGCATCACATAGACGCGATCGGCGATGCGCCGCACGATGTTGAGATCATGCGTGATGAAGATCATGCTCATGCCGAGGCGCTTACGCAGATCGGCCATGAGGTTGAGGATCTCGGCCTGGATCGTGACATCGAGCGCGGTGGTCGGCTCGTCGGCGATCAGGAGATCGGGATCATTGGCGATCGCCATGGCGATCATCACGCGCTGGCGCTGGCCGCCGGACATCTCGTAAGGATAGGACTTCATCCGCCGCTCGGGCTCGGGGATGCGCACCAGCTTCAGCATCTTCACCGCTTCCTTGCGCGCCTCCTCGGCACCGATCTTGCGGTGGCGCATGATCGGCTCCATCAGCTGATTGCCGATGGTGTAGAGCGGATCGAGCGAGGTCATCGGCTCCTGGAAGATCATGGTGATCTTGCGGCCGCGCACCTGGTTGAGCTCGGACTTGTTGAGGGTGAGCAGATTGGCGCCGCGATAGGCGATGGTGCCGGCGGCCTCGCCGTTGGAGGAGAGGAGCCGCATCGCCGCCATCATGGTCTGGCTCTTGCCGGAGCCCGACTCGCCCACGACGGCGACCGTCTCGCCGGCCTTGACGTGCATGTTGATGCCTTTGACCGCATCGACCATGCCGTCGAGGGTATGGAAGCGCACTTTCAGGTTTTCGACGGAGAGAATGGTTTCGTTGCTGGCCATGGCGTCACCGATCCTTCGGGTCGAGCGCGTCGCGCAGACCATCGCCGATGAAATTGAGGGCGAAGAGCGTCGAGACCAGGAAGAAGGCCGGGAACAGCAGGAGCCAGTTGGCCGAGCCGATATTCTTGGCCCCTTGCGAGATCAGCACGCCCCAGCTCGTCATCGGCTCCTGGACGCCAAGACCTAAGAAGGACAGGAAGCTCTCGAGGATGATCACCTGCGGCACCAGCAAGGTCATGTAGATGACCACCGGGCCTAGGAGATTGGGCACGATATGGCGCAGCAATATGCCACCGCTCGACACCCCCAGAGCTTCCGCCGCCTGGACATATTCCTGGCGCCTGATCGACAGGCCCTGGCCGCGCACGATGCGCGCCATGTCGAGCCACAGGACGGCGCCGACCGCCAGGAACATCAGCACGAAATTGCGGCCGAAGAACACCACCAGCATAATGACGAAGAAAATGAAGGGCAGTGAATAGAGAATGTCGACGATGCGCATCATCACCTCGTCGGTTTTGCCGCCCATGAAGCCGGCGGTGGCGCCATAGAGCACGCCGATCACCACGGCGACGAAACCGGCGAGGAGCCCGATGGCGAGCGAGACGCGCCCGCCCATCAGCACGCGCGACAGCAGGTCCCGGCCGGTATTGTCGGTGCCGAAATAAAAATACTCCTTCTCGACCGTCGCGCTCATGGTGAGCTTGAGACCGTCGGGTGACTTGCTTTCGATGCGCGTATTGTCGAACGTGTCGGAGCGGTCGAGATAGCGGGTGACCCGCTCGTCAATGGCCTTCGGCGAGGAGACCGTCACGAAAACGCGCTCATCCTGCTCGTGCCACTCCTCGAGATCGACCCGCATACGGCGCACCGCGTCCTGCAGCGCCGTCTCTATCATGTCGGCCTGCGGATAGGCCGAAAGACTGGGCGGCGTGCGGACATAGTCGGGATAGATGGTCGTATAGGGATGCGACACGAAATAGGGCCCGAAGACGCAGGCGATGGCCATCAGCGCCAGATAGAAGAGGCTGAACATCGCCGCCTTGTTGGCCTTGAGACGGGCCAGCGCGTCGGCCCAGAGAGAGCGTCCGACGAAGGGGGCTGGCGCCGAGGTGATGTCAGTCATAGCGCACCCTCGGATCGACCGCGGCATAGAGAATGTCGACGATGAGGTTGAAGATGATGGTGAAGAGGGCGATCACCACGACGGTACCCATCACCAGCGTATAATCACGGTTGAGCGCCGCCTCGACGAAATAGCGCCCTACCCCCGGGATCTGGAAGATCGTCTCGACGATGATCGAGCCGGTCAGCAAGGCCGCCGCGGCCGGTCCCGAATAGGAGACGATCGGGAGCAACGCGCCACGCAAGGCATGCTTGACGATGATGCTCCAGTCGGAGAGGCCCAAGGCTCTCGCGGTGCGGATATGGTGCGAGCGCAACGCCTCGATCATCGAGCCGCGCATCAGGCGCGCCACGATGGCGATCTGCGGCAAGGCCAGGGTGACGATCGGGCCGATCTTGTTGACGAACGCCCCGCCGCCCCAGGTCGCCACCGGCACCAGGGCCAGCGTAGTGGCGAAGATGAGTTGATAGATAGGCGCGATCACGAAGGTCGGGATGGTGCTGCCCGCCGTCGCGGTGGCGATCACGGCGTAGTCGGCGCCTTTGTTCTGCTTGAGCGCCGCGATGATGCCGAGAATGGTGCCGATGACGAGCGCCAGGATCAGCGCCGACGCGCCAACCTGGATCGAGACCGGCAGACCGACCCGGAACAGTTCGCCGACGGTGAAGTCCGGCAGATTGTAGCTCGGGCCGAAATTGCCGTGGAGCAAATTATTGAGATAATGCAGATACTGCATCCATAAAGGCTGATCGAGACCGAACTGGCGCTCGAGATTGCCCTTGATCACGGGGTTGAGCCCGCGTTCCTGGTTGAACGGGCCGCCGGGGGCCACGCGGATCAGGAAAAACGAAATCGTGACGATCACAAAGAGCGTCGGAATGGCGGTCAACAACCGCCGGAAGACATAGCGCAGCATGCGCGCCCCCCTATCTTTGCAAGGCGCAACCGCCGCTCCCCGCGGGAGCGACGGTTGCAGGGACCCCAGTTATTCCTTGCTGATAAAGCGCGTCGGATGCACGTCCATGACGTTGTCCTCGAAGCCCTTGAGCTTCGGCGACACGAGATTGTGGTAGCTGTAGTAGAGCAACGGCATGTTGCCGAGATCATCGACCAGCACGCGCTCGGCCTCAGAGAGGAGCTTCGAACGTTCGGCCGGATCACCGCCGGCGGCGGCCGCCTTGTCCATCAGCTCTTCAAACTTCGGGCTGTTGTAATTCGAGTAGTTGTTGCCGGAGGCCTTGCGCGAGATGCCGAGGAAGGTCTCCGGATCCTTGTAGTCGGCGATCCAGCCAGCGCGGGCATAGTCATAGTCGCCCTTCTGCTCGAGGAAGCCGTAATGGGTCTTGGTGTCGGTGTTGACCATCGTCACCTCGATGCCGAGCGGCTTGAGCTGCTCCTGGATGGCGACCGCCGTGTTCTTGTGATTCTCCGACGTGTTGTAGCGGATCTCGAGCTTGAGCGGCTTGTCGGGGCCGTAGCCGAGCTCGGTGAGAATCTTCTTGGCTTCGTCCTCGCGGTCGATCTGCGACATTTCGGCATAATCCGCGATAGCCGGCTCATAGCCCGCGATGCCCGGAGGCACCATGGAGTAGCCGGGGATCATGCTGTTCTTCCACACCTTCTCGGCGAGGAAGTCGCGGTCGATCGCCATGGAGATGGCGCGGCGCAGCTTCGGATTGGTCCACGGCTCCTTGTCGGTCTTCACGGCATAATAATAGGTGCCGAGATAAGGCCCGATGTGGATCTGGTCGCCGAACTTCTTCTTCATCTCGTCGAGCTGCTCGAGCGGCATGTCGTCGTTCGAATCGAGCTCGCCCGCCTCGAAGCGCTTCAGCGCCGTCGAGCGATCCTCGGTCGGGAAGTAGTTGACTGTGTCGATCTTGACCTGATCGGCTTCATAGAACTTCGGATTCTTGACCAGCTTGATGTGATCGTTCGGTACGAATTCCGCGAGCGTATAGGCGCCGTTGGAAACGAGATTGCCAGGCTTGATCCAGTCGGCGCCGAGCTTATCGATCGAGGCCTTGTGCACCGGATAGTTGGCCTGGTGCGTCAGCATCTCGAGGAAGTACGGCGTCGGCGATTTGAGCGTGACTTCGAAGGTATTGGCGTCGACCGCCTTCACCGCCAGCTCTTCCGGCTTCATCTTGCCTTCATTCACTTCCTGGCCGTTCTTGATGACATACATCATCGAGGCGTATTCGGCCGCGGTGGCCGGATCCTCGAGTCGGCGGAAGGAATAGACGAAATCATCGGCGGTGACGGGGTCGCCGTTCGACCACGTGGCGCCTTTGCGCAAGTTGAACGTGTAGACAGTGCCGTCATCCGAGACCTTCCAGCTTTCGGCGGCGCCCGGAATGACATTGGCCTTCGCGTCCTGCATCACGAGGCCAGAGAAGAGATCGCGCAGAATATGCGCTTCGTAGACGGTCGAGGTCTTATGCGGATCGAGGGTCTCGGGGTCGGCCGAGTTTCCTCTGTTGTAGATGACTTCGGCGAAGGCCGCCGAATAGCCTATTGTTACAAGTGCCGTAGCGAGAAGCAGTGATCGCAGGCTTTTCTTCATTTAGTTCCTCCCATGTTGACGGCTTCGTTAAGGGCAGAATTGCCAAAAGCCGCCGGTCCAAACGGGCGCACTATAGCATCGCCCACAGCTTTGTCCCAAGTCATGTGAAACTGGTCGAAAGTCCAATATCGGCGCGTCAAATAAAGGAATTGCGCGCCCCGCACCCCCCGCTTATGTAGTCCAGGAAATGACCAGGACAGATCATACCCCTTTGCTCGACAGCGTTGGCGATCCGGCGGCGCTGCGTAAACTCGGCCCCCAGGAACTGCGCCAGCTTGCCGAGGAACTAAGAGCCGAGACCATCGACGCGGCCGCCAAGACCGGCGGCCATTTCGGTGCCGGCCTCGGCGTCATCGAGCTCACCGTCGCCTTGCATTATGTCTTCAACACGCCGACCGACCGGCTGATCTGGGACGTCAGCCATCAGTGCTATCCGCATAAAATCTTGACCGGCCGGCGCGACCGTATCCGCCAGATTCGCCAGCGCGACGGGCTCTATGGCTTCACCAAGCGGGCCGAGAGCGAATACGATCCCTTCGGCGCCGCGCACAGCTCGACCTCGATCTCCGCCGGCCTCGGCATGGCGGTGGCGCGCGACCTCAAGCACCAGGACAATCACGTCGTCTGCGTCATCGGCGACGGCGCCATGAGCGCCGGCATGGCCTATGAGGCGATGAACAATGCGGGCGCCCTCGACACCCGCCTCATCGTCGTCCTCAACGACAATGGCATGTCGATCGCGCCGGCAGTGGGGGCGCTGACCAACTACCTCTCATGGCTGGTCTCATCCAGGTCGTTTCTGTCCCTGCGCGATATCGCCAAGCAGCTTGCCATGAAGTTCCCGCGCACCTTGCGGACCGCCGCTCAGCGGGCGGACGAGTATGCGCGCGGCATGCTGACCGGCGGCACGTTGTTCGAGGAGCTTGGCTTCTATTATGTCGGTCCGATCGACGGGCACGACATGGATACGCTGGTGCCCATCCTGCAGAATGTGCGCGACGCCAAGCAGCTGGGGCCGGTCCTGGTCCATGTGGTGACGGAAAAGGGCAAGGGCCATCCCTTCGCCAAGCCCGACCGCGAGAAATACCACGCCATCTCGAAATTCAATCGTGCCACCGGCGAAATAGCGACGAGTTCCTCCAACGCTCCCACTTACACGTCGGTCTTCGCCAAGGCGCTGGTCGCCGAGGGCGAGAAGGACGAGAAGATCGTCGGCATCACCGCCGCCATGCCGTCCGGCACCGGCCTCGACAAGTTTGCCCAGCGCTTCCCCGAGCGCATGTTCGATGTCGGCATCGCCGAGCAGCATGCCGTCACTTTCGCCGCCGGCCTCGCGGTCGAGGGCTTCAAGCCGTTCTGCGCCATCTATTCCACCTTCCTGCAGCGCGCCTATGACCAGATCGTGCATGACGTGGCGCTGCAACGCCTGCCGGTGCGCTTCGCCATCGACCGCGCCGGGCTCGTCGGCCAGGACGGGCCGACGCATGCCGGCAGCTTCGACATCACCTATCTCGCCTGCCTGCCGGATTTCGTGGTCATGGCGGCGGCGGACGAAGCCGATCTCGTCCATATGGTGGCGACCGCCGCCGCGATCGACGACCGGCCCTCGGCCTTCCGCTATCCGCGCGGCGAGGGTATCGGCGTCGACCTGCCCGAGCATGGCGTGCCACTCGAGATCGGGCGCGGCCGCGTGATGCGGGAAGGTGGCAAGATCGCGCTTCTCTCCTTCGGAGCGAGGCTCCAGGAATGCCTCAAGGCGGCCGATGAGCTGGCGAGCCTCGGCCTGCCGACCACGGTGGCCGATGCGCGCTTCGCCAAGCCGCTGGACGAGGATCTCATTCGCCGGCTGGTGCATGGCCACGAAGTTCTGGTGACCATTGAGGAAGGCGCCATCGGCGGCTTCGGCACCCAGGTCCTGCACTATCTGGCGCGCGCCAATCTGTTCAATAGCGGCTGCCATATCAGGACAATGTATCTGCCCGACCGCTTTGTCTCGCATGCGGCGCCCAAGGAGCAGTATGAGGATGCCGGCCTGACCGAAAAAGCGATCGTCGCCGAGGTGCTGGGCGCGCTCGGTGACACGGCACGGACGCTAGATCTCAAGACATTGGCCTGACGCCCCTGAGCCAAGCAGCGCTCTGTAGCATTCCTCGTGCGGCGCTACCGGCCATCTCGGCGGGCGTCGTCCGCCGCGATGCAATCAAAGAGCACATGTGATGAGCCAGGTTGCGCGAATCTCACGTCCGGTTTTCAATGGGCCAAGGTGATGGCGATGAATTTTTCTATCCTGACTGTCTGTGGGATTGACGAGCTTCCCGCGCATAGTGACAGCGCGGTGACGCATGTCCTCTCGATACTTGATCCCGATCACCCCGAGATCGATGCCTTCGGTGCCTTTCCGGCGCATCGCCGGACGACCTTGCGCTTCCACGACATCATCGCGCCGGCGCCGAACAAGATCCTGCCGCAAGCCGAACATGTCGGCGAGATCATTCGCTTTGGAAAGAACCTGCCGGCGCGATCGACGGAAGCGGCGGACGGGCATTTGCTGGCTCATTGCCACAAAGGCGTGTCACGCTCGGCGGCGGCCATGATCACCTTGATGGCGACGGGCAATCCGCGGGAAGATTCGGAAAGCCTGTTCCTGCGGCTGGCCGAGATCCGACCGAAGGCCTGGCCGAGCTCGCTGATGATCCGCCATGCCGATGAGCAACTTGGCCGCGACGGCAGCCTCGTCGCGGCTCTGCGCCGCTATTACGGGCGTCAGATCGCGGCAAGGCCCCATTATGCCGATTGGATGGCCGGCATCGGCCGCCAAGCCGAAGTCGACATGGCGGAACTGGCCGTCTGATTATTCCTCGTCGTCGTCTCGCCGCCGGCGCCGGGGCGCCGTCCAGACCCGCAATTGCGGCAGGAGCACGAACAGCCCGACCAGGCTCAACCCCATCGCGACAAGGAGCAGGATGCCGAACTGCTCCACCGCCGGCAATGGCGAGAGCATCAGCGGTGCGAGGGCGGCGAGCACCAGGAATGCCGACAGCAGAAGTGCCCGCGGGCGCGAGGAGGCCTGCGGCCATTGGCCGTTCGGCTGCGCACCATACCACGCCTCGGCCAGAATGGCGGCGCCGAGCGTAAAGGACATCAGAAGCGCGAAGACGGCGATGCTTTCCGGATTGAGGCTGGCGCCCATCATCGCGGTGGCCCCGAGCGCCAGCAGCGTCGCGGTGGCGACCGGCAGCAGGATGCGCATCGCCTTGCGCAGGTTGAGGAACAGGATGAGGGGCAGGAAGACGATAAGCAACGCCCAGGCGCCCACATAGACAGGCACCGCGGCGCGCATGGTGGCGAGGCGGTCGGCCGCGACTAAAGCGGCGCCGGCAGCCGATGGCGCCACGCTGCGCACAGCGGAAGCGAACGAGGCGATCTCGTCGGGGCGGCGCGGCTGCACCTCGATGCGCCACAGGCCGCTGCGCGAGACGAACTGGCGATGGATCGCCGGGTCGAGCCGGTCTACCGTCAAGGGATCGAGATGGGAGAGTCGGTCGATGCGATCGAGCAGCAGTTGCAGCCTTGTGAAGAAGGTGCGCTCGAGCTGGCGCAGCGCGTCGGGCGGCGCCACGCCGTTGTTCTCGAGGAGCAGCAGGCTGCGGCGCAGCTCATTGGCGGCGCCCGCCAACTCCGGTGTCGCCTTTGGCTCGGCGGCAATGCGCTGCAGCGCGTCCAGCAGTTTCACGAATTCGGCGCGCAGCGGATCATCCGCCACGTCCGGCACCGCCGTCGTATTGCGCGGGAAGACGCCCTGGAGCCGGGCCAGGATGGCCCGCTTCTCGGCCTCCCCGGGCGGTAGGAAGGATTCGACCCAGCGAACCCCCTCCACCTCGGGAAGTATCGCCAGACGGCGTACCAGAAGCCGGGCCGGATCGCCGGGCTCCGCCAGGATCTGGCCGGAGGCGAGCAGCGACGGTTCGCGCGCCGACAATTCGCGGAACAGCCTTTCGGCGGCACTATCGCCGCCCGGCGCCATCGTCACCGGGCTTTCGAAATGCAGCGACGGCACCAGCAGGCCACACAGGACCGCGACCGCGATCAGCGTCGCCGCCAGTCCGCGGCGCAGCGACCACCAGCCATAGGAGGCAGGTCTCGCCATCACCTTGTCGAGCCAATGGAGCTGGTCGTCCTCATCGACATCCGCGAGGAAGTGGGGTCTGAGCAGCGACAGAAAGGCGGGCAGCAGCGTCATGGCCGCGGCACCGATGACGGCGCTCATGATGGCGAGAACGACGGCGAGCTTCTGCAGCCCCAGGAAAGGGCTGCCGATCACGGCGAGGCCCGTGGCCGAGATGCCGGCGAGCCAGACAAGCAGCGGCAATCCCAGGGCCTGCGCCGTCAGCATCGCCGCGGCGAGCCGGCCAAGGCCGCTCTGTTCGGCTTCTTCCGCGCGCAGCAGCCAACAGATCACGGCGACGCCGATCAGCCCCGCAAACAGCACCGGATAGGTGAGGCTCACCCGGTCGAAGGCGCCCAGAGCAACAAGCGCCAGCGCCGTGGTCATGATGAAGGTGATCGCCACCGTCGCGAGCACGATCATCACCGAGCCGAAGCGGGAAAGGCCGAAGGCCAGGATCACGAGGATCACGATGCCCGACAGGAGCGACGGCAGCAGCAAAGCGCGGATGTCGGGGGGCGGCGCCAGTGCGCGCAGCACCGGCCGCCCGGTCAGCTGAATCGCGATGCGGCCGCCGAATTCCGTCTCGGTAAGATCGGCGAGGCGGCGCGCTTCCTCCACCGCGCGGCGCGCCGGATCGCTGCTGCCGTTCGCCAGCGGATAGGCCAGCACATACCAGCGCGGGCTCTCGATGGTGACGCCATGCTCGACGAGCGCCAGCCAGTCGAGGTCGCGCCGCTGGCCGGCGATCTGCGCCTGGACGGATTTGGCCGCGTCGCTGAGGAGCGCCGTCACCACTTCTGGCGAACGGCCTTCCGCGACCACCCTGGCGACTTGGTCGGCGAGCACCGCGATGCCGGTGAGATTGGGCGAAATGGATAGCGCCTGGAACAAGGGGCCGGAGCGCTCGATGCGCGCCACCATATTGGCCACCCCTTCCTCGTTCAGATAGAGCACACCGCTGTCGTCGAAGAAACGGCCGGTGCCGGGCGCGAATATATTGCGGAACACATTGGTCTGCTCGCCCATGCGGGCGGCCATGCGCTCGGCGCCGCTGCGCGCCAGTTTCGGGTCCTTGCTGTCGATGACGGCGACGATGCTCTCGCTGGGCTCGGGGAACTCCGCCTCGAGCCGGCTTTGCTCCTCGGCAATGGCGCTGTCGGCGGCGACGAGGACGGCTTCCCGCAACTGGACCTTCATTGCCGTTACGGTAAAGACGAGAGCCGGGATGGCGAGCGCCACCCAGATGGCGATGACGATCAGGCCATGGCGGAAGCAGAAGCGCGCCAGCCGGGCAAAGACATTCGGCCGCAGAAGCGGCTTCGGTCCCGGAGCCGGCTCACGGTGACGATCCTGCCAGGTCATCGGCCGCGGCGCCTTTCCGGGCGCGATAGGCGAATCCCCATAAACGAGTCACATTTCCCCATCGGGTCCTGTTACAGCTTGTGCAATTCAAGGGCAAATTCCATGGCGAAGACGACCAACCGGCAAAGGGGGGTGCGAACCACCGCCATCCATGCGGGCGAAGGCATTGACCCGACGACGCGGGCCTCCTCGCCCAATCTGGTGATGTCGTCCACTTTCGCGCCGAGCGAGGTCGCGGGCTTCTCGGCCCGTAACCGCGACAATTATGACGGCTATGTCTACGCGCGGGTATCAAATCCGACCGTCAGGCAGCTCGAGGACAAGCTGGCGGCTCTCGAGGGCGCCCAATCCTGCCAATGCTATGCGTCCGGCATGGCGGCCTCCAGCGCGCTCCTGCTGGGGCGGCTCAGCCAGGGCGATCATCTCGTCATCTCCGACACCAACTATGTCGGCACCGCCGAGCTGGTGCGCGACAGCCTGCCCCGCTTCGGCATCGAGGTCACGCCTGTCGACATGTCCGATCTCGACATGGTCGAACGCGCGGTGACGCCGCGTACCCGCATGCTGTGGGTCGAGACGCCGGCCAATCCGATCATGCGGCTCGCCGATATCGCCGCCTTGAGCCGGCTCGCCCGCGCCAAGGGCGTGCGCGACGTGGCGGTCGATTCCACCTTCGCCTCGCCGATCGCCACCCGCCCGCTCGACTTCGGCGCCGATTTCGTCGTGCACTCGCTGACCAAATATATTGGCGGTCATGGCGATGCGATGGGCGGCGCCGTGCTCGGCCGCAAGGACGATCTCGACGCGCTCAATCTCGAGGCGACGGTCCACTATGGCGGCGTGCTGTCGCCCTTCAATGCCTGGCTGATCCTGCGCGGGGCGGCGACCTTGCCGATCCGCATGCGCGCCCATGAGGAGACGGCGCTTGCGGTGGCGAAGTTCCTGGAAGGCCACGGCAAGGTGAAGCGCGTCTTCTATCCGGGGCTGGCGTCGCATCCCCAGCATGAGCTGGCGCGCCGCCAGATGAAGAACTTCTCCGGCATGATGACCTTCCAGGTCGAGGACGGCCCGGCGCTCGCGAGGCGCATGGTCGACCGGCTGGAGATCGTCCATTATGCCGTGTCGCTCGGCCATCACCGGAGCCTCGTCTACTGCATCCCGACGGATGCCCTCATGCGCTCGACGTTCCGGCACCAGGGCGAGCTGCTCGAACGCTATCGCAACTTCGCCGGTGACGGTGTCTTCCGCTTCTCGGTCGGCATCGAGGACGCCGAGGACATCTGCGCCGATCTCGACGAGGTGCTCTAGGTCGAATCTCACCTCCTCACGCGCAGCGTGGGGAGGGCGGCGCGCAGCGCCGGGTGGAGTGTCGCCAACCCTTGACAGCCCCCACCGCGCGCGACAACAAGACCGGGAAATTCGGGATCAGGGGAACAGCCAATGGAAAACATCGTGCTTGAGCAGGCGGCGTTGGCGGTCAAGGCCCGGCGGCGCATTCGCGATTTTGTCTACGAGACCCCGCTCCTGCCGGCGCGCTCGGACACCTCGCTCTTCTTCAAGGCCGAGAACTTCCAGCATACGGGCTCCTTCAAGTTCCGCGGCGCCGCGAGCAAGATGACGGCGATCGAGAAGGGACAGGGCCTCATCACCGCCTCCTCGGGCAATCACGGCATCGCCAGCGCCAAGGCCGCCTCCCTCACCGGCAACAAGCTCACCGTGGTGCTGCCGAAGACGGTGACGCAAGCGAAGCTCGCGCGCATCGAGGCCTATGGCGTTGAGATCCTGCTCGAGGGTGATGAATCGGGCCAGGCCGAAACGCATGCCCAGGCGGCGGCGCGCCGGCGCGGCCTTGTTTATGTCTCGCCCTATAACGATCCTGACATCGTCGCCGGGCAAGGCACCATCGGGCTCGAGCTTCTCGATCAGCATGAGCAAATCGACACGGTCTTCATCGCCATGGGCGGCGGCGGCCTCATCTCAGGCATCGCCGCGGTGCTCAAGAGCTTCTCGCCCGAAACGCGGATCATCGGCGTCGCGGCGGAGAATTCGGCGGCGCTGGCGGCTGCCATTCGCGCCGGACGCGTCGTCGAGGTCGAGCATCATCCCACCCTCGCCGACGGCGTCGCCGGCGGCATGGACGAGGACAGCATGACCCTGCCCTTGGCCATGGCGACAGTCGATGAGATCGTCCAATGCGATGAGGCCGAGATCGCGGCCGCCCTCAAGGACCTCGTACTGAAGGAAAATCTGATCGTCGAAGGTGCGGCGGCGCTGGCCTATGCCGGCTTCCTCAAACGGCGCCCCTCGGCGGAGGAAACCGCCAATGTCGTCGTGCTGTGCGGCGCCAATGTCGATCCTCGCACAATCCTGTCGCTTGCCCGAAACTGAAGAGAAGATACCGTTCCATGACCAAGACCGCTCTGCCGGACATCGACCGCGCCATCGCCGACCTGCCTCAGCAGTTCAAGGGACCGGGCGGCGCCGTCGCCGTCGTCAAGGACGGCGCCGTGATCGCGCGCCATGCCTGGGGCTTCGCCGATCTCGAGCGCCGCGTGCCCTTCTCGCCCGAAACACTGTTTCCGATCTGCTCGATCAGCAAGCAGTTCACCTGCGCGCTGCTGCTCGACCGTTTCGCCGATCCGGACCAGCTCGACGACGCTCTGCGCGCCCGCATGCCCAAATTGCGGGACAAGCCGCCGCGCATCGTCGATCTCTGCCACAATCAATCGGGCCTGCGCGACTACTGGGCGCTCACCGTGCTCTCAGGGGCGAAGCCCGAAGGGCAATTCCGCCCGGCCGATGCCGAGGCGTTGATCGGCCAGACCGAGACGCTGCATTTCCCCGCCGGCAGCCAGTATTCCTATTCGAACGGCAATTTCCGCCTTGTCTCCGATATGATCGAGACCGCGGCGAAGGAGGATTTCGGCAAGCTTCTGCTGGAGAGGATTCTGGGCCCCGCCGGCATGGCGACGGCCCGGCTCCATCCCGAGACCGGCACGCTGCCGGGCGGTGTTGTCGGCTATGAAGGAAACGAAGCCTTCGGCTTCATTCCGGCAGTCAACAACATCCATTGGACCGGCGATGCGGGCATCGTCGCCTCCCTCGACGACATGATCGCCTGGGAGCATTTCATCGACCGCACCCGCGACGACGCCAACGGACTTTATCGGCGTCTGTCGGCGCGGCCCGTTTTCGCCGATGGGCGGCCGGCCTACTACGGCTTCGGCCTCGCGTTTATGTACAGCAACGGCTTGGCGCTCACCGGCCATGGCGGCGCGCTGCGTGGATTCCGCTGCCACCGAGTGCATGCGGCGGCGGAGCGCCTCTCGGTTGTCGTCCTTTTCAATCACCAGTCGAGCGCACGCGAAGCGTCGATGCGTGTGCTGCGCGCAAGCCTCGGCCAGGCCGAGCCCGCCTGCAAAGCCATCGCCTATGACCCGCAATGGACCGGCGCCTATTTCGATCCGGCGACCGGCCTTTTGCTCGATATCAGCGAAGGCGCCAAGGACGGACAGGTCTCGGCCCGCTTCACCACCGACGCCGAAATGCTCGACCTCACAAGCGCCCATCAGGCGGCATCGCCGGCGATGACCCTCAAGCGCGACGGCGACATCATCCAGCTGACGCGGGCGGCCGACAATCTCAATGGCACGCTCAGCCGCCTCGACGGTGAGGCCCAAACCGACATAGCGGGCCGCTTCCACAGTGCCGAGCTCGACGCCGTTTTCGAGATCACCGAGAGGGGCGGCGCCTTCTACGGCGCCTTCGAGGGCCCCCTCGGCAAGGGCGCGATGCAGCCCCTCTATCCGGCCGGCCCCGACATCTGGCGCCTGCTATGCCAGCGCTCCATGGATGCGCCGGCGCCCGGCATCTGGACGCTCACCTTCGAGCGCGATAGCGGCGGGCGGATCACGAGCGTCAGCGTAGGCTGTTGGCTGGCGCGCAAGGTGCGGTTCGAGAGGCGGGATAGGCAGGGCTTCTGAGGCTGAGGGCTTGTCAATACGGGCATCAAGCTATACCGAAAACTCGCCAGCAAGTCTCTTGAGGACGCCGCGGCTCAAGCCCCAAGGGATAGAGAGAGACGATGAACGAGAATGAGCCGAGCGAAGATGATGAGACCGGCTACTGGAATTATCGGGTCATGCGCCGCGTCCATGTGATTTCGAATGTGACCTCTGTTGAATACGGCATAGTCGAAGCCTTCTATCAAACTAATTGTGACAAGCTGCCTTACAACTGGACCGAAGACTTCATGCGGCCCCGCGGCGAGACCATGGAAGAACTGATCAATGACTTGGCGTGGATGACGGAGGCGCTCAGCCTGCCTGTCCTCGATCACAACGGCTTGGAATGCGAGCCGGCCGCCGCGCTCACTGCTGATCTGAAGCAATGGTTTGCCGCTATGCGAGACGTCAGAGGGGGCGCCTGATCACCTCCAGCCCTCTCCCCGAATTATGGTAACAGTGCTGGACTGCGATCCAGCGTCGAGTTTTGACCTGACATCGTCGCCGAAAAATGATGGATGAGCCGAAGGCGACCATCGCGCAACAGCGAGCTCGCCAGAGGCAGCAGCTTGTGGCTGGGCCGGTAGTTCTTCGATCATGGGCAGCGGATGAAATATCCGGCATCGAGCAGTGTCATCAACACTGGCGCCGATGTTCGAGTTGGCTGGCCCGCCATAGAGCAATATCCGTTGACGCTGTTTTGCTGTTGACCTAACGTTTCCTGCCTGAACGCCACCGTCATAGAGTGTCGATCTCCGAGCCCCTCGGGAGGATTTGCGCCATGCCGCCGCAACATGACGTGCCCTGCCTATTTGGCGAGGGGCTCCGCTTATGACGGAGAAACTCAGCGTCCGTGGCGTGAGCAAGAGCTTCGACGGCACACATGCGCTGAGGGATGTTTCGTTTTCGGCTAAACGCGGAGAGGTGCTGGCGGTCTGCGGGGAGAATGGCGCCGGCAAATCGACACTCATGAAGATCCTGTCCGGCGCGATCCTGCCCGACAGCGGCCGAATCGCTCTCGATGGGGCGGAGGTCGAAATCACGTCCCCATCGCAGGCGATGACGCTCGGAATCCGCACCGTCTATCAGGAGCTGAGCCTGCTGCCGCATCTGAGTGTGGCGGAAAACCTGCTTCTGGGGCGGATGCCCCACCGCGGCCCCTCCTGGCGGATCGACTGGCCGGCAACCAAGACGCTTGCCCGGCAAGCCTTGAGCGCGCTTGGTTTCAAGAATATCGATGTCGATGCGCGCACCTCCGATCTCAGCGTCTCCCTCCAACAGATGGTCGAGATCGCCAAGGCTCTGATCGATGAGCCGGGCATTCTCATACTGGATGAGCCGACGGCGGTGCTGTCGGCGCGCGAAGCCGAACTCCTCTTCGAAAAGATCAGGCATCTGACGTCGCTCGGAACGACGGTGCTCTATATCTCTCACCGTATCGAAGAGATCTTCGAGATCTCCGACCACACCCTCGTGCTCAAGGATGGCGCGGCGGTGCTCAGCGCCGAAACCCGAAGCATCACCCGCGATGAGCTCATTCGCGCTTTGGTCGGCCGCTCGCTCGAAGCCATCTACCCGCAACGTGACACTCGGTTGGGCAATACCGTGCTCGAATGCGAAGGACTTTCGCGCGAGGGCATCTTCACGGATGTTTCCTTCCAGATCCGCGCCGGCGAGATCGTCGGCATGTTCGGCCTTGTCGGAAGCGGCCGCACCGATGTCGCCAAGGCGATCTTCGGCGCGAGCCCTGCCACGGCGGGTGAGATCCGTATCGACGGCCACAAGGCGGCGATCACCGATCCCCGCTCGGCAATCGGCCGTGGCATCGTGATGGTTACCGAGGATCGCAAGACTGATGGCCTCGCTCTTGAGCTCAGCGCCATCGAGAATGGCGGACTGGCCTCGATGGAAGCAATTTCGCGTCACGGCGTCCTCAATATTCCCCTGCAATCGAAGAGGGTGGGCGCAAAGCTGGACCAGCTCGCGATCAGGCCGCGCGCGCCGCACAGGCCGGCGCGGCAGTTCAGCGGCGGCAACCAGCAGAAGATCGTGCTGGCCAAATGGCTGCTTGTCGACAAGGTCCGACTTTTCATCTTCGATGAACCGACGCGCGGCGTCGACATCGCCACCAAAGTCGAGATCTACAGAATGATCGCCGACCTGGCGGATCAGGGCCTGGCGATCCTGCTCATCTCGTCGGAGATGCCCGAGATACTGGGGATGAGCGATCGCGTCGTCATCATGCGCAACGGGCGCATCGCGGGCGAACTCGAGCGGAAGGATTTCTCGATGGAAATGGTGTTCTCATTCGCGGCCGGTGTCGAGCACAGCCGCCTCAGCGCGTAAAGGGTTCCGATGCTTGCCCAGGCGACAGAAAAGCTCCGCAGCCGTTATGGCGCAACGGCTCTGACCAACGCGGCCTTCGCGCTCGCCGTACTGGTCCTGATCATTGCCGCAAGCCTTGCCTCGGAGGTCTTTCTCACCGATCGCAATCTCACCAGCATTTCGCGCCAGATCGTCACCAACGGCCTGCTGAGCCTCGGTATGCTGCTGGTCATCCTGACCGGCGGGATCGATCTTTCGGTCGGCTCGGTGCTGGCCTTCGCCGGTCTGCTCGCCACCGGCCTGCAGGCGCATATGCCTTTTCCGCTGGCGATCGCCATAGCACTTGCCATGGGGCTCGCGGTCGGCTTCTTCAACGGTTTTGTGATCGCCCGCTTCAAGCTCCAGCCTTTCATCGTCACCCTGGCGATGATGGGCAGCCTGCGCGGCCTTCTCTATATGTATTCCGATACGCCGCAATATCCGGTCGATCCCCTGTTTCGCAGCCTGCTCGGCGGTGGCTTCATCGGCCCCATGCCGGTGCCGACGCTCATCTTCCTGCTCGCGCTGCCGGTGGTCTGGTTCTATCTCTCGCACACAGTATCCGGGCGGGCTGTCTATGCGATCGGCGTGAACGAAGAGGCGGTTCGGCTCGCCGGCATCAATGTCCGCAAGCATATCATTGCCGCTTATATGGCATCCGGCTTCCTGGCCAGCCTGGCCGGAGTGCTGCTCGCCTCGAGGCTTGGCATCGCGCAGCCAAGCGTCGGTGTCGGCTATGAACTCGACGCGATCGCGGCCGTCGTCATCGGCGGCGGCATTCTCGGCGGTGGCGGCGGACGCGTATCCGGTGTGTTTGGCGGCGTCATTGCTCTCGCTTTGGTCGACAACGTCCTCAATCTCTTCAATGTCGAGTCCTATTACCAGCAGTTCCTGAAAGGCATCATCATCCTGATCGCGGTACTGGCCAGGCGAAAACCGGCCTGAGGAAGCTCGGCCCGAAAAGTCGCAGACTTTTCGGACGAGCCGATGCGCAAATTAGAGCCTTGAAGCCTCGGACCTTCGCCATCGTGGAATGGCGGGGTCCACATCAAAGGGAGTGAAGCATGAAACATCTCGGCAAGCTCTTTTTACTTGGCGCATTCGCACTGATGACAGTAGCGACGGCGCACCTGCCCGCCGCCGCCAAGGACCTCAAGATCGGCGTCGTCAACCTTTCCCTGTGCTGCTCCTATTTCGTCGGCATGGATCAGGCGATCAAGGATGAGGCGAAGGTCTTCCCGAATGTCACGGTGCTGTCCACCGACGCCAAGGGCGACGCCGCCAAGCTCACCTCCAATGTCGAGGATCTGCTGAGCCAGAAGGTCGACGGGCTGATCGTCAGCGCCGCCTGGATCGAGGCGGCACCCGAAGCGCTCGATGCGATCAAGGCGGCGGGCGTCCCGGTCGTGCTGGTCGATCGCATGCTGAAAGGCGGCGACTTCACCAGCTGGATCGGCCCCGACAACTACGCGATCGGCGTCGGCATCGGGCAATATATCGTCAAGCGGCTGAACGGCCAGGGCCTGGTGGTGGTCCTGCGCGGCGGTCCGGCCGACAATTCCATCGGGCTCGCGCGAACCGACGGCATGTTGTCGGAAGTCGAGAAGGCCGGGATCAAGGTCGAGGCAGCGCCCGATTTCGGCGGCTGGAGCGTCGATGGCGGCTTCAAGCTGATGGAGGACATGCTGACCAAGCACCCGCAGATATCGGCCGTCTTCTGCGAGAACGATTCCATGTGCCAGGGCGCTCAGAAGGCGATCAAGGATGCCGGCCGCAGCGGCGACATTTTCCTCGCTTCGGTCGATGGCGAAAAGGGCACATTGAAGGAGATTATGACGGAGGGCACCAACTATGCCGCGACCGGTCTCAATAATTCCGATCAGATCGGGCGCGCCGGCTTCCACCGGCTGATGGCCATCCTGGCGGGTGCGCAAGCGCCGAAGGAGACCGTGCTGCCCTCCCCCATCATCACCAAGGACAATGCGGAGAAATTCTACAATCCCGACAGCGTTTTTTAATTGCGTTCAGCTGGCGGAGGCTGGGCCGTCGCGCACAGCCTCCGCGGACTAAACATTCCGCCCCTACTCCGCAGCCGTCTCCGCCTTGCGCTGTTCATACTCCGCCTTGTGGCGGCGATAGGAGCGCACGCCGACAGGGAGCAGCGCGATATAGAGCAGCGACATCGCAGTCAGCATTTCCCAGGTGAAGGTGATCAGGCTGACGACGACGAGCGCTGCGACGCCGAGCAGCGGCAATACGAGGTCGCGGCTGATGCGCGAGCCCAGGGTCTTGCCCGAATAGGTCGGCACCCGGCTCACCATCAGAAGCGCCACGGCGGCGGTGTAGGGAAGCACCAGCCAGGCCACCTCATGGCCGTCGGGAATGAGGCCGAGGAAGCCCAGATACATCGGCGCCATGGCGAGGCCGGCGCCCGCCGGTGCCGGCGCGCCGGTGAAGAAGTTCATCATCCAGGCGGGCTTGTCCGGATCGTCGATGGCGACATTGAAACGCGCGAGCCTCAGAGCGCAACAGATGGCCAGGCACAAGGCGACCACCCAGCCGAGACTCTTCAGCGAATTGAGCGACCACAGATAGATCAGAATGGCCGGCGCCACGCCGAAATTGACGAAGTCGGCGAGCGAATCGAGTTCGGCGCCGAAACGCGACGTGCCCTTCAGGAACCTGGCGAGGCGCCCGTCGATGGCATCGAGAACGATGGCCAGGATGACGGCGCCGACGGCGAGCTCGTAGCGCCCTTCCATGCCGAGGCGGATGGCAGTGACGCCGCTGCACAGGGCCAGCAGCGTGATGAGATTGGGCACCAGGATGCGGATCGGCACCTGCTTGAAGCGGCGCAGACGCTGCTCGCGCTGGCTCTTGTCGATCGTTTCGTCTTCGGAACCGGGGAGAGTCGTCATCGCCTTCTCCTCAATTGCGCCGGCCGGCACGCTCGGACTCCTGCGAGGTGAAATCGGCGAGGACGGTTTCACCCGCCACCGCGCGCTGCCCGACGACCACCAGGGCGCTGACGCCCTTCGGCAGATATACATCGACGCGGCTGCCGAAGCGAATGAGGCCGAAACGCTCCCCGGCCTTCAGCATGTCGCCGTCCTCGACGAATTTCACGATGCGCCGGGCCACGAGGCCAGCGATCTGCACGACGCCGAGCTTGCGCCCGTCATCCAACTCGAGGGTGAGCGCCTGGCGCTCATTGTCCTCGCTCGCCTTGTCGAGCTCGGCATTGAGGAACTTCCCCGGCACATAGGCGATATGGGCGATGCGCGCATCGACCGGCGAGCGGTTGATATGCACGTCGAAGACATTCATGAAAACCGAGATGCGGGTGAAGGGCTCGCGCGGCAGGTCGAGCTCGGGCGGCGGCACCACACTCTCGATGGCGCTGACCCGCCCGTCGGCCGGCGAGATGACGAGGCCCGCCCGCACCGGCGTCACCCGCTCGGGATCGCGGAAGAAATAGGCGCACCACAAAGTGAGCACCAGCGCCAGGAGCGCCAGCAGATCGAGATCGAGCCAATAGAGGATCAGGGTGACGGCGGCGGCAATGGCGACGAAGCGCCACCCCTCACGGTGGATGGGCACGAAGACCGAGGTGATGGTGTTGGCAAGTGACATGACGGCTGCGGAACCTATCTCAAAATACTAACAAAAGACAGAAAATGTCAGATCGGGGCGCCAGCCGCGACGCCGCTCTCCCCTGAGGCCTCGTCCTCGGCCGCCGCCTCCTCTTCCTCATGTTCGATATCGGCCAAGCGCCGGCGCGCCTCGTCGGCCTCGCGCTGCCTGTTCCACATGGCGGCATAGAGGCCGCGCTTCTTCAGAAGCTCGCCATGGGTGCCGCGCTCGGCAATCGCACCATGCTCCAGCACGATGATCTCGTCGGCCTCGACGACGGTGGTCAGGCGATGCGCGATCACCAGCGTGGTGCGGTTGCGCGACACCTGGCGCAGCGCCGTCTGGATCTCGCGCTCGGTCATCGAATCGAGCGCCGAAGTCGCCTCGTCGAGAATGAGGATGGGCGGCGATTTGAGGATGGTGCGGGCGATCGACACGCGCTGCTTCTCGCCGCCCGACAGCTTCAGGCCACGCTCGCCGACCAGCGACTCGTACCCCTTGGGCAGCGTCATCACGAAGCCGTGAACCTGGGCGAGGCGCGCGGCGTCCTCCACCTCCTCGTCGCTCGCATCAGGACGGCCATAGCGGATATTGTAGCGCACCGTGTCGTTGAACAGCACCGTGTCCTGCGGCACCATGCCGATCGCGGCGCGCAGGGACTTCTGATTCACACCGGCAATGTCCTGGCCGTCGACGAGAATGCGGCCGGAGGCGACGTCGTAGAAGCGGAACAGGAGGCGCGAGATGGTCGACTTGCCGGCGCCCGAGGGACCGACGATCGCCACCGTCTTGCCACTCGGTACGCGAAAGGAGAGATCGCGCAGGATCGGCCTCTCTTTGTCATAGGCGAAATTGACATGGTCGAAGACGATCTCGCCCTTGCCGGGGCGCAAAGGCACGGCGCCGGGACGGTCCTTGATATCGGCCTCGACCTCGAGAAGCGAGAACATCTCCTCGACATCGATGAGGCCCTGCTTGATGTCGCGATAGACCGAGCCGATGAAATTGAGCGGCATATAGAGCTGGATCATCAGCGCGTTGATCATGACGAAATCGCCGAGCGTCATGGTGCCCGCCTGGACCGCATAGCCGCTCATCAGCATCGCGACGGTGAGGCCGACGGCGAAGATCAGCGCCTGGCCGGCGTTGAGGATGGCGAGCGAGATCCAGGTCTTGATCGACGCCTTCTCGTAGCGCTCCATCGCCACGTCGTAGCGGCGCGCCTCATGCTCCTCATTGCCGAAATACTTGACCGTCTCGAAATTGAGCAGGCTGTCGATCGCTTTCGTCGAGGCGTCGGTATCGGCGTCATTGGCGGCGCGGCGGATGTTGATGCGCCACTCGGTGGCGACATAGGTGAAGGCGACATAAGCGGCAACGGTGGCCGCCACCACCAGTGCATAAAGCCAGCCATAGGAATGGGCGAGGATCCCGCAGATGAACAAAAGCTCGAGCGCGGTCGGCAGCGTGTTGAACAGCGAATAGCGCAGTATGGTGTCGATGCCGTTGGTGCCGCGCGAGATGATGCGCGACAGGCCGCCCGTGCGCCGCTCGAGATGGAATTTGAGAGAGAGCGCATGCAGATGGCGGAAGGTGCGCATCGCGAGCTCGCGCACTGCGCGCTGGCCGACCTTGGCGAAGATCGCGTCGCGCAATTGCGCGAAGGCCACCATCAGCACCCGGCCGACGCCATAGACCAGGATCATGAAGGCCGGCACGACGATGAGGGCCGGCACGCCGCCCTTCGCGGTCAAGGCATCGACGGCGTATTTATAGGTGAAGGGGGTCAGGACCGTGACCACCTTGGCGAGGACCAGCGCCACAATGGCGAGAACGACACGGATCTTCAGATCCATGCGACCTTCCGGCCACAAGAGCGGCATGATGTCCTTGAGCGTCAGCCAGTGGCTGCCGTCTCCCCGTCGCAGCGCCGACTGATGCGGCGTCAAGCCGCGTTTCATTGCGCGGCGCCACCCTCGGCGCTGGTCAGCGGGTCGCGGCGCTTGGGGTCGATCTGCTCAGGCGGATTGGCATTGGGAATGGCGAAGATCTGGCCGGGATAGATCAGGTCCGGGTCGCGGATCTGCTCCTTGTTGGCGTCGTAGATCACTGTGAAGTTGACGCCGCGACCATAGATCACGCGCGACAGCTTCCACAGATTGTTGCCGGGCTGGATGACGACCTTGCCGGAGCGCGGCTGGTCGGGCTCGGCCGTGGACGCGGCGGCCGTAGTCTGCTGACCCTCGGTCTCAGTGCCCTGCGGCGTCGTCGGCTCACCGGTCACGGGTGCCGCGGTCGCAGGGGCCGTGGCTTCCGGCTCGGCCTTGGCGACTTCCGTCGTCTGCGGGGCGGGCTGCGCCTCGGGCGAAGTTTCGGTGGCCTGAGGCTGCGGCTCGGGCTCTGCCGGGGCGTTGAGCGCGGCGACGGCCGCCGCATCCTCGCGCTGGAACGGCAGCTCGATACGGGCAACGACTTTGCCGGTGCCCTCGATCTCATCGGCCCGCAGAGAATGAGTGCCCGGCGCTATGATGTCGCTGCCGGCGAAGGACCAGTTGCCCTGGGAATCGACCACGGCGTCGCCGACAGGGCGATTGTCGACATAGAGGCGGATGACGGTGCCGGGCTTGCCGCGCCCGGAAAAGATGATGTCGCCCTTGTCGTTGTAGTCGACGGCGGCGAGCCTGAGCGCGAGATCGGCCGCCTTGGCCGGGCTTTTCTCAGACTTGGGTGCAGCGGTTTCCGCTGGGGCGGTCGCGGCTTCGGACTGCGGCTGCTCGACAGCGACGGTCTCCTGCGATGGCGCTGCGCTTTCGGCGGGGGCCGTTCCCTCGCCTGCCGCCGGCGTCTCGGTCTTCTGAGCCGGCTCGCCGGTTGGCTGGGCTTCCGCCGTCTGCTGGGCTGCCTGGCCCGCGGGCTGTTCGCCTGCCTGCGGTGCTGCGGTCTCGGCCGCCGGCGCAGTGGCTGCCGGGGCTTGTGCGGTCGCCGCGGGAGCCTGTTCCGGTGTCGGCTGGGCAGGCTGGACCTCGGCCGTCTGCTGGGCGGGCTCGGCGGGCTTCTCGGCCTGAGGCTGTGCCGCCGGCTGTTCCGGGGCACCGCCGGCTTGCAGAACCTTGGTGGCGGCCCCTGGCTCGGTCAGGGCGACCATGGCCTGCTCACCGGGCTTCTCGGGCACCGCGACGGCGATGGACTTGTCGGACGTGCTGGTGGTGCCGTCGATGGCCTTCTGCTCGACGGTGATCTCATGCGCCCCCTTGGGCAGCGGATTGTCGGGCACCACGACCCAGGCGCCCTCGGCATTGGCGACCCCTTTGCCCAGGGTTTCGGCGCCGAGCTTCAGAGAGACTTCCGACCCGGGCTGGGCGCGGCCCGCCACGATCGCCTGGCCGTCGGCCTCGACACGTACAGTGTCGAGCTCGGGCTTGGCGGGGCCGGCGGCCGCCGGCGTCTCGGCCTTGGGTGTTTCGGTAGGTTGGATGGCCGCGACTTCCGCCGGCTTTTCAGCAGCCTTTTCCGTTGGGGCACCGCTGCCGGCCGTATCGCCTCCAGCCTGGGTCGCCGTCTGGGCCTCGGGCACGCCCGCCGGCCAATCGGTCATTTTGAGGCCCGCCAGCGCGGCTACGGTGGCAAGGGCTGCCCCGGTAAAGACTACAAGCGGTTTTTTCATTGTCGCGGTTCCATGTTTCCGCCTGTAAATAGTGAGTTACTGGCGAGTCTGCAAAGCTTATGCGGCATTCGGGTCAACGCGCATCCCGGCGAAGCGAATTCGCTTCGCCGAAAGGATTCGCGTAAAGTCAATGTTCTGGCGCAAATCCTGATCGCCAAACCTCTTCGACTTTGGCGGGATTTGCTCTTAACGGACGGCCATCACGCGACCAGGGAAATGTAGGAGAATCATGCGGCATCTTTGTGTTTATTGCGGATCGGGACCCGGTCGGAATCCCGCCTATATCGAGGCGGCCCGGACGCTGGGCGCCGTCATGGCCGATCGGGGCATCGGCCTCGTCTATGGCGGCGGCGGCCTCGGCCTCATGGGCGAAGTCGCCCGCGCGGTCATCGCCGGCGGCGGCCATGTGGTCGGCATCATCCCGGAGTTCCTGGTCAACAAGGAGCGCATGCTGACGGATGTGAACGAGCTCATCGTCACCGCCAGCATGCATGAGCGCAAGATGACCATGTTCGAGCGCTCCGACGGTTTCGTCGCCTTGCCGGGCGGCCTCGGCACCCTCGAGGAACTTGTCGAGATCTCGACCTGGGCGCAGCTCGGCCGTCACGCCAAGCCGATCATTATCTGCGACATCGACAATTACTGGGCCCCGCTCCTCACCCTCATCAACCACATGCGGCAGGAGAAGTTCATCCGCGAGGGCATCGACCTCCGGCTCGAGGTGGTGAAGAAGCCCGCCGATGTCGTCTCCGTCTTTGAGGACCGGCTGCAGCACTCGACTGCCAATGTGCCCGCCGATCCGATCCGCAAGACATTATGAAGGGAACGGGTGCGCGTCTAGCGCACCCATTCCCTTGTTGCATTCACGCAGCAAGACAGGCGTCCGAGATCGCCGCCAGATGGCGATGATCGGTGCCGCAGCAGCCGCCCAGGACCTGGAGATTACGCAGCTTGCCGCGTAATGCACCGTAGCGGGCGCCGAGATTGACCGGATCGCCGATATCGATCTCGGTCGCCGCGTCGAGCTCGGCATGGCTCTTGGTCGATGAGTTCGCCCGTACACCACGGATGCGGCCGAGCCAGGCGCCCTGCTCCAGCACGTCTTCGAAATGCTCCGGATGCGCGCAGTTGATCATGAAATACTGCGGATAGTTTCCGGTCACCCGGTCGACGGTCTCGATCGCCTCGCGCAAGACCTCGCCGGAAGGCAGTCTGCCATCGGTCTCGACCGTGAAGGAGATCGCCACCGGCATATCGCAATCCTGCGCGGCCCGCACGATGCCCACCGCCTCGTCGACATAGTTGAGGGTCACGGCCGAAACCATATCTGCCTCTGACCTCGCGAAGGCACGCATCTGCAAGCCGTGATAGTGGCGGGCCTCGGCGACCGTCATCCGCCCCTCGACACGGTAGCCGTCGCCCCGGGGGCCGATGGCGCCGTTGATCACCATCGGCTCGACCTTGCCGGCATAGGCGTCGCGCAGTTCCACCAGGAATTCGACCGAGAGCCGGTTGGCGGTCTCGATCATGGCGGGCGAGAAGCCGAGCTTCTCGCCCCAGTCGGGGCTGGCGCGCCAGGTCGGCGTATCGAGGATGAAACCCACCCGCTTGCGGCTGGCGAGCTCCAGATAGGGCGTGAAATAGGCGTTCAGCTGCGCGCGACCGGCCTCGCTGGTGATGAGCGGGAAGGCGGCGAAGAAGGGCAATTCCACCCCTTGATGAAAGACCAGAGTAGTTTCCAGGCCACCATCGGTCAGGAAGACGCCCCCGTTCAGCAGGGGCAGCGCTTTGCGGTATTTGGACATGACAGGTCTCCAACTTTGTTGAACCGGCAGGGTCCGGCGAAGGCGCATCGACCTAGCGTAATCTCGACACTCGCATTAAGGTTGTTCCAGCAAGGAAACGGTCATTTCGGCCATGAAGCGGAACAACCGCCCCCTCAATGTCGCCCTCCTGGCGGTGCCCCAGGTCACCGGCTCGACCTTGCACGGCATGTTCGACCTCTTCGCATCCGCCGGACGGGATTGGACTTTTCTCACCCACGGACGGGTCGATACGGGCGCGGCCACCACCTATATCGTGGCCCGTGAGCTTCGTCCGGTTCCCGCCTTCAACGGCATCACCATCACGCCCCACCACACGCTGGCGGACGGGCCGCCGCCCGATATTCTTTGCATCTCGGATTTTTTCATCGCCCCCGGCGAGAGCTGCGCCGGGCTCTTCGAGGCCGAGATCGCCTGGATCCGCCGGCATTATCAGTCGGGTGCCGTGGTCGCGGCCGCCTGCTCGGGCTCGCTCCTCCTCGCCGAGGCCGGCATTCTCGATGGCCACGACGCCACCACGCACTGGGGCTATTGCAAGGCGATGGCGGAAGCCTATCCCAAGGTGCGGGTGCATTGCAGCCGCACCCTCGTGGTCAGCGGCGATGAACAGCGCATCATCATGGGCGGCGGCGGCACGAGCTGGCAGGATCTGACCTTGTTCCTGATCGCGCGCTTCGTCGGCATCGAGGCGGCGATCGAGCTCGCCAAGGTCTATCTCCTCGACTGGCATCATGCGGGGGCGCTGCCCTATGCCTCGCTCGTGACCGCGAAGCAGGCGAAGGACGCCCAGATCACGCACTGCCAGGAATGGCTTGCCGACAACTATAAGCAGGCGACGCCGGTCGCGGCGATGGTCGAGATGAGCGGCCTGCCGGAGCGCTCCTTCAACCGACGTTTCTTCCATGCCACCGGCCTGTCGCCGCTCGACTACGTGCAGTCGCTGCGCCTCGAGGAAGCCAAGCAGATGCTCGAAACGACGACGCTTCCGGTCGAGGCGATCGCCCAGGAGGTCGGCTATGGCGATACGAGCTTCTTCGGCCGGCTGTTCCGGCGCAAGATCGGCGTCACCCCGGCGCAGTACCGCAAGCGTTTCTCGGCCCTGCGCCAGGCGCTCAGCGCGTGATGCGAAAAAGTAAGCACCGGTTTCTCGCAGAACTCACGCGCCAGAATATATGCACGTAAAGGCGACGCGTTAACCCTGCACGGGCTCCAGGGCTTGGCCCATCCTCCAGCCATCACTGGGGGGCGGCATAGTGTAGATTGCGCAGGCGTCAACCAGCCCGTCGTCATCGACTGCACGCGCGACATTGAACAGCGATGACGCGAGGGCAATCACCGCCCTTTCTCACCAATTCAAACCGCCGATCCCGATACTCCCTGTTCAGACTATCTTACATTTAATGAAGCGACGGGAACTATATCCTCCGTTAGATTCCGCCCGACGCGACCGTCTGGTATCAAGCAACCGTCCTTCTATGTTGCGGGATACCATTCGTGTCCGACGCTGTTGAGACTTCTGTAGGTTACAGAGGCAAAGCGCTCCCATTGCTCTCGCTCGATCAGAGCCTCGATATGAATTCCGCCGACGCGAATGCCTTGTATTCGCGGCATCTGAACAAATACATGCTGCAGATATTCGACATTCTCGGCCTCAAGGACATGGACATAAGAGGGGCCGAGGGGCTGGAGATCTGGCTGAACGATGGCCGAACCCTTCTCGACTTCTCGGGCGGCCTTGGGGTCGTGGGACTCGGACACAACCACCCCCGCATCATTGAAGCCGAACGCAAGTGCCACGAGCGCAAGGTCATCGATTCGATCAAGATCGCGCCGCACAAGCTTCAAGGCGCGCTCGCCCACAATCTGTCTCTGTTCCTGCCGCCGCCGCTGACGGTATCGTTTTTTGCCGTCTCCGGCGCGGAGGCGAACGAGGCCGCCATGAAACTCAGCGAGCGGGTACAGACGCCGAAGGGCAAGACCAAGTTTCTGTGCATGCGCGGCGCATTCCACGGCAAAACGCACGGCCCCCTATCATTGACCACTGCGACGGATGTTCAATCCGGATTCCTGCTGGGCGTGCCGAAGGAGAATGTCGTCTACGTCCCGTATGGCGACATCAACGCTATGAGCGCTGCCATCAAGGCTGAAACGGATGCCAGCGGCCGCAACCCGATCATCGCCGCGATTATCGAAACAATCAACGGCACGACCTGCGAAGTTCCAAAGGCAGGCTATCTGAGTCAGTTCGTGGCGCTCTGCAGAAAAAGCGACATCATTTCGATCTTCGATGAGGTGAAGGTCGGAATGGGACGCAGTGGCCGCTTCTGCGCCTTCCAATATGAAGATGTCGTTCCCGATATCGTGACGCTCGCGAAGACGTTGGGAGGCGGCAAGCGGGAAGTCGCGGCCATGGTTACATCGCAAGCGCTCTTCGACCGGGCCTACGGCAATAAAAACGACTGCACCCTGCATAGCTCGACCTTCAGCGGCCTCGGCGCAAGCTGCGCCGTCGCAATTGAGACGCTCAACATTCTTCAAGATGAAGGATTGATCGAGAATGCCGAGCGCATCGGCCAATACCTCTCGACGCGCCTCCACGACCTGAAGGCGAAATATCCCCGGCAGATTGTCGATGTTCGCGGCAGGGGTCTGTTCCAGGCGATCCGCCTGAACTTTCACCAGGACCTGGCGTCCAAACTCATCGATGTTTCAAAGAACCCCTTGTTTCAAACCTACCAGACCGTCCTGATCGGCGCGGTGACCCGACAACTGTTCGAGCGCCACAATATCCTGGTGCATTTCCAGCCCGGTGCGCGGGACCTCCTGCATTTCCTGCCTCCCTTCGTCGCGCAGCAGCGGCACATCGACAAGCTCATTGCGGCTCTGGACGATACTTTGTCGAACGGAATCGCGGACGCGACGCTCCGCTTCGTGACACAGAACATAAAGCGCGTCTTCCGGGATCTGACATGACGGTGGCAGGCATGTCGCGGCCATGCGGTTCGATCATGCCTTGTGATGGTGCCGCCACATCCGACAGCCAGCCGGCGGTTCGAATGGACCGACGGTATTGGACTGTCGGCACCAGCTTGATGCTTCTCTCCCTCGCTGTGTTCCTCGTCAACACCCGGCACGGCATCGGAATTCTCCCCGACACCACCCGCTACATGGGCATCAACGACCTTCCTTACGACGCCCCCGTCTATGCGTGGCTCGTGAGACTGCCGGCGCTCATGGGCATAGACATGGATGCCGGAGCCAAAGCACTCGGACTGATCTTCGCTTGCGCCAATACCTTCCTTGTTTGGCACCTGCTGTTTCGCGCCACAGGCAAATACCGCTATGCCATCGTCGGCACCGCGCTCATTGTATTGGCGCCGCAATACGTAGCCGTGCACGCATCGGCGATGTCGGAACCGCCGTTTCTTTTTTTCCTGCTTCTCACCCTGCTGACCATCCTGCGTTACTTCAAGACTGAGAAAAGAGGCTGGCTCGTCGCCAGCGCGGTGGTTCTGGCGGTGGCCTCCCTCACCCGATTTGCCGGGCCGACACTAGGCGGGGCGATCGCCCTGAGCCTCCTTCTCAATCCGCGGCACGACCGCCGCCGACGCATTGCCGATGCGGTCCTCTTCGGGCTCGTGAGCGCCGGCATATTCGTATTCTGGGTGGCGCTCAGCCAAATCCGGCATGGTCACTCCCTCGGCCGCGAGCTCTGGTTCTATGGCAATATGGGGCCGGAAGAGTGGCGGCGTAGCTTCGGATCGTTGATGGCCTGGCTTCTGCCTGACGACGTGCCGAACTCGCTGCGAGCGATCGTTTTCCTGATCTTCGCCCTGGCCGCGGTCGGCTTGATCACTGCGCATTCGCGCCGAGCCCTCGAGCGCGCTCGGACGACGATCGTCGTCCACGACTTTCTGCCCCTGATCCTCGGCCTGTTTACCGTCTGCTACATGGCTTTCATGGCTCTCGCCGCCACGATCGAGGCGAACCTGCTCCTGAACAGTAGATACGCTTTGCCGCCATATGTCATGACCGTCATGGCGGTGACAATCGCTCTTGCCGGATCGAGTGGCTTGGCAGGCGCTTCGAGAATGATTCACGACAGCTTGGTCGTCCTTGCCATCATTGTTTTGTCCACCCATTCGGCGCGCACAGTCGTCAGGTCCCTGGATGCCTATCATTCCGGAATTGGCTATGCCGGCCTCGAATGGAAACAATCCCCGACGATGCTTGCGATCCGAGACCTGCCCGGTAATGCGCTCGTCTACAGCAACGGGCCAGATGCAATCGCGTATGTCCTGAAGCGTCCGGCGTCCTTCATTCCCGCGCGATTTCAGTTGCGTACGGGGGTCGAGGACCCGTCAAACACATACGAACAGCAATTGTCCCGCCTGCAGCACGCTGCGGAAACTCAGCGCACATTTATTGTCATGCTCGACAAAGTCGACTGGCGTTTCTACCGGGCCAGCGAAGCCGATCTCATGAAACACCTTTCCCTCGTCAACGTCGCCACGAAACCTGATGGCCGTATCTACGAAGTGCTGCCCGCTGTCACCAAGGAGTGAGGCCGTGCCGCGACATCGCGAAGGGTCGGAGAACAACAATATGGATGTCGATACTCTGCCGCTTGTCAACACTCCGAAATCTGGAAGGGCACCGTTCGGCAGCTACGTCGCGCTCGCCAGGTTCGATCATGCCAGCAAACATGTCTTCATCATACCTGGTCTCATTCTCGCCTATGCCCTGCGCGAACCCTCTCTCGATAACGTGGTTGTATCGGTCCTTCTCGGCTTTGTGAGCGCAGTCGCCATCGCTTCGGCGAATTACGTGCTCAACGAATGGCTCGACCGGGATTTCGACGCGCACCATCCCTCCAAACAAGCGCGGCCCGCCGTTCAGTGGTCGCTTTCCCCCTTCATCGTCTACCTCGAATATGCGACCTTTGCCGCGGTCGGTTTGATCCTTGCGTGGCAGATCAATACCCCCTTCTTCTGGACATCCGTCGTTTTTCTGGTCTCCGGTCTCATCTACAATGTGCCGCCGGTCCGGACGAAAGACCTGCCTTATGTCGACGTCATTTCAGAAGCGATGAACAATCCGATCCGACTGACGCTCGGCTGGACGTTGATCGATCCTTCCACGCTACCTCCAAGCAGCATTATCATCGCCTACTGGTCGGCCGGCGCCTTTCTGATGGGCGCGAAGAGACTCTCCGAATATCGGGACATTATCGGCGCCGGCGGCGCAGAGCGCCTTCACCGCTATCGCCGATCCTACCGCTATTACAACGCCGAGAGCCTGACGGTTTCCTGCTTTCTCTACGCGATGATATCGGCGTTCTTCATTTCTGCGTTTCTGGTCAAATACCGGCTGGAATATATCGTGGCTATGCCATTCATCGCCGTCTTGTTTTCTTCCTATCTTTGGCTTGCCCTCCGGAGGGATTCGATCGCACAACGGCCAGAGCGAATGTTTCACTCAAGGCGGTTGGTTGCATCGCTCGGCATCGCGGTAATCGCGCTGCTTATCACTTCCTTTGTCGACATGCCGTTTCTCTACGACCTCTCGAAGGCGAGCTTCATCCCGGTTGACAGGTTGAAATGAAGCATAGCGCTCCGTCGATCTGGGATGGCCGCGATCTTGTGGTATTCGATGTTGACGGCACGCTCTACAATCAGGCTCGACTGAGAAAGCGCATGCTCCTCGGCCTGCTTCTTGACGCGATGCGGTCGTGCAGCTTCAATACCATGAAGATCCTGCGGGACTTTCGCGCCTGCAGAGAGTCTTTGGCCCGCACTTCGCCCGATGATTTCATGGAGCGGCAGTTTGCGGAGACAGCCGCTCTCAACGGGCGCCCGGTCGAAGAGGTAAAGGCGATCGTGAGGGAATGGATCGACCGCACACCGCTCCCTTACCTTCCCGCCTGTCGCTACCCGGGCATCGGAGCGCTGTTCGAAGGCTTGCGTCAGTCGGGTCGGCTCATCGCTATCCTTTCGGACTATCCTGCAGTTGAGAAGCTCGCCGCGCTTGCCCTGGAAGCCGACCTCGTCGTCAGCGCGACCGACGTCGACGTGAAGAGTCTGAAGCCTGACCCGGCCGGTCTGGTCAAAATACTCCGCACGACCGGCATTCCGGCGGAGCGGGCCTTGATGGTGGGTGACCGCTTCGACCGGGACTGGGCCATCGCCGAGAGAGTGGGCATGGACGCCTTGATCCGCTCAGATCACAAAGACCCTCGCTGCATGACATTCCGGTCCTATCACGACGCCGTTTTCGCGCCGCTGCTTCAGTCGAGGACATTGGAACGAGATCATGAAGCCTGACTCGGCCCCCAAGTTCCCCAGCGTGGATAGTTGTGTAAGCGCCCTGACGGACACGCTGGTCAGGATCGACAGGCCGAATTCCAGCGAACAGGTGAATCTGGCGCCGATTGTCGCCTTTCTGCAGGCAACGCTGGCGAGAATGCCGGACTATCTGCGTCTTGTATTCCGAATACTCACGCTGGTCTTCGATGCCTGGCCCCTCATCGTCAGTGGAAGACCGTTTCATCGTCTCGATCTCGCGCGCCGTATCGACCAGGTCGAGCGTTGGCAGCGATCACGCCTGACGTTTCGCCAAGCGTTGATCGCATTCTACCGTTCCTTCGTGATCTTCGCCCTGTATTCCGAACTGAACAAGGAGGAAACCGCCTCTGACTTTTGCACGAAACAGGACTGAGCGCCTCCGGGAGCAGATGACGGCGGACATCGTCGTCATAGGCTCCGGCCCCGGTGGGGCGGTCACGGCAACGCTCTGTGCCGAGGCGGGCAGATCCGTGCTTCTCATCGAAGAGGGGCAGAAACTTCCCGTCCATTGGCCGGCACATTTTTCCCGCGATGAGATTCTCCAGAAATACCGCAATGCCGGGATAAGTGTCGCGCTCGGTTCCACGCCCATCGCCTATGTCGAGGGACGCTGCGTCGGCGGTGGTAGCGAAGTCAATCGCGGCCTGTACCATCGCACGCCCGCCTATGTTCTCGATTGGTGGCGCGCCGATTATGACGTCCAGCATCTCTCGCTCGATGAGTTGACGCCGCATTTCGCGGCCTGTGAAGAAATCGCGCGTGTCGAACATCTGCCGGGCGAGGCATCTCCGATCTCCAAACGCCTGCGGGATGGGGCAAAGGCTCTCGGCTGGAAGGTGATCGAGGCGCCGCGCCTTTACCGTTACGCCGGTCGAGATGCCGGCAAGCAGTCGATGTCGGCGACTTTCGTTTCGCGCTTTCTCGAAGCTGGGGGTCGGCTGATGGCCGATACCGCTGTTCGCCGGCTTTCGCGAAGGGGAGGCAAGTGGCATCTGGACGCGACGCATGCGCCATCGAATGGCACTCGCCAGGCCGTCACTATTTCCGCCGACAGGGTCTTCATCGCATGCGGTGCCGTTCAGACGCCCGCCCTCCTGCGACGTAGCGGCATAAAGTGGAACATTGGAGATTCCCTGCGCTTTCACCCGATGCTGAAGGTTGTCGCGGAGTTCGCGGACGAGGTGAATGTTTCCGGCGATTACGATCCCGTCCATCAAATCAAGGAGTTCGAACCCCTATTCGGCATGGGCTGTTCTGTCAGCAGCCAGCCATTGCTCGCACTGGCCATGGCGAATAGAGCCGGCTTTACGCCGCAACTCCAGGATCGCTGGCGTCGAATGGGCATCTACTATGTGCAGACGACCGGTGGATGCGCAACGGTGCGCAATCTGCCGTTCTTCCGCGATCCGTTGGTACGGGTTCGCCATAGCGACTGGGACCTCAGCCAATATGCCGATGGATTGAGACGATTGGCGCAGGCGCTGCTCGCTGCCGGCGCCGTCGCCGTCTATCCCGCCGCGCCCCAATATCCTGTACTCCGTTCGAGCGCTGATCTTCGGAAACTGCCGGAGAGCCTGCCCAAGGGGTCCGGCAACAATCTGACATCGGTTCACGTCTTCTCGTCATGCCCGATGGGCGAGAACCTGGCGCGTTGCGCGACGGACTCGTTCGGTCGCGTGCGTGAAGCAGACGGTCTCTATATCGCCGATGCATCGCTGCTTTGCGGTCCGACCGTCGTGAACCCGCAAGGGACGGTCATGGCGATCGCGCACCGCAATGCAACTCACGCCATAGACAATAACTTTGCCTTGCGGTGATTGTCTCAGGTCGATCGCGGCGCCTTCTCGGCTGAGGCGAAAAGCAGCCAGCAGACCCCGAAAATTGCCGTCGGCGCCCATAGGATGAGATGAGCAAGGAGCACCACAGCAATAGCGACCGACGCGTCGACCCCGACAAGAGCGAAAGCCTGGACTCCGAAGAACTCGAAGGCGCCAAAGTGTCCTGGAAGACTGGGTACAAGAGTTCCGAGTGTGCTGAAGGCAAATGCCAGGAAGGGCTTCAGCCAATCGCCCGCCGCTCCGCCCAGGCTCAGCCAGGCGCCAACGAGCACCAGACTTTCGAGAATCCACAAGGCCAGGGACATCCCCGTGAACATAGCGATTCTCTGCCAGGATCCGACCTGAAGCACGGCTGCCGATGTGGCCCGCAAGCCTGAGATCAGCATCGCAACGACAGACAGCTCGACGCCCCGCAACAACCTCTCGAACATTCGAGTAAGAAGGGCCGGCGCAAACAGCATGCCGAGTCCTCCAAGAAGAGCCACGGCGAGGGCGACCTGGAAGTGCCATACCAATCCAGGCTGTGCCGAGACATCGACCAGCGCGAGGGCGAGCGCTCCCAGGATGACGATCGTCACCAGATCGAGAATTCGCTCAACGATCATCGTGCCGATCACGGTGCCCGCGGAGATGCCAAACTGCCGGCTGAACCATACCACGCGAAAGGCGTCGCCGACCCGCAGCGGCAGGAAATCGCTCATGCCGAAACTGGCGATGAACGGGCCCACGGTCGGTGCCAAAGGGATGTCGCGACGGCTTGTTTGTCGAAGCATCATCCAGAAGCGCACGGCCCGCAGCAGGAAATCCGTGACAAAGGCAAAAATCGCGATGAGTAGCGGGCTCACCCTGGCGCGCTGAAGCAAGGCGCCGACTTCCGCCAAACGCACATCACGTACGACCAGTATGACGAACGCGACCCCGGCCGCGAGTCCGAGGCCGATACGAAGCGCCGTTGCGATGCGGCTTCGCGGTACCCGGCTGGCGTCACGCATCGCGTGCAGTCCTATACTGCGGATGGCGCGCCGCGAGCGTTGTCCGATCGATCATCTTGAACTTGCAAAGGAGTTTACAGAGATGAATTCGTATCGCTCCCTCGGGGGCGACGGTCCTATGGGGTTGGCCCGACTAGCGGAGTCTCATCCGCTAGGGCCAAAATGTCAACAAAACTCCATCTGCAAACCGTGGAGGCAAGGGACCTGACTTGTCCCGTCCCGATCTTCGAATGGCGTCACCCCTGCGCCGGCTCCAGCGCTTCCTGCATCCTCCGGCCCTCGCGCAACGCGGCATAGGTGTAGATGGCGAGCGCGCCCCACAGAAGCACGAAGGACAGCCAGCGCCAGCCATCCATCGGCTCGCCGAAGACGAAGACGGCGGTGAGGAAGACGAGCGACGGCGAGATATACTGCATGATGCCGGCGGTCGAATAGCGGATGCGCCGGACCGCGACGGAAAAGAACAGCAGCGCCGTCGCGGTGAGGACACCGCAGCCGATCAGCATCCACGTATAGAAAGGCGTCGTCAGGAAGAGCGCCTCGCCCGTCTCGCCCATCCATACCGCAATGGCGAATGCGGGCAGGAAAATGATCAGCACTTCGATGAAGAAGCCCTGCGTCGCGCCGACGGCAACGGTCTTGCGGATCAGGCCATAGAGGCAGAAGCTCGCGCCCAGCATGAGCCCGAGCCAGGGCACGACGCCCGCCGCGATGGTCTGGATCAGCACCGCGATCACCGCCAGCGCGATGGCGGTCAGCTGCAGACGGGTGAAGCGCTCGCCGAGGAAGATGGCGCCCGCCAGAACATTGAGGAGCGGGTTGATGAAATAACCGAGGCTCGCCTCGATGGTGCGGCCATGCTGGATGGCCCAGACATAGAAACCCCAGTTGAAGGCGATGAGCAGGCTGGTGAACAGCAGGGTCAGCACGATACGGGGGCTGGCCAGCGCCCTCCTCACGTCGTCGAACTGGCCCAGCAGCCAAATGACGATGGCGGCGACGGCGAGCGACCAGAGGCCGCGATGGACCGCGATCTCGACCGGCGAGGCGGCATCGAGGAGCTTGAAATAATAGGCCATCACGCCCCAGACGAGATGGGCCGCAATGCCGAAGGCGACACCCTTCTTGGCCTCGGCCAGATGGGCGGCGGAAACAGGAGTATCGATGGCGGACATCGCCGGGGGTTTAGCCGAGCCCTATAGGTTCAGCCACCCGGCCCGCAAGCATAGGTCGCATGCCCGAGGCGCACGCGTGAGGTCCCCGGATGGTTCCTCAATCTCCCCTTCTCCCCCTTGCGGGGCGAGAGGCGGTACTGCGGACCTTTTTAAGCATCGAGCGCCGGAGCGCAAGCGGAGGCCGGGCAAGGTGCTGGCGCAAGCGGTCTTCCGCCAGGTCTGCCTCTGACGGTCGAGTCAGTCACGGAAGACGTTCATTTCGGTCACCTTATGCACTTCAACCATGCTGCCACGTTGGCATTAGATAATCCTCGCTAAGGCGAGTAGAATTTTCGCAGTCAGGAGATCGGGATATGGGCGCGCGGCAGGTTGAGCGTCGGCTTGCGGCCATTCTGGCGGCGGACGTCGTGGGGTACAGCCGCCTCATGGGCGCCAACGAGGTCGGCACGCTGGAGGCATTAAAAGCGCATCGCAGTGAATTGCTCGACAGGAAGATCGCCGATTATCAAGGCCGCATCGCCAAGCTCACCGGCGACGGCATGCTGGTCGAATTCCCAAGCGTGGTGAATGCGGTCGAATGCGCCTTAGAAATCCAGCGCGAGATGCGCATTCGTAACAGCGATGTCCCGCAGGACCGTCGGATCGAATTTCGCATCGGCATTAATCTGAGCGACATCATCATCGAGGACAACGATCTCTATGGCGAAGGGGTCAACATTGCTGCACGCATCGAGGCTATCGCCAGGCCGGGCGGTATCTCGGTGTCAGCCGTGGTTCGCGAAAATGTCGGCAACCGGCTCGAACTTACCTTCGAGGACACCGGTGAGCATGTACTCAAGAATATCGAGCGGCCGGTGCGCGTCTTCGACGTTTATCCCGGTTCACCGCTACCCGGATCCGCGGCCGTGACGCCAGCCTCGGTAAAGCCTGCCGTTACGGATAGGCCATCAATCGCTGTCCTGCCCTTCGCCAATGTGAGCGGCGATCCGGAGCAGGAATATTTCTCCGACGGCATTACCGACGATATCATCACCGACTTGTCCCAGATTTCAGGCTTGTTCGTGGTGAGCCGGAACTCGTCGTTCCTCTACAAGGGCAAGGCGGTGAATATGCAGCAGGCTGCCACTGAGCTCGGCGTGAAGTTCCTGCTCGAAGGCAGTGTATGCAAAGCGGGCCAGCGGGTACGCATCACCAGCCAGCTCATCGACGGCGCCAGCGGCGGCCATCTGTGGGCCGCCCGCTACGACCGCGACCTGACTGACATCTTCGCCGTGCAGGACGAGATCACCCACATGATCGTCGATCAGCTCAAGATCAGACTGCTGGTGGAGGAGAGGACGGCGATCGCCCGGACGCCAACCGCGAATGTTCACGCCTATACCGACTATCTGAGAGGACGTCAGCTCCTCAAAATGAGGACAAGATCGTCCCTGACATTGGGCCGAAGCTTGTTTGCCAGGGCGGCGGAACTCGATCCACTCTATGCGCGCGCTTATGCAGGTATGGCCAATTGCGAGTCCTATCTGAAATCTTCGGAGGGGGTCGCGGTCGCCGTCGAAACAATTCTCGCAACCGCCGGCAAGGCGCTGTCGATCGATCCCGGTCTAGCCGAGGCCCATGCGGCCCGCGGGATGGCGTTGAACATCGCCGGCCGCTCAGCCGAGGCGACTTCAGCCTTCGAGACGGCGCTCTCGCTCGACCCCAACAACTATGAGGCGAATCTCTTTTACGGTGAATTTTGCCTCAACCAAGGCGATTTTGATCTCGCAGCGAGACATTTCGTTCGCGCCCTGGAAGTCGAGCCCGATGATTACCGTTCGCCACTCCTCCTCACTGCTGCCTTGCGTTCCCTTGGACGCTACGATGAAGTGGAAGGCTACGCGAGGCTTGGATGGAAAAGAGCCGAGGAAGCGCATCGGCTGCATCCGGACATTTCCGACCCCATCCAACTGGGCGCGTGCGCGCTAGCCGTGCTCGGCGAACGGGATCGGGCAAAAGAGTGGGTGGCGCGTGCCTTGGCGATCGATCCGGAGGACAGCAACGCACGATACAACGCCGCCGTTGTATATTCGGTGCTCGGCGAGCTGGACCGGGCTATCGATCTACTGGAGATATTGTTTCAAGGCCAAACCGACTCAAAAATCTGGGTCGCGCACGATTCGTATTTCGATCCAATCCGCAGTCATCCGCGCTATAAAAAGCTGATTGGATCCGTCGAATAGCCTCCAATTCTGACATTGAAGAGCACCGATTACCGACTGCCTCCTGGCGGGGGAATCGCGGGAGTCCTCCTGCCGCGAGCGAGTTTATGCTACGCTTGGCGTTAGAGCATCGGACCGAAAAGTGCGCAGCGGTTTTCGGATAATCCGATGCGCAAATCTAAGGGTTAGAGCGCCGGACCGATTCTATGTGAGCGTCCGGCGCTCTAGCGGAGCATCGCGATGGCAGAGCAAAGGAAACTTGCCGCTATCTTGGCGGCGGACGTAGTCGGCTTCAGCCGTCTCACTGGAGCCGATGAGGAAGGCACGCTTGCCCGGCTGCGAGCGCTGCGCAGCGATGTCATCGATCCAACCATCACCGTATACAATGGGCGCGTGGTCAAGCGCACCGGCGATGGTGCGCTCGTCGAGTTCCGCAGTGTCGTCGACGCCGTGCGCTGCGCCATAGAGGTGCAGAACGCCATGCTTGAGCGCAATGCCGGGCTGCCGCCCGAGCGCCGCATCGAGTTCCGCATAGGCATCCATCTGGGAGACGTCGTCGAGGAAAGCGACGGCGATCTCATGGGTGACGGCGTCAATATCGCAGCGCGGCTCGAAGGCGTCGCTCAGCCGGGCGCGATATGCCTCTCCGACGATGCTTACCGGCAGGTGCGATCTCGGCTGGATCTCGTCATCACCGATCTGGGCGAGACGAAGCTGAAGAACATCGCCGAACCGATGCGCATCTACGCACTTCAGGCCGGCAACGCCGCACAAGCGCGGCCGCGGCTAGCCGCGCGCGCAGACCAGTCGGCGCGACTGGCGCTGCCCGACAAGCCTTCGATTGCAGTTCTGCCGTTTACCAACATGTCCGGCGATCCTGATCAGGAGTATTTTGTCGACGGGATCTCCGAGGATTTGATCACCGCGCTGTCGCGAATAAGATGGTTCTTCGTGATCGCCCGCAATTCCTGCTTCGCGTATAAGGGGCAATCGCCTGACGTCCGCGAAGTTGCCCGTGTGCTGGGCGTGGCCTATGTGCTCGAAGGCAGTGTTCGTAAGGTTGGCAATCGCGTTCGTGTCACGGCGCAGCTGATTGATGGCCTGTCCGGAAAACACGTTTGGGCACAACGCTACGACCGCGACCTGGAAGATATTTTCGCCGTTCAGGACGAGATCACGGCGACGCTGGTGGGCGCGATCGAGCCTGAGCTCGGTAAGGCCGAACGCGAGCGGGCGCGGGCGAACCGGCCCGACGATCTGCACGCCTGGGACCTCTACCGGCGAGGCCTTTGGCACACCTACAAGCGGACGCGGGAGGATCTTGCCGAGGCACATCAGTTGTTCCGCCAGGCGATCGCGATCGATCCGCGGATGGCACGTGCCTATGCCGCAACCGAGGAAGCATTTTTCTTCCAGTTTGTGGGCGGTTACGTCGACACCGGGGCTGCCGCGAAGGCCGATGCTCTGAGGTTCGCGGAGAAGGCCGTGGAGCTCGACGGGCAGGACGCATTCAACCACTACGCTCTCGGGCGGGCCCTCACGCTGGTGCGCCGGCATGATTCAGCCGTGTTTGAGCTTCGCAAGGCAGTCGAGCTCAATCCAAGCTTTGCTCAGGCCCACTACGCCCTCGGTATGACGCTTGCCACCGGCGGGCAACCGGAGGCCTCTCTGCCGCACATTGATTTGGCAATGCGTCTCAGCCCGCAGGATCCCTATTTTGGACAATTCCTGGTTCGCAAGGCCGAGGCGTGCCTCTTCTTGGGACGGCTGCAGGAAGCGATAGAGGCGGCCGAGCGGTCGCTGCGCGAACCAAACATCCAGTGGTCCCGCTGGGCGATACTGGCCGCCGCGCACGCGCATCTCGGGCGGATGGAGGACGCGAAGCGCAGCGTCGAGGGGCTGCACGCCTTTCGCCCCGATATCGATCTTGCGTTCATTCGTGACTACTGGCCGATCGCAGACGCTGCCGCGCTCAACTGTCTTGTGGAGGGACTGCGAAAAGCCGGACTATCTGAAGCCTGATGATAGCGACTCCTCCTAGAGGCATCACGCTTTAGGCGGCCGCCACCTCTTCGCGCAGCAGCTTGAAGACGATCGAATCCGACAAGGCCTGGAAGGACGCATCGACGATATTGGGCGACACGCCGACGGTGAACCAGCGATTGCCCTTGCCGTCGCGGCTTTCGACCAGAACGCGGGTAGTGGCTCCCGTTCCGCCATTGAGGATACGGACCTTGTAGTCGGCAAGCTCGAGATCGTCGATGAAGCGCTGGAACTTGCCGAGATCCTTGCGGAGCGCCACGTCGAGCGCGTTCACCGGGCCGTTGCCTTCGCCGGCATTGAGGAAAACTTCGTCGTCGACCTTCACCTTGACCACGGCCTCCGACATGGTGACGAGCTCGCCCGACGCGTTGTGGCGCTGCTCGACAATGACGCGGAAGGACTGGACGTCGAAATATTCGGGCACCGTGCCGAGCATGCGGCGCGCCAGGAGCTCAAAAGAGGCATCCGCTCCGTCATAGGCATAGCCCTGCGACTCCCGCTCCTTCACCTCGCGCAGCAGCGCATCGAGGCGCGTGTCGGTCTTGTCGACACTGAGCCCGATGCGGGCGAGCTCGGACAGCAGGTTGGACTTGCCGGCCTGGTCGGAGACCAGCATGCGGCGGCGGTTGCCGATGCTCTCGGGCGGCACATGCTCGTAGGTCTCGGGCTCCTTGACGATCGCCGAGGCATGGATGCCGGCCTTGGTGGCGAAGGCGCTCCTGCCCACATAGGGCGCCTGTGCATTGGGGCTGCGGTTCAGAAGCTCGTCGAAGGCGCGCGACACATGGGTCAGCGTCGCCAGCTTCTGTTCCGTCACGCCGGTCTCGAACCGCGCGGCGTATTCCGGCTTGAGCACCAAAGTCGGGATGATCGAGACGAGATTGGCGTTGCCGCAGCGCTCGCCGATGCCGTTGAGCGTGCCCTGGATCTGGCGCGCGCCGGCCAGGACCGCGGCCAGCGAATTGGCCACCGCCTGTTCGGTGTCGTTATGGGCATGGATGCCGAGATGGCTGCCCGGCACCGTCTTCGTCACGGCACGGACGATCTCGGAGATCTCTTGCGGCAAGGTTCCGCCATTGGTATCGCACAGCACCACCCAGCGCGCGCCTGCCGCGTAGGCGGTCTTGGCGACCTCGAGCGCATAGGCCGGATTGGCCTTGAAGCCGTCAAAGAAATGCTCGCAATCGAGCAGCACCTCGCGCCCAAGCGCCCTGGCATTTTCGATGGATTCCCGGATAGTTAGGAGATTCTCCTCATTCGTCGTCTGAAGGGCGACGCGAACATGGTAGTCCCAGGATTTGGCAACGAAGCAGATGGCCTTGGCCTCGGCGCGCAGAATATCCTGCAGGCCCGGATCGTTGGACGCGGAGCGCCCTGCCCGCTTCACCATGCCGAAAGCGGTGAAGGTCGCCTTGGTGCCGCGCGGCGCGCCGAAGAGCGCCGTGTCGGTCGGGTTGGCGCCCGGATAGCCGCCCTCGATATAATCGAGGCCGAGCTCATCCAGCATCTCCATGACGACGAGCTTGTCGTCGAGCGAGAAGTCGACGCCCGGCGTCTGCTGGCCGTCGCGCAAAGTGGTGTCGAAGAGATAGAGGCGCTCGCGCGTCATGGCTTCACCTCCCAGCTCGTCGTACCGTCCTTGTTGTCCTTGACCACGACGCCGAGTGCATCAATCTCACCGCGCAGGCGGTCGCTCTCGGCCCAGTTCTTGGCGGCGCGGGCGGCGAGCCTCGCCTTGATCAGCTCATTGACCTTGTGCTCGTCGATCTTCGCCGCCTTCTCCTCGACATGCTTGCCGGTGAAGCCCAGCTCATTGAGGGTGGCGCCGAGCTCGACCTGGAAATTCGGCCGGTCGAGCGCGTGCAGTTCGGCGATGGCGCGCGGCGTGTTGAGGTCGTCGCACAGGGCTTCGAGCACCGGCGCTGCAATGCGCTCCTCCTCGGTCAGGCGCGCGGCGGCCGAATTGTAGAAGCCGTCGAGGATGCGGGTGCTTTCCTCGAGCCCCTTCACCGTCCAGTCGATCGGCTGGCGGTAGTGGGTGCGCAGCATGTTGAAGCGCACGACCTCGCCCGGCCAGTCCTTCAGGACCTCGTTGATGGTGACGAAGTTGCCGAGGCTCTTCGACATCTTCTGGCCGTCGATCTGGAGGAAGCCGTTATGCATCCACACATTCGCCATCACGGGCAAACCGAAGGCGCAGCGCGACTGCGCCACCTCGTTCTCGTGATGCGGGAAGATGAGGTCGATGCCGCCGCCATGGATGTCGAATGTCTCGCCCAGATGTTTCCATGACATGGCCGAGCATTCGATATGCCAGCCCGGCCGGCCCCTGCCCCACGGGCTGTCCCAGCCGGGCAGATCCGGGCTCGACGGCTTCCACAGGACGAAGTCCATCTCGCCCCTCTTATAGGGGGCCACGTCGACGCGGGCGCCGGCGATCATGTCGTCGAGCGGCCGGCGCGACAGCCTGCCGTAGTCCTTCATCGAGGGCACGTCGAAGAGCACATGGCCCTCCGCCGCATAGGCATGGCCCTTGGCGATCAGCATCTCGATGAGGGCGATGATCTCGGGGATGCTGCCGGTGGCGCGCGGCTCAAAGGTGGGCTGCAGCACGTTAAGCGCCTGGATGTCGGCGTGGAACTGGGCCGTCGTGCGGCCGGTGAGGTCGCCGATGGCGACGCCCTCTTCCTTCGCCCTGGCATTGATCTTGTCGTCGATGTCGGTGATGTTGCGCACGTAAACGACGTGCTCAGGCCCATAAAGATGGCGCAGCAGCCGGAAGAGGACGTCGAAGACGATGATCGGCCGGGCATTGCCGATATGGGCATAGTCATAGACCGTCGGGCCGCAGACATAGAGGCGCACCGCCTGGGGATCGATCGGCGCGAAGACGTCCTTGGCTCGGGTCAGGGTATTGTAAAGTCTTAAAGTCATAGGGGTACTCGGGCTTGCCGGCCCGGAGCTCGCTTCGACTTGAATTTAGGTAAAGCGACCGCCTGCCAGCGTTTAAACGCTAGATGCAGATAATAATCATGCCGCACATCGGGACGGCATAATGGGGGGCGGTCGTCATGGGCCGGCAAAATGACGGAACTGCCCCCTCCCGTCAAGTGGTCGGATGGGGACGGGTACTGCCTGGCCAGCCCGGGCTTGCGTCGGGGGTAGACCATATTAAAGTTGCATACTCAGCGGCCGGGACGTTCTTCAAGCGAGGGCGTTCGATGACTGAGCAAATATTCCTAAGCTATAGCCACAAGGATACAGAGAGCAGAAAAGGCCAGCCCGCTCGCGATTGGCCAGAGATCTTCAAGAACCTGCTCGGTGGTTTCTTCAACGCGCAGCTGAGCGTGTGGTCCGACCGGGACATTATTGCCTCGACGAAATGGCAAGAAAGCATCAACCGCGCAATTATCAAGTCAAGCATCGCCCTTCTTCTCGTAGGAAGGAACTTTCTGACTTCGGATTTCATTGCAAAGAAAGAGTTTCCGGCAATTCTCCGGCGACATACAGCCGGAGGCCTCAACATCGTGTGGGTGCCAATTGACAAGATTTCCGCTGACGAGCGAAGGCGAATTCCTGTTCTCAATTCTCTCCAGGCGGCAGGAGGCGCGAAGAAGCCGCTCAGGCAGCTGAGTGACCAAGAGCTTGATGAGGCGCTGGGGGTTATTCGAGAGACTTTAGCCAAGATCATCGACCTGCAACGAGATACGTCCGACAGTTTTCGGGCTGTTCTCAAATCAAGAGTCGCCGAATCGGTCTCGTCACTCGGCATCAGTCTTGGACCCGATTTCGCCGCAGGCGACTACTCGATTTTCTACAAGGCCAATCAGTACGACAGGATCCTCGCCGTAAAGGCCCTGGTTCCCGCACCGGGGCGGGAGTCGATTGCCAAGGATTTTGTGAACCGGGCCAGGGTCGTCGAAAAGATCAATGATCCCTCGGCGATCTCGATCCGGAATATTGTTCCGGAGAACGATCCCGTTGTGCCATGGGTCGTCATGGATTTCATCGAGGACACTACCCTCGCCGAACTCTTGAAATCCGGTCAGAGGCTGCCGGAGAAAATGGTGGCAAAGGTCATCGCGCAACTCGCGGGTGTCGCGGCGCAGCTGCATGCGGACAGCCAGCACATTATGGGTCCTGTGCAACCGAGCAATGTGCATTTCGATGGAGACAGGGCCTGCGTATCATTGCTCTCGATTGCCAACGAAGCGCTTGAATCCTGCCGCGTCTCGCCGACCAAGCTCTTTAGTGTGAACGAACTGCCGTATTTGAGCCCTGAGCGCTATTATGGTGAGCCAATCGATGGACGAGCCGACCAATATCATCTGGGCTTGCTGGCGTTGGAAGTGCTGACCGGCACTCACCCGATTTCGATCAAGGCGTTCAGCGACCTCAAGAACAGCGTGGCCTTCTTCGAATCACCGCGATCCAGTTTTCCGGCAGAGCTCCGTCACAAAGAACCTGCGCTTTCCTTCATCATCGCCAGGATGCTGGCGCGCGATCCGGCGAGACGCTGGGCTTCCATCAACGACTTGATCAAGGCCTTGACCCAGGTTGCGGAAGGCGAAGTGCCGGACGAGATCATAAGATATGTCAGAGACCGATTTCGAGCGAAGCTCAGCAAGGATCCGGCGTTCTTCAGATCATTTTACCAAAAGCTATTCGAGCGAGCCGATATCAAGAAGCTGTTTGAGGATCGCGGAGTGAACGAGGAGAGGCAGGCAGAGAACCTTCGCAAGACCATTTTGAGCATTCTAAATCCCACCGTTGGCATCACTTTCGCGGCACAGATCGAGAAGCACAGTGAGTTTGAAATCAAGGATGAATATTATGGTATGTTCCGCGACGCGTTCCTTGTGGCGCTCCTGGACGCGGACAAAGACCTGGACGAGGAGGCTCGGGAAGAGTCACAGGACGCATGGCGGGCGGTTCTCGACCCGGCGCTGGGCTATATGAGGGAGCAGATTGCGATCATGCGCAGCGCAGCTCCTTCGCCGAACGCATTGACTTGATGATCGAACAATTCTTACCGGTCACGCCGCCGGTAAAGCCAGAGCGTCACGGGAGCGAGCAGCAGAGTGAGCGCCGCCGGGCCCGCCAGCGCCAGGAGGACCTCGTGGAGGCTCGCCTGGCCCGCCATCAGCCCGCGAATGGCTGTGGTCATCAGTGACACCGGATTCACCTCGACGAAGGCCCTGAGCCAGCCCGGCATGGTCGCCGGCTGCACCATGATGTTGGAGGCGAAAACCAGGGGAAAGAGGAAGGTGAAACCCACGGTCATCACCGTCATCGGCGTGCGGACCAGGAGGCCCAGCACGATGAAGATCCAGCCCATGCCGAAACCGACGGCGATCAGCAGCGCGAATGCGGCGATGACGCCCAAGACCCCGCCTTCGGCCCGGTAGCCCAAAATGAGGCCGATGATCAGGATGAGCCCGCCGGCGATCAGGTGGCGCAATATGTCGCCCACCATCAGCCCGGCAAAAGGCGCCAGCGACCAGATCGGCAGCGAGCGGAAGCGGTCGAACAGGCCCTTGCTGAGGTCGGTCGAGAGGCCCATGCCGGAATAGACGGCGTTGAACACGATGGTCTGGACCAGGATGCCGGGCAGGAAGAACTGCAGATAGGCGCCGGTCGACCCCGCCAGCGCGCCCCCGAAGACGAAGGTGAAGAGCAGCGTGAACATGATCGGCGTCATCACCAGATCGAAGAGCTGCTCCGGCACATGCTTGAATTTGAGGATGGCCCGCCAGCCGAAGACGAGCGCGTTGGAAAAGGCCGACGGCGGCCGGGGCGGCGGCCGGTCGAGTCTCAGCGCCGGCAGGGATGAGCTCACATCGGTCATTGGTCGCTACCTTCCGTTTTTCCCAGTCTGCCGCTGCCGTCCGTCAGCGCGAAGAAGACCTCTTCCAGGCTGGGCGAGCCCATCGAAAAATCGGCAAGCTCGATCCTGGCGGCGATGAGGGCGGCGATCGCCTGGCTGGCCGCCTCGGGCGTGCCCGCCATGACGGAAAGCTGGGCGCCTTCGGGATTGCGCTGGACCTGGGTTCCCAGATGCGTCTCGAGAAGCGCGCGGGCGTCATCGAGCCTTGCCGGATCGACCAACGCCACATGGAGGAAGCCTGAGCCGGTAGCGGCTTTCAGCTCGCGGCTCGTGCCTTCGGCGATCTTTTTGCCCTTGTCGATGACGGCGATGCGGGCCGCCAGCTGATCGGCCTCCTCGAGATATTGCGTGGTGAGTAGGATGGTGACGCCCGAGCCCGCAAGCGCGCGGATCATCCGCCACACGCCTTGGCGCGCATTGGGATCGAGCCCCGTCGTCGGCTCGTCGAGGAACAGCACACCCGGCGTCACGATAAGGGAGGCGGCGATATCGAGCTTGCGCCGCATCCCGCCCGAATAGGCCTTCACCTGCTTATGGGCGGCCTCGGCCAGATCGAAGGCGGCGAGCAGCTCATCGGCGCGCTCTTTGGCGTTGCGGCCACGATACCCCCAGAGACGGGCCAGCATCAGGAGATTTTCTCTGCCTGTCAGATCCTCGTCGAGCGAGGCGAACTGGCCGGTCATGGCGATGCTGGCGCGCACCTTCTGGGGTGCCGCGATCAGATCATGGCCCATGACGCTGGCCGTGCCGGTATCTGGCGAGGCGAGCGTCGCCAGCATGCGCATCAGCGTGGTCTTGCCGGCGCCATTGGGGCCCAGAATGGCGAAGATCATGCCGCGCGGGACCTCGAGATCGATGCCGTCCACGGCGCGGACGTCGCCAAAATGCTTGACCAGCCCGCGCACCGCAATGGCTGGCTCAGGGCGGCCTTCGACAGACGACGAATTGTTCATACGCATGGCATCGTTCATGACGCGTCCGTGAAACCTGTGAAATGACCTGGGCAGCGTGCTGCCGCATCGCGCATAATCGAAGGCTGTTCGAGCCCCTCTGGTGAGCCCTCGGTTGCGCCAGGCGAACCTCGCATGACCGGCCGGCCCTTGTCCAGATGACACCGCATAAAGCCCCATCAGACCAAAGACTGTCAGGAGCGCAAGCCCGGCCGCATCCGCAGGGTTGATATGATCATTCTAGCCTAGCTGGCATCCCGCCCTCCTCCTAAGGTTGGCAAACGCTCTGGGGAGAGAATCGCGCTTGCCGCATCAATCGACGACACAGGCGGCCATCTGGATGGCGGGATGGCTTCTCTGCACGCTTGCCCTCACCGTCTCGGGGCGCGAGCTCGGCCATGACGTGCCGGTCTTCGTCATCATGGTCCTGCGCAGCCTGGTCGCCATGGCGGTGCTCACCCCGCTCGTGATCTATGAGGGGAATATCGCCGCCCGCCTCACCCAGCTGCCGCTTCACGTGGTGCGCAACATCATCCATTACGGCGCCCAATATTCGTGGTTCACGGCGCTCACCTTGATCCCGCTCGCCCAGGTCGTGTCGATCGAATTCACCATGCCGATCTGGGGTGCCCTCATCGCCGTCACGTTTCTCGGCGAGAGGCTGACCCGCTACCGGATCACGGCCATCGTACTGGGCTTCCTCGGCATATTGCTGATCGTGCGGCCCGGCACCGCTGAAGTCGATGCGGGCCATGTGGTGGCGCTCGTCGCCGCCTTGGGCTTCGCCGTCTCGGTCGCCCTCACCAAGGTGCTGACGAGGAAGGACTCGGCGCTCACCGTCATCTTCCTGATGTTCGCCATCCAGACGGTGATCGGTGCGGTGCCGGCCTGGCTCACCTGGAAATGGCCGGAGCCCGGGAACTGGATCTGGGTGGCCGTCGTCGGCCTTGCCGGCACTTTCTCGCATTATTGCCTGTCCAAGGCGGTATCGCTCGCCGACATGACGGTCGTGACGCCGATGGACTTCCTGCGCGTGCCCTTGACCGTGCTCGCCGGCTACTGGCTCTATAGCGAGGGCTTCGATCTCGTCTCGATCCTGGGCGCGGTCCTCATCCTCGGCGCCAATTTGCTCAATCTTCTGAAAGCCAAACCAGCACTATGAACGCCGATGCCTCGTCACAGCACCGTCTCGGCCTCCTTCTGGTGGCGACGGCGGCGCTTTTCTGGTCTACCTCCGGCATCTTCGTGCGCCTCATCGGCGCCGACCTGATGACCATGCTGTTCTGGCGCGGCGTCTTTTCGGGCTCCGCGGTGATGCTGGTCTATCTCCTGATGGAAGGCAAAGCCGGCCTCCTGCGCCTGCGCAACCTACCGCTCCCGGTCTTCGCCGTCGCCGCATTGTCGGCCATGGGCATGATCACCGGCATCGGTTCGATGCGCTACACGACAGTGGCCGAGGCTCTCATCATCTATGCGACCGTGCCTTTCGTCACCGCCGGTTTCGCCTGGGCCTTCATCGGCGAGAAGCCCAGTACCCGCACCATGGCGGCGAGCCTCGTTGCGCTCTGCGGCGTCGCCTTCATGCTGAAGGACGCGTCCCTGGACGGGAGCCTTTTCGGGAAGGGCCTTGCCGTGCTGATGACGCTCAGCATGGCCGGCATGACCACCATCATGCGGAGACACCAGGACGTGCCGATGCTGCCGGCCATGGCGCTCTCCGCCTGGCTCTGTTCCTTCGTGACCTTCTGGTTCGCCGCTCCGCTGTCGGTCAGCACTCAGGATTTCCTGCTCATCGCGCTCTTCGGCATCGTGCAGAACGCGTCGGGCCTCGTCCTCTATGCGATCTGGTCGCGGAAGATCCCCGCCGCCGAGGCGACGCTGATCGCCGCCCTCGAAGTGCCCTTCACACCGCTCTGGGTCTGGCTGTTCCTCGGCGAGACGCCGGCGGGTGCGGTGCTCATCGGCGGCGCTATCGTCATGCTGGCGCTGTTCGGCCATATCCTGACCGAGATCCGACCAAGGCGGGCGCTGCCGCCGCCGGTTTAGACTGCTGACAGAAGCTGACAAAACAATCAGCGAGACTGCAGACGGGGAAAAAGGGGAAGCGGCATGAACGGCGGCGACGGTCAGCGTTATCTCGGCTGGATCCTGGTCAGCCTGTCGGCGGTCGCCTGGTCGACGGCCGGCTTCTTCACCCGTCTCATCGGGGAAGATGTCTGGACCATGCTGTTCTGGCGTGGCTTCTTCGGCGGCTGCGCCTTTGCCGTCATGGTGGCGGTGCACCATCGCGGGAAGTCGCTGGAAGCTTATTGGAAGCTGGGCCCGATGGGGCTCCTGCTCGCCGTCATCTGCGGGCTCGGCATGATCACCTTCATCGGCTCCCTGATGCTGACGACGGTCGCCGATGTCTATGTGATCTATGCCACCGTGCCGTTCATCACCGCCGGCGTCGCCTGGCTTATTCTCAAAGAGCGCGCCTCCTGGAGCGTGCTCGCGGCAAGCGCGCTGGCACTTGCCGGCGTCGTGGTGATGCTAACCGGTGCGGTCTATGGCGGCATCCTGTTCGGCCAGTTCGTCGCCCTCCTGATGACTCTTTCCATGGCCCTGATGGCGGTCATCCTGCGCTGGAAGCGCGACATCGCGATCCTGCCGGTGCTCGGGCTGTCCTCCTGGACCGCAGCCTTCGTCGCCTTCTGGTTCTGCGATCCTCTCGACGTCTCCTCTTTCGATCTCATCATGCTGGCGCTGTTCGGCGTGACGCAGAGCGCCCTCGGCCTCTTGCTGTTCAGCCTCGGCTCGCGCATGATCCCGGCCGCTGAGGCGACACTTCTCACCGCGCTCGATGTCCCCCTCGCCCCTTTATGGGTGTGGCTCGCCTTCGGCGAGGTGCCGAGTGTTTACACACTCGCCGGCGGCCTCATCGTGCTCACCGCCGTCGCCGGCCATATCTGGTTCGAGATGCGCAAGCCGCAGGCGATGCCGGCTTAGGCGCATGGGAGCTGCTCCAGTCGCCTCACCTCCCCTTCTACCGCTTGCGGGAGAAGGTGCGCGAAGCGCGGATGAGGGTGTTGGTTCCGTAGGCGACAATCTAGTCAGTGCGGGGAACGCAAAGCTCGGTTGGCAAGGGTTTCATCCTCCGCCGGTTCATCCCCGCGTGTGCGGGGAGCGCTCTTCCTTCTGCTTCACCGTGTCATGGCAGGTCGGTTCATCCCCGCGTGTGCGGGGAACGCATTGCCACGTATTCCTTGTCGTGCACCTTCATCGGTTCATCCCCGCGTGTGCGGGGAATGCCGTACTCGGTAACTCGCAAATACCTGTCTACGCGGTTCATCCCCGCGTGTGCGGGGAACGCTAACGGTCATGCGGCCGCGCGGGGTTGTGCTTCGGTTCATCCCCGCGTGTGCGGGGAACGCCTTCATCGCGAGACTTCAGGCCGGCCGCTGAACGGTTGATCCCCGCGCGCGCGGGAAACGCCAGAAAGCAACAAGCGAAGATATTCCCGATATCGGTTCATCCCCGCGTGTGCGGGGAACGCTCGCCGGTCTTCGCGGTCTGGTAAGCGGTTTCCGGTTCATCTCCGCCTGTACGGAGAACGCTTTATTTCCTGGCCCGTGAAGATGTCGAAAATTGGTTCATCCCCGCGTGTGCGGGGAACGCCTCTTGATCGCGCGGACGAACCGCCGTCCAGCCGGTTCATCCCCGCGTGTGCGGGGAACGCGCAGAGAGGCAGGCGGCGGCGTCCAACCGGTACGGTTCATCCCCGCGTGTGCGGGGAACGCCGAACCCTCGCTTCACTGCTCTTGGTCAAGTACGGTGCATCCCCGCGTGTGCGGAGAACGCAAGTTCGCTCAGGTGCAGCGCATCGCCGACATCGGTTCATCCCTGCGTGTGCGGGGAACACGAAGACCTGGCTGGGCTGCACAAGCGCTTCACCGATTCATCCCCGCGTGTGCCGGGAACGCTGGCGCAGGTATTCGACGAATTGCCGTTGCACCGGTTCATCCCCGCGTGTGCGGGGAACGCTTTTAGGATGCAAGGCGGATGACAGGTAGAACCGGTTCATCCCCGCGTGTGCGGGGAACGCCCAGAGAGCTTTGCGCCGACGCCGATCGAGGTCGGTTCATCTCCGCGTATGCGGGGAACGCATCAACGATGAAAACGAGCTGGGCAAGCTCGGCGGTTCATCCCCGAGAGTGCGGAGAACGCTTACCCAGCCTGTCCAGGCCACTATCCAGCGTCGATTCATCACCGCGTGTGCAGGGAACGCTCAGCGATCCAAAGCTAGCCCTCGCATTGGGTCGGTTCATCCCGCGTGTGCGGGGAACGCATATCACTCCATGAGCGCTTAGGCTGTTCTGCCGGTTCATCCCCGCGTGTGCGGGGAACGCCCCCGATCTGGTGTCAAAGACCATTACCGGCTCGGTTCATCCCCGCGTGTGCGGGGAACGCTGGGAGGAGGATCGGGTCTACGTCTTCCTCGCCGGTTCATCCCCGCGCGTGCGGAGAACGCTCCTGAGCGTAAATATGGTGTCGATCCTACCGCGGTTCATCCCCGCGTGTGCGGGGTACGCGCAGGCAATTGTTCCTGGGCAAGGAGCAAACCTCGGTTCATTCCCGCGTGTACGGGGAACGTAAATTTCAACGTCACTATAGACATGGATTGTCAGGTTCATCCCCGCGTGTGCGGGGAACGCAAGTGTTCCAGGTCCATGGAATCGCCCATGACCGGTTCATCCCCGCATGTGCGGGGAACGCTCGTTCTCGTGGAGGCGAGGAGCGGGGGACATCGGTTCATCCCCGCGTGTGCGGGGAACGCATGGCAAGGCCCACAATCCCAAGGATGCGTTCCGGTTTATCCCCGCGTGCGCGGGAAACGCGCTTAGGCGTAAGACGACGCTTGCCGCTTTTTCGGTTCATCCTCGCGTGTACGGAGAACGCCTCCCTGTGAAGGACTTGATCCTGCGCACCTCCGGTTTATCTCCGCGTGTGCGGAGAACGTGGGATCCCACGTGCGGCGCTGGCCTGTGACGACGGTTCATCCTCGCGCGTGCGGAGAACGCATCATTTTATGAAACGGCCTCGGCCCAACAGGCGGTTCATCCCCGCGCATGCGGAGAAAGCGACGATCGTCAGAGCGGGCCGGTTCATCCCCGCGTGTGTGGGGAACGCCTTGGCACAGAGGATTACATCGCCATGCTTCGCGGGTCATCCCCCTGCATGCGGAGAACACTGATCCTCGAAAACGAAATGACTATGGTGAACCGGTTCATCCCCGCGTGTGCGGAGAACGCCACCAGGCATCGGTGGCGTTGTGCTGTGCGTACGGTTCATCTCCGCGTGTGCGGAGTACGCGCTCGCCTCCATGAAAATGATCTCGGCGATGACGGTTCATCCCCGCATGTGCGGGGAACGCGTCTGAACGCTGTCGATCGGCGCGCGATTGACCGGTTCATCCCGCGTGTGCGGGGAACGCGCCTACGAGCAGCGTATGACGGACCTCGAAGACGGTTCATCCCCGCGTGTGCGGGGAACGCCTTCCAGCCGGGCAGCAAGCCCACCGGACTGTCGGTTCATCCCCGCGTTTGAGGGGAACGCGAGCGTTATTCGATGCAGACCGACATCGAGCACGGTTCATCCCAGCGTGTGCGGGAAACGCACGGACAGCGACAACGACGGTATGAGCGATGCCGGTTCATCCCCGCGTGTGCGGGGAACGCTATTTGCGAGTTACCGAGTACTGCTTCCGGCTCGGTTCATCCCCGCGTGTGCGAGGAACGCGGCGTCAACAGCGTAACGAAGAAGTGGGAGCGCGGTTCATCCCCGCGTGTGCGGAGAACGCGCCAGCTCGCGGACATTGAAGGATTTGAGCATCGGCTCATCCCCGCATGAGCGGGGAACGCATGGTCATGGAGGCTCGGGCCGAGATCAACGACGGTTCATCCCCGCGTGCGTGTAGAAGCGCAAGCGCGGCAGGACCTTCACTTGGAACACCGATTCTTTCCAGCGTGTGTGGAAAGCGCTCTTACTAGAATCAATTGATCTATTTACTAGTCAAAGAGCGTACCGAAAGTTCCGCAGTTCGTTCCGGAAGGGACAATCAAGTGACAGGACGCCTCACGCCCTACGGATCAGCATCAGGCCGCAGCCGAAGGCGCGCGCGCGGCCGAAGCCTTTCGCCAGCCTGTCGAGGAAAGCCGCGGGATCGACCACGCGCAACTGGCCTTCAAAGGACAGTAGTGAAATGCGGATCTGACCTTTGCGGCTCTTGCCCGCAGGGGACGTGATGACCTTCTGGTCATAGCCGTCAATCGTCAACGCGGCCGAATCCAGGACAAAACCCGAGGCGGCCCCCTGGCGTTCCAGCCATCCCCGTCCCGCACTTTCAATGATTGAGCGGCGAGCCTCGGCCCGCGACCCCGGTAGAATTTTCGACAGCTCGGCCATGACGACGTCGTGGCGCCGCCCGCGTGGCTTGCGGCCATCTTCTCGGGGCCGGCTTTGGCTCACGGTAGGGTTCGCCAGCAAGGAGAAGAGCAGTATGTCCCCCTCTGTGAGATGGGGCTCGAAGGGCTTGGTTTCGACATCGAAGAGAACGGAATTCTGCGCCGGCGGACGATGCGACAGGATGTAGAATTTGGGCGATTTGGGCGACTGCGGGTCGCGGCGATAGAGAAAATCCCGTTGCGCGTCAGCATCATCGGCAAACAATGACCACATGAGGCGGTGATCGGCGTCGAGCCGGAGATCCTCGGCGTCGGGCAACAGCAGCCCGCCGAGCGCCGCGATAGACGGATCGGCCTTCAACGTGGCGCGGGAAAGGAACAGGGATGGTGCTGTCATGGCGAGACTCCGGTGCGCGGCAGGGGCGTCTCCAGTTCGTCACGAAGATCAAAACGCCAGGCCGCGCGGCTGGTGACCTGGTCGCGGCGTGATTGCCTTCGCGTGATCTCCGCCTCGCTGACGAGGCCTTGTGTAACGAAGATGGGGTCGAGGATCAGCCTCTCGCCGATGAAGAGCGGCCTCTCCGCGCGCGCGGCGTCATAGGCGGTGAAGCCGTCGGCCAGCGTGCCACAGTCGATGATGCGAGGATCGGGCGGCGCGCCGAGCGGGCAGGACTTGCGGCCGAGATAGAGTGTGAACAGAGGCTGACGCAGATTTTGAGCAATGGCGGCAAGCGAGGATGCCGGCACCGAAACGTCGCGTTCAGTGGCCGCGACGGTGAAGCGGCAGTCACTGCGATAGTCGCGCCGCGACAGGATCGTTTTTCTCTCTCCGGAAAGCTCATCGCGCCGGCTATGCCAGCCCCTGCCCTTGTCCCTGCCGGTGCGGGAGGGAGGTGTCTGCGCGGTGTGGTAGTCGGCAGTGGGGGCTCCTACCTTGTCGGTACGAATGGCAAAAGCCAGATTGGCCGCGAAAGCCTCAATCTCCGGGGCGCTGCGCTCCATGCCGAGCGCCGCGGCGAGAAGACCCGCCAGCGCCGAATGGGCCGGATGGAGGGCCGTCTCGCGCCGCTCGCCCACGGCAATGGCGCCGAAGGAGGCGAACGGAGCCAAGAGCTGGAAGAACAGGACTTCCGCCATCAGAGCCCCGTGACGGCGAAGGCGACGATATCCTTGAGGCTGCCCTCCCCCTTGGCGATATCCATGGTGCGGCAGTCGGTATCCTCGCCATAAGCCTTGGCAAATCTCTCGCGCAGCGTTTCAAGCGCCTTGATCGACCCCGCAATATGGCCCTGGGCGCCGCGGACCGGCGCTTCAAAGGCGGCGGCGAGGGTGCGCGGAGCGACATTACCCGCCTCGGCGATGATGAAGTGGGTGCGCGCGAAGCTTGCAAAGCGGGCCGACATGCCGCGCGGGCCGACGGTAGCGGCGGCTTCCACAAGCGCTTCCACCGCCTTGCGGGCCACATCCTTGTCGCCGCCAAGATTCTTCACAAGCAAAGCGCGGTCGATATTGATGTAGAGGTAGTAAACGCCGGAACCGAAGCCGGTTTCGCCGATGAAGCCGGCGCCGGCATCTTCTTCCTTCTTCTTCAAGTCGTCGCTGGCGGTGTAGTAATCGTCATCGACGGTGACCTGATGAGTTGTGAAGGCATGCGCCACCTGCACGGCGGCTTCACGGTTGAAGTCCGGCGAGTCGGCGAGCATGCGCCCGAACATGGCAATATCGGCAGCGGTGTCGATCTTGCGCAGCAGCAAGTCAGCGAGATCGGAGCTTTCTGCGGCCTTCTCTCCGGCGGCGCGCTTCTCGGCATAGGCAAGCGCGGCGGCGCGCTCCTCGCGTGAAATGAAGGCGAGCTGTTCGGTGTAAGCGGGATTCTTGTCGGTCTCCGCCTTGACCTTGCCGAAGGCGCCGGCGATTTCGCGGGCGATTTCCAGCGCCTTGTCGGCGGCGAGGCCTTTGCCTTTCAGATGATCCACGATCACGGCGCCAAGCCGCTGAGTCCGGTCGCCGCGATGATCCTCGAGCTTGCTCTGGAAAATTTCCGATGTGCGCCACGCCCGCTTCAGCGATTGGCTGGACTGGCGCAGCCGGCTGGCGCCGCCGATGATGGCGCTCTTGGGCTGACCGGTGTCGTCCCGATTGAGGTTGGAGGGCGGATAGAAGGTCAGAAGATGCAGTTGCAGGAAGCGTTTCATGTCGGACTCTCTGTTTTGATGGAGATCATGCGACGGGCGGCGTGGCGGGAGCGGGATCATCCGGCTCGCCGCCTGTTGCGTAGTAGTCGAAGATCAATCGACGCCGGACCTTGTCGGCGCCAAAATTGAGGATGATCGCCGAAAGGTCCGCCACATTGGCCTCGCCACCCAAAAGTCCGACGGCGCGGCGAAATGATGTCGCGATCTCTTCATCCGACGACGCGGCGAGGAGACGCCGAAAACGCAGGGGCTTCAGCTTGGCTGTCGATTCATCGTCGCTGAATTTGGCGCGGCCGATCTGGCGGCCGAACCGATATGGGTTGTCCCGGCGCACATGGGCGAGGATGCAGGCCAGAGCCGCCACGCGCTGAAGCTCGGCAGGATCGCTGCAGCCCAGCCGGCGGAATAGCCGCAAGACCGGCTCCTCGGCCATTGCCGCTATGACGCCCGAACGGCGCAGACGGGCGAGTCCCGCCCGGTCGGAGGGCCTGGATTTGCCGTCGGAATGGTCCTTCGCGCCGGTCATGCTGCGCCACCATTCGCGCGCGCGCAGGTGCCGGCTTTCGCTTTCGACAGTCATTTCTTGTCTCCAGAGGGCTTGCGGGTGGACCTGGCAGGCTTCGGCGATTTTGGTCTGGATTCTGGCGGTGGCAATCCGAGGTATGTGTAGAATGATCCGCCCACTTTGCCGAACCCTGCCAGAGCAGCGGTGAGACCGGCGCGAGCCTTCACGCTACGATCGATGAGTTTGTCCGGCAGATTTTCGAGCGGAACTTTTTCATCGAAGAGGCGAAGGGCCGTGCCGCGCAAGATCCGCAGCCACGCCGCACCGTCGAATGCAGCGCTCTCCTCGATCTGCCTCAGCGTCCCATAAAACTCATTTTCGGTTTCGGCATAGAAGCGTTCACGCAGCCCTTCATAGGGTGTGCTCTTGGCGTCGCCATGATCTCCCTCGAAGGCATGGCGGACTGAAGACGCGGTAAGTCTGGCCACCAGCTCGGCGCTGGCGACGAGGTTAGCGGCGGCTTGATAGAACTGCTGTTGCCACTCCGGTTTGGGAAGGAAGATCGGCATGCGCGCTTCGACAAAACCACGGGCCTTCATGTTGTCCATGTCGTATCCGGTGGCGGCCAGACGGGGATGGCGGCTGCCGAATCCGGGCAGAGACGGCAATCGTCCCGCGACAGCGATCGCAACGCATGAGGCGGGCCGGGCCATAGATGTGCCGAGACTCGCGAGCTTCGGCCAATCGCGATAGGCAATACCGCCCGGCTGCGGATGAACCGGCAGCCAGGAGGTATCATTGGCCTTCGCTTTGTAATAGGGCGACAGCCAATGCTCAAAGGCCGTATACATCACGCCATAAGGCCTGGTTCGATAGCTGGCCACCATACGTGGACTGGGCTTGCCGGTGAGCGGACAAGGCGGGCTCTTGCTGTCTTCCGCGAAGTCCAGGCGAATGCGGCGCGGCATGCCCCAGAAGGATTGCAGCTCATGCGAGTTTTCCGGCGAAACCTGGCGCGGCGGCTTGCCGTCTGAGGTGACGGTAGGCGCAAGCCATGGAAACACCAGCGGCAAAGCCTTTTCGGGCTTTCTCCACTTGCGTTTCGGCACATTGAGCCAGAGCTTCTGCCACAAAGTGGCGGTGGGATCGGCGGGCTCCACCAATGTGGTGAGAGGGCCGCCGCCGCGCAGCGATGTCCGATGGCCTGCCCCGCCCGACGGCGCATAAGTCTGCAAGGTGTAAAGTGCAATGGCGGCCGCCGGCAGCCCCAGATACGGAACCCGGCCGCGCTTCTGGAACAGGTCCTTGTTTTCCTTGAGGGTGTTGGCGCCGGGCGCTTCGATCAGCAAGGCCGATACGGGCGAAGCCTCGGCATCCTCCAGCACATCGAGATCCTGCAGGAAACGGGGGCCGTCGCCATCGAGATTGAAGCCGAACGCGAAGGGGGCGAAGGCGCGGTCGAGCTGGACAGTGTCGGGTGGGCTTTCCCACATCGCGTCGAATACATCGTCACTCTCGGGCGCCAGAGCCGTGGCCAGAAGTCCGATGAGGAATTCGCGTGAAGCGGCATCGAAATCGGGACGTCCCCAGGCAAAATCCGCGACCGGGTCTTCGGGGGCAGCGGTAATCTCGGCGGGCCTGATCCAAACGACGGTCCCGCCGGAGCGCCGACGAACGGGAAGCCACGGCTCGTGAAGGAGATTGTAGGAGGCGGACAACGACATTGTCTGTTCCTGTTTTGCCACACATTCGAACAGCCGATGAGCAAGATTGACAGTGCCAAAGATGGCTTACCCACAGGATTATGTCAGCGCGTCCAGAGGCGCAGGCGGAATCGGCGACGCGAACCTCGGGTTGCATGCGCAAGGCCCCGTTGCCGTTCACACGTCACGCGGGCTGGTGCAAGGCCTGGGAGGCCAAGACATAAGTGGATACTCCCTGCCTGGTAGGTCAGACGCTCAGCCAGGACCTTCCCATGCAAGACCGCATTGCGACGCATAAGAAGCGCCACGCGTCTGATTGCGATCATCGAGGAGGGATAGCCTCGAGTCGATGATCGGCAGGACGACCGCGGCATCGCCCTGTTCGCGCCACAGTCGCTCGATCGCGAGCGCCGCCTGTTCCACGCTTGTCGGGACAGCGCCACGGCCCGTGGCGCGCCTGCGCGCGATACTCATCTCAGACAGTGCCCAAGCCAGCATGGAATTGCCGGATGCTCCCGCTGTTGCATACGGAATGAGGGCACCATCTTGCCAGTGGGCGAGGCGAAACAGCGTCTGCGGTTCCCCCAACCGCGTTGGTATGGCGATATCGCTATTCCATGCTGCATTCCTTGAACCTGCATAGCCGTCCTCCAACGGCAGGACATTCTGCTTCGCCTGAGAAGTCTCCGCGCTTTCCCTGCCTTCGCTGAAGTCGGCGTTGTCGGTCAGCGCGGCAGGAATCTCGACATCGAATGCTCCGTAAACGGACTCGATCAGATCCCGAAGATTATCCGGCGACCTGATCGTGCCAGCCTCGAATAGTACCTTCGCGCTTTTCCACAACACGGCGTGATTCCTGTAGACATAGGCGCCACGAGGAAAGGCCGCCGCTGCCCAGGTCTTATGGATGTCGATCAAGGGCTCCGGCGAGACAACCAAGAGTTCAGGACCAGGAACTGGACGATCGCCACGCGAGTGACGCCACAGCCTGCCAGCCCGCTGGATAAGCAGATCGATGGGAGCGAGATCGCTCGCCATCACATCGAAATCGAGATCCAGCGATTGCTCCACCACCTGGGTGGCGACCAAGATCCTCCCGCGTCGCTGGTCCCGCGTCGAGTGCTTGCCGAATACGCGCAGCACTTCGCGCTCGACGGCCAACCGGTCCGCCATGACGAAGCGGGCATGGAACAAGAGAGGCTCCAACCCCTCGTCCTTCAAACCCTGCCAGGCCTCGATGGCATCATCGACACTATTGCGGATATAGACCGCGCAGGCTCCTGCCCTGGTCGCGGCGGCGATCCGCGACAACGCTTCATCGCGGTTTTCAAGGCGGGTGGCTTTCACACTGCGGCTCGTGCCTACGTGTGGCGCTACAGGATTCGAAACGGGCTCGCGGTTCGCGGAGACGGTCGTGAACAAGGGATAGGATAAAGTATCGAGACTGACCGTGTCGTCATGGCCAAGATTGCGGAAGGCACGGGCATATTTCTCTTTCATGCCGCGTGGCAGGGTGGCCGAAAGAACGATGGCCGAGCCACCGGCGGCGGCATGGAAGGCGAGAAGCGTCTCGACTTCCTTTTGCATATAGGCGTCATAGGCATGCGCCTCGTCGATGATCAGAATCTTGCTCGCGATGCCGGCAAGTCGCAAAGTGGCATATCGGCTGGGAAGAACGGCCAGCAACGCCTGATCGACCGTGCCCACCCCCACTTCGGCAAGAAACACCTTGCGGCGGTCATCGGCGAAGAAGGCCGCGCAGATCACGCCGACGGATTCCTCATCGTGGATCTCCGCGACATCCCCATCGGGCAGGATCGAGTCGCAGAAAAGTGGGTTCAGTCTTCGCCGGCCATGTGCCAGCGCCAGAGACGGCAAGGCGCCAGTCGCGAACAGCCGGCGATACTGCTCCGCCATACGCGAATACATGGCATCCGCCGTGGCTGTGGTGGGGAGCGCGATGAAGATACCGGCGCCTTTGGCCTGCTGCATCATACGGCGGGCAAGCACAAGGGCGGCTTCGGTCTTGCCGGAACCGGTCGTGTCTTCGATCATCACCAGTAACGGGCCGTCAGGTAATGGAAGTCCGACGGCCATATGTTGGGCAGGCGTCGCCTGCCAACCGTCCTCCAGCAGTCCAGTGCTGCCCGGTTCGATACTTGGCTGCGCCGGCTCAAGCCGGAGCCTCGCAATGGCAGCGAGCGCCGTGGGCCGCGCTACGTTCAACCAGTATTCCCGAGGCGAAAGCTCCGGTAGGCGAAACGCGAAGTCCCGGCCAGAGCCGATCCAATCGGCCAGCGAGACCAGACCTGACAAGAGCCAGCTCAGCGTCCTGGCGCTGCGACCGTCGATGCTTGGCAAAGGCGGCGACGGGTCGAAAGCAGCCAGGATAGAGGTTGCAACAAGCGCAGCGTCACCCGCGCGCACAAATTTTGGAACGGACATTGGCGTTCCATTCGCGATCCGGTCCATCGGTTTCCCGTGATGATAGGCGATGGCAAGCAGCAGGCTGTGCACTGCTCTGCGATTCGACGCGCCTTTGATGCCATCGAGGAAAGTGGCGTGGCCATCCTCAACCAGGAGTCTGGCGCTTCCTTCGGCATGGTCGTATCTGTTCTGCCGCCCTGGCCAAGCGCCCAGCAGCGCCGCAGGCCAGGCCTGCTCGACCTTTGCCTGAAATCCCACCGCCACTTTCCCAAGATCATGAAGCGCCACCAGTGCCGTGAGCGCCGGAGCAATCGCGGCAATAGGCGCGCCGAAACTTCTCTCGAAAACGCGCCAGTAACCGAAGCGGTCCGACAACAGCAGTTCGAACATCGCCGCCACATCCAGGCTGTGATAGACCAGCGGATGGCTGCGCACCTCGCCGTCCGGCCGGGTCTTGGACCAGAAATGCAACGATTCTTCCATCGGTGCCGAGCATAAGTGAGCTTTTGCGTTCAGCCAATTGGCTCGTCGCCACCTCCTCCCAAAGGCGGGAGAAGGGAAATATCCGGTGGGGCCTTCAAGTCCATTGCCGGCCCCCTTTCCTTCTCCCGCAAGCAAGCGGGAGAAGGTGCGCGAAGCGCGGATGAGGGGGTTAGCTCCGCTGGCGACAGCCTGCCAAAAAAGGCGGTAGTGGATTGTTGTGCTAACCAAACATGAGACGAAAAGAAGTATCCGGATGGAAAGGGACACCCTCATCCGGCCTTTGGCCACCTTCTCCCGCAAGCGGGAGAAGGGGAAAATCCGGAAGCGCCGATCTTTTCGCTCGACCGCGACATGAAACTGCGAAAGCAGTCTCTTTGCTCTCGCAGCCCCTCATAGGCTATACGCGTCTCATCGTTGAGGATTGAAAGAGCGTAAGATGACCATTGCGGATGACGACTATGTCTATGACGATGAAACCGGCGAGTGGATCACTGCCGCCGAAGCGGCGGCAAAGCGCGCCCCGGACACGGTCGAGGTCCGCGACGCCGTCGGCAATCTGCTCGCCGATGGCGACAGCGTCGTTCTCACCAAAGACCTGAAGGTCAAGGGGGCCGGCCAGACGCTGCGGCGCGGCACGGTCATCAAATCCATCCGCCTGACCGGGGACGCGCAGGAGATCGATTGCCGTCACGAGAGCATCAAGGGCCTCGTGCTACGCGCCGAATTCGTCCGCAAGCGTTAGAGCGGCGGACCGCGACGTGAGGGCAATGGAAAAATCACGGCCACCTCAGCGCATGAGGTGACCGTGATCAATGATGAGATCACTCGGCGGCTTCGGCCGACTCGTCGTCATCGGTGTGCGGACGCAGCGCCTGCTCCTTCTTGAGCTCCTCGGCGACCAGGAAAGACAGTTCCAGCGCCTGCGCCGCATTGAGGCGCGGGTCGCAGAACGTGTGGTAGCGGTCGTTCAGATCCTCGTCGGAAAGTGCGCGCACGCCACCGGTGCATTCGGTGACGTCCTTGCCGGTCATCTCGACATGGATGCCGCCGGCATGGGTGCCTTCCGCCTGATGCACCGCCATGAAACGGCGCAGTTCCGCCAGCACCTGGTCGAAGGGCCGCGTCTTGTAGCCCGAGCGCGACTTGATGGTGTTGCCATGCATCGGGTCGCAGGACCACACGACGATGCGGCCCTCGCGCTTCACCGCGCGGATGAGCTCGGGCAGATGCTTGTCCACCTTGTCGGCGCCGAAGCGGGTGATCAGCGTCATCCGGCCCGGCTCGTTGTCCGGGTTGAGGATGTCGATCAGCCGGATCAGCTCGGCGGGGCTCAGCGAGGGGCCGCATTTGAGGCCGATCGGATTCTTCACGCCGCGGCAGAACTCAACATGGGCATGGTCGGGCTGACGGGTGCGGTCGCCGATCCACATCATGTGGCCGGAGGTCGCGTACCAGTCGCCGCTGGTCGAATCGACGCGGGTCAGCGCCTGCTCATAGCCCAGCAGCAGCGCCTCATGGCTGGTGAAGAATTCGGTCGAGCGCAGCTGCGGCGCCGTGTCGGGATTGACGCCGCAGGCGCGCATGAAGCCCAGGGCCTCGGTGATGCGGTCGGCCAGCGCCTGATAGCGCTCCCAGGCCGGCCCGTCCTTGAGGAAACCCAGCGTCCATTTGTGGACATGCTCCAGATTGGCGTAGCCGCCCTGGGCGAAAGCCCTGAGCAAATTGAGGGTCGCCGCCGACTGCCGGTAGGCCATGATCTGGCGCTCGGGATCGGGGCGGCGCGCCGCCGCCGTGGCGGCATAGTCATTGACGATGTCGCCCCGATAGATCGGCAGTTCCTCGCCATTGACCGTCTCGGTCGGAGACGAGCGCGGCTTGGCGAACTGGCCGGCAATGCGGCCGACCTTCACGACGGGCTGGCTGCCGGCGAAAGTCAGGACCACCGCCATCTGCAGGAAAACGCGGAAGAAATCGCGGATATTGTCGGCCGAATGCTCGGCGAAGCTCTCGGCGCAGTCGCCGCCCTGGAGCAGGAAACCCTTGCCTTCGGAAACCTTGGCGAGCTTGCGCTTGAGCTTGCGGGCCTCGCCTGCAAAAACCAGCGGCGGATACCCTGCCAGCTGCTTCTCGACGTCCGCGAGCTTCGCGGCATCGTCATAAGCAGGCAGCTGCATGACCGGAAGGTTGCGCCATGAGCCGGGTGTCCAGGCCTTCGCCATTGTTCTCACTCCACATTCGTCTATGTGCTTCCATCGCCGCAGGCGGACAACCTCGGCGGGAAGCGTTGATTTACCAAGGTATTCTTCCCAGGGGTCCGGGGCTTATACACAGCTCGGGGAATGAGCGCCAGTTTGGCCTTCCCGGGCTTGCGAATGGATCCTTAAGCCCTGTCGGGCATCATCCCTATACAGGCTCGAACGGGATCCCGCCATGCAAGAAATTTTCGTCCAATCCCAATGGGATACGCTGCTCGCCTTCCTGAAGGAAGGCCGCCCGCCGACCTGGCTTCTCCTGGCGCTGGTCAATGGCGGCATCCTGGCGATCTGGCTCTATTCGCGCTTCAAGGGCAGAAACCGGCTCAACCCGGTGACCGTCAATCTGATGCGGTTCCTGTTCATCGCCCTCAATACGGCGGCGATATTCCGCGAGGAAACGCTCAGGCTGGCGCGGCCGTTCCTGAAGTATTTTATTTGAGATCGGTTTCGAGGAGGCGCCGGAAGGCGGCCTCGGCGGAACTATAGGCTTCCTGGCGCGCGACGCTCCAATAGGTCAATTGCTCGATCTTGATCGGCAGGCCGGTCACCGCGCACAAGACATGATCGCCCTCGCTCAACACCTGGAAATCGGCGTCGAGATAGCGGATCTTTGCCTCGCGACCGCGCGGCAGAAAGGGTTCATGCCTGTTCATGACCCGTCAAATAGCGCCTCTGGCGCGCTAGAACAATGACCCTTGTCCGCCTTCACGCGGTTTTGCGGTCCGCCCGGGCTGCGATGAGTGACCATGAGCCTGCGCCTCGATCTCGCCGTCATGGAACTCGATGCGCAGCTCCTGGCCTGGCTTCACTTGCGCCGCGGCGCTCAGGGGCTCCCGCTCGGCGCTGCGCACCAGCGCATAGCCCCTCTGCAGGACGGATTTGTAGGAGAGCGAGGTCAGAAGCTTGCCGCTCGCCGTCAAGCGCGTGCCGCGCAGCTCGATGACGCGCCGGATATCGCGGCGCAGCGTCGCGCCATGACGGGTGAGCAGCCGTGTCTGCTCGGCGAGATTGCGCCGCAACGACACCGGCGTCAGCCGGGCCGCCGCATTCTCGAAATCGCGGCGATGCAGCAAGGTATTCTTGACCAGCGCCGAGCGCAAGCGGCCCGACACGGAATCGAAACGCTGGCGCGCCAGCGCCAATATGTCGTCGGGGCGCGGCAAAGCGCGCGCGGCGGCGCGGATGCGGGTCCGCCGTTCCGTCATCAGGCGCTTCAGGCCACGCTCATGGCGGGCGGCGAGGGAAGCGACCTGCGCTAGCAGGTCGGCGCGCACCGGCACGGCGCGCTCGGCCGCCGCCGTCGGCGTCGGGGCCCGCTCATCCGCCACATGATCGATGAGGGTCCAGTCGGTCTCGTGGCCGACCGCCGCGATCAGCGGGATCGTGCTCGCCGCCACCGCACGCACAACGATCTCCTCGTTGAAACCCCAGAGATCCTCGAGACTGCCGCCGCCCCTGGCGACGATGAGCAGATCGGGCATTCTCGCCATGGCGTTGAAGCCACGTATAGCGTTGGCCACTTCGGCGGCCGAGGTCTCGCCCTGGACGCGCACCGGCCACACCATCACATGGCGGGGAAAGCGGTCGTTGAGGCGATGCAGGATGTCGCGGATCACCGCCCCTGTCGGTGAGGTCACGACCCCGATGACGCGCGGCAGAAACGGAATGGGCTTCTTGCGCGCCGCATCGAACAGGCCTTCAGCGGCCAGCTTGCGCTTGCGCTCCTCGAGCAGCGCCATGAGGGCGCCCGCCCCCGCCGGCTCCACCGCCTCGATGACGATCTGGTAGGACGACTTGCCGGGATAGGAGGTGAGCTTGCCAGTGGCGACGACCTCGAGGCCTTCCTGCAGCTTGGACTTCAGCCGCGAGAAGGTGCCGCGCCAGACCACCGCGTCGATGCGCGCCGTCTGGTCCTTCAGGCTGAAATAGCAATGGCCGGAGGAATGCGGCCCACGAAAGCCCGAAATCTCGCCGCGCACCCGCACATGTCCGAAAGTGTCCTCGAGCGTGCGCTTGAGCGCGAAGGAAATCTCGGAAACGGTGAACTCCGCGACATTGGGCTTGGCCGCCTCGCGAAGTTCACCGGTCTCTGGGTCATGATCGATCATGCCCGACACTTGCCATGTCGGGACGCCATGTCAATCGTCAGCTTTTATTTAGCGCCTGGCGTGGATGTGCTAGCGGCAGGGCAGGGTTTCACCCGAATAGGTCACATAGGTGCCGGTATCGGGATCGAAGGAGCGGTATTTGGCCGAGCAATAGCTCAACCATTCGTCGCTGCCGACTTCCGCCCGCGCGGACGGCCGCACCGTCACGGTGACGCGCTCGTCGCTTCTCGGCACGACATAGGCCATGCGGTCGGTGCGCATGCAGTCTCGATACGCACGGTCATAGGCGTCGCTATAACGTTCCTCGGCGCCGGCGCCGCCGGTGATGACCGTGTCGAGGGTTCCGATCACCACGCCGTCGATAATGCCGCGGCGCGGCGCTTCGGCAGCCGCGACGTCACGCGCATAAGCGGCACAGGATGCCGGACCAGCGGTCGCGGCGGTAGAAGTGAAACCGACGGCCAGTGCCGCAAGTGCCGCGGCTCCAAGCATAGGTTTGACCAGAGGTCGCATAAACATATCTTCCTCCTATTGCGGATCACCGCCCTCGCACGCTAACGGCTCGCCCCGCACTCCAGTTCCGAAAAAATGGACTTTTCGCCGGCCCTGAATCTCGCCATAGGACGCCCATAAGGATGCCTCAATGACGCCACTCAATGTTCTCCTCATCGGTTCCGGCGGGCGCGAGCACGCCTTGGCCTGGGCGATTTCCGCCAGCCCCCTCCTCGGCAAGCTCTTCTGCGCGCCCGGCAATCCCGGCATCGCGCGGCATGCGAGCTGCGTCGCGATCGACATTGCGGATCATGCGGCCGTCGTCGCCTTCTGCCGCGACAACGCGATCGGCTTTGTCGTCGTCGGTCCCGAGGCGCCGCTCGTGGCGGGTATCGCCGATGATCTGAGAGCCGCCGGCATCAAGGTGTTCGGCCCTTCCAAGGCAGCGGCCCAGCTCGAAGGCTCGAAAGGTTTCACCAAGGATTTCTGTGCCGAGTTCGCCATACCGACCGGCGCCTATGGTCGTTTCACCGACAAGGCCGCGGCGCTTAGCTATGCACGCGCCAAAGGCGCCCCCATCGTGATCAAGGCCGACGGGCTCGCCGCCGGCAAGGGCGTCACCGTCGCCATGACGCTCGACGAAGCGATCGCTGCGATCGACGACATCTTCGCCGGGCAGTTCGGCGCGGCGGAATGCGTGATCGAGGAATTCCTCGACGGGGAGGAGGCGAGCTTCTTCGCTCTATGCGACGGTGAACATGCCGTGGCGCTGACGGCCGCCCAGGACCACAAGCGCGTCGGCGACGGCGACACCGGACCCAATACCGGCGGCATGGGCGCCTATTCGCCGGCGCCGATCGTGACCGACGCCGTCGCGGAGCGCGTGATGGCCGAGATCATCCGCCCCACCGTCGCCGGCATGGCCAAACGCGGAACGCCGTTCAAGGGCGTGCTGTTCGCCGGCCTCATGATTGGCAGGAACGGCCCTAAGCTCATCGAATACAATGTCCGTTTCGGCGATCCCGAATGCCAGGTGATGATGCTGCGCCTCAAGGACGATATCCTTACCTTGCTGCTCGCCTCCGCCGACGGCACGCTCGATCGGGTTTCGGTGCGCTGGCGCAACGACACGGCACTTTCGGTCGTCATGGCGACCAAGGGCTATCCGGGCTCATACGGAAAAGGCAGCGAGATCCGCAATCTCGAGGCGGCCGGCGCAGGCGACGACATCGAGATCTTCCATGCGGGCACGGCGCTCAAGGACGGCAAGCTTGTCGCCAATGGTGGGCGCGTGCTCAATGTCGCGGCGCTGGGCAAGGATGCGGCGCAGGCGCAGCGGCGCGCCTATGAGGCGGTCGACCGCATCGACTGGCCGGACGGCTTCTGCCGCCGTGACATCGGCTGGCGGGCAATCCAGGGCAGATGAACGATCCCCTCACCCTGATGACCGATTTCACCCGCTGGCTGGTCGAGACAGCAGCGGAAACCCGCGACATGCGGGCCGGCGAGTTGCACCGGCTGCTCTGCGATAAGCTGGTCGCGCTCGGGATTCCCCTGTGGCGCTCCTCGCTCGGCCTCGAACTGCTCAATCCCGAGTTCGAGGGCGTCCAGCTGCGCTGGGTCGCCCATGAGGCAAGCATCGACACACTGCCGCGCGGCGGCGACTGGTCGGATTACGAGAACAGTCCGGCGCAGATCGTCGACAATACGGGCAAGCCTTATCGCCGCAAGCTCGATGCGCCGGTCACCGACCTGGCGCTGCTCGAGGATCTGCGGCGCGACGGCGCCACGGATTATCTCATCGTGCCCCTGCCTTTCCTCGACCAGCAGAGGACGGCGCATATCTCCTTCGCCAGCCAGAAGCCCGGCGGCTTCTCGGATCGCGAGATTGCCGCGCTCAGCGATGCCGCCTTGCTGCTCACGCCCTATGCCGAGCGTTTCATGTGGAGGCGCAGCAGCGACACGCTGCTCACCACCTATGTCGGGCGCCGCAGCGCCGCCAAGGTCTTCGGCGGCGCCCTCGACCGCGGCAAGGCGGAAATAATCACCGCCACCATCCTGATCGCCGACATGCGCGGCTTCACGCAATATTCCGACACGCGCCCGATCGGCAATGTGCTGTCGACGCTGAACGACTTCTTCGATGCGCTGGTGGCGGCGATCGAGGCGCAAGGCGGCGAGGTGCTGAAATTCATCGGCGACGCGCTGCTCGCGATCTTTCCGGCGAATGACGGACAGCCGGTGCCGACCGCCCCCGCCATCGCCGCCGCCCTCGACATCAGACACAGGATCGCGGCGCTCAATGTGGAACGGACGACAGCCAGCCGCACCCAAATACGCTTCGGCCTGGCGCTCGACGCCGGCGAGATCGCCTATGGCAATATCGGCAGCCGGACACGGCTCGATTTCACCGCCATCGGCCCGGCGATCAACCGGGCGAGCCGCCTGATCGAGCTCGCCAAGCGGCTCGACCGCGACATCGTCGTCTCCGAAAGCTTCGCCGGCGCGGCGCAAGGTTTCGACTTCCAGAATCTCGGCCATCATCGCGTGCGCGACATCGCCGAAACCCAACCTGTCTTCGCCATCGCCTGACCGCGATCTAGAGGCTTGAGCCCAGGCCCGCATTTGGCGAGAATACCTCGCATCTGTCCGGGAGCGCGCCATGTCGGATCTCTTTCCAAATACGCGGGAATATCGCCACCGAAGCGGGGAGGCGGAGATCTTCGCGCGCATCGGCGGCGAAGGCCCGCCTTTGCTGCTTCTGCACGGCTATCCGCAGACCCATGCAATGTGGCACGCGGTGGCGCCCACCCTCATGGCGCAATTCACCTGCATTATGCCCGATCTGCGCGGCTACGGCCTCTCCTCCTGCCCCGCCAATGCGCCCGGCAACCGCCCCTACTCCAAACGCGTGATGGCGGACGACATGCTGGCGCTGATGCGCGATCTCGGCCATGAACGCTTCGCCGTCGTCGCTCATGACCGCGGCGCCCGTGTCGGCTACCGCCTGGCCCTCGATCATGCCGCGCCCGTCAAAAGCCTCAGCCTTCTCGACATCATGTCGACCTATGACATGTGGCACGGCTTCTCCGTGCCGCTCGCCATGAAGGCCTATCACTGGCTGTTCCTGGCGCAGCCGCATCCGCTCCCTGAGATGCTGATCGAGACGGCGCCCATCGCCTTCCTCGACTACACGCTGGCGCGCTGGACCAAGGCCAAGGATCTATCCGCCTTCGCGCCTGCGGCACTCGCCGAATACCGGCTGCATTTCTCGACGCCCGAGCATATCCATGCCACTTGCAACGACTATCGCGCCGGCCAGAGCATCGATCTGGCCGATGACGAGGCGGACGCGGCAGCGGGCCGCAAGATGTCCTGCCCGCTTCAGGTCCTGTGGGGCGACAGCGGCATTCCGGGCGACATGAACGATCCCTCCGCGTCATGGCGGCGCTGGGCAGACCGGATCGAAACAGGGATCGTCGCTTCAGGCCACTTCCTGCCCGAAGAGAACCCGCAAGCGACGCTCGACCATCTGCTGCCATTCCTCACCCGGACGGCCCGCTTGTGATGGCGCGGGAGCTCGACCGCCAGTCGGCCTTTTCGGGCACGCGCCCGGCGACTGACGAGATCGACGGGGACAGGCTTGCCCGCTATCTGGCCGATCATGTCGCTGGCTTTCGCGGCCCTCTCGGCCTCGCCCGCTTCAAAGGCGGGCAATCCAATCCGACCTATCTGCTGACAGCGGAAAGCGGGCGCTATGTGCTCAGACGCAAGCCGGCGGGCAAACTTCTGCCGTCGGCCCATGCGATCGAGCGCGAATACCGCGTCACCACAGCTCTTGCGACAGAGGATTTCCCGGTAGCGCTTCCACTACATTATTGTGCCGATCCCGGCGTCATCGGCACTGAATTCTATGTCATGGCTCATGTGGCGGGCCGGGTCTTCTGGGAGCCCTGGGCGCCGGGCCTCGCCGGCAGCGAGCGGGCACAGCTGTTCTCGACGCTCAACCGGACGATCGCGCGTCTCCACAGTGTCGACCCCAATTCGCTCGGCCTCGCCGATTTCGGCAAGGGCGAAGGTTATGTGACACGCCAGATCAAGCGCTGGTCGGAACAATATCGGACCTCGCAGAGCGAACCCATCGAAGAGATGGACCGGCTCACCGCCTGGCTTCCCCAGGCCTGTCCGGCGCAGTCCACCACGTCTATCGTCCATGGCGACTTCCGCCTCGACAATTGCATCATCGCTCCCGATGGGCCGCGCATGGCCGCGGTGCTCGACTGGGAGCTGGCGACGCTGGGCGATCCCCTCGCCGACTACACCTACCATCTTATGATGTGGTGGATGCCGCGCTCCGAGCGTGGCGCCGGCGTCGGCTCGCTCTTGGGCCACGAGCAGGAGCCTGGAATTCCGGCGATCGACGCCTATATCCAGGAGTACTGCGCAATGACCGGACGCGACGGTATTCCCCATATCGATGTCTATCTCTCCTATAATTTCTTCCGCATCGCCGCCATCCTGCAGGGCATTGTCGGGCGGGTGCGCGACGGCACCGCGGCGAACCGGAATGCCGCCCTTATGGCGAGCGAAATCCGCCCCTTGGCCCAGACGGCCTGGCGTTTCGCCGAGCAGGCGGGCGCCTGAGCGATGAGCACGCCCCGCATAGGCCTGGCTTTGGGCGGTGGTGCCGCGCGGGGCCTCGCCCATATCCCCATGCTCGAAGTCTTCGACGAAATGGGGCTCAGACCTTCGATCATCGCCGGCTCCAGTTTCGGCGCGCTGATCGGGGCCGCCTATGCCTCAGGCATTCCCGCCAAGGAGATCGGCGATCATGCCCGCCAGATCCTCGTCAACCGGGTGCAGGCGGCCAAATATCTGTTCGGCGTCAGAGGCGCGAGGCTCAGCGATCTGCTCAAGCGCCGCAGCTTCACCTCGCTCCTGATCGACGGCGAGCAATTGGCGAGCTTCATCTTTCCCGATGGCGTGGCCCAGCGGGTCGAGGATACGCAGATTCCGCTGCGCATCGTCACCACCGATTTCAACGAGCGCCGCGAACATGTGATTTCATCAGGCCCGCTCTGTCAGGCGGTCGCGGCGTCGATCGCCATACCGGGCCTCATCTCCGCTCCCCTCATCAATGGGCGACTTTTTGTCGATGGCGGCATCACCAATCCGGTGCCCTTCGACCATGTGCGGGAAGGCAGCGACATCACCGTCGCCATCGACGTCACGGGCAAGATGCGCGAGCCCCGGCGTGGCCATCACACCAACATGGAGCTCGCCATCGGCTCCATGCTCATCATGTTCCACCAGATCGCGACCCTGCGCCGCCAGCAGAACCCGCCCGACATCTACATCACGCCGCCGATCGAGCGCTATGTCGCCAACGACTTCTTCCGCATCACCGAGATGATCAAGGAGGCCTCGAAGGCCAAGGACGAGCTCAAGCGCGCGCTGGAAATGCGAATCGAAAGAATCACTTGAGCCCGATTTGTTGAGACGTTGATTCAGCCGGCCTTCAGAAGTGGTTGAGTTGCAAGGCCGGGGTGATGGAAGAGACAGGCCGGATCGAACTTGCGCCGCAATCCCTTGAGCCGCTCGCAGGCCGCGGGCGAGAAGGAGCCGTGCGCTCTCTCGGGCCGCTCGAGATCCGCTTCGCCGACATAGTGGCCGAGCGACACCGGCGCCAGGCGGTCGCTCGTATTGCGCAGCCAGGCGACGTTCTCCGCATCGGCACCGGGGTCGCGCCAGATCGCATAGGCGCAGCTGAAAGCCGGGCCGACCCGCGAAAACGCGCCGTCGGGCATGATGTCGGGGCTGAACGGCGGCAGTACCACCGCCAGAGCGAAGGATTCCGGCGACGGGGCGATCGCCACCGCCTCGGCCATCCGCTTCATGAGCATGGCCGGATCGTCCGACCAATTGGTGTCGGCGACAAAGCGCGCACCTTCGGGAAAGAACTGCCCGATGATCCGATAGAGCACATCGAAGGGGGTTTCGAGCGCCAGCTTAATGTCGAGCGGATCTTCCGGCGCGCCGGTCTCGATGATCGCCAAAGTCTCGCCGGCCTCCTCCTCCGTTTCAGCGAAGATCGTCGCCACGGCGGTCAGCACCTTTTCCGAGCGGCCGGCCAAGGGCGGCGGTGCTGAGGACATGACGGCGGTGAACTCGACGTTACGCGGCACGCGCCGCATCGTCCGGCTCATCCACTCCTCGACCTCTTCGACCCGATCCGGCCGGTAGGTCCACACGCTGGTGCGGATCGCCTTCGGCAGGCTGTAGAGGCGCAGCCGATATTCCGTCACCACACCGAAGAACGCCGGCCCCGCGCCCCGCGCGGCCCAGAAGATGTCGGCATTCTCTGAAGCACTTGCCGTGATCAGCGAGCCGTTGGCGAGCACCACATCCACGCTCTCGACATTGTGACAGGCGATGCCCCAGGCGCCGGTATTCCAGCCGAAGCCACCACCCAGCAGATAGCCGGATAGCGGCACGCTGGCGCAATGGCCGGCAGGAAAGGCGAGGCCGTACTCGGCCAGCGCCGCGGCCAGCCGGCCATTGGTCACCGTCGGCTGCGCCCGGGCGATCCGGGCCTCGGGGTCGATGCTCAGCGCGTTCATGTCGGCGAGGTCGAGCACGACACCCTCCTGCAGCGCGATGCCGGACCAGTGATGGCCGCCGCCGCGCACAGAAATGCGCTTGCCGTTTGCGGCGGCGAATCTGACGGCCGCCTGTACATCGGCCGCGTCTTTCACCTTTACGACGATCTCGGGAAAGCGATCGGGCTTGCGGCCGTTCCACAGAAGTCCGGCGCGGAGGGTCTCGTAATGGGCATCGTCACGGGTAACGACAGTCCCCCGGATCGCCAGTCGCAAAGCACGGATATCCATCTTCGTGTCCTCCGAAGGTTGTCGGCGGTTATTCAGGCGAGGCGGGCGGCACGATCTTCATCACGAAGGAGGTCGGCTTCTCGCTGGGGCCGAAGGGGCCCGGCACCTTGTTGCTCACCGGCGGCAGGCTCTTTAGGAAAACCGCGATCGCCTGCGCGTCCTCTGGCGTGAGTGTTGCAAATGCGTGCCAGGGCATCACGGGTGCGAGGATGCGGCCATCGGGCCGGCGGCCCGTCGTAATGGCGGTCACGATGTCGTCCGTCGACCATGTGCCGAGGCCGGTCGCCGCGTCGGGGGGTGAGATTGGGGCCATGGAAAACCCCGAGCTCGGGGATTTCGAAGCCCACCTCGGAGCCGCCGAGGAAGCGCGCCATGTCGGGCTTGCCGAAGAAATAGCCGGGTGTGTGGCAGTCGTTGCAGCCGCCCAGCCCGACGAGATATTTGCCGCGCGCGAGCTGCGTTTCCTCGGCCCTGAGGCCGCCGGAAACCGGCATCAGGGAGGCGACGGCCAGCAGCGCGGCGAGGGCGCAGCGACGGGTGGCGGTCGAAGAGGGAGCGAGGCTGGTCTTCATCGGGCAATTCCTCCGGGGCGCCGCGACATCATCGCGGCGGCATAACCTGTTGATTTTATGAGCCGTTTGGTATCCGGGCCGGTATCGTCGGCGGGTCGCGGAATTACATTGCGGCAAGCGCGGACGCAATCAGCACTCTTGCCAAGTCATTCTGCGTTTTCGCAGAATGGCGCATGATCGACTGGGGAGACCTCCGCTTCGTCCTGGCCATCGCCCGCTCGGGCTCGGCGCTGCGCGCCGCCCAGACGCTCGGCGTCAACCAGACCACGGTCACGCGGCGGATGGCCGATCTCGAGGCCCAGGTCGGCGCCGAACTCTTCGAGCGCAAGCAGAGCGGATATCACCTGACGCCGCTCGGCCGGAAGATCGCCGCTGCGGCCGAGCGGATCGAGGAAGAAGTCAACGCGCTCGAAAGCACGATCGGCGCCGATCAGCGCCTGCTGGCCGGAAGTGTACGGGTCACGACGCCTGAAATGCTCGCCAATATCCTGATCACGCCGTGGCTCAGGACATTCCGCAAGGAGAATCCCGGCATTCTGGTCGAGCTGATGGCGCAGGACCGCCGCCTTGACATCGCGCGCGGCGAGGCCGACGTCGCGTTGCGCGCGGCCATCCGGCAGGCCGAGCCGCTGCAGGGTGCGGGCATCGTGGCGCGGAATTTGTCACGAGTCGGATGGAGCGTCTATTGCAGCCGCGCCTATGCCGAGGAGAACGGCAAACCGGGAACGCTTGACGCTCTCGACGGTCATGCCGTCGTCGCCCTCGACGGCAGCATGGATCAGCTGCCCGGGCCGCGACTGCTGACCCGGCTCACCCCCCATTCGCGGATCAGCGCGCGCAGCAACAGCCTTACCAATCTGGTCATGACGCTCAAGGCCGGCCTCGGCATCGCGATGCTGCCCTGCCTTGCCGGCGATGCCGATCCGGACCTGGTGCGCTGCCTGCCGCCGATCCCCGAACTGGAGGGCGACCTGCTTCTCGTGGTGCGCGAGGAGATCAGGTCGTCGCCCCATGTGCGCGCCTTCACCGAGTCGCTCGCGGCCCATATCAAAGGCTATCGCGCGCAGCTCGCGGGCGATTCGCCTTAAGCAGAAAAACGAGTCGAAAGAAACACTTGAAGGGGCGAGCTGAGAAGGAGATTCAACCGCGCCGCTCGCGGAAGAACTGCCGGAGCAGCGCCTGGCCCTTCGCCTCGGCCATGCCGCCATAGACCTCGGGCCGGTGATGGCAGGTCTCCTGGTTGAAGAAGCGGGGGCCGTGCTCGACGCCGCCCATCTTGATATCGTCCGTCGCGAAATAGAGCCGCCGCAATCGCGCGAAGGAGATCGCCGCCGCGCACATGGCGCAGGGCTCGAGCGTCACATAGATGTCGAGGCCCACCAGCCTTTCGCTGCCGAGCCTGGCGGCCGCCTCCCTGATGGCGAGAAGCTCGGCATGCGCCGTCGGGTCTTTGAGCTCCAGCGTGCGGTTGCCGGCCTTTGCCACGACATTGCCCGACTGATCGACGATGACACAGCCTATCGGCACCTCGCCGCGCCCACCGGCCGATTCGGCCTCGGCGAAAGCGAGCGACAGGGGATCTGTTGTTGGCTCCGGCGGCAGGGTGTGCTTCATGCTCGTTCACATGAACGCGAAAGGAACGGGATGGTCAAGGATAGTCCAAAGGAAAGCGCCTTCGAGGGCGAGCGCATCGCCAAGGCGATCGCCCGCGCCGGCCTGTGCTCCCGGCGCGACGCCGAGCGGCTGATCGCCGACGGCCGCGTCAAGCTCAATGGCAAGGTGCTCAGCTCCCCCGCCATCAATGTGAAGCCGTCCGACGATGTGCGCGTCGACGGTCAGCCGCTGCCGCAGAAGGAGGAAAGCCGGCTGTGGCGCTATCACAAGCCGGCCGGGCTCGTCACCAGCCACAAGGACCCGGAAGGCCGGCGCACCGTCTTCGACGCCCTGCGCGAGCAGCTGCCGCGGGTGATCTCGATCGGCAGGCTCGATATCAATACCGAGGGCCTGCTGCTCCTCACCAATGACGGCGAGCTGGCGCGGCTCTTGGAACTCCCCGCCACCGGCTGGGTCCGGCGCTACCGGGTGCGCGCCTATGGCAAGCCCGATCCGGCGGCGCTCGCCAGGCTCGCCGGCGGCGTCACCCTCGAGGGCATCCATTACGGCCCGATCGAGGCGACCCTCGACAAGGCGCAGGGCGACAATGCTTGGCTCAATATCGCCATCCGCGAGGGCAAGAACCGCGAGGTGAAAAAGATCTGCGAGCATCTGGGCCTTACGGTGAACCGCCTCATCCGCATCGCTTTCGGGCCGTTCCAGCTCGGTGATCTCGAGCGTGGCGGCATCTCCGAAGTGCCGGCCAAGGTGCTGGCCGAGCAGCTCGGGCGCAAGGTGACGGTGCCGGAGCGCGGGCCGGCGCATCGCCGGAACAAGCCCGATCAGCGCGGGCAAAAGCCGCAAAGGAAGGCGAGGGCTTGATCGCCCACCCCACCTTGCGCTATCGAGGCGCCCCATGACGCGCAAAACGACCATCACGCAACAAACGACCCGGCAGCAACCGGCGTGCGATCTGTTGCGCGTGATGGCGAGACCTGGCGTCTAAGTCCTCTTCCATCCTGCAGCAGTTCCCGCCCAGCAAACCCGGCGGGGCCCCTCGATTGACGAACTCCCCGCATCTCACGCAAGGAGAGTTCCATGACCAGTCTCACCAGCCTTCTGCCGATCTTCATTACCGCCATGGGCTTCGGCCTCGCGGTGGCCGCCCCCGTCGGACCGATGAGCATCCTCTGCATGCGGCGCAGCCTGGCCGAGGGCTGGCGCCCCGGCCTCGCCACCGGCGTCGGTATCGCCACCGGCGATGGGATCTATGCCGCCGTGGCGGCCTTGGGCCTCACCGGCATCTCCGAATTCATGCTGGCCTATGACCGCCCGCTCCATCTCGCCGCCGGCCTGTTCCTGCTCTATCTGGGGCTCAAGACATTCTGGCGCCGTCCAGTCGAGAACGGCACGCTGCCGGCACCCTCGGTCGTCTCGACATTCCGGGCCTTCTGGGGCTCGCTGCTCCTCACCCTCACCAACCCGCCGACCATCATCATGTTCGCCGCCATTTTCGCGGCCCTAGCCCCCAAGGGTGGCTTCGAGCCGGCGACCGCGCTCGCGACCGTCTCTGGCGTGACGCTCGGATCGCTGCTGTGGTGGATTTTCATTGTCGGCGGCGTCACGGTCTTCCGCCATGCGCTCGGCCAGCGCGTGCGCCTGTGGATCGACCGCCTCGCCGGCAGCTTCCTCGTCTTTTTCGGTGTTTCCGAAATCCGCCGCGGCCTGTAAAGGTCGCGGCGATTGAGGGGGCAGCGGCCAGCAGCATGCGCATCATCGGCGGAAAATTCAAAGGGCACGGCCTCGCAGGGCCCAAGGGACAGGCGACGCGGCCGACCTCGGACCGGGTGCGTGAATCGATCTTTAACATCCTGGCGCATGGGGTGGAGGGCTTCGCGCTCGAGGGTGCGCGCGTCCTCGATCTCTTCGCCGGCACCGGCGCCATGGGGCTCGAGGCCCTGTCGCGCGGCGCCCGCTTCTGCCAGTTCGTCGACGAGTCGGCGGAAGCGCGCGGCGTCATCCGCCGCAATGCCGACGCGCTGGGCCTCATCGGGCAATGCAAGATCTGGCGGCGCGACGCGACGAGGCTCGGCCCTGCCGCGCCGCAGCCGGGCTTCGATCTCGTCTTCGCCGATCCGCCCTACAACAAGGACCTCGGCAGCAAGGCGCTCGCCGCGCTGGTGGCGGGCGGATGGCTCAATCCGCAAGCCGTCGTCGTGGTGGAAGAAGCCGAGAAGGCCACGCTCGCCTGCCCGCCCGAGCTCAGCGAGCTCGACCGGCGCGTCTATGGCGACACGCAGGTCCTCATCGCACGGGCGGCCTGATCAGCTCCTGCCGAACAGCCGCTCGATGTCACTGAGCTTCAACTCGATATAGGTCGGACGGCCGTGATTGCACTGGCCGGAGTTCGGCGTCACTTCCATCTGGCGCAGGAGCGCGTTCATTTCCTCCGGCCGCAGCTGGCGGCCGGAGCGCACCGAATGATGGCAGGCCATGGTGGCGAGCAGATGATTGACGCGCTCCTCGACGGTTGCTGAAGACTCCTCGCCGAGATCATCGGCGACGTCGCGCACCAGTCTCGCGATATTGCCGCCCGACAAAGCGGCCGGCACTTCGCGCACCACGATCGATCCTTCACCGAAGGGCTCGAGCACGAGGCCGAGCTCGGCCAGGAGTTCCTGCGCGGTGGCGAGACGCTCGACCGACACTGCATCGAGATCGACGACATCGGGAATGAGCAGCGGCTGCGTGGCGATGCGCCGGCCCGCCCGCTCGGCCTTCAGCCTTTCATAGACGAGGCGCTCATGGGCGGCATGCTGATCGACGATGACGATGCCTTGCTCGGTCTGCGCCAGGATGTAGTTCTCATGGAACTGGGCGCGCGCGGCACCTAAGGGATGCGCCGGTTCGACAATCGGCTCGACTTCCGCGACCCGGGCCGAGGCGACATTGTCCATCGCGAAAAACGCCTGTTCTTCCGCCATGCCGTCGCGCTGCGGCGCCGGCGCGAAGCCTGCGAAAGCGCGCTCGATCGCGCCGCCGGGGCGTGGCGGCGGCGGCGCCAGAGGACGGAGCGCGCCGAGCGTCGCCGAGGACAGGCCCACCGCCGTCTTGCGGCTCGATTGTCCGAGCGCGTCGCGGATCGCCGACACGATGGCGCCGCGCACCAGGCCTGAATCGCGGAAGCGCACCTCGGCCTTGGCCGGATGGACATTCACGTCGACGAAGGCGCTCGGGCAGTCGATGAAGAGGCAGACGGCGGGAAAGCGTCCGCGCATCAGAAGATCGGCATAGGCACCGCGAATGGCGCCGGCGAGAAGCTTGTCGCGCACCGGCCGGCCATTGACGAAGAAGAACTGCAGGCCTCCCTGCGCGCGGTGATAGGTCGGAAGGCTCGCGAGGCCCCAGATGCGGAACGGCTCCTTGCCGCCCTCGAAATCGACCATGTTGGCGAAGACCTCTTCACCCATCACACGCTGGATGCGCCGGCGCCTGCCCTTCTCGTCGGCCGTCTCGGGCGGAAGATCGATGAGGACACGCTCTTCGGAGGTGAAGCTCCAGCCGACATGGGGCACGGCGAGCGCCAGGCGGCGCACCACATCGGCGGCCTCCGCCGTCTCGGCGCGCGGCGATTTTAGGAATTTGAGCCGCGCCGGCACGGCGAAGAAGAGATCGCGGACCTCGACGACGCTGCCGTCGATGCGCGCCGATGGCATCGGCTCCGCCTTGCGGCCGCCCGCCACGTCGATCTTCCAGGTGTCGCTCATCGAACGCGCGCGCGAGGTGAGCGTCAGGCGGCTCACCGCGCCGATGGAGGGCAGCGCCTCGCCGCGGAAGCCCAGCGTTTTGATCTCGATGAGATCGTCGTCGGCGAGCTTGGAGGTGGCATGGCGCTCGACGGCAAGATCGAGCTCGTCGCGGTCCATGCCCTCGCCGTCGTCGGAGACGCGGATCAGGCTGCGGCCGCCGTCGCGGAAGGCGATATCGATCTGGCGCGCGCCGGCATCGACGGCGTTCTCCGCCAGTTCCTTGACGACGCTCGCCGGGCGCTCGATCACCTCGCCGGCCGCGATGCGGTTGGCGATGCCTTCCGGTAGTCTACGAATCTTCATCCGGCGAGTTTAGTGCCCTGTGGGGCAGGACGCCAATCCGTCCTTAGAGCAGCTCGGCCATGACGGCCAGCAGCCGATTGATCTGCGCCGGGCTGTGCTCGGAGAAGACCGCGATGCGCAGGGTCGCGACATCGGCCGCATCCGAATAGCCCCGCGCCGGCGTCAGCTTCACGATGATATCGCGCTCGGCAAGACGGTCGCGCAACCCCTCCAGATCGACCTCGCCCGCGATGGTCACGATCGGCACCGGCGTATCGGCCACATCGAAGCCCAGCTTTCTCAGACCATCGCGGATATGCTTGACGTTGCTGCGCAGACTGGAGCGCATCTCCGGCCTCGACTGAAGTATGCGCAACGATGTCGCCGCCGCCGCGGCCAGACCCGGCGGCGCCGGCGAGGCGCCGCGCAGGATCATCGCCTTGCGCGCGATCTTCTCGGCCAGCGCCGCATCGGCGGGCACGACGCCGCCCAGCGCGCCAAAGGCCTTGCTCAGCGTGCCGGCAAGATAGTTGCCCGCTCCTTCCAGGCCGGCATGCTGCAGCGAGCCGCGTCCGCTTTCCCCGAGGACGCCGACACCGTGCGAATCATCGATGCATAGCAGCGCCCCTTCATAGGGCGCCATGACTTCGCGATAGTCGGCCAGAGGGGCCAGCCTGCCGGAAGACGGAAAGACACCGTCGGTCACGATCACCGGCCGCTGCCCTGGCCGCAGGTGACGCGCGAGTTCCTCGGCGAGGCTGTCGGGATCGGCATGGCGGAACGGGTGGACCGGCTTGCCGAGTGTCGGCACCGCGTCCAACGCGCTGTAATGGGTGGCGGCGTCGATGAACACCACATCGAAATCGTCCTGCAGGCCCTGCAGCAATGCCATCGGACTGGAGTAGCCCGAAATCATGTAGACGACCTCGTCGGCGGCGAACCACTGCCGCAGGCGCTGCTGCAGATCGGCATAGACCTGCATCCTTGCCAGCGTGCCGGGCCCCATGCCGAAGGTCCTGGTCGCGGCGCAGGCCGCATCGATCACTTCCGGATGGCCGTGCAGGCAGAAATAGCTGGTGCCGCAGTAATAGTCGACCTCGCGCCCGTCAATGAGCATGCGCGCGCCGAGCGGCGATTCCATCGTAATCGGCGTGACCATGGACGGCTGATTGCTCATGCGGCCGATGCCCGGGAGCGGCCGCGTTGCGCCAGGAACATGGGACCGACGCGAATGCCGCGGCGGCCGTTCTCGTCCACGGCATCGAGCTCGAGGAGCTCATCCTCGTAGAGACGGCCATGCATCCGATAGCGGCCGTCCTCGAGCGGCTCGCAGGAATGAGTGAAGAAATACTCGATCAGGCATTTGAGCCCGCTTTGGCTATAGAACAGATAGGTGATGTTGAAGTCGGGTCCATATTCACCGAGATGGGGCTCGATATTCCGGGGCGGCTCCGCATCGGACATTGTCTCGACGCGTGTCCAGGTTGCCCCCTTCCACACCAGCTCGTCCTCTCGCGGAAAGCTCAGATCGAGATGCGGATAATCGGCGCCGCGGCCATAGATACGCCCGTCGATCACGAAATCGTCGCCGGCGACAGGACGGATCTCGAGCGGCACGCCCTCGCCCATGAGATAGAGCTTGCCCGGCTTCGCCTTGACCTCGACCACCTCCCCGCTCGCCTGGTCGCGATAGTGACCCGGCAGCCGCGCGAATTGCTCATCGGTGATCGCCGGCGGCCGCTGCGTCCGTTCAAGCCGCGCGCCCATATTGCGTTCGGCAAGAACGATACGCAGCCCGTCCACCCCCAGCCGCGAGGCGATCTGATTGGCGAAATCGAGCGTCGCGAAGATCAGCACGCCGATACCGGCGGCGGGCAGCAGCAGCATCTGGGACGCATAACCGTAGATCGCTCCGCCATGGCCGACCGACGTCCAGCCGTCGACATCGCCGACGCCGAAACACATGCCATAGTCCGCCAACGCTTTGTCGTGGCCGGCAGGACGCTTGCCGAAAGGCGCCCACATATCACGCAGCGAGGCCGGCGAAATGATCGCCCGCCCGTCGGGCGCGAAGCCGCCGCGCAGGAGGCATTGCGCATAGCGCGCCATATCGCCCGTCGTGGAGAGGATGCTCCCCGCCGGCGAGCCGCCGAGGTTGAACACAGGGGCCGGCATATCGCCCTCCAGCGTCCACATGTCGGCCGGCGCCAGCCTCGCGCCGATATCGGGCGGCACCTCGCAATGAGAATGGCCCATGCGGAGCGGCTTCAGCACATTCGCGGTGAGGTAATCACAATAGCTTTGCCCGGTCACCGTCTCGATCACCCTGCCGACGACGGCAATGCCGGCATTGGAGTAATGCATGACGCCGCTGCTCGGATCCTGCTTGAGGGTCGATCCGGCGAGCTCGGCCACGGTATCCGCCAGCGGCGGGCGCGTCGCGTCGAGATAGTGGCCGCTCTTCGGCTCGCGCACCATCCCCGCCGTGTGGCTCATCAGCTTGCGCAGGCTGACATGCCCGCCATAAGGCCCCGTTTCGGCGCCGGCAAACGGGTTGACCGGGTGAAATCCGGGCAGATATCGGGACACGTCCGCCTCGATGTCGACGAGCCCCCTCTCGGCAAGCTGCATCAGCGCCACGGCAGTGAAGCTCTTGGTGATCGACCCGATGCGGAAGCAGGTATCGGCGCGCATGTCGAAATGGCGATCATGGCGCTGGATGTGCCCTTCGGCGAGGAGCCCGTCACGGTCCACCAGGGCATAGGAGATCGAGGGTATCGCCTTGTCTTCGACTTCGTGGCGGATCAGATCCTCGAACAGCGCGATGGCGGCGGCCGACAATTCAGGCATGTAGTTTCCTTCTCATCAATGGGAGTGACGCGGGTCGAGCACGTCCCGCAGCGCATCGCCGACAAGGTTCCAGGACAGCACGAAGAGGAAGACCGCCGCACCCGGGAAGGCCAGCGTATACCAATATTGAAGCGGATTGCCAGAATGGCGTAGGGAGATCCCTGATCTGTTCGCCCGTAGATCTGGAGCATGCAGTTCATTCACGATTGAGGCTTCTGCAGAAGAATCCCGAACGCGTTCGAGCGTTCTTTCGAGCGGAGAGCACTCGATATGCCGCAGCGGCATGAGATTGTTATTCGGGAATATCAGCGATCCGCCGATCTGGAGCGGATCTTGGAAATCGCCACCGCCCTTCCCGCCTGGTTTACTCGATCGGGGATTCGCTCCATGCAGGCGGATCTTCGTTATCAGTGCGGGTTTGTGGCGGAGGACGGCAATAAGGAGGTGGTCGGCTTCATTTCGTTTTTCGTGAATCAGGGCAAGGCCGAGATTGGCTGGATGGGAATTCGCCCCGACCTTCACCGCCAGGGAGTGGGTCGTAGCCTTCTCCATCGATTGCTCAGGGAGCTTGAGTCTACGCAGGTGGGCGAGCTGTATGTCCACACCCTAGGAGACACCGTGGACTACGAGCCGTACCAAAGAACGCGCAAGTTTTATCGGCAGATGGGATTTCAGGATTTCAAGCGAATCGCGAATCCAGAAAACCCGGAGTGCGAGGAAGAACTAATCCTTCTTTTGAAGCTACCCGTCTAGATACTTCTGAACTGGCAAATATATGAATCGATCACGTATATGAGTTTGGATTGTTTCAATCCAAACTCATCGTGATCTATTCGCTCAGGCGCCAATCCGCCGCCTCGACGATTAGATCGAGAAAAGCGCGCACCTTGCCGGGCAGCAGACGCGCCGTGGGATAGACCGCATGGATGGGCATGGGCTCCGGCGCGAAGCCCTGAAGCACTTCGACGAGCCGGCCGTCTTTGATCGCATCGCGCACCTGATAATAGAACACGCGGGCGATACCGGCGCCGCCCAGCGCCCACGAAATGGCGGCATCGCCGTTGTTGACCATGAGACGCGGCTCGACACGGACTTCGAGGTCTTTTGCGAATGACCAGTGATGCGGCGGGGCCGCGGGCGCGAAGGAAATAATGCTGAACTTCACCAGGTCATCCGGATGGAGCGGGATGCCGGCCCTGGCCAGATAGACGGGACTCGCGACAAGGGCTCGCCGCGTCTCGCCGAGACGGCGGGCGATCAGTTGCGAATCCGGCAGATGGCCGATCCGGACCGCCAGATCGAGCCCCTCCTCGACGAGATTGACGAAACGGTCGGAGAGAGTGAGGTCGATGGTGACCTGTGGGTAGCGCTCGACAAAACCGGCGAGCAGCGGCGCCACATGCAGGCGGCCGAAGATCACCGGCGCCGTCACGGAGAGCCTGCCGCGCGGCCCGGCCTTTTCGTCCTGCGCCGCGGCTTCCGCCTCTTCGAGATCGGAAAGGATGCGCCGGGCGCGGGCGAGAAACCGGCCGCCGGCATCGGTGAGGCTGATCGAGCGGGTGGTGCGGTGGAAGAGCCTGGTGCCGAGACGGGCTTCCAGGGCGGCGATGTGGCGCGACATGACCGAGGGCGAAAGCCCCAGTTTCCTGGCCGCGCCGGTCAGGCTTCCGGCATCGCATACGGACACGAAGGCCGTGATGGTCTCGAAGCGGTCCATGATTATTGCAAAACTAGCAATAATCTTTTGTCATCGCCATTTATTATCATTCCCTGCAGAAGAATTATTTTGGAGGCATGAGCACTCCTTCCAGCGACATCGCCTTCACACCCCGCGTCAAAGCCATCCAGGCCGAGCGCGGCTCGCGGACCGGCTATGAGAAAATGGAGGAGCGCGGTGGTTTCCGAACCGAACTGACGGAGGATCTCGCCCAGTTCCTCGCCGGCATCGACACCGCCTTCCTGGCGACCGTCAATGCGGCCGGACAGCCCTACGCCCAGCATCGGGGCGGCCCCAAGGGTTTCATCAAGATCGTGGGCCCCAAAACGCTGGGTTTCGCCGATTACAAGGGCAACCGGCAATACATCACCACCGGCAACCTCGCCGAGAATGACCGCGCCTTCCTGTTCCTCATGGATTATTCGCATCGCCGGCGGGTGAAGCTCTGGGGGCGCGCCCGCGTGGTGGCCGACGACGACGCGCTCATCCAGCGCCTGATGCCCGAGGACTATGCTGCCAGGCCCGAACAGGCCATCCTGTTCGAGGTCGAGGCCTGGGACATTAACTGCCCGCAGCACATCCCGCAGAAGATCGATGGCGCCGATGTGGCGCGCGTGCTCGAAGAGCTGCAGGCTCGCGTTGCGTCACTCGAGGCCGAGAACGCCGCCTTGCGGGCGAGCCTTCCCTGAACATTCGGGAACTTTTTGCCGGACTGGAACTTATCTCTAAGCGGGGTTTGCCGGCAGCTCGAATTCGTCAGGAGGTCCGAATGAATGGTCGTGCCATATTCGTCTCTTTGTTTCTTCTCTGCGGGGCGGCTCAGGCCTACAGCGCCACCAAGGACGACTCGGTTCTTATCGGACCGTGGAAGATCGAGGCGAGCTTCACCAAGGAGCAGAAATTCGACCGCTGCATGATGAGCCGCATGGTGGACAACGGAGTCGAGGCGAGCTTCGCGCGCGATAGCGCCGGCACATCGCTCACCATGACGTCGGAGCGCTGGAAGCTCGACAGCGGCAAGGCCTATCCGGTCGCATTCGTGGCGGGAAAAACCAGTTGGAAAACGGATGTCACGGCGACCGCCGACACGGTGCGGGTAGCCTTGACCGATGAGCGTTTCAACAAGGCGTTGCGCAACGCCAACCGGCTTGAGGTGCGCGGCGCCGGTTCGACCATCACGATCCCGCTCGACAAGAGCGCCGCCGCGCTGGAGCGGCTCGATCGCTGCTACCAAAACAACCGCAATGCCGGCGAGACCAATCCTTTCGAAGCGCCGAAGCCATAACGTCCTGACGAACGTCGAGTCCATTCAATAAACGCAAGCGGGCGGCGCCTGCTGCATTGACGAAAATTTAATGGATCCCGGCTTTCGCGGGGATGAGGACGGGCGGATGGCTCCCCCGCACCCTCACGCTGAGGTGGCCGCGAAGCGGCACTCAAAGCGTCCATCAGGATAGAACGAAATAGCGAAACACACTTTTCGAGGGCCCTCCGGCATTCGCCGGGGTCGCGCCTCAGGGTGAGGGCAGACTTCTTACCAGACTCATTGCCAGCCCTCTCACGGCGCCGTCGGCGTGATCCCCACCGGCTTGCCGACCACCGTCACGATGAGCTTGTCCGTGTCGGAGATGCTCTTGGCCTGCGCCTTCGCCTCCTCGAGCGTCACCGCATTGACCATCTCGTTGCGTCGGTTGATATAGTCGATGCCGAGATTGTCCTGCTGGATGGCGAGAAGCTGGCTGGCGATCTTCGAGTTGGAATCGAAGCGCAAGTCATAAGATCCAGTGAGATAAGTCTTGGTCTCGGCGAGTTCCTCGGCGGTCGGCCCCTCCTCGGCGAACTTCTTCATCGTCTCCTTGACGACGGTGAGCGCCTCGCCCGCCTTGTCGTTGCGCGTGCCGAGCTGCCCGAAAACGAGGCCGGCACGGTCGAAGGGATAGAGGCTGAGCGAGACGCCATAGGTGAGGCCGCGCTTCTCGCGCACTTCGTCGGTGAGGCGCGAGCCGAAGCCGCCGCCGCCGAGGATGAAGCTCGTGACATAGGCCGGGATGAAATTCGGATCGGCGCGCAGGATGCCGTCATGCCCGAAGGTGATGATGCTCTGCGGGATGTCGCGGTCGATCACCTCGATCGAGGCCTTGTCGGCGGCATGGACCATCGCCGGGGGCTTAGGCGGCTCGCTGTCGGGAAGATCGCCGAAGGTGTCGTCGAGCAGCTTGGCCAGATCCTCCGCTTTGATATCGCCGACGACGGCCACTTTCAGCCCTTTGCGGGAGAAGAGCTGCTTGTGCATGGCGCGCAGGTCGTCCTGGGTGATGGTCGCCAATGACGTGACGGTGCCTTCCGATTCCCGTGCATAGGGATGATCGCCAAAAGCCTTCACCATCCAGGCGCTGGACGAGATGCTCTCCGGCTCCTCGGCGTTCTGGCGCGCGCCGATCAGGAGCTGGTCGCGCACCCGGTCCATCGGGTCCTTGTCGAAGCGAGGCTTCGTCATCGCCAGCTTCAACAGCGCGAGAGACTCGTCGCGCTTGGCGGAGAGCGTCTGGAACGAGCCCTGGAACTGGTCGAAATTCGCATCGAAGGACATCTTCATGGCGAGATCGTCGCGCTTGGCCTGGAAGGCCTCCGAATCGAGGTCACCGGCCCCCTCGTCCATCATCGCGGTGATGAAATGGGCCGTGCCTTCCTTGCCCTTGGGATCGTTCGCGGCTCCGCCCTGGAACGAGAACTGCATGGCGATGAGAGGATTGGTGTGGTCCTCGACCAGCCATGCGGTGATGCCCCCCTTGCTCTTCACCTCCTTGATCTCGACCGCCTCGGCGGGGACGACATAAATCGCGACAACGGCGAATACCGCAAGCAGCGGGCGGAGCGGGCGCATCACGGGCCTCATGGGTTATTGTTCGGGAGAATTCGACATGGACGGCATGGCGGGTTCACCGCCGCCCGCCGGCGCGCCAGGCGCCGGCAGCAGGACGCCGGTCGCCGACCGTCTGATATCGAGGGTCTTGGCGGCCGCCGCCTTTACATCCTCGAGCGTCACGGCCTCGATGCGGGCGGGCCAGTCGAGCACATCCTGAACGGTTGTGCCGGTCGTGAGCGCCGAGCCGAAGCTGCGCGCCAGGCGGCCCTGATTGTCGCGGGCATAGATGGTGTCGGCGATGAGTGTCGCCTTGGTGCGCTTGAGCTCGTCCTCGGTGAGGCCGTTCGCCTTCACCTCCTCGAGAACGGCATCGATCTCGGCCTCGACCGGTTCGACCTTGCCGCCTGGGACCGGCGAGCCATAGACGCCGAAGCTCCCCGAATCCAGGCCGTCGCCCGAATACCAGGCGCCGGCATAGGAGGCGAGGCGCTTCTCGACGACGAGCTTCTTGTAGAGGCGGCTGGTGGCCCCGCCGCCCAGCGCTTCGGCCAGGACATCGAGCGCCTCCGCCTCGCTTTTCGCGGCCGTTGCGTAGGAAACACTGAGATAGGAGCGCTGGATGAGCGGCGACGCGGCGCGGGCATCGGTCAAGGTGACGCGGCGCGGGGCGATCGGATCGGGCTCCTGCGTACGCACCCTGGGCTGCACGTCGAATGTGTTGGCGAGCTTGCCGTAATGCTCCTCGGCGAGCTTCTTCACCTCGTCCTTCGTCACATCGCCAGCGACGACCAGGACCGCATTGGCCGGCGTGTAATGCTGCTTGTAAAAGGCGATCGCATCCTCGCGGGTGAGCTTGTTGACTTCGGACATCCAGCCGATCACCGGCTTGCGATAGGGATGGGCGAGATAGAGAATGGCGTCGAGCTGCTCGCCGAGCAGGCTCGAGGGATCATTGTCGGTGCGCTCGCGGCGCTCTTCCTCGACGACCTTGCGCTCGGGCAGGACATTCTCGTCCTTGAGGACGAGATTCTGCATGCGGTCGGCCTCGAGATCCATGACGAGGCCGAGACGATCCTTGGCGATGCGCTGGAAATAGGCGGTGTAGTCCTTGGAGGTGAAGGCGTTGTCCTCCCCGCCATTCTCGCGGATGATGCGGCTGAAGGCGCCCGGCGGAAATCTGGTGGTGCCCTTGAACATCAGATGCTCGAGGAAATGAGCGATGCCGGATTTGCCCTGCGGCTCGTCGGCGGACCCTACGCGGTACCAGACCATATGGGTGACGACGGGCGCGCGATGATCGGGGATGACCACCACCTGCATGCCGTTGCCGAGCATGAAGGTCTCGGCGTAGGGCTGCTGGGCCGAGGCGGGAAGCGGCGGGGCAGAAACCGCAAGCAGACATAGTCCCGCCAATGCGGCGATAAACCCGCGGCGATTGAAACTCATGAAATCACCCTTGTGATTGGATGGTATGTCGTGAAACGCGCGACTGGCGTGCTATTCGTCCTTGAACACGTTGCCCATGTTCCAGATGGTGCCGTAATTCGGATTGGCCTTGCGCTTCTCGGCCAGCTGCGCCTCATGGAGCTCCTTATAGAGCTGGTTCTCCGATTTCGGCTTGCCGTCCGGTCCGGTTTTCGAGATGCCGTATTTCTCATAGACATCCTGCTTGGGCGGCTCGGCGCCTTGCGCCGTCGGCGGAGTGGCGGCCGCCGTCTTGACGGGTTCGGGTGCGGGCTCAGGCGTGGGCTGCGCCTTGTCCATGGCAGGCTCGGCCGGCGGCGCCGCCGCCACCGTGTTGAGCTGGCCATCCTCGGCGACTTCGCCGGAAGGCGGACGCAGATTGAGGTCCGGCGGCATCGCCAGATTGCGATTGGTGCGCACCTGAGTCTCGTCGGGGACCGCGGATTTCCCGGAACCCAGCAGGTCCTGCATCTTGGTCTCGGAGCAGCCTGCTACGGCAAGTGCCGCCGCAATGCTGAGGACGAGTCCAAAGGCCGTTTTCATAATGTCGAGTATCCCTTCAGACAAAAGCCGTGTCGTGCGGCCTGCGGGCGCGAAATTGCTCCGGCAATCGGGCATTTCCGTGACCGGCTATCTAGCCCGACCCTCGGTAAAGGATTCATAAACCAAGAGCCCTACCCCGGCAACGATAGCCACGTCGGCCAGGTTGAAGATGTACCAGCTGAAACTGCCGATATGGAAGGAGAAAAAGTCGGCCACCGCGCCATAGACGGCGCGGTCCAAGGCATTGCCGAGCGCTCCCCCGATAATGAGGCCGATCGCCGCCGCGGTCATGGGATGCGTTGCCTTGGCGAGCCAAATCCACAGGCCGGCGGCGATGGCGAGCGACATGGCGATCAGCAAGTCCTGCGAGGCGTCGCCCGACAGCCAGCCATAGGAAACGCCCTTGTTCCAGGCCAGCACGAGATCGAAGACCGGCAGCAGTGCCACCGGCTGGCGGGCCTCGATGTCGAAGACATGCAGCATCCACCATTTGAAGGTCTGGTCGATGCCGAAGGCAAGCGCGGCGTAGACCAGCCCCAGGACCGAGAGCCCGCCCCAGAGCTTCACGCGAAAAGCTTCTTCTGATGCCGCTTCTGCCATTCACGCACCGCGTCCGCATCCCGGGGCGTGATGTCGGGGAATTCCTTGTCGCTGCCGACCTCGGGCGTGATCTTCCAGGAACGCGCGCATTTGCGGCCCTGGGCCGGCTTGAAGACGACGGCGACCCCCTTCACGTCGTCGAGACGGAAGGCCTCCGCCGGCCCCTCATCCTCGACCAGCAGGGCATCCGATGTGATCGCCATTTCGGCGATGTCGAGCCCCTTCAACACCTTGAGGGCGTCGGCGTCGGTGACGTGAATCTCGGGCGCCGCCTCGAGCGAGGAGCCGATCGTCTTCTTCACCTGACGCTCGATCTCGAGCGCGCCGGTGATCACACGACGGACGTCGCGGATTTTCTCCCATTTCTCGGCCAGATCGGCATCCACCCATTCCGCCGGCGGGATTGCGAACTGCATCAGATGCACGGAGCTCTTCTCACCGGCAAAACGCGACAGCCACACTTCCTCGGCGGTGAAGCAGAGGATGGGGGCGAGCCACGTCGACAGGCAATGGAAGAGCTGGTCCATCACGGTACGACAGGCGCGCCGGCGCAACGACGACGGCGCATCACAATAAAGTGCGTCCTTGCGGATATCGAGATAGAAGGCCGAAAGGTCGACATTCATGAAGTTGAGCAGCGTGGCGACGACCTGCTTGAAGTCGTAGGCACGGTAGCCCGCCAGCACGCTCGCATGAACATCGGCGAGCTTGTGGAGGACATAGCGCTCGAGCTCGGGCATGTCCTGGCGATGGAGGCGCTCGGCCTCATCCCAGCCGTCGAGCGCACCCAGCAGGTAACGCAGCGTGTTGCGCAGCTTGCGATAGGCTTCGACATTGCTCTTGAGGATCTCGGGACCGATGCGCTGGTCGTCGACATAGTCGGTCGAGGCCACCCACAGACGGAGAATATCGGCGCCCGATTGCTTGATCACGTCCTGCGGAAAGACCTGGTTGCCGAGCGACTTCGACATCTTGCGGCCGTCCTCGGCCATGGTGAAGCCATGGGTGATGACGGTCTTATAGGGCGCCCTGCCCCTTGTGCCGCAGCTCTCGAGCAGCGAGGAATGGAACCAGCCGCGATGCTGGTCCGAGCCCTCCAGATAGACATCGGCCGGCCAGCGCAGATCGGGCCGCTTCTCCAGCACGAAAGCGTGGGTCGAGCCCGAATCGAACCAGACGTCGAGAATATCGTTCACCTTCTCCCATTCATGCGGGTCGGTGACACGGTCTTTCAGGAAGCGCTCATGCGCGCCCTCGGCGAACCAGGCATCCGCGCCTTCGGCCTCGAAGGCGGCGGCGATGCGCTCGTTCACTTCCGGATCATCGAGCACGAGGCCGGTGGCCTTGTTGACGAAGACGCAGATCGGCACGCCCCAGGCGCGCTGGCGCGAGATCACCCAATCGGGGCGCGCCTCGATCATGCCGCGTAGACGGTTCTGGCCGGCGGGCGGCACGAAATGCGTCTCGTCGATCGCCTTCAGAGCCTTGGCCCTGAGGCCGTCCCTCTCGCCATCGCCCATGGAGATGAACCATTGCGGCGTATTGCGGAAGATGATCGGCTTCTTGGAGCGCCAGCTGTGCGGATACTGATGCTTGAGGCGGCCGCGTGCGATGAGCGCCTGGGCGGCGATCAGCGCCTGGATGACGGCCTCGTTGGCGTCGCCCTTCTCGCCCTTGTCGGTCAAGACGCGCTTGCCGGTGAAGCCCGGCGCCTCGCTGGTGAAGGTGCCGTCGCCATCGACGGTGAAGGGGATGTCGGTCTTGATGCCCATCGCCTTGAGCTTGCCGATATGAGCTTCCCACACTTCGAAGTCGTCGGCGCCATGGCTCGGCGCGGTGTGGACGAAGCCCGTGCCGGCATCGTCGGTGACGTGGTCACCGGCGAGCAGCGGCACGCGGAACTCATAGCCGAGGCCTGAGAGCGGGTGTGCGCAGGTGGCAATCGAGGCGATATCGACATCGCCCACGCGCCGGAATTCCTCGACGCGGCTCGCCTTGAAGACATCCTCCGCAAGCTTGTCGGCAAGGATCAGCCGGTCGCCGGTCCTGGCCCAGTTGTCGGCGGCGGCCTTGCTGACCTCGTAGAGGCCATAGGCGATCTTCGGCGAATAGCTGATGGCGCGGTTGCCGGGAATGGTCCAGGGCGTCGTCGTCCAGATCACCACGCTGGCCTTGGCGAGATCACCCTTGGGCGCGGTGCCGTCGGCCATGAAGGTGACCGGGAATTTCACATGGATCGTGTCGCTGGTGTAATCCTGATACTCGACTTCGGCCTCGGCGAGCGCGGTCTTCTCCACCACCGACCACATGACCGGCTTGGAGCCGCGGTACAATTGTCCGCTCGTCGAGAATTTCATGAGCTCGCGGGCGATCTGCGCTTCCGCCGCGAAGCTCATCGTCGTGTAAGGATCCTTCCAGTTGCCGACGACGCCCAGGCGCTGGAACTCCTCCGATTGGATGGCCATCCAGTGCTCGGCGAAAGCGCGGCATTCTTTCCGGAACTCGTTGATCGGCACCGCGTCCTTGTTGCGGCCTTTGGCACGGTACTGCTCCTCGATCTTCCATTCGATGGGAAGGCCGTGACAGTCCCAGCCCGGGACGTAATTGGCGTCCTTGCCCGACATCTGCTGCGAGCGGACCACGAGGTCCTTCAGGATCTTATTGAGCGCGGTACCGATATGGATGTTGCCATTGGCATAGGGCGGGCCGTCATGGAGGATGAACGGTTCCTTGCCCTTGGCCGATTCCCTGAGCCGGTCGAACAGGCCCAGAGCCTGCCAGCGCTTGAGAATCTCCGGCTCCTTCTGCGGCAGGCCGGCCTTCATCGGAAAGGCGGTCTTGGGCAGGAAGAGGGTCTCGCGGTAATCGCGCGCCGGATTTTCGGTCTTGTCGTTCATGTCGGTAAATCAGGATTTTGAGGTGATCGGTCGGGCGCGCTTGTAACAGCGAAAGTCGCTAGGGGAAAGGGCGGCGTTTTCCATCATTGCAAGCCCGCGCCGAAGCATGAGAGGTTGGGAAATTCCAATTTGCGGCTAGTGTCCCGAATCCGAAGTTCGCCACAGCCCGCGGAACCTTCCGAGCCGCCTGATATCAGGAACTTCGCGTTCAGCACACTAGCGTCCGAATTTCACTGCACCAGGCAAGTCCGGCCGCCTAACCCCTTGATTTTTCTGGATTGCCTCCGCGATTCTCGAAAATTCCCTGCAAATCCCTGCAAATCCCTGCTTTTTCCGTTCTGACCCGGGGTGATGACGTCAGCTCTCGAAGGACTGATAGACCATGTGGGCGAGCGCGACGATTTCGTCGCGGCTCGCCTCGCCGGTAATGACGAAGCCCAGCGGGCCGTCGAGCCAGTAGCAGGCCGTCACATTGTCCTTCTCGGTCATCAGGAACGTTGTTTCCTTGTTGGACTGATTGGCGGCGACGAAAACGGTGATGCGGCGCTTGGCCTGATCCTCATACATCAGCTGGGCCGCCGGCTGCGCTCCCGCCGCCAGAAGGCGGCCGCCCAGGAAGGTGTATCCCTTGGCACTCAGATCGGGCACGACGAGTTGCTGGCCGATGCGTTTTGACAGCCAGGCCGTCAGATGATCGCCCTCGCTGGCGGCGACCTCGACCGCATGACGGTTCTCATGAGTGTAGATCTCATGCGCCTCGATGGCGAGATCGGCGAACTGCCTGGCCTGCGGCGCGCTCATCTGGATATTGGCGAACCAGCCCCCGGCACCGCCGAGGATCAAGAGGGCCAGGGCGGCGGCGATGGCGTAGGGCGACAGGGTGAAGCCACGGCGCTGGCGCAGGGCGGCCTTGATCGGGCCCGGCACCGTCTCGTCCAGCACCGGGTCGAACGCTTCCTTGAGCCAGGCCTTCTGGCGCCGCCAGGCCTCCACCTTGGCGCGCGCCGCGGGGTCATTGGCAAGGCGCTCATCCAGCGCCCGGCTTTCCTGTCCGGCGATCTCGCCATCGGCATAGGCATGCAATGACCAGTCTTCGCTATGGTTCGGCTCTGTCATTTCACCCGTCTCAAGGAGGGTTTCGCCCCCTCGCCTATCAGTTCGCGCAAGGCGCTGCGCGCCCGCGACAGACGCGACATCACGGTTCCCACCGGCACCCCGATGATCTCGGCGACATCGCGATAGCTCATGTCCTCCACCGCCACGAGGATCATCACCTCGCGTTGCTGATCGGGCAGCCGGTCGAGCGCGCTCGCCACCTGCAGCAGCAATGTCTCGCCCTCCTGGGTCGGCTTCAGCATGACCTCCGGATCGGAAAGGTCATCCACCGTCTTGACGATCCCCGCCCGCCGCTCGCGCCGCAGCCCGCTGACATGGATATTGCGCAGGACGGCATACAGCCACGCCCGGAGCGGCCGCGTCGGATCGTAGAGATGAGCCTTCACCAGCGCCCGCTCGATGCAATCCTGGACAAGATCGTCCGCCAGCGCCGGATCGCCGGTCAATGCCCGGGCGAAGCGGCGCAGGTAGGGTATCTCGGCTGTCAGATCCGCGCGGAAATTCATCAGCGACCTTTATTCCCGGATACAGTGCACGCCTGCAGTTTATTCCATCCGCCCCGCCGGTACCTGCTCGGAGTGCCGCCGCCTTATACTCAGTACGATTAAGGTGATGACGGCGACGATCGCCACGATCATCGCCGCCTTGACGTATTTGACGCCGACCGGCAGCGCGTCCTCAGGCAGGATCTCGAGCACGTAACCCAGAAGTCCCGCCACATAATAGCTGATGGCGGCGATGGACAGGCCCTCGACCGTCTGCTGCAGGCGCAGCTGCATACGGGCGCTCTCACTCATGCCCTTCAACAGATCGCCATTCAGCTCCTCGACATCGATGTCGACGCGGGTGCGCAGCAGATTGGCGGCATGCATCAGCTTGGCGGAGAGATCGGCCTGGCGGTCCTGCATGCTGAAGCAGGTGCGGATCGCCGGCATCAGGCGGCGATCCATGAAGCCCGCAATGGTCTGATGGTCGCCGATCGGCGTCTCGCGCAGCGAGGCAAGTCTCGCCCGCACGATCTCGGCATAGGCCCGCGTGGCGCCGAAGCGGAACCGCGACTGGCTGGCGCCCGCCTCGAGCTCACCCGCCACCGCCATCAGGCGCTGCAGCAACGCCTTGTTGGCGGTGAGACCTTCGGTCTTCGTCATCTCGGCGGTGATCTCGCCCAGCGACTGCTCGATGCGGCGCACCACCGGCTGCAGCCTCTGCGCCTCCGGCAGACCGAGCAGGCAGAAGGTGCGGTAGGTTTCGAGCTCGAGAAGCTGCTGCACGAAGATGCCGGCGCGCAATGGCGACATGCCGCGATCGAGCACCAGAAGACGCACGAAGCCGTCGCTCGCCGCCAGGAAATCGGTGGCGGCGCGCGCATCGCCCGACTCGGTCTCGAAGGCAACGAGGCTGGTCGGGTCGAACAGCTTCTGCCAGTCGCCGCCATCGGCTTCGGAGAGGAGATGCAGGTCGGCCGCCACGAGCAAAGGTCCAGGCTGTGGCAGCTGCTGCATGAGCTTCTGCAACTCTCCGGTGGGACGGGCGAAGGGGGCGCGGTCGTGATTGGCGAATTCCCAAGTGTAGGTCGTGAACTCGGCATGCTGCTCCCAGCGCAGAGCGGAGTCGGGAAAGGCGATGCGATAATGCCGGGAGGCGGCATCGGGCCCGCGATGGCCGCGCGCGGCGACGAATTCACCGAAAGCCTGACGATCGCGAGCGGCGAGATCGGCATCGGTCATGAAGGCGAAATGCAGGATGCGCAAGGGCGGCGAGATCGCCGCGAAGGGGCGCGCATGCACCTCGCCCAAAACGGCGCCGCGCAACGGATGCGGCTCGAGATTCATCGCCTGACCTCCCAAAAACGGAAGCGGCGAAGCATAGTCGGATCGTTGCGCTACGGCATGTGTCGCCGGGTCGCAGTGTTACCCCTCGCCCCTCGAAGAGGGGAGAGGGAGGGGCCCATTGCGAAGCAATGGGAGGGTGAGGGGCATCGGCGTGTTTGGTCTCGAAATTCCAAGCCGGGCTTGCTGGCAGGGCATGACCATTTTCGACGAGACATGCTGTCGATGCCCCAGCCCCTCACCCTTCCCGCCGCTTTGCGGCGGGCCCTTCCCTCTCCCCGCTGCGCTTCGCTTGCGGGGCGAGGGTAAAAGCGCCGATGCGCCCCTCAACCGGTCCATTTCTGGCGCATGGTCACCAGTTCCTCGGCGGCGGTGGGATGGAGCGCCATGGTGGCGTCGAAATCGGCCTTGGTCGCGCCCATCCTGACGGCGATGGCGAGAAGCTGCGCCATCTCGCCCGCATCCGGCCCGACGATATGACAGCCGAGCACCTTGTCGCTTGTCCCATCGACGACCAGCTTCATCAGCATGCGCTCGTCGCGCCCCGACAGAGTGTGGCGCATCGGGCGGAAGGACGTCTTGTAGATATCGATCTTCGGCGAGAATTCGCGCGCCTGGGCCTCGGTCATGCCGACGGTGCCGATCTCGGGCTGCGAGAAGACGGCGGTCGGCACCTTGCTGTGATCGACCGCGATGTTGCGGCCGCCGAACACGGTGTCGGCGAAGGCGTGACCCTCGCGGATGGCGACGGGTGTCAGATTGAGGCGGTTGGTGACGTCGCCCACCGCATAGATGTTGTCGACGCTGGAGCGCGAATACTCATCGACCTTCACCGCATAATGCGGCGTCAGCTCGACACCGGCCTTGTCGAGCCCGAGCCCCATCACTTTCGGAATACGTCCGGTCGCATACATGATATGGCTGGCGCCGAATACCGCATCGTCGGTGCAGGTGACGCGCACGCCGCCACCCGAACTTTCGACCTTCGCTACGTCGCAACGGGTGCGGAATTCGATACCCTTCTTGTGCATCTCCGCGGTCAGATGATCGCGCAGATCCTCGTCGAAGCCGCGCAGGATTTTCTCGCCGCGATAGATCAGAACCGTCTCGACGCCGAGATTGTTGAAGATGCCGGCGAATTCGACCGCTATATAGCCGCCGCCGACGATGCAGATGCGGCGTGGCAGCTGCTCGAGATGAAAAGCCTCGTTGGAGGTGATGGCGAGCTCGCGCCCAGGCAGATGCGACGGCACGAAAGGCGTGGCGCCGGTTGCGATGAGGATATATCTGGCGGTGACCTTGCGGCCGTCGGACAGCGCCACGGTGTGGCGGTCCTCTAAGGCGGCGCGCGCCATGATGAGCTCGGCGCCGGCGCTTTCGAGATTGCGGATATAGGCCTTGTTGAGCCGGTCGATCTCCTTGTCCTTGTTGGCGACGAGGGTCGCCCAGTCGAACGAGACTTTTTCGGTCGTCCAACCGAAGCCGACCGCATCCTCGAAGGCTTCGGCATACTGGCTCGCATATACGAAGAGCTTCTTCGGCACGCAGCCGCGGATCACGCAGGTGCCGCCGACACGATACTCCTCCGCGACCGCGACCTTGGCGCCGTGCTGGGCTGCGATGCGCGCCGCCCGGACACCGCCCGACCCGGCGCCGATGACGAAGAGATCGTAGTCGTGCTTGGTCATTTTTCGAGAGTTTCGACGCCGTTCTCGGTGGCGATGATGGCAAGGCTCGCCATGCCGATGAAGAGGCCGTGATCGACGACACCTGGAATGGAGGAAAGGGCCGCGGCGAGCTTCTCCGGGCTCTCGATGCGCCCGAGCGCGCAGTCGAGGATGACATTGCCATTGTCGGTGACGAAGGGCTTGCCGTCGCGCACACGCAGCGTGAGCGCGCCCTTGTTGCCCGACCAGGCGAGCGCCTTGTCGATCTTGATGCCGGTCGCCTTGAGGCCGAAAGGCACGACCTCGACCGGCAAGGGGAACTTGCCGAGCGTCGCGACCTTCTTGCTGTCATCGGCGATGACGATCATCTTGCGCGACGACGAGGCGACGATTTTTTCGCGCAGAAGCGCGCCGCCGCCGCCCTTGATGAGGCGCAATTCGCCATCGAGCTCGTCGGCGCCGTCGACGGTCACGTCGAGCACCGGTGTCTCGTCGAGCGTGGTGAGCCGGATCCCGAGGCTTTCGGCCTGCTTGCGCGTCGCTTCCGAGGTCGGCACGCAGAGAAGATCCCAGCCCTGCTTCACCTTCTCGCCCACCGCATCGACGAAATGCTTGGCGGTCGAGCCGGTGCCGAGGCCCAGCTTCATGCCCGAGGATATATGGGCGACAGCGGCCAGCGCCGCCGCCTTCTTGCGATCGTCAGGCGTCATGGAACCTCGGTGTTGGAGTACGCAAATCTATACCCTCGCCCCCATCGGGGGAGAGGAAGGGACCCAATGCAACGCATTGGGAGGGTGAGGGGGAACTGACAGTGATTTTGCTCTTCATCTCAGAGAAACTTCCACGTCGGTTCCCCCTCACCCTAGCCCTCTACCCCCGCGGGGGAAGAGGCGATTTTCGGTTTACGATCCGAGACCGCCCATGAGCATGTACTTGATCTCGGTGAATTCCTCGACGCCGTGGCGCGAGCCTTCGCGGCCGATGCCCGACTCCTTGACACCGCCGAACGGCGCCACCTCGGTCGAGATGATGCCTTCATTGATGCCGACGATGCCGTATTCGAGGCCTTCGGCGACGCGCCAGACGCGGCCGATGTCGCGCGTGTAGAAATAGCAGGCGAGGCCGAATTCGGTGTCGTTGGCCATGCGGATAGCTTCTTCTTCCGTCGAGAAGCGGAAGAGCGGCGCTACCGGACCGAAGGTCTCCTCGCGCGCCACCGCCATCTTCGTGGTGACGTCGCGCAGGATCGTCGGCTCGAAGAAATTGCCGCCGAGCTCATTGCCGCCGACCACGATCTGGGCGCCTTTGCTCACCGCGTCATCGATATGCTCGCGCACCTTCTTGACCGCCGCCACGTTGATCAGCGGGCCGGTGGTGACGCCCTGCTCGACGCCATTGCCGACTTTGAGCTTATTCACCGCCTCGGCGAATTTGGCGGCGAAGGCGTCATAGACCTTGTCCTGGACCAGGATGCGGTTGGCGCAGACGCAGGTCTGGCCGGCATTGCGGTATTTCGACGCCATGGCGCCCTGCACCGCGGCATCGAGATCGGCATCGTCGAAGACGATGAAGGGCGCGTTGCCGCCCAGCTCGAGCCCGACCTTCTTCACCGTCGAGGCGCATTGCTGCATGAGCAGCTTGCCGATCTCGGTGGAGCCGGTGAAGGTGAGAATGCGGACCAGCGGGTTCGAGGTGAGCTCGCCGCCAATGGGCTTCGCCTTGCCGGTGAGGACGTTGAAGACGCCGGCCGGAATGCCGGCGCGCTCGGCGAGCTCGCACAGCGCCAAAGCGGAAAGCGGCGTCTCGCTCGCCGGCTTGCAGACGAAGGTGCAGCCGGCGGCCAGTGCCGGGCCGGCCTTGCGGGTGATCATCGCATTGGGAAAATTCCACGGCGTGATGGCGCCGACGACGCCGATCGGCTGGCGGATGGTGACGATGCGCGCATTGGGCCAGGGCGAGGGAATCGTCTCGCCATAGATGCGCTTGGCCTCCTCGGCGAAGAATTCGACGAAGGCGGCGCCATAGGCGATCTCGCCGCGCGATTCGGCGAGCGGCTTGCCCTGCTCGGCCGTCATGATCTGGGCGAGGTCTTCCTGGTTCTCCATCATCAGGTTGAACCATTTGCGCAGGATCTGGGCGCGCTCCTTCGCAGGCTTGGCGCCCCAGGCCTTCTGGGCCTTGGCCGCCGCCTCGATGGCCGCCTTGGTCTCGGCCTGGCCCAGATCCGGTACCGCGCCGATCACGTCCTCATTCACCGGGTTGGTGACGTCGATCGCCGTCTTGCCCGAGACCCACTTGCCGTCGATGTAGCATTTGTCCTTGAGCAGCGATTTGTCCTTCAGGATGTCGCTGAGCGCCTGGGTCTTGCGGATATCCATGATTCCGTCTCCTTGTCCGATGGGCCGTCGATCCCGCGGGGATGAGGGCCCGATACTGAATATAGGGGGCGCCGGCCAGAGGCCTCACGCCTTCGCGGCGGCGTCTTAGCACAGGGGCAGCTCGAACCGCAAAACCCTTGATCTCATGCCTGCCCAGCGGCCGGCACAGCTTGCAAATCCCGCCCGCTTTGCCGATAAGCCGCCATCATGACCCAAAGAGCCGTTATCTTCGATCTCGACGGGACCCTCGTCGACACCGCTCCCGATCTGTGGCGCGCCACCAATCATGTTCTTTCCCATTGCGGCCGCCGCGAGGTGAGCCTGGATGAGGTACGCGCCTTTGTCGGGCACGGCGCGCGCAAACTCATCCAGCGCGGACTGGCGGCGACCGGCGAGGCCTATGACGCCCCGGCAATCGAGCCCCTCTATGAGAAATTCGTCGCCTTCTACAGCGACAATATCGCCGTCGGCAGCGTACCATTTCCGGGCTGCCTGGCGCTCCTCGACAAGCTCAGGGCGGAAGGCATCAGCATCGGCGTGTGCACCAACAAGCAGGAAGGGCTATCGGTCAAGCTCATCGACACGCTGGGGATGCGCCACTATTTCGGGGCCATCATCGGTGCCGATACGATCGGGGTCGCCAAGCCCGATCCAGCTCCCTATCGCGAGACCCTAAAGCGCATGGACCGGACCGATTCGCCTTCGCTCCTCATCGGCGACAGCGAGACCGACGTGCTGACCGCCCGGGCCGCGGGCGTGCCGATCGTCGGCGTGACCTTCGGCTACACGCCGCGGCCGATCGCGGAATTCTGCCCGGATATCCTGGTCAGCCGCTTCGACGAAGCGTTCGAGCCGATCATGGGGCTGCTTGACGGCTGAATCGGGGAAAGAATGCGGTTCCATTCTTGACTTTCCCCAGCCGGCGACCCTATATCGCGGCACCCTTGGTACGGGCGATTAGCTCAGTTGGTAGAGCACTGTGTTCACATCGCAGGGGTCACTGGTTCGAGTCCAGTATCGCCCACCATGATTTGGCCTTGTAATCAATAAGTTGGCCACCGGGGTTAGCAAGCGAAAAGCCGGTTAGATCAACGCTGTCACACTGGTGTCACAGCGAGGAAAAGACGCATGGCTACGTTCAGGTTCTGGGGTAACCGCTGGCAGGTTCAGGTTCGCCGCAAAGGCCACCCAACCGTCTCCAAATCTTTCCTGATCAAACGCGATGCCGTGACATGGGCAAGGTAGACTGAAGCTGCACTTGAGCGGGGCGAGCTGCCGGTGAAACCTGTTTCGGCTTCCAAACAAACGGCCCTCTCGGAGCTGGTGATCCGCTACCGGGATACCGTCAGCAGCTGCAAGAAAGGGCACCAAGTCGAGCGTATCGTCCTGAACGCCTTCCTTCGCGATCCAATCTGTCGCAAGTGGGCTGACGCAATCACCCCAGCCGACTTCGCCGCCTATCGGGACCAGCGCCTGCTTAAGGTCTGCAGCAATACGCTCCGCAGGGAGTTTTCGACGCTTCACAACCTTTTTCAGGTGGCTCGCCGCGAATGGGGCATCGCGATCTCCAGCAATCCGCTCACCGGCCTGCGTCTGGTCGCTCAATTCGAGCGAGACATTATGCTTGCTCGGCAGCGTGAGGGGATTGCGAAGGCAAAGAAGGAAGGCCGGTACAAGGGTAGAGCACCCACAGCTTGGGCCAAGGCCGATCAGATTTTGGCGCTGGCAAGTGCAGGCATGAAGAAAGTTGAGATCGCCAGGCAATTGGACCTCAGTTTGCGTTCCGTTTTTCGCGTGCTCGGCAGCCCGTCGCTACATAGCGGCTGATTAGGCTCGGATACTCGCCTGGTCATCCGGAGCGTTTGAAATTTGACCAGGTAAGGCGTGCTATGCAGGCAACGGCACAATGATATCTATAATCAAAGCTGGCGGATCAAATTCAATTACCTGGATGCCGCCTCGTCCGGCCAGCATAGCGGCAACGATATGTTCCAATGCCACGTTCTCATCCGGCAAAGCCATTTGAATTTGCGCGGCAGACTCATATACATCCAAGAAGCCGCCATTGACTTCGATGTCGTCCAACACTTTTCGGACAGCGGCTCTCACACAATCTGACAGGGCGATAGTCATGTGATCGGCCTCCTTTGGGGAGACCGTAGGACGGTTCAGTACAATAGCAATCCCCCAGCTACTCTCCTTCCTTAAGCGGAGGAAAAACCCTTAACTGCTTGAAATCAGACAAGTACTCGTTTTCAGAACGATTACAAATATGAGCAAACAACGCCTCTTGCTAAGTACAAGACAGCGGAGCTATAAGCACAAAATCGTGCATATGAGTAAGTTAATCAATCTGGGAGACGGCTATGGCAGCTGATCGGATCGAACGCCTGCAAATCATGCTGGATGCCAAAGAGCTAAAGGCTCTTGATGATTGGCGCTTCAAAAAGCGGATGCCCAGCCGTGCCGCAGCGGTGCGCGAGATAATCCGCAGAGGACTTCAAGCAGAAGGTTTTGACTACGCGGCACCCGGGCAGAGCTCATCTTCTTTTGGGATTATGAACAGTGATGGCGCTGAGGCCAGCCAGGGAAATGGATCAGGCGCGGATCGCACAGAAAAGTAACGCGGCGGACACTGTGGGAGCCTATAAAGCGGCCAAGCCTTAATCTGGACCGATGAAGATGGCGAGGAGGCAATCTTCGTTGCAGTTGATCGATCCCTTGAGGGTGTCGCTGCGAAGAGGTTGGAAGAGACGCCAGCGCTTAAGGCAGCGCGGAACCAATGGATGCAAAACGGGTCCCTTATTCGAGCCTTGCCCGCCCCCATTCGTTTCGGAGGATTTCAAAAAACCGCTAAAGCCTCAAGCTGTTGTTGTTAGCGCAGCGGGAGATTATGCATCAGAGCCTGGCATAGATTTCGCGACGGCCTGTCGACGCACCTACGGATTGCCGCCACGCTGCCGGATGACACCGCTCTCCAATGTCCGTTATGTAGTGAATCGCGGACTCCAGTCGGACATCCCGCCACTTCTGAAAAGGACAAACCAGCGTCGCAGACGCTCGCGGTCGGGTCCGTGCCAAAAGCAAACCATAAACGCACGTGCGGAGAATATGACTCCGACAACTATTGCCTTACCAGATCACCGAGCTGGTTAGGATGAGTTCCAAATCAGGGACATTCCGCACTGAGTGGAATGGCGGGCCATCTATCCAAAGGCACTGCAATCGTGACACTTTTCTCAAGAAAGCCTACTGAGACGGCTGCGAGCTTCTTTGACCCGCTCTCTTCGATTAGGATTGGGCCACCCGAACTTCCCGTTCGCGTATCGCAGTTCGTTGCCACAACGTCGGCATCCTGCCAAATCGCTTTGCAAGTCGTATCGCCAGTCAACTGGTAACGTCGGTCAATTGGATAGGATGCATGGACCAATGACGCGCCAATCTTCAGCATGTCATGGTCAAGTAGTTTTATCACACCAGCCTCAGAGATGTCATCGGCGAGCACAATCAGCGCCAGGTCGAGCTTGAAGGACCCAAAAGCAACAGGCTGGGCGGGCAAAGTTGGAAATAACCTCTGAGGACCAGAGTAATGGAAGCCATCAGGAAACTTCAAGCATCGCGCAACCGAGTGGCCGATGAATTTGTCCCTCGAGACACCAGCAATAAAATGTATATCCTTGGCCGGGAATGGTGCCTTCTTGACCGGGTCGATAACGCAATGAGCCGCCGTTAAAACGACCCTTGGAGCGACCAGAGTTCCCGTACAAAAAGATAGCATACGATAGCCGTGAACATTCACTTGTCCTATCGCGGTCCACGGTGGATTGCTGTTGTCTATCGGCGTTCGGTTGTCTTCGCCGATTATACCGGGCGTGAGATCGGACTGCGCATAGGCACGGTCATGCGACGTCGCTGTAATTACAAGAAGAAGTGCACAAGAAATGATCGGCAACCGATCCAGTTTAGCCATAGCCTGACCTCGATCACTCGATTCCCACTCAGACGAAGGTGCCGAACAAGAAGTCGTCGGCGGTGAGATTGGCGGTCTGGACCCCGATCAGCTGATCTGGTCGGCCGTGCCGTTCAGATGCACGACCGCGTTGCCATTTGCGTCGTCGCTGAAGTACGATCAATCCATAGAAAAAGAGGATAACGACAATCGCGGCAGCAATCAGGGTAATCCGTCTAACCCGATCACCGCCACCAGATTTCACGGTTTCAATCGTGGAATCCTCTGCGTCCTGCATGATCCTCGTCGTCCCTAGGTGGGTCCTGTAGTCGTTGTGCTATCGGTCGCAATTACGACTCTTGCATCGTAGCTGAAGAGCGCCATTACTTTGTTCCAAAATTCACCGCCAAGCGTGAAGAAGCTCACGATGATGCCTACATCACCGACGATACTCCACAAGACTGGGTTGGATTTCCAGTCCACGAAGATACCAGGGAAATATGGAACCAGTAGATCGAATATGATCGATAGCGCGAACAAGGCAATCCCGAATCGGTAGCGGGTTCGGCTCACTCGATCTGGCCAAATACGGCCGAAGGATCTGGCCACATGTTGCTTGACCAGATTGAAACCCGGTTTGCCCATCACCGCTACCGCGGCAATTTTCGAAAGAAACGGCGTGATCGCGAAAAGTCCGGAAAGCGCTGTCTTGATGCCCAAGTGCAAATTGGAATTGGTCACGACTGGAATCAGCGCCAGTGGAACGTAGCCACCAATTATCAGGGCTACGCCAATGCCGAAGGGCCAGCTAAGTTGTGCGGTATCAGTTTCTAATGTCGTGTTGTTCACGAAGCTCATCCCGCTACTTGATCGCGGATGGCAGTGCGCCAGAGTCAAACTGATGACATTGATTGACCTGACGCATAACGCACGTTCATGTTACAAGTGCTTACCACCGGGAATACACCTATACAAGTACACCGGCGTCGTCAGCGACTAGCCCAGAGTGCACCTCAGCTATGGCCAAAGGCGAAAAGTGGTTCGCCACCGTCCGCGCCCGCCAGCGAACCCGACTAAATGAGGGAAATCGACTAAATTAGAAAAGCCAGCACTGAAGATTTCGCTGGCCTTTCCCGTCTCGCTCGAAGGTGAAGTTTGTCGAGCCGGACCCTTCCTGGCGTAATTTGGTTCCGTAACGCGCCTTCTAGCCGGAGGGTCGGTCTGCGCAAGTGAATTAAAGGTAAGACCTGCGAGTTGACGGAAGGCATATCGCGCTTCCACGCGTTGCAGCCTGGCGAATCCGCCAGAATACCGACACTGTCTGCGCAACCGCGTGAATGGCCTTGCACGCGCGTGGAGGGTACAAGTCGAGTTCTCCATGCGCCCTGCGTTCTTGTCACAACTGTGTCACAACGACTTACTTTCAGACCTCAGATTATCGACCTCTCGACAGTTACGCACAGATACGATACTCATCGAAAAGCGTTGATTTGACTGGATTTACTCGCGGCACCCTTGGTACGGGCGATTAGCTCAGTTGGTAGAGCGCTGTGTTCACATCGCAGGTGTCACTGGTTCGAGTCCAGCATCGCCCACCAGACAATTCTATGAAAAAACCGACACAAACCGAAGCGGTCTCGGACTTGCTGACCCGCACCAAGGGCTGGCTCCAGGATCGCGCTGGCGATCTATCCATTCGCCCCTTTCCCGCAGCTCAGGACTTTTTCTTGGGTTTTGATTTTGTGGACTGAACAGGCGTCTGAGACTGTGTGCGGCCTTTGATGCATGACGCTCTATCAGAATAAAACTTGTATGGCTCCCGGCACTCATTGAAGCAGTATGCCTCTACGAGAGAGCACTTCCACTGGCTACCGACATGACAGCCACAAAACTTCGCGCTTGCGGGATTGACTCCCCACAATACCGAAATCGAGAGGACAACGACCAATAGGCCAAGCCCAAACAAGCCCGCACAGGCTTTCATTGTGTCTCTCCCAGGCCGGACAACTCTAGCTTGTTGGGTCTGATGTGTGAAGGCATTCCAATAAGAAGCAATTACGTACCGGCTTGCCAACGAGCTCATCGGCTGCAATTGGCAACTTTACGACCTGACCCAGGCCTGCCACCATCCGCGGCACCCTCGCGATAATTTCTACGTCCTATTTCAGTTGCAGGCCGGATATTTGTAGCGGTCGGCCTCCTTTTCCGCGACAGCAATCCATGAGAAACTTCACCGGTACTGTCGGAAGTCTCACACAGCCCTGAGCTGACTTGAGCAGAGGAGATGATCATGGTTCGTTTGAACTTGACCGTTTCTGCCGGGAATGACCGTTCTGGCCTTAGGACTTTCCGCTCCTGCCGGGGCCGTCGATCAGACCCATGTCGTGAAGTTCAAGGCCGGCGCGACCTCGGCCACTCTCAAGGGCGCGATCAAGGGCCATGATGGCATCAAGTACATCCTCGGCGCATCGCAGGGTCAGGCGATGTCGGTGCAGTTCAGCCCCGACAATCGTAGCTGCTATTTCAACGTGCTGCCGCCCGGTTCCGCCGAAGCCATCTTCATCGGTTCGGTCAGCGGCAATGAATTCACCGGCAACCTCGCAGCTTCCGGCGATCATGCGGTTCAGATCTAACTGATGCGCAACGCGGCGCGGCGAAACGAACTCTGCAACTACAGTCTCACTGTCGAGATCTCGGGATCGGCCGGCGTTCCGGCGGGGAGCGAGAGCGGCGACGCACTGGTGCCCGGAACCGGATTCAACGCGACGGGCGAAATTCCCTGTGCCCGAGTCTCGGGGCAGCCCATGACGAATTGCAAATTCGGTGTGGTGCGCCAAGGCGAAGGCACGGCCCAGGTGACGGTCTTCTGGCCGGACGGCGGCAATCGCGTGGCGTTCTTCGAGAAGGGCGCGCTCGTCAATGCCGATATCAGCCAGGCGGATGGCGATGCGAAGCTCACGAGCGAGCGCCAGGGCGACCTGACCATTGCCCGTATCGGCGATCAACGCTTCGAGATTCCCGATGTGGTGGTGTATGGGGACTAGGCATTATGCCGCCCGGACAATCCGCGATGCTTCCGCCTTCGTGATTGCCGCGAAAAAAGGGAAGTGTAGCTGCCACAAACTGTACCGGAACGGACCGAAGGCTTTCATTGAAGATCGGATTAGCCGAGATGCGGCTCCGAAGGCATGTGGTTTCCGTCCCGGTTTCGTGCGATCATGAACGAACGTCAAGCTCGTTCCATTCCTAGCCAAGGCGCTGAGGACTAGAGATACGGCGCTCCCGCCTGAAGGTGAAAGGAGCCAGATAAATGAGCGAATTTGGCCCAAACGACACGTCACTGTTGATCAATATTGCGAAAAAACTACGCCTTCTCCGGCATTGGCAGTGCGGGAGGACGTCTTCGGTCTGGTCGGCGGCATATCTGGACCCCGACCCAGGCCGAGCAGCGCAATTCGGCGCTCAGGGAGGACACATGACCTACTCGTTCATGAAATGGGCAAGAGGTGTCGGGTTCGTTTTTGCCGCACTCTTGACGGTGGCCACAGGCTCCATGACTCCTGCCAGCGCCGACGAAGCCGATGCCAAGCGACTGCTCAAGGCGATGTCGGATTATCTGGCTGCTCAGAATGCCATCTCATTCGAATACGATACGAGCCTGGAAGTCGTCACCCGAAAGAAACAGAAGCTCGCGCTGGCGAGTTCGGGGACTGTAACCCTCAACCGGCCCGACAAGCTGCGCGTCACGCGTACCGGCGGTTTCGCGAATGTCGAGCTGGTTTTTGACGGCAAGCGCCTGTCGATCCTAGGCAAGGACAGAAATCTCTATGTCCAGGCCGAGGTGCCGGGAACGGTCGATCATCTGGTCGACGTCTTGCGCGACAAGTTCAAAAGGCCGCTGCCAGCGGCCGACCTGTTGATGTCGGATCCGTACAAAGCCCTCATGTCCGCGGTGGTGGATGTCAAGGATCTGGGTAGCGGCGTGATCCGGGGAGTCGAATGCGACTATCTGGCGTTCCGTACGAAGAACGGTGTCGATCTGCAGATCTGGATTGCCCAGGGAGACCGCCCCTATCCATGCCGCTATGTGGTGACCAGTACCGAGGTAAGGGGATGGCCGTCCTATACGATCGATGTGCGATCCTGGAAGACAGGCAGCGAAGTCGCGGCCGATGATTTCGCCTTCAAGATTCCGGAAGGCGCAAAGGAAGTGACGAAGGTCGGCGACATTCCTGATCTAGACGAATTGCCCGACCATTTCCGCCCCTCAAAGTGAAGGGAGAGGATCGATGACACTCAAGAACATCGCAATTTCGATAGGCTTAGCGATCATCGCGGCCTTCTGTCTCGAGATCACAGGAGGTCCGGTAAATCTCGGTGTTGTCTCCAGCGCCGAGGCCAGGGTTGGCCGCCCGCTGACGCCGGTGAGCGTCGCGGGTGTCGGACGACGAACCGCCAGGCGATGTGCCGCGGGCGTCTACAACTGCTAGCGCGAGCTCAAACCGGTGGCGTGGCGGCGTCGTCGGTAGCGCGGAGACTGCCATGCATTCCGCCAAACGGTAAGGGAGTAAGACCATGTACACTCGCAGAATGATACTCGCCGGAGTTGCGGCGGTACTGGCCGGCTCGGTTGTCACGACAGAAGTGTCGGCCGGCGGACTTGTGGAGAACCCTCAGACGATCTTTGCGAAGGGCATGAAATGGAGCGAGAGAAACGGCCAAAACAAGGGTGCGCTCCTACTGAGACCCGGTGGCAGCGCACTCATCAATTGGAACGGCACCACCTACAGCGGAAAATGGGAAAAGGTTGATGAATACCGGGTCAGGACGACATGGGAGAGCGGCGGACCTCCTGGCAACACATGGTCAATTCGCCAAACCGGCAACCCGACGGTTCCCTATATCGCGAGCCGGGGCCAGCCGTAGTACCTCTTTTGCGACGCCGTCATCCCAGGACTAGGCGTCTCATCGCATTCGGAAGGCACGGAGGCCTTCGTGACAGCGCCAGCGTGCCGACCTGGGCAACAGCCCAGGCGGTGCTCAGTGCTCGACTTTGAGTCCCGGCTCACCTAGTTTTTCCTGCGAAAACTCCTGACAGGTGACGCCAGCCCATGACTTCCTCTTATTTCTCCGCCCTCGGCGGCCATCCGCCACAAAGCGATATCCTTACCGGGCGGGCCGTTTTCACCGAAGCCTATGCCGTCATTCCCAAGGGCGTCATGCGCGACATCGTCACCAGCTACCTGCCTTTCTGGGAAAAGACCCGGGTCTGGGTCATCGCCCGCCCGCTCTCGGGTTTTGCCGAGACTTTCTCGCAGTACATCATGGAAGTCGGTCCGGGCGGCGGGAGCACGCAGCCTGAGCCTGACGACAAGGCCGAGGGTGTCCTGTTCATCGTCGAGGGCCGGCTGAAACTCACCGTGGCCGGCAAGAGCCACGACATGGAGCCGGGGGGCTATGCCTTTATTCCGCCGGCGGCGGCCTGGGCGGTGCGCAATGACGGCGCCATGGCCGTCAAGTTCCACTGGATCCGCAAATCATATGAGGCGGTCCAGGGCCTCGAGCCTCCTCCCGCTTTCGTCACCAATGAGAAGGACATAGCCCCTGCCCCGATGCCGGGCACCGAGGGCCGCTGGGCGACCACCCGCTTCGTCGACCTCGCCGACCTGCGCCATGACATGCATGTCACGATTGTAACTCTGGCCCCGGGGGCGGTGATTCCCTTCGCCGAAACACACGTCATGGAGCATGGGCTCTATGTGCTGGAGGGTAAGGCGGTGTACCGGCTGAATCAGGACTGGGTCGAAGTGGAAGCCGGCGACTTCATGTGGCTCCGGGCCTTCTGCCCGCAGGCCTGCTACGCCGGCGGACCAGGGAACTTCCGTTACCTCCTCTACAAGGACGTCAACCGGCACATGCGCCTGCCGAGCTTCAGATAGCGCCAGCCCGGTCGATGCGACGTATTTATCAGGTTAATCAGGGTTTATGGACTTCTCCGCCCCGCACACAACTTAAAGTTGTGGGCGCTTTGAGGCCTTCCGTATCGTCGCTCATGGGCGAAACCTGCCCGACCGTGATTGTGGCATATAGGCAACACTCGTCAGGATTCTGCCACGGTGATGGCCAGGTTACTTGACGCTGGAACCCGCGGGGAAGAAGGTACGCTCATGCGCGATTCAGGTCGTGCAGCCTTCCAGACCGGTTTTGTAGGGGATCGGGGGGGCCACTTTAAAACTCCAAGAAGTGGGAGAGACATAAATGAAAACGATGAAGTGGGCGCTTCTGGGCGGTGCGGCTCTTGCCGTAACGGCCACCGCTGCCCGAGCCGACGATCTCAGCGCTCTCAAGGCGCAGATCGAGGCTCTGCAGACGCGGGTGTCGCAGCTTGAGGCTCAGCCGCAGGCCTCGATGCCTTCAGGCTACAGCCTTCTGACGTTCCGCGACGGCCAGGGCACCTATGAGGGCGTCCTGCCGGAGCGTAACGCAGACCAGGTTCGTGACGATTCGGGCTTCACGCTGTCGGTCCTTCCGACGGCTGACGTAGCTCCGGCCGCCGAAGTGTCGGTGTCGGGTGAAATCCGCACCGCGATAATCTATACGGACATCAATACTCCGGACTTCGACGACAATGCGGACCTCGCCGTCCGTGGCCGTATCTTCATCAAGGGCAAGGCAGACACGGCGGTCGGCGAAGTCGGCGGCTATTTCCGTCTGGAAGCCTCCGGTGGCGGCAACTTCAATGATTATTCCGAAAACACCAAGATGAACAAGGCCTATGGCTGGTGGAAATTCGCTCCGGACTGGGAGCTGATGGCCGGCTATAACGACAACACCGGCGCGTTGCAGGTGGGTTGGGACTGGGTCGCGGCTACCGGCCCGGTGCGGTCCTTCGGCCCGTCGAACCCCAATAACGAGCAGATGCGCCTGACCTATGCCTCCGGCCCGCTGTCCTTCGCGATCTCGGTTGAGGACTCGGACGCTGGCACGACCTTCGACGTTACGACGGCCGCGGTGGTTGTCCCGGGGACCGGCGGGCCGACCACCGCCATTGTTACTAATCTCGTCTCCACACGGCAGGCTGACCGCAGCGACATTCCCGCCGTCGAAGGCTATGTGATGTATTCGTCGGATGCCTTCACCGGCCAGATCGTCGGCATGTATCAGCAGGATGATATGGGTGATAGTGATGACTGGGCGGTCGGTGGCGGCGCTACCATTGGCCTCGGCGAGATGTTCCAGCTGACGGCCGGTGGTGTCGTTGGCCAGGGCACCAATCAGTACGCCAACAACATCTCCCCGCTCACGGTCGACGAAGACTTCTGGGCTGCCTCGCTCGGCTTGCTGGCCAACATCACGGAAGACACCCGCATCGAACTGGGTGTCGGTTATGAAGACTATGACGAAGCCGGCACGGCTCTCGGCGTCGGCGGCGGCATCTACTGGGATCCGGTCAGCCAGGTCACTTTGGGTGTCGGTGCGACCTATGTCGACTTCCAGGACGTAGAGAACGTGGTTGTAGGGACTCGAAACAACGGCCAGGCCGCTGCGGTCTTCGTCGACGAACAAGATGCGGACAGCCTCCAAGTCTTCTTCGGCACCTGGCTCCGCTTCCCGTAATTACACATAGAGTAGCTTGGTGGGGATCGCTCCCGCTTCCTGACACCAAGCCGATTTCCTACAGAGCCCCGTCGCAGCGATGCGGCGGGGTTTCTGATTCATAGATCACGATGAGGTTCGATTGAATCAATCCAAGCTCATAAACGTGCTTCCATTCTTCTATGCTAGCGCGGGATTCTTGCGAAAAACCGGTGCCGCTTTTTTGCGTCCCGCGCCAGAAGCTTATCCGCTCAGAGGAAGTGCCGCGCCTGCATTCGGGGAGAAATGCGACTTCCTCTTCAGTCTGGCTGGTGCGGGAAAGCTCAGAAGGGCAAGTGCAGCGCCAGAGCGCCGGATGCTCACCTAATTCTTTGATTTGCGCATCGGTTTGTCTGAAAACCACTTCGCATGGTCGGGTCAAGCCCGACCACAAGCTTTTCGGTCCGATGCTCTATCTAGTGAACGAGATCCCCCAGGGCCGACACCAAGGGCTGCAATTCGTTCTCGTATCGCCGCCAGCGCTCGACCGAACTCTTATAGACGGGATTCCTGACCTGGCGGCGACTGAACGTCTGAACGGTCGAGCCGCTTTCATGGAAGTTGAGGCACGCCTCGTCCCAGGACAGGCCCAGAAAATCAATCATCTTGCGCGCCTCAGCCTCGAAGTCTGCTGTGAACTTCTCGTAGTTGAGCTCGTAGATCTGGTGCGGCATCAGCTGCTTCCAGTGATCCATGAGACGCGAATATTCGCGATAATACAGGCCGAGAGAGACCAGATCACGACTGTAGGGATGCGCATCGTTGAGCGGGTTCTGGAAGCAGGACCAGCATGTGTCGACCGGGTTGCGTTTGCAGTGGACGATACGGGCACTCGGCCACAGCATCGCGACCACCCCGAGATTGATAAAATTGTGCGGCATCTTGTCGACGACCCGTAGCGCCTTTGGACCATGAAACTCCAGAAGCTTCACGTAATTGTCCGCGAATTCACGCAGCGACGGGGGCGGCATCGTCTCCAAGGTCGCGAATAACCTGTCTACCGGTCGGCCAGATGCGAATTGGAGAGATCTGGCCAACTGATTGATTCGTTGCAATTCACCAGCGCCCGCGGCCTGACCGTGACTTGCGATCACTTGTTCGGTCAGGGTCGTGCCGGAACGGGGCATGCCGACCACAAGCACCGGAATCTCGCTCGGGCTGCCCTTATGCGCGTGGGCGCGCAAGGTTTCTGGCGTAAAGGCGGCGATGACGCTATCCACCCATTTCCGGAAAATTTCTATGCCGGCATCCATTTTCCCCAGGCGATTGGCCTCTTCAAAATGCCTGAACGCCAATGGATATCGCCCGGCCTTTTCATGGATGAACCCCAAGGAAGTATGCAGCATGCTCGCCTCCTTGTCGTCCTGCTCGGCTCCTTCCAGAAGCTTCTGGGCCTCACTCATGACTAGGCCATGAAGTTCCGTGGGTTGGTTCATTGCCAAACGGTAGAGAGACATTGCGAGGTACCGGCGGTCGCCCCGCAACTCTTCATAGAGTCGGTTGGATTCGTCCAGCCTTCCCACGACATCAAAGCTTTCGGCGATCGCCATTTTCACTCTATTGTCGTCCGGGCTCAGCCCGCGGGCGCGCTCGAGATAGGGCAAGGCGAGAGCGGCCTTGCCGACCTGCCGGTAATATTCACCGATTGCCAGCAGCGTCTCCGTCTGCTTCGGATTGATGAGCAAGGCGTTGTGGAGGAAAGGCAGAGCCAGCTCGATCGCCCTGGAATCGAGATAGAATCGGCCGACATTGTTCAGATAAATGGGATTCCGCGGCTCGGCCTTGGCCGCAAATTCAAGATGCTTCAGGGCCGGACCACGCTTGTTCTGCTGCTTGTAGATGATGCCCAGAATGTTATGGACATCCGGCCTGTTCGGATGGTCCTGCAAAAGCTTCAGGGCATCGGCCTCGGCAGTGGCCCACTCCTTCTTATGCACCAAAGTTCCGATTTTCTTGATGGCCTCGAGCACCCGGTCAGGCTGCCTGAAGAGCGGTGCGGCAGGAGCTGCCTTCGGACGGAATTTCTTCATTTACGGATACTAAACCACAGGTTACGAGGCGGCTGCAAGGCTACCCTCCGAGCGCGCCTCATGCGAAGGCATAAGCGTCAGACGGTAGGGTCCAAACCGATCCCGCCTACATCGCCTCGAACATGGCGCTGCCGGCCGCATAAGTGCCCTGTGACGTCTGCTTGAACGGGGAACACTCTGTCCGCGTGCCTCTGGGAAGGAAGCTCGTCGGGTTGAAGGCCTCGCAGAGCGAGCCGTCGCTCGCCTGCCAGATGCCGGTGCCCTCGCCCTTGCCGTTTTCCTGGTAGCTGAAGGTGCCGTCGCTGTTGAAGGTCGTGGTGCCGGTGCGGTTCCCAGCGCGCGTGAAGCGGAAACTGTTGCCCGACAGGATTTTCATGATCTCACCCGCCTTCATCGGGCCGGTCGGAACCGTGGGCGGCGGCGGCACGCTGACGCCCGTATCATCGACGCGTGTCGAACTCGAGCTGCAGGCACCCAGGAGAAGGGCAACAAAAGCGATAACCGTGCAAACCTTGATACGGGAGGCTCGCATCAAATGCCCTCCGCCATGACGACGACCCGCGAACCGACGGGCGTGCGGCGATAGAGTTCGATGACATCTTGATTGATCATGCGGATGCAGCCGGAAGATGCATTCTTGCCGATCGACATCGGCTCGTTGGTGCCGTGGATGCGATAAAGCGTGTCGCCGCCATTTTGGAACAAATAGAGTGCCCGCGCCCCCAGAGGGTTCTGAGGCCCTCCCGGCATCCCGTCCTTCCATTTCGCCTTTTCGGGGCTGCGCTCGATCATGTCCTTGGGCGGCGTCCAGCGCGGCCACATCACCTTGCGGCCCACATCGGCAAGCCCGGCCCAGCGGAAGCCGTCGCGGCCGACGGCGCAGCCGAAACGTATCGCCTGCTGGTTCTCGAGGACCAGAAACAGCTGACGCGAGCCTGTGTTGATGATGATGGTGCCGGGCCAATGGCGCGTCGGATACTCAACCACCGTACGGCGGAAGTCCTTCGGCAGCTTCTTCTCGTCGAAAGGCGGAAGCGCGAACGGATCGTCGGGGTCCTGATCGGCCCAGGCGGGCGTCGTCATAAGGCCAACCGGCAGGGGCGAGGCGCAGGCCAGGGCTCCCGCAATGAAGTTTCGACGCGTCAAAACTGGTCCGGACACTGCACTTCCTCCACAGCCCTTATTGATTAACTACATGCACAGATGGCAAGACTGCGGCATCCATCCGCACCCGGCCGGGAAAATGGGCACTGGTTTCCCCTAACCTGCGCAAAACGCGACTTATCTTGTGTACTCGATGTCTGAGAGACAGTCCTGTGGTCTAGAACCTTTTCCAATCGCCTTCAATTGGCCGGAAGGGCACGCTTCTTTCATTAAAATCGCACGGAATGCCTTAACAAGTCATCAGGCTTAACCGCTGATTAACGTGAATCAGGCGGCCCGAAATGATACGGTGCTCATGACACGAGACGGCTTCGCCCGAATTTGTTCCCGTCTCCTGACAGCACCCGACCCCTTCAAACCCCGCATCTCGTGCGGGGTTTATTTTTGGCGGGACCGCCGGCCAGTCCAGATACTTTACCACTGCTTATACGCCCCCATGTTAAGGGCCTCGCGAATCGGGAGCACGTGCAGTCAAATCGCTCGACTTCGAGGTGCGTAAGCTCCAAATGGATTGATAACGATTTCGACTCCTCGGATTTGAATTGAATTCGAGGCGACGAGGCAGGTGGGCGGGGGACCTGGAATGGTCGAGAGGCGGACTGAGGGGCGCAAGTCCTATATCGATGTGGAAGTATTCCAGCGTCTGCTCAAGGGGCTCGACTTCGTCTTCCTCTGCTTTGGCGGGCTCGTCCTTACGCTCGGCTTCGCGAACCTCCCCGGCACTGGTGACAATAACGCCCTCATCGGCTTTTTCGTCCTCGAGCTGGTGCTGCTTGCCATGGTCGCGATGCGCAGCTTCGGTCTCTACGACATCACCTCGCTGCGTCACGGCTTCCGGTCCATCCTGTTTTCCATCCTGACCTGTCTCGCGGCGGGTGCCTTCAACTTTCTCCTGGCCTGGCTCGGCCTCATTGCTCTTCCCTTGTTGTGGCTCGACAGCTGGGCACTCCTCGTAGCGGCCTATCTGATCGTGACGCGCGGTGCCGTCGCTTTGTGGGTCAGACCTCTCGACCGTGCCGGCCGATTCACCAAGCGCATCGCCATCGTCGGCGGCGGCAAGGCGGCCGAGGAAGCCATCGAGTCGCTCGAATCTTCCCCCGGCCTCGACATCGATATTGTCGGCCTGTTCGACGACCGCTTCGACGACAGGAGCCCGGAAGCGGTCCGCACCCATAAGAAGCTCGGCAAGATCAGCGCGCTTGCCGGTTTCGCGCGTGAGAATCGGGTCGATCTCATCATCGTCGCGATACCGCTATCCGCCGAAGCGCGGCTACTGCAGATCCTGAAGCGGCTTTGGGAACTGCCTGTGGACATCCGAATCAGTGGCCAGGCCTCCAAGCTCAAATTGAGCCCGCGCGCCTATACACATCTTGGCAACCTGCCGCTGCTCGCCGTCTTCGACCGCCCGCTGACCGGCTGGTCGTCCTTCCTCAAGGCGGCGATGGATCGGACTCTGGCGCTCCTGTTCATCGTCCTGCTGTGGCCTGTCCTTGCCGCGACCGCGCTCGCGGTTCGCCTCGACAGCAAGGGACCCATCCTGTTCAAACAGCGCCGCTACGGCTTCAACAACGAGCTCATCGAGATCTACAAATTCCGCTCGATGCATGTCGCTCTGGCCGACGCCGACGCAACACGCCTGGTAAGCAAGGGTGACCCGCGCGTGACTCTCGTCGGGCGTTTCATCCGCAAGACCTCGCTCGATGAATTACCCCAGCTTTTCAATGTGTTGAAAGGTGACCTTTCTCTTGTCGGACCACGCCCGCACGCCACCCAGGCAAAGGCGCAGGAAGCGCTCTACGAACAAGTCGTCGACGGATATTTCGCCCGCCACCGGGTGAGACCGGGGATCACCGGGTGGGCCCAGATCAATGGCTGGCGCGGCGAGACCGACACCAAGGAGAAGATCGAGCAGCGTGTCCTTTACGACCTCGACTACATCGATCGGTGGTCGCTCGGCTTCGATCTCTACATCCTCGCGCGAACTCCCTTGGCGCTGCTCAAAACCCAGAATGCCTATTGACTCTGAACCAGTCTATGCACAGCGCCGATAATCGCTCTTTACGCTGGTCGGTGGAGGTATAGACTCCCAGAAGCTGCAGAAATGCAGCTTTGGGCAACCATAGAGGGGTTAAGTCATGGATTTCATCATTCAGCTAGTCCTCGGCGCGCTGGGCGGCAACGGGGCCGGCGCTGCGGTCAAGAATGCCAGCCTCGGCACAGTCGGCAATTCTATCGTCGGCGCAGTTGGCGGCCTCATCCTCGGCCAGATTCTCCAGCACTACATGGGCATGTCGGCGGCCGACGCCTCCGCCACGTCGAGCAATATCATCCAGAGCGTGATCGGTGGCGCGGGCGGCGGCGCGATCCTCACGGTCATCGCCGGTCTCATCAAGAATGCGATGAGCAAGGGCTGACAGATCCTTACACGAATGCGAACGGGCGCCCCGGCAATCGGAGCGCCCGCTTTTGTTTCAGAACCCCACACTACCGATCAGATCTGATCGGTCGCGAAGGTATCACAGGATTTCATGTCGCCCGTCTCGAGGCCGCGCTTGAACCAGCGCACGCGCTGCTCGGACGTGCCATGGGTGAAGGATTCCGGAACGACATAGCCTTGCGACCGGCGCTGCAGGCGGTCGTCGCCAATAGCCGATGCTGCATTCAGGCCTTCCTCGACATCGCCTTCCTCGAGAATTTTATTCTTGTCATTGGCGGTCTTGGCCCAAATGCCGGCGAAGCAATCGGCCTGCAGCTCCATGCGGACCGACAGGGCATTGGCCTCGGCTTCCGAAGCCTGCATGCGCGCCTCGGTGACCTTGGCGGCGATGCCGAGCTGGTTCTGGACGTGGTGGCCTACCTCGTGCGCGATTACATAGGCCTGGGCGAAATCACCGGGCGCGCCGAGCTTGTTCTTCATGTCCTGATAGAAGGAGAGGTCGATATAGACCTTGTTGTCGCCCGGGCAATAGAACGGCCCCATGGCCGACTGCGCCATGCCGCAAGCCGACTGCACGAAGCCGTTGAACAGGACGAGGGTCGGCTTCTGATATTGACGGCCGATCTCCTGGAACTTCTGGGTCCAGACGCGTTCGGTCGAGCCGAGGACGCGAGCAACGAAATCCTTGCCGGCGTCACCCGTCACGTCGACCTGGGCCTGGCCGGAAGACTGCTGCTGCTGGGTCTGACTGGTGGATTGTCCGCCGGAGGGCTGCTGCGTCTCGCTCTGCTGCTGGCCAGGCGGCTGCACCTGGTCTCCCCCGGTGAACATCTGGAGGAGATCCACGCCGAAGACGAATTTCGCGATCAGATAGACTGCCACCAGCAATATGATGGTCTGGAGGCTGAGGCCGCGTCCGCCGCCGCCCATCGGTATCTGGAAGCCGCCGCCACCGCCACGCGGGAAGCCGAAGCCGCCGCCTTGGCCGCGGCGATCCTCGATATTGTCGCTGGGCCGTTCATTGTCGAGTCTCATGTCGTCACTGCCTCCTGTGCCTCTCCGATGATCCCGCGCTATGCCACCTGGACGCGGAACCGTGCAAGATCATACACCAGTTTCAGTGCTGGAGTCGCAATGCCTGTCATTTGCGCCAATTCGATGACTGCCCCCAGCAGGGCGTCGAGTTCGGTCGGCCGGCCGGCCTCGACATCCTGCAACATGGAGCTGCGATGCGCGCCTACCTTGGCGGCCATGTCGAGGCGCTCCTCGACGCTTACGGAAAATTTGACGCCCAGGGCTTCGCCCACCGTGCGCGCCTCTTCCATCATGGCGGCGAGCACGGCACGTGTGCCGGAGTCGCGCGCCAGCCCCTCAAGAGTGCCACCGGTCAGCACGCTCACCGGATTGAAGCTCAGGTTGCCCCATAGCTTGAGCCATATCTCGCTGCGCAGATTGGGCCTGATCGGACTCTCGACGCCGGCTTGTCCCAGGATCGCGCTCAAGGCCTGCGCCCTGGCGCTGACTTCGCCGGAAGGCTCGCCGATCGCCAAGCGATTGCCGAAGCCGTGGATGACATGGCCAGGACGCCCCAGCACGGCCGCCTGCCAGATCACCGCGCCCAGCGCCCGTTCGGGATCGAGTTTTCTCCACAAAGTCCCGCCCGGATCGACGCTTTCGAGGACGCGGCCGTCGAAGCGACCGCCATGTTTGTAGAAATACCACCAAGGCAGGCCATTCTGGCCGAAGAGCAATACCGTGTCGGTGCCGATGAGCGGCGCAAGAGTGTCGGCGATTACCGGCAGGGCGTGGCTCTTGAGGGTCATGATGATGAAATCCTGCCGCCCCAGACCGCGCGGGTCGTCCGTCACTTTAGGGTGGACCGTATAGGTCTCGCCAGCCTGCGTGACGCTCAAGCCCTTTGCCCGCATCGCCTCCAGATGGGTACCGCGCGCCACCAGGGAGACGTCCGCCACGCCGGCCTTGGCGAGCCTTGCCCCGACATAGCCGCCGATCGCACCGGCGCCGAAAACGCAAATCCTCGTCATATCCGTACTTTAAGCCCAACACTGATGTGCAGCCAGAGCATTTGATGGAAATGCCGGCGTAAGCTAATAGCCTTCGCATGACCGACCATCTCGTCATCGCCCTCGCCCAGCTCAACCCGACCGTCGGCGCGGTCACCGAGAATCTCGCCAAGGCGCGGGACGCCGTTGCCGCCGCCCGCAAGGCGGGGGCCGATCTTATTCTGTTTCCGGAGCTCTATATTTGCGGCTATCCGCCGGAAGATCTGGTCCTGCGCCCCTCTTTCGTCTCGGCTTGCCGCGCCGCTGCAGAGGACTTGGCCCACGACACAGCAGGTGGGCCGGCCGTGCTGATGGGCCTGCCCTGGCGCGATGGCGAGAAACTCCACAATGCCGTGGCGCTCCTGAATAACGGCAAGATCGAAACCTTGCGCTTCAAGCATGATCTGCCGAATTATGGCGTCTTCGACGAGAAGCGGGTCTTCGACGCGGGCCCAGCACCCGGCCCGATCAGCTTCAAGGGCGTGCGCCTCGGCGTGCCGATCTGCGAGGATATCTGGACCGAGGAATCCTGCGAGACCCTGGCCGAGACGGGCGCCGAAATCCTGCTCGTCCCCAATGGCTCGCCCTTCGAGCAGAACAAGGACGACACGCGGCTCAACCTCGTTGTGGCGCGTATCACCGAGACCGGTCTGCCGCTTGCCTATCTCAACCAGGTCGGGGGACAGGACGAGCTCGTCTTCGACGGCGCTTCCTTCGTCCTCAATGCCGATCGCAGCCTCGCACTGCAGATGCCGATGTTCGAGGAAGCCGTCGCCATCACCGAATGGGTGCGCGGCGATGCCGGCTGGCACATGAAGAAAAGCGACATCGCCCGCCTCCCGGAAAAGGAAGAAGAGACCTGGCTCGCCTGCGTCCTCGGTCTCAGGGACTATGTCGAGAAGAACCGCTTTCCCGGCGTGGTGCTGGGACTTTCCGGCGGCATCGATTCAGCCGTGGTCGCCGCGATGGCGGTCGACGCGCTGGGGCCCGAACGCGTCCATTGCGTGATGTTGCCTTACGCCTATACGAGCCGCGACAGTCTCACCGATGCGGAAGCCTGCGCCAAGGCGCTCGGCGTGCGCTACGACGTCGTGCCGATCAAGGAGCCGGTCGAGGGCTTCCTTTCGGCGCTCAAACCGATGTTCAACGGCAAGAACATCGACACGACGGAGGAGAACATCCAGTCGCGCAGCCGCGGGGTGATCCTGATGGCGATCTCCAACAAGTTCGGCGCCATGGTGCTGACCACCGGCAACAAGTCGGAAATGTCGGTCGGCTACGCGACACTCTATGGCGACATGAATGGCGGCTTCAACCCAATCAAGGACGTCTACAAGACCCAGGTCTATCGGCTCGCACGTTGGCGCAACGAGAACCGGCCCAAGGGCCTCAAGGGGCCGGACGGCCTGGTCATTCCCGAACGCATCATCAGCAAGGCGCCGACGGCCGAATTGCGCGAGAACCAGACCGATCAGGACACGCTGCCGCCCTATGACGCGCTCGACGACATACTTTCCGGTCTGGTCGAAGAGGAAATGCCGGTCGCCGATATCGTCAAGCGCGGCCATGCAGAAGCCTTGGTGAAGCGGATCCAGCACATGCTCTATGTGGCGGAATACAAACGCCGGCAGGCGGCACCCGGCGTCAAGATCACCCGGCGCAATTTCGGCCGCGACCGGCGCTATCCAATCGTTAATGGTTTCAGAGACAGAAGCTGACATGGCCCCAATTTTACGCTTCGCGCCTTCGCCCACCGGCCGCATCCATATCGGCAATGCGCGAACGGCTATTCTCAACTGGCTGTTTTCACGCAAATCGGACGGCAGCTTCGTGCTGCGCTATGACGACACCGATCTGGAGCGCTCGACGGCGGAATTCGCGGAAGGCATTGCGCGCGATCTCGACTGGCTAGGCATCGTGCCGGACCGGGTCGAGTATCAGTCGAAGCGCTTCGACCGCTACCGCGCCGCGGCCGAGAAACTCAAAGCGGCAGACCGTCTCTATCCCTGCTACGAGACGCCGGACGAGCTCGAAAGACGGCGCAAGCGCCAACTCGCGCGGCATCAGCCGCCGGTCTATGACCGGGCCGCCTTGAATCTCACTGAGGAGGAGCGCCAGGCGCTCGAGGCGCAAGGCCGCAAGCCGCATTGGCGCTTCAAGCTCGACAATCGCACCGTCGAATGGGTCGACCTTATCCGCGGGCCGCAGCATATCGACACCACCAACCTCTCCGATCCGGTGCTGGTGCGCGAGGACGGTACTTATCTCTATACGCTGCCCTCGGTCGTAGACGACATCGACTTCGGCATCACCCATGTGATCCGCGGCGAGGACCATGTCGTCAATGCCGCTGTGCAGATCGAGATCTTCGAGGCGCTCGGCGGCAAGGTTCCGCACTTCGCCCACCACAGCCTGCTCACGGGCGCCGACGGCCAGGGGCTGTCGAAGCGGCTCGGCTCCCTGTCGATCGCCTCCTTGCGCGAGGAAGGGCTCGAAGCCATGGCGGTGGTGAGCCATGCGGCGTTGCTCGGCACCTCGGACTCGATCCATCCCTGCATCGATTATCGCGAACTCGTCGACGGTTTCGATCTCGCCAAGCTGTCGCGGGCGCCGGCCCGTTTCGACGACAACGAGTTGCGCGGCCTCAATGCCAGGCTTCTGCATATGCTGCCTTACGCGTCCGTGAAGTCGCGGCTCGAACATGGCGATGAGGCCTTCTGGCTCGCGGTGCGCGGCAATCTCACGGTGTTCGCCGATGTGAATCACTGGCGGGCAATTGTCGCCGGCGAGGTCACCCCTCAGATCGCCCCTGAGGACCGCGATTTCATCAAGGTTGCGGCAAGCCTTCTGCCGAGCGCTCCCTGGACCGGCGACACCTGGAAGAATTGGACGGAGACCGTCAAATCCGCTACCGGCCGCAAGGGCAAGGCTTTGTTCATGCCGCTGCGCCTGGCGCTGACTGGCCTCGATCATGGGCCGGAACTTGCTCTCCTTTTGCCACTCATCGGGCGCGACAAAGCCGCCATGCGATTGGCGGGATAGACTGATCGGCATTGATCGCCGATGCAAAAGCCTTAATGTTCCGAGGTTCGAGATTAGGGCACGCCTATGATCCTCGTCGGTCAGTATGATTCCCCGTTCGTGCGCCGCGTCGCGGTGACGCTGCATCATTATCACCTGCGCTTCGAGCGCAACCGATTGTCGGTCTTCCATCCTGGAATGGTCGAGATCAATCCCCTGATGCGTATCCCCTCGCTGATCATCGACGGCGGCGAGACGCTGCATGACAGCGGCGCCATCATCGACTATCTCGACGAGATGGTGGGGCCGAAAAAGGCGCTCACTCCGCCGAGCGGCGAGGAGCGCCGCCGCGTGCTGCAGATCGTGGCGCTCGCCACGGGCGCCATCGAGAAGACGCTCGCGGTCGTCTATGAGCGGCATTTCCACGTCCCGCAAGGCATCGCCCATGAATGGACGGTGCGTTGCATGGCGCAGCTTTCCGGCGCCCTTGTCCATCTCGACGCGCATGCCGGCGAACCCTGGTATTCCGGCAGAAAGTTCACTCAGGCCGATGTGACGTTGGGCTGCCTGATCGGCTATCTGAATTTGCGCCTGCCGGAAGCCTTCCCGACCGGGCGCTATCCGCGCCTTGAAAAACTGGCTGAGCGTTGCGAGGCGCTCGATGCGTTCGACAAGGCGAAGCCGGCGCCCGACGAAGTGATGCCGACGAGGGTCTGATCCGGACGCTATCAGGGGTCAGTCCCGGGGGCGCCGGACGTCGCTTCGACATACATGCGAAGCGCGCGCGCTGCACCGTGCCAGGACATATCCCCGCTGCCCTGCAGTTCCGGCGGCACCTTCCAACCCGGATCGACGCCGGTCATGTCAGGCAGGAGATGCGCGATCCCCTTGTGGCAATCGATGCACGTCCGTTCGCCCGTCACCAGGAAGCGGCTATGGATCTCAGCGGCGCGCCGGGTCTGCCGGGTGAAGTCCATGGCGACCGCTGAATGGCAATTTCGGCATTCGAGCGAGTCATTCGCCTTGAGGCGCGCCCATTCATGCTCGGCCAGCTCACGTCGCATTTCGAGGAATTTCTGCCGGGTCGCGATCGTGCCGAAAATCTTGCCCCAGACCTCCTTCGAGGCCTGCATCTTGCGGGCGATTTTGCGGGTCCACTCATGCGGCACATGACAATCCGGACAGGTCGCACGCACGCCTGAGCGGTTGGAGAAATGCACCGTCTGCGTCAGCTCCTGATAGACATTGTCACGCATCTCATGGCATGAAATGCAGAATTTCTCGGTATTGGTGACTTCGAGCGCCGTATTGAATCCGCCCCAGAAGATCACGCCGCAGATGAAGCCGCCCAGCGTGAGAAAGCCCAGGCTGAAATAGGCGCTCGGACGACTGATGATCCTCCAGTAACGCAGAAGGATATCCCAAATCGGACGAAACACATTGCCAAGCTTCGCCATATCCCGCCCTATTGCTGAGTTGCGCCGATATCCTTCGCATCACGGAACATATTCGGCACCAGGGGGCGAGCGTCAGTCTGCTGCACATGGCAAGCCGTACAGAAATAGCGGCGCGGCGTCACGTCGGAGAGAACCTGACCGTCACGATCCATGAAGTGCGTGATGCTGATCATCGGCGCGCCTGAGCCTTCGGTGAATTCGCGCTTATGACAGGAAAGACAGCGGTTCGTTCCCAGCGTCAGCTGATAGCCGTCGATCGAATGGGGAATGACCGGCGGCTGCTCGGGATAGTTCCGCATTCGCCTGACGTCGTCGGTTACGGGACGATCGAGGGGTGGTGCCTTGATGTCGCCCATCGGGTCGTCGGCGCCGGTCAGGCGCGGGATGATGTCGGGGGCGCCGCCGCCGGCCGAAAACGCGGCCGCCGTGAGGACGAAGAGTCCACACAGAACCAGGCCGGCGACGGCCATCGATCTCCGGCTCATCATATCCGTACGACCTTGACGGCGCATTTCTTGAAATCGGTCTGTTTCGAAATCGGGTCGGTCGCGTCGAGCGTCACCTTGTTGATGAGCTGGCTCGCATCGAACCACGGAACGAACACCACACCGGGCGGCATGCGGTTGCGGCCGCGCATCTCTACCCGGGTCCGGATATCGCCGCGCCGCGAAACGATCCTAACCTCCGCCCCCTGATTGAGGCCGAGCTTTCGCGCATCGTCGGGATTGATGAAGCAGCGCGCGCCCGGAAATGCCCGGTAGAGCTCGGGCACACGCATGGTCATGGAGCCCGAATGCCAGTGTTCGAGCACACGACCGGTCACCAGCCAGAAGTCGTATTCCGCATCGGGCATCTCGGCCGGCGGCTCGTAGGGCGCCGCCACAATATTCGCGCGTCCATCCTTGTTGCCATAGAACTCGACGCCCCTGCCCGGCTTGACATAGGGATCGCGGCCCTCGCGATAGCGCCAGAGCGTCTCCTTGCCATCGACGACCGGCCAGCGCAGGCCGCGCACTTCGTGATAGGTGGCGAAGGGTGCCAGGTCGTGACCATGGCCGCGGCCGAAGGTGGCATATTCCTCGAACAGGCCCTTCTGCACATAGAAGCCAAAGTCCCTGGACTCGTGATTCTCATAGCCGGCGTCGATCTCGGTCGTCGGAAACCGGTCGACATTGCCGTTCTTGAACAACACCTCGAACAGAGTCTTGCCGCGCCGGTCCGGATTGGCGGCGAGAATGTCGGCGGGCCAGACCTCATCGGTGGTAAAGCGCTTCGAGAACTCCATCAGCTGCCACAGGTCGGAGCGCGCCTCACCGGGAGCCGTTACGAGCTCATGCCAGAAATGGGTGCGCCGTTCGGCATTGCCATAGGCGCCTTCCTTCTCCACCCACATCGCGGTGGGCAGGATCAGATCGGCGGCAAGCCCCGTGACCGTCGGATAGGCGTCCGATACGACGATGAAATTCTCAGGATTTCGATAGCCAGGATAGGTCTCGTTCGAGCTGTTGGGCGCGGCCTGCAGATTGTTGTTGACCTGTATCCAGTAGAAATTGAGCTTTCCGTCGCGCAGCATCCGATCCTGCTCGACCGCGTGATAGCCGGGCTTCTCGGGGATCACGCCATGCGGGATCCGCCAGATTTCCTCCGCATGCCGGCGGTGCTCGGGATTGACCACGGTCATGTCCGCCGGCAGACGGTGGGCGAATGTGCCGACCTCGCGCGCCGTGCCGCAGGCCGATGGCTGACCGGTGAGAGAGAACGGGCTGTTGCCCGGTTCAGAGATCTTGCCGGTAAGAAGATGCAGATTGTAGACGAGGTGGTTCGCCCAGACGCCACGGACATGCTGGTTGAAACCCATTGTCCACAACGACACCACCTTGCGACCAGGATCGGCATAAAGCTCGGCGAGTGCCTCGAGAAAACCCGGCTCCACGCCCGAAAGCTCTGACACCATCTTGAGATCATATGACTTGACGAAGGCGGCATAGGCTTCGAAATCCATGGGCTCGGTGCGCGTGACATCCTCGGCCTTCCGCGCCGCCAGCTCGCGCGGGTCGTCGGGTCTGAGCCCATAGCCAATATCGGTCGCGGCGCGGGCGAACTTGGTATGCTTGTCGACAAACTCGCGGTTAACTCTCCCGGTCGTGATGATGTGGTTGGCAATGTAATTGAGGATCGCGAGATCGGTGCCGGGCTTGAAGACGATCGGGATGTCGGCCAGATCGGCGCTGCGATTAGTGAAGGTCGACAGCACGGCGACCTTCACATGGGGGGCACCGAGCCTGCGGTCGGCAACGCGCGTCCAAAGTATCGGATGCATCTCGGCCATATTCGAGCCCCACAGCACGAAGGCGTCGGCGACTTCGAAGTCGTCGTAGCAGCCCATTGGCTCATCCGAGCCGAAAGTGCGTATGAAGGCGTAGGCGGCGGATGCCATGCAATGGCGCGCGTTGGGGTCGAGATTGTTGGAGCGGAAGCCGGCGCGCATCAGCTTCGTCGCGGCATAGCCCTCCCAGATCGTCCATTGGCCCGATCCAAACATGCCGATCGCGGTCGGTCCCTTCGCCGCCAGGACCTGCTTCGCCTTCGCCGCCATTACGTCGAAGGCTTCCTCCCAGCTGACCGGCGTGAAGTCGCCGTCCTTGGCGAAGACACCGTCCTTCTTGCGCAACAAGGGCTGAGTCAGCCTGTCCTCGCCATACATGATCTTCGAGAGAAAATACCCCTTGACGCAGTTGAGGCCGCGATTGACCTCGGCCCTGGTGTCGCCATGGGTCGCGATGACGCGACCTTCCTTCACCCCCACCATGACACCGCAACCGGTGCCGCAAAAGCGGCAGGGCGCCTTCGACCATTTTATCTCCAGCGCCTCTACCCCGCCTTCGACCGGTTGCGCTTCCGCCGGATGGCCCATATTCGCCGCCATCACCGCGAGGCTGGCAGCCTGCGCTTTCAGCATATCGCGGCGGGACAGTTTCATGCCGTCATCCCTCCGCTTCCGTTTCGCAATACTGTTCAAACACGAGATTCGCGGCGAGCACGCCGTCCATCAGAGATATGGCCGTCAATCGCTCGCCGATCTCACCGACATCGGCGCCCTCCAGCACGACCACGATCTTGCCGTTCACGATGCCATGCACTTCGGTGTCGGGCAGACGCGCGATCCGCTCGGCAATGTCGGCGTGCCGATCCGAGAAGGCCAGCACCAGCGCGCTCGAAATGTGGCTTGGCCGACCGGATCTCGCGGCGACCTGACCGGCCAGGAATTGGCGTCTGTCGATCGGTTTGCGCATCTCGCACCTCAATGCGGCGGCCCGGGTGGACCGGCGATCAGCTGATACATCCAGATCAGGAAGCCATAGCCGCCGACAATCCCGACCGCGAGGATCGGCCAGATGAGAACAGCCAGCACAATGAACGCGAAGAGTTCCTCCCGACGCGTCGGTGGAGTCTGTGATCTATCTCTCGCAACAGGGCTCGATGTCACGAGTTCCTCCCTGCCTCAGCCATTGGCGGCGCACAGGATGTTCTTCCAAACGGCTGCGTGAGTCAATCGAACCGGCCCGCACCGTCGCGGCAAAGCGACGCGCGACTACTACCCTGCCATAGAGGATTTAGCAGGTCTCACGGCGATGGGATCTCCGCCGACGCGTCCGGCACTTTGTAGCCTTTGATCACCGCCGGACGGGCGGCAAGACTGCGATACCAGCGCCGCACATTGGGGAAGTCCGTCAGATCGATTTTCTGCCAGCCGAAGCGGGCGATCCAGGGGAAGGTCGCGATATCGACGATCGAGTAATCGCCGCACATGAACTCCTGCCCTTCGAGCAGGCGGTCGAGCACACCATAGAGCCGCTTGGCTTCCGCCGCGAACCAGGCGTCGGCGAAAGGCGCCTTGCCTTCGTTGAAATGCAGGAAGTAGTGGGCGCGGCCGAGAAAGGGACCGACCGCCGACATCTGCCACATCAGCCATTCATGGATGCGGATTCGCGTCTTGGCATCGCTCGGATAGAGCTTGCCGGTCTTGTCACCGAGATACATGAGGATGGCGCCGGATTCAAAAATACTCTGGCCGTTGTCGCGGTCGATGATGGCCGGAATCTTGTTGTTGGGCGATATCTTCAGGAAGGCGGGCGCGAATTGCTCGTCCTTGCCGATATTGATGGGATGGGTCTCGTAGCCAAGTCCCATCTCCTCGAGCGCGATCGAGACCTTGCGCCCATTGGGCGTGCTCCAGGTATAGAGATCAATCATAAGAGCTTCAGTCCTCCAGCCTGTTCCATGTGCCGCTCAAGCGCCAGGATACGGTCATAAGCGCACTCCGCAAGGACGGAATGCCCGTCGAGAAGCAAGGCCTGCCGGGTGGGTGCCAGATCGGGGTCGGCGAAGGCCTTGGCTAGCGCGCGGCGAAAAGCCATGGGATCGCGATCCAGGGCCGTCACATAAGGAAGGCACGGCACCATAGGCGAGCGCGCGACCTCGACCAGGCCGCTCAAATAGTCTGGCCGGTAGCGCTGCGCCAGCGCGACACAGACGGAATCGATGGCGCAGATATCGGCCGCGCCGTCACGCACCGCGATCATCGACTTGATGTGCCCGCCGGTTTCGACGATCGAAGAGAAGAACTCGCCGCTCTTCGCCTCGGGCACGAAGACAAGCTTCAGCGCCAGCATGCCCGACATGGAATCGGGATTGTTCACCGCCGCACGACTGCCCTTGAACGCGGCCAGCGGGCTTTTCTCGCGGGCGAAGATGAAGCTGCAATAGTCAGCCCCCTCGCATCCCGGTGCTGTGTAATGCGGCGTGGCGAGATAGGCGAGCTTGCCGCGAAACTCATGGGTGAAGGGGTAGCCGCAGGTCTGGCTGAAAAACAGATCGCGCCGGCGCCAGCCCGAGAAATAATCGGGATTACGGTCGAGCCGGCAACCCGCGCGTCCCATGTGCCTCAGGACGCCCGCCGCCCAGTCGTCTGTCGCCTGGCACACTTCCGGCCAGTCATACATGGGAAGCGAAATCGTCATTGGAGGTCCTTCATCAGGGAACGAATGTAGTTGCCAGTCTCATTGGGCTGGATGCGGGCATGGCGGATGAGATTGTCGAAATGGCGAGAAAGCTCGCGAATATGCTCCGTCGAGGTGAAGACGAAATACATGTCGCCGACATATATTGCGGCGCGCATGGGGCCGAAGACCGTGTACGGCACCGAGAAGCGCTCACGGTTGTCGAAGAGGAACCAACGATAGGCGGGATAGAGCTCCTCGACGAGCTTTGCCGCCTGGTCGAGTTGCTCCAGGCGCTCGGGCGCTTCGAGACCACGCCAGATGCCTTCGCCCCGGGCGAAGCCCTCGAGCCCCTGAAGCGTCGAGCATACCTCGATCTCATGCTCGGTGCGCTTGGCGTGGATGATCCGGGCGCGCGCGATGCCGGCCCAGGCCTTGGCGGCGGTCGTCTCGAGCCTTCCCGTCTCATGGGCGATGACCGCCTCGGTCTTCACCTGATCGGGCAGTGTCGCCGGGACATAGCGCACCTTGTAGCCGCGGGCTTCCTCATGCCAGCTCAGGAGCCGCTCATCGGCCGGGCTGCCGGCGTCGGGCTCGATTGCCATCTGCGAGACGATGTCGGCCGCGACCTGATCCTGCTGCGAGAGGCCGAGCAGCCAGTCGATCGAGACCGTATGACGGGCGGCTATCCGAGCAATGGTTTCAGTACGCGGCAATCTGACGTTTACGTCAGATAATAGTTGCGAAAGTGTGGATCGGTCCAGCCCTGCTCGGGCGGCGAACTGCGATCGCGAAAGTCCGGAACGTTCGATCAGCGCCAGAAGCCGTTGGCGAAATATATCGGATGTGTCCCGCTTCTGCATTGTTTACAAATATCACCAATTGGCGCGGATGCGTATCAGAATAAACAAATCATGCGCATCGTAGCATCGCGGGTAAAGCCCGTTGCCCCTATACATTTGAGACATGTTGCTTACCCGCGAAATCGAGACCGCCAAGCCGCTCACGATCGAATGGCCGACGGTTGCTCTTATTGCCGCCATGTACAGTCTGCTCGCGCTTGTGATGTGGTTCTTCCATACGCTGCCATGGTGGGGGGTGGCGCCTATCGCCGCCTATCTGGTTGCGCTGCATGGCTCTCTCCAGCACGAGGTGTTGCATGGCCACCCCACCCGCAACCGCCTCGTTAACGAGCTTCTGGTATCGGTCAATCCGAGCCTCTGGTTCCCCTACCGACGCTATCGCAAGCTGCATCTTACCCATCACAATGACGCGCATCTGACGGATCCGCTGCTCGATCCCGAATCCTATTATCTGCTGCCCGATCGCTGGGCGCGCCTTCCGGCCCCCATGAAGCAGCTCTACACCCTCAACAACACGCTCGCTGGCCGCATGATCCTGGGCCCGATCATCGCCGCCATCCGTTTCTGGTCTTGCGACCTCATGGCCATCGTCAAAGGCGATCGCGACGCCCTCAGCGCCTGGCTTCTCCACATCCCGGCCTGCGCCGTTACCCTGTTCTATGCGCTTTGGGTGTGCGGCATCCCCTTCTGGCAGTATGTCCTGCTCTTTGCCTATCCGGGCGTCGCGCTCATGCTGGTGCGTTCCTTCTGCGAGCATCAGGCGGCGGAGGATGAAGGTGAACGCACCATCATCGTCGAGGCGTCGCCCTTCTGGGCGCTGCTTTTCCTCAACAACAACCTGCATGTCGCCCATCACACGCGGCCGCGACTCGCCTGGTATGAATTGCCCGCTTATTACCGCGCCGAGCGCGACGCGCTGGTCGCCAAGAACAACGGCTATCGCATGAACGGCTATGGCGAGATATTCCGGCGCTATTTCCTCAGGCCGAAAGAGCCTGTCGCCCACCCGCTCATCAAGTAACCAGTCAATCAGTCTACGGAGAAAACACGCATGACCACAGCGCATCTACCCAAATCAGCCGCCTATGTCGTCGTCGGCATGGGCATGCACGGCATGTCGACGGCCTGGCATCTGGCCATGGAGCTCGAGCGCTCCGGCAAGGGCAAGGGCTCGGATGTCGTGCTCATCGACAAGACAGGGCCGGGTGCGGGCGCCACCGGCATCGCCTGCGGCTGCGTGCGCAACCTCTACATGACCTCGCCGATCCACAATATCCTGCGCCATTCGGTCGATGTGTGGGAATCGGACCCGGTCAATTTCGGCTTCCAGCAGGTGGGCTATGTGTCGGTCGGCGAAGGCAACCAGCAGGCCGACTACGAGAAGATGCACAAGAGCCAGAACGCCGCCGGTTACAAGTCGGACATGTATGTCGGCAAGGAGGCAAAGAGCTTCCTCAAGAAGATCTGGCCGGACTTCAATGTCGACAAGGCCGATGTCGTTCTGCACGAGATCCCGTCGGGCTATGCCGGCACCCATACCGCGGTCAGGGCGCTCAAGGAGAAGTGCGACCAGTGGGGCGTGCGCTCTTTCACCGGCATCACGGTCGAAGGCTACGACATGCATAATGGCCGCATCACCGGCGTCCTCACCTCGGACGGCACGATCAAAGCCGATGCGGTGGTGATCTGCGCCGGCGCCTGGATCACCAAGCACTGGGACTGGCTGGGCCTGCCCAACAAGCTCGACATGCGCTATCCGGACGGCGGCGTCGTCAAGGATGCCGACATGTGGACCTATTGGCGCCTCCTCGAAGGCGAGGTGCTCCTCAAGGATGGCCACAAATACCGCACCGGCGACGACAAGGACCCGCCGGTTCTCCATGTCGAGCTGATGAACACGCCGGTCATCACCGAGGACGGCCACAAATTCCCGGATCAGCACTTCTATATGTATGTGCGCTATGCGGCCGAGCGCGCCGGGGCTCCGGGCGTACAGGGCGGCACCATCCCGATCAAGATGGGCCCCAAGGCGGTACTCGATCCCTATGGCCACGCCAACGATCTCTATCAGGCCGATGCGTGGTTCAAGGACTACTACATGGCGACGCTCGCCTATCTGTTCGACCAATTCAAGAACTATGGCAGCCAGTTCAAGCAGCGCCGCAATGGCGGCATCGGCGCCTTCACGCCGGACTCGGTGCCGATCTTCGACTGGGTGGCCGACAATGGCTACATGATCGCCGACTCGAACCACGGCTATAAGATGATCGGCGTCGGCAAGCTCGTCGCCCGCCATTTGGTCTCGGGCGAACCGGTGCCGGAGCTTTCTCCCTTCGCCTTCACCCGCTTCGCCCAGGGAAGGACTTTCGGCGACCGCAACTCCAATTGTCCCTGGGTGTAGGCGTCCCTAACCCACCATAAAGTGTTACAGCAGGATGGTGGACCACCTCTATCCTGCTGTTTTTTTGCCTGATTTCCCTGCTTCTTGCACGCCCGGGGTCCAGAACGCGGGGCCGGCAGGCGCCGGTCTCCTCAGGAGGAGGGAGTGGATTCGACCCGCCAAATGGGCGTTTTTCGGCGTGTGCGGCGCAAAAACCCATGAAAATAAGGGTTTTCACGAATCAACGCATGCGCTAGGGCTCGATTCACAGAATTCAGCAAGCAAGGAGCAAATAGATGGCTGATGATAAAGTGAAAGTGGTGACGATTCCCCTGTCGAAAGTGGCAGCGGAACTTGCCGAGAAGCATGAGATGTCGAAGAAGGCCTCCACGGAATTCCTCGGCGCTTTCGTCGACCTCGTCGTCAAGCACCTGAAGAAAGGCAACAAGGTGCGCGTGACCGGCCTTGGCATCCTGCAGGTCCGCAAGCGTCCGGCGCGCATGGGCCGCAACCCCGCCACCGGCGAAGCCATCAAGATCAAGGCCTCGAAGAAGGTTGCCTTCCGCGCCGCCAAGGAACTCAAGGAAGCTATCTGAAGCTTTCGCAGTCCGACGTCATGACGGCCTCGCTCATCGCGGGGCCGTTTCGTTTTAAGGCTGTTGAGCGACGCAAATGCTTGCTTAGCTTGTTTGATTGATCCTATGATCCTCGCCAACAAAAATACAAAAACAGGCAGGGTGAGGGATGCTGTTACTAGCTGGCCGGCGCCTCGCGTCGATGATCTTGATCATGATCGTGATCTCGATTCTGCTTTTCCTGATCTTCGAGGGAGACAAGCTGGCGCTCGCCGCGCGCGTGCTCGGTCCCTACTCGCCGATGGAAGGCCGCCTCCACTGGCTGGAGGAGAATGGTTACAACCGTCCCCTCATCGTGCGCTATTTCAGCTGGCTTTACGGCTTCATCACAGGCGACTGGAAGGTGTCGGCGCAATTCAACCGCCCAGTGCTGGAATTCCTGGCGCCGCGCCTCGCCAATACCGCCATACTCGGCCTATGCGTCTTCCTTATCACCGCGATCATCTCGCTGATCCTCGGCGTGCTGTCCGGCATCAATGAGGGCGGTCCGCGCGATCGCATCATTACCGTCGCCTCGGTGCTCACCACCTCGATTCCCGAATTCGCATCCGCAACTTTCCTGGTCGCCATCTTCGTCTACTGGCTCGACTGGCTGCCCGGCTCCTCTTCCTTCTCCACCGGCTTCAGATGGATTGAGCTTGTATTGCCCGTGATGGTGCTCGTCATTTATAATTTCGGCTACTACACACGTATGACACGGGCCTCGATGGCCGAAGTCATGACATCGCAATATGTGCGCACCGCCGTCCTGAAAGGACTACCTTACCGGCAAGTGGTGGTTAAGCATGCGCTACGCAATGCGCTGATCGCGCCATTCACCGTCATGATCCTGCAACTCAATTATCTGCTTTCCGGCATCATCGTGACTGAAGTGTTCTTTGCCTATGATGGTTTCGGCAAAGCGATCTATGACGCCGCCCTCTTCGGCGACATCTATATCGTGCAGGCCGGCGCAATGGTTGCCGTCTTCGTCGCCGTCCTGTCGCAATTTATTTCCGATGTCGGTTACACCTATCTCAATCCGCGCATCCGCTTCGCATAAGGATCTGGCCCATGACCGCAACGAGTGCACCGGCGAGCGAGATGCCCAAGCGACGTCACCCGCTTGTCCGGTTCGTCAAGTCGCTGGCGCTGTTGCGCGAATCCTATATCGGAATGTTCGGCGCCTTCCTGGTGCTGTTCTGGATCGCCATGGCGCTTGGCGCCGACCTCATGCCGCTGCGCGACCCCCTGGCGCAATCGGCACCCGATCTACTGAAGCCAGCTCTTTCGCCTTCGCCAGATGGCGGCCTCTATTGGCTGGGCACTGATGACAAAGGCCGCGATATTCTTTCGCGCCTCATCTATGGATCGCGCCTCGTGCTGTTCTGGTCGATCCTTGCCACCATCGTCGCCTATTCCGTCGGCATGCTGCTTGGCGTGATGGCCGGCTATCGCGGCGGCTGGTGGGATGAAATCATCTCGTTCTTCGGCAATGTCCTGCTCTCCTTCCCGCAAATGGTGCTTTATCTTGTCATTCTCACGAATTTTGGACCGAATTCTGATGTCGGCAGATACCTCGGAAAATCATTGGGGATGAGTGGCGTCGTCGTCTCGGGCATCATCATCATCTTTGCGATCACCTTCAGCGTCGCACCGCAAGTGGCCCGCATCGTGCGGGGCCTCGTCCTTGACCTCAAAACCCGCGATTACATTGCCGCCGCCGAAGTACGCGGCGAGAGACCACTCTACATCATGCTGGTTGAGCTGCTTCCGAATGCCCGCGGACCGCTCATCGTCGATTCCTGCCTGCGGCTTGGCTATGTGATCATCGCCATTGCTGTTCTCGGCTTCCTGAGCCTCGGCCTGCCGCCACCCGATCCGGACTGGGGCAAGATGATCGCCGAGGTGCGTGGTTTCGGCTCTATCGCGGCCAATGCCATGATATGGCCGGCGCTCGCCATATCCTCTTTGGTGCTTGGCCTCAATCTACTCGCCGACGGCCTGCGCGAAATCTCACTGCGTGACTGAGGGAGCTAGAACGATGAACGCCGCCCAGACACCAGTGCTCGAATGCAAGGACGTCTCGATCTCCTACTACACGCGCGCCGGCGCGGTGCCGGCCGTCTATGACTTCAATCTCTCCGTCATGCCCGGCGAAGCGGTCGGCATCGTGGGCGAGTCGGGTTGCGGCAAGTCCACCGTGGCGCTCGCTATCATGCAGTATATGGGCCGCAACGGCGCCATCACCGGCGGCGAGATCAAGTTCATGGGCCGCGACATGCGCACTATGTCGCAAGAAGAACTGCGCAAGATCCGCGGCTCGCAGATATCGATGGTCTATCAGGAGCCGATGGCGTCGCTCAATCCCTCCCTGCTCGTCCGCACGCAGCTCACTGAAGTGCTGGTGACCCACGAAGGTATCAGCGAATTGGCCGCCTATGAGCGCGCTGCCGAGGTGCTGGACGCGGTCAGGCTGCCCGATCCGCGTCGCATCATGAACTCCTATCCGCATCAGCTTTCGGGCGGGCAGCAGCAACGCGTCGTCATCGCCATGGCGCTCCTGTCCAATCCGAAGCTCTTGCTGCTTGATGAGCCCACCACGGCGCTCGATGTCACGGTCGAGGCGGGTGTCGTCGAATTGATCAAGGACATCTCGACGCGTTTCGGCACGTCGATGATCTATATCTCGCATAATCTCGGACTCATCCTCGAGACCTGCGACCGCATCTGCGTCATGTATTCGGGACAAGCGGTCGAGACGGGTGATGTCAAGCAGGTCTTCGACCACATGCGCCATCCCTATACACGCGGGTTGTTCTCCTCGATCCCGTTGCCGGGTGCTGATCGCTACGCCCATCCGCTGGTGCCCATTCGCGGGCAATTGCCGCTGCCGCGTGACCGGCCATTGGGCTGCACTTTCGGTCCGCGCTGCGATTTCTTCCAGGCTGGGCGCTGCGACAAGCCGATACCGATGCTCGATATCAAGAACGACCCCGGTCATGAGGCGCGCTGCGTGCGCTATGATGAGATCGACTGGAGGAAATACCGGCCCAAGGGGGTCGAGACTGAGCCGATCCAGTCCGGACCACCGGTGCTGCAGATCAGGAACATGAAGAAGTACTATGAGATCCGCGACAACTCGATCGCCGCGCTGATCTCGGGCACCAAATCGCGTTTCGTCAAGGCCAATGAGAAGCTCGACTTCGAAGCACGCGAAGGGGGAAACAGTCGCCATCGTTGGCGAATCCGGCTGCGGCAAGAGCACGCTCGCCAAGGTCCTCATGGGGCTTGAGGAATCGACCGGCGGCGAGGTTCTGGTCAACGGGCTTGAGGTCGGCAATATGCCGGTCCGGCAGAGACCGCCGGGCCTCATATCCAGCTTGCAAATTGTGTTTCAGAATCCATTCGAGACGCTCAATCCCAGCCACTCGGTCGGCTCCCAGATTGCCCGCGTCCTGCGCAAATTCGGTGTCGCGAAAACCCGCGACGAGGCCGAGCGCAAGACCTATGAGCTTCTCGATATGGTCAAGTTGCCGCGCGAGTTCGCCGACCGCAAGCCGCGCCAACTTTCGGGCGGCCAGAAACAGCGCATCGGCATTGCGCGCGCCTTCGGCGGCGAAGCGGCGGTTGTGGTCGCCGATGAACCCGTCTCGGCGCTCGATGTGTCGGTGCAGGCGGCGGTGACCGGTCTTCTGACCGATATCCAGCGCAAGAAGCGCACGACCCTCGTTTTCATCAGCCACGACCTTTCGGTGGTGCGCTATCTCGCCGATCGCATAGTGGTGATGTATCTCGGTTACATCATGGAACAGGGCACGACCGACGAAGTCTTCTCGCCGCCCTATCATCCCTATACGGAAGCGCTCCTGTCTGCTGTACCGATCGCCGATACGTCGGTCACCAAGAAGCATATCGTGCTGAAGGGTGAGTTGCCCTCGCCGATGAATCCACCGTCCGGATGCCCATTCCAGACACGCTGCCATCGCAAAATCGGCGCGATCTGCGAAACACAAATGCCGCCGGTCAAGGACATGGGCAATGGCCATATGATCTTGTGCCACTTGCCGGACGACGTGCTGCGCGCGATGGAACCGGTGATCAAGATCGGGCGTCACGAAACAGAAGAAGATTCCACCATAGCGAAGCATTAGCCCAAATCATGCCCCTGTCCTTACATCTCAGATCAGCCATCGACCAGGCGCGCCTCCTGCGCAGCGGCAAGATCAGCGCGCGCGAGCTTCTCGATCTCGCCTGGACGCAAATCGAAAAACATAATTCGTCGCTCAATGCGGTGATCGTCAGCGACATCGCACGGGCCCGCAAGGCTGCTGTGGCGTCCGACAGGCGTCTGAAGGCGGGCACGCCCAAGGGCATCTTCGACGGTGTGCCGATGACCATCAAGGAGAGCTTCGACTGGACCGGGACGCCAACGACCTGGGGCGACCCGCGCTTTGCCGGAAACATCGCGGGATCGGACGCCGTCGCCCTTACCCGCCTCACCGATGCGGGCGCCATCATACTCGGCAAGACCAATGTGCCCTTGATGCTCTCCGACTGGCAGAGCTTCAATGCCATCTATGGCACGACCAACAATCCATGGGACAAAGCGCGCTCACCCGGCGGATCATCGGGGGGATCTGCGGTGGCGCTCGCCACCGGCATGAGCGCGCTCGAGGTCGGCTCCGACATCGGCGCCTCGATCCGCAATCCTGCGCATTACTGCGGCGTCTACGGCCATAAGCCGACCTATGGCATCGTGCCGATGCGCGGCCAGTTCCTGCCCGGCATCGTCAGTCCCAGCGACATCTCCGTCGCCGGTCCCATGGCGCGCAGCGCCCGGGATCTCACCGCGATGCTGAAGCTTCTGGCCGGGCCTGACGGCGTCGAGGCACGGGCCTTGCGCCTCAATCTGCCGTCCGCCTCGCAGACTTCATTGAAGGACTTCCGCGTCGCGGTGATGCTGAACGATCCGGTGAGTGAAGTCGATCAGCCGGTGCAGGACCTCATCGGCAAGCTCGCCCAGTTTCTGGCGAAGCGGGTGAAGCGCCTCTCCATGACGGCCAGGCCGCAATTCTCGACGCGCGAGGCGATGGACATCTATATCCGGCTCCTGCGCTCAGCGACGAGCCGGCGGCTGAACGACCAGGATTTCGCCGCCAACCGCAAACTGGCGGAAGACTTCGCGGCCGAGGACAACAGCTATTTCGCCCAGATGACCCGGGCCAATGTGCTGCCGCACCGGTCCTGGCTCCTGGCGAATGAGCGGCGCCATCAAATGCGCCTGCTGTGGGATCAGTTCTTCGCCGATTGGGACGTGCTCATCTGTCCGGCGGCGGCCTCAGCCGCCTTCCCGCATGACCAGAAGGGCGAACGCCACGAGCGGACGATCACAGTCAATGGGCGGCAGGTGCCGACGACCGACCAGCTCTTCTGGGCCGGCTATTCCGGCGGCTTCTACTTGCCCTCCACCGTCGCCCCCATGGGGCTGACACCCGAGGGCCTGCCGGCCGGGATCCAGATCATTACAAAGCAGTATGGAGATCTGACGACACTGCGCTTTGCCGAACTTCTGGAACGGGAGTATCATGGTTTCGTGCCGCCGCCCGGCTCTTTCTAGCCGGCGGCTTGTTGGTAAGGCGTAAGTTCCTTTCACCATTTGCCTAATCCGGCGAGGGTGATAGGCTTCGTACGAGCGCGCAATGCGCAAAGAAAAAAGCGTCCGACACAACGGCGCGACATTCATCTCTTGTGGAAGAAGAACCCCAATGGGAGGGAGGATAAGGACTATGTCAGACAAAGAGCATATCTGGATTCCGCGGCTCAAACAGCAGCTCGCGGACAAGAAAATAGACCGGCGCGAATTCGTTCGCTATGCGAGCCTGCTCGGCATGTCGTCGGGCGCGGCCTATATGTGGGCCGGCAAGATCACCGGCGAGCCTCTGGCGCCGCCAGCCATGGCTCAGGACATGCCAAAGGGTGGCACGCTCAAGATCGCCCAGCGCATTCCGAAAGTCGATAATCCGCATACCTTCTCGTGGGTCTATGACTCCAATGTGGTGCGTCAGGTCTGCGGCTATCTCACCCGGACCGGTGTCGACAATGTAACACGCCCGCATCTGTGCGAAAAATGGGAGGCCTCGGAAGACCTCAAGACCTGGACCCTGCACATCAAGAAGGACGCCAAATGGCGCAAGGGCGAGGATTTCACCGCCGACCAGGCGGCCTGGAACATCAAGCACTGCCTCGATCCGAAAGTCGGTTCCTCGGTCGTCGGCCTCATGAAGGGCTATATGCTCAAGGAGATCGATACCGGCACGAAGGACGACAAGGGCAATCCGGTGATGACCACCGAATTGTGGGACGCCAATGCGATCGAGGTCAAGGACCCGAAGACACTCGTCCTCAATCTCGCGCAGCCCCAGGTCGCGGTGCCTGAACATCTCTTCCACTATCCCTTCCTGATGCTCGATCCGGCCGAGAACGGCGTCTTCGCCATCGGCTCGAATGGCACCGAAGCCTTCGACCTCGTCGAACTTGAAGTCGGCCGCAAGGCCGTGTTCAAGCGCCGTCCCGACGCGGCAGGCTATCTCGATGAGCTGCAGTTCATCGATCTCGGCGACAATCCGGCGGCGGTCGCGGCAGCTCTCGCCTCGAAGCAGGTCGAGGGCATCTATCAGGGCAATATCGAGCAGTTCGATCTCTATAAGGGCATGCCGCATGTGAACATCCATCAGGTGGTGACCGCGCAGACCGCGGTCGCGCGCATGCAGATGACCCAGAAGCCGTTCGACGATCCGAAAGTGCGCAAGGCGATCCGTTACGCCACCGATCCGGAGAAGTGCCTGCAGATCGCTCATAAAGGCGTCGGCCAGGCGGCGGAGCATCACCATGTCTGCACGGTGCATCCCGACTACAAGAAAATCGAACCGCTCGGCTACAAGCCCGACGAGGCGAAGAAGCTTCTGGCGGAGGCCGGCTACCCGGATGGCATCGACATAGAAATCAACTGCAAGCCCGACCCGTCCTGGGAGCAGGCGGCGGTCGAGGCGATGGCGGAACAGTGGAAGGCCGGCAATATCCGCGCCAAGATCAACGTCCTGCCCTCGGCGAAGTTCTGGGAAGTGTGGACGGAAGTGCCCTTCGGCTTCACCGAATGGACCCACCGCCCGCTCGGCTTCATGGTGCTGGCGCTCGCCTATCGCACCGGCGTGCCGTGGAACGAGTCGCGCTATTCGAACAAACAGTTCGATGAATTGCTCGGCAAGGCTGAAGGCACTCTCGATGTCGACAAACGGCGCGAGATATTGGGCGAGCTCGAGGCAATCATGCTCGAAGACGGGCCGATCACCCAGCCGCTGTGGCGCTCGGTGTACGCCGCTTATGACAAGCGGGTGCAAGGCTTCGAGATCCACCCGACGCTCTACATCTTTGGCGATCAGCTGGCGATCTCGCCGGCGTGATCGCTAGCGCGTGATGCGAAAAAGTGGATATCGGTTTTTTGCGAAAATCACGCGCTAACATATAAGAATCGATCACGTCTATAAGTTTGGAGCAATACGATCCAAACTCATCGTGATCTACCCGATCGAAACCGAACCCGCGAGCATCGCTCGCGGGTTCTCAAGGTTTCGAATACTGCGCGAAGAACTGCATCTCGCTCATCCAGGTGTCGGGTGAGAAGATCGTGCCATGCGTTCCGCCCGGGACGACAGTCATCTGCTTGGGCTCATTGGCGCTGGCGAAGAGCTTCCGGCCTTCGCCCAGCGGAATGATCTCGTCCTGGTCGCCATGGATGATCAGCAGCGGCGCATGGACCTTGCCGATATGGAGGAATGAATCGAACTTGTCCTTCATCAGCAGGCGCACCGGCAGCCACCAATAGATCGAGGCGGCGATATCGGCGGCCGAATAGAACGGCGCCTCGAGCGCCACGGCGCCCACGGTGCGCTCGGCGGCGAGCTGAACGGCAACCCCGCTGCCCAGCGATTCACCCACCAGCATGATCGCCTCCCGCCTTACCCCCTGGGCGATAAGCCAGTCATAAGCGGCGCGCGCGTCTCTCACCAGCCCGATCTCGCTCGGACTTCCCGTGCTTGCGCCATAGCCCCGGTAGCTCACGAAAAGCACGCCGAAGCCTTGCGCCTGATAGACGGCGAAACGCTCGCCCCGATCGGAGATCTCGCCACCATTACCGTGCAGATAGAGGATGGTCGGCTTTCCCGGCCGCGCCGCGGTGTACCAAACCTGCAGCCTTTCTCCGTCTTCGGTCACGAGCTTCAGGTCCGCAACCCCGGAGAGCCCGACGGCCGCGGCGCCCATACCCCGATGGCTCGGGAAATACTGATAGCTCCGCTGGCTTAGATACATGAAAAGAGCCGCGAGCAGGTAGAAGGAGACAAAGATGATGGCCGCCAGGCGCAGAGCCGAAACGAGCCCCATGCTCACGCCTCCTCCACAAGCCGTGCCGGGACGCCGACATGGCGCGTCCAGGCCCAAATGGCAAGCAGCGGGCTGTCGCCGGTGCGGGTTGCATGGCTCATGCGCGGCGGATGCCAGATCGTTTCCCCGGCGGCGCGGCTCCTGAATTCGCTCTTGTCCTGGCGCCAATCGCTCGGGCCGGTTAGAAGCCAATAGAGCTCAGGCGCCGGATGATAGTGGTCGGGGTATAGTCGGCGGGGGCCCAGGAGCATGAAACCAAGCAGGAAGTCATCGCCCGGGAAGAAACCGTCCGGCCCGATGATCTCGGCATAGGCGTAATTCTCCATATAGCCCTCGCCCATCACTGCGTCGGAGTAATTCGGATTCTGCTTCCAATGCAGAAACTCCTCGATCTCCGCCAGGGCGGCGGCGACATCATGAGCCAGGAACATACAGGCGGCAACGCACTCGGCGAAAAAGCGCGTGGCGGGGAGCCGGCGCGCGCCCGGATCGACGGCCGCGCCCGGCGAGAGATTCTGGACGGCGAGGCGCGCTTTGACGTCTGCGGCGCCTTCGCCTTTTAGCGACGTGCGGATCGCTTCGATGACCCACATCGCGGGCGCGTAGATATTGTCGTTCAAAGGCGTGCCTCTATTTCCGCCCAATCCGGCGCGGCGACGACAGCGGAACCGGCCTTGACATCCTTCGTCCAGGCAAAGAGCGCCAGGAAGGGTATATCACGCACCAGGGTCGCGTGAATCCTCATCGACTCGTTCCAGATCGGCATGTGAGCCGCGTACTCTGACCAGCTTTCATCCGTTCCGAAACGCCATTCATGCGGACCGGTTAACGGGACATAGAGTTCCGGCGCCTTGTGGCGGTGATCGCGATAGAGAGTCCGGGGCGCGATGATGAACAAGCCAAGCTCGAAATCCTCCACCGCGATAAGCCCCGATTCGCCGATCAGGCTCACAAAGGCATGCGCCACCGGGAAGCGATCGCCTATCATCGCGCGCGGATAGACGTCATAGGTCACCCAGGCCAGGTCCGGCAGCGTCGCCGCGATCGCATCGCGCAATTCATCGGCTCCCGCGATGGCCGACATCGCATCCGCGAGATCGCCGTGACGCGGCGGGGTCGGCAGAATCGTCTCCCGCACCGGTCCGGGTGCGAACCGCGCAATGGCGGCACGCACCTCGGCGATGCCGGGTCCCTCCAAGCGCGCAAGATAACGGTCGATCTCGGCGATCAGTCGCCTGACGGCTGGCGGATTGTGCATTTTGATTCCCCCCTCAGGCGAGGCCATAGACGCATTTCGCCAAGCTGAGAAGATCGGCGTCACTTACATCGCGCATCGTGTTCCGACGCATCGGCGCATGGGCGGCAGACGCCATGCGCTCGGCAAGCAGCTCCGGCCGCGCGAGATCCAGCCCGTCGCCGGCGAAGTTCACCTTGATATGCGAGCGCCGCACCAGATCGTCGAAAGCCGCCGCCACATTCCCCTGCCCGCCCATCGCCTCGGCCACCTTGGCGAAGGCGCCAGGATTGCCGTCCTTTACCCAGTCGATGGTGGCCAACATTGCGAGGCCCGTCGCCCGGCCATGCGGAACCGGCGCCAGCTCGGCCATGGCATGGGATATGTTATGCGCCAGCGCCGTGCCGCAATTGTCGATGCCGATGCCGGCATAGCAGCTGCCGAGCAACAGCGCGCCGCGAGCCTCAAGATCGCCCGGGACCGTCACCGCCTGTTCCAGAGCGCCCGAGATGAGCCTGATCGCCTGGTGACAGTAGAGATCATTGGCGTGATGGCGGTTGCGGTTGGTGCACGCCTCGATGGCATGCACGAGCGCATCGAGGCCGGTGGCCGCCGTGACCGCGGCCGGGACGCCTACGGTCAACTCGGGATCGAGCAGCGCCAGGACGGGTTTGAGCTCTGAGCCCCAGGCCCAGACCTTCTGCCCTTCCTTGTTGGTGAAAATGCAGGTGCGCGTCACTTCGGCGCCGGTGCCGGCGGTGGTCGGCACCGCGATGAGCGGCAGAGGATCGGCAGGCAGTGCCGCCTCGCAGAATTGATAGGACTGCGCATCAAGGCCCGAGACCGCGCAGGCAGCCACCATCTTCGCAGTATCGAGCGCCGTGCCGCCGCCGAGACCGATCACCGCCTTTGCCCGGGCATCGCGCGCCAGGCCGGCGGCGCGATCGATGTCGCTGTATTTGGGCTCGCCCCGGAAGCCATCATAAAAGCTGGCCGCATGGCCGGCATCGGCCAAAAGCTTCATGAGGCGCGCCGCCACACCCGATGCAGTCATCGCGGGATCGGCAACGATCATGACGCCGGCACCGGCGCCAGCGAGGCCTGCGATGCGGCCGGGCAGCTCGGCCAAGCGGCCATGGCCAAAGACGATTTCCGGGACGGGTGCGAGGGAAAAGCTCTCCATGCTCATGCCTCTAGATAGGCCGCCAGGCGCGATCAAGCGTCAAGGCGGTTCACCTCCCTTAACCCCGCCTATACCGCCATGCCGGCCTTGCGGCCCTCATAGATCGCCATGACCGCGCTGCGCGCCGCGACCACATCGCCAATGTCGCGATGACCGACCGCCAGATCATCGAGCCCGGAGGGCACCAGGAGGTCCGGTGTGTTGGTGGCGGCAATCACGAGCGAATTCGCGACGATGCGCTCATCGGGGCCGCCGAAAGTCGCGACGGTGGCACCGTCGCCATGCCATTCGCGCAGACCCGCATCGGTGATGAGCCTCGCCCCTAAGTCGCGCAGCCGCTGGCGCAAAGGCATATCGGCGCTGGTCCGCGCCATCTCGAACATCACCGAGGCTGCCGGCGTCACCACAATCACCGCATGACCGGCTTCGGCAAGATGGAGCGCCGTGCCGCCGCCCTTCCAGTTAGCCGTCTCGTCCAGCACGATCACCCGATTGCCGAGGCGCGCCTGGCGGCCCATCACCTCTTCCGCCGACCAGACATTGCCCCGGTCGATGCCGGGCAGCGCATCGCGCTCGGGGAAGAAGCGCTGAAAGCCCCGGGCGTCCGGCTGCGAGCCGGTGGCCACGATCACCTCATCGGCGCCAAGGGCCTGGATGTCCGCGGCCTCCAGCAGCGTGTTGTAGAGCACCTTCACCTGCAGCTTCTGCAACTGCCGCTCATACCAGTCGAGGAAATCGATGATCTGCTGGCGCCGCGGCTGCATTCCGGCGAGCCGGAACTGGCCGCCCAGCCTGTCGGACGCCTCGGCCAGCGTCACCCGGTGGCCGCGCTCGGCGGCAACACGCGCCGCTTCAAGACCGGCGACACCGCCCCCCACCACCAGAACGGTCTTCGGGGATGATGAGGGGGTGAAGCGGTCGCCGCCCCATTGGAATTCGCGCCCTGCGGAAGGGTTGATGAGACAGGAAATCCAATAATCGCGATAGCGCCTGCCCCAGCACATCTGATTGCAGGAAAGGCACGGTCGCACATCCTCGGGGCGCCCCTCTTTCGCCTTGTTGGCAAGATGCGGATCGGCGATCTGGCCGCGCACGATCGACACCATGTCGGCCTGCCCGGAGGCCACGACATAATTGGCGTTCTCAGGCGTGCGCACATGACTTTCGCACTGGACGCGGGCGTTCTTCACCACGGCCTTCAGCGCTTCGGCATAAGGCGCGCCAAGCTTGTCGGCATAGAAGGACGTCGGAATCAGATCATAGAAGGAGAAATAGCTTCCCGTACCGCAAGTGACATAGTCCATCAGATTGCGGTCGTCGTGCCAGGCGATGATCTCCTGCGTCGCCTCGATGGATAGGTTCGGCTTGACATGCGGCTGCATGCTGATCGCCATGCCGATGATGAAATCCTCGCCCGCCATCTTGCGGATGCGGCGCATGATCTCCGAGGAGAAGCGCGTGCGGTTTTCGAGTGACCCATTTCCCCATTTGTCGTCGCGCCGGTTGTTGAAGGGCGTCCAGAACTGATCGATGATGGCGTTGTAGGCGGCGAAAAGCTCGATACCATCGAAGCCCGCCAGCCTGGCGCGGCGCGCCGCCGCCACAAAGCTCTCGATGATCTCCTCGATCTCGGCCTCGTTCATCGCATGGCTGCCGTCCGAATCATGGAAGGACGGCAGGCCGGAGGGCGACCAGTTCGGTTCATAGGAATTGTCGAAATCGCCATGCTGGCCGACATGATAGAGCTGATGACAGATCACCGCTCCATGCGCATGGACGGCGTCAGTCACTTTGCGGAAATGCGGGATGACCTCGTCGCTCGAATGGCGGAAATTGCCACGCGTCAGCACGCCGGTACGATGTACCGGCATCGGTTCGACGACGATCATCGCGGCTCCGCCTCTGGCACGCTCCTCGTAATAGCCGCGATGACGCTCCCCCGGCAGCCCGTCCTCCGCCATGTTGGCGGTATGCGAACCAAAGACGATGCGGTTGCGCAAGGTCTTGTGACGCAACTTGAGCGGCTGGAAGAGCGCGGGAAAGAGCTGGGACATCGGCTGATCCTATTCCACGAGACCCCTCACCCAGGGGAGAGGGGAAAGAGCTGTCACACCCAATCCTCGAAGGGGAAGCTGTCCAACCGCTCGGTGCCGGTCTCGGTGACGACGACCTGGATTTCGAGCTTCACGGTCTCGCCGGCCCGCTTCGAGCCGGTGCAGCTTTCGACGCACAGGCACATTCCGGGCTCGAACACGCCGTCATAGCCCTTGCCCTGGTCCATATCGACATGAGTGGGAACGGAAGGATATTCATCACACAGACCGACACCGTGCAGCGCCACGCCATAGCGGTTGTCCTGATATTCCCCGGGAATGCGCAGCGACTTGTCGTTGAACTCCCTGAAGCTCATACCCGGCTTGATCAGCGACTTGTTGTGCATGATCTGCTCGAGCGCATAGGCATAAAGCTCTTTCTGCGTCGGCTTCGGCTTGACCAGGCCAACAGTCCAGGAGCGGGAAAGATCGGCGCAATAGCCATAGGGTCCGATAAGATCGGTGTCGAAGGAGAGCATATCGCCCTCCTTGCCGCTATGGGCCGAGCATTCCTTGAACCAGGGATAGGTGCGCTCGCCGATCGCCAGCAGCCGGGTCTCGATCCATTCGCCGCCATTGCGGATATTCTCGTAATGGAGCTCGGCCCAGATCTCGTTCTCGGTCTTGCCAGGCAGCGAGTTCTCGCGCATCCGCCACATGCCCGCCTCGCAGACCTTGATCGTCCAGCCCATCAGTTCGAGCTCATCGGGCGACTTGATCATGCGGGCCGTCTCGGTCAGCTCCTGCCCCTCGACCAATGTAAGGCCGCGGCCCCGCAGGAGGTCGACGCCGAGCGGCTCCATCTTGTCGACGGCAAGACGCCTGCTGCCGCCGCCATGCTGACGCATGAGCGCGGTGATCTCGTCCGCCCATCTGCCGGCGCTTTCGGCGAGCCTAGGTCCGCTCGCGAAGTAGAACCAGCTGATGCAGGGGCGGACCTCGTCCACCATCGGCAGTCCCTCCGCCAGATGCAGGGCCTGCGCATATTCGAAGCAGATGGTGGGACCGTCGGCGAAGATCAGCGCATAGCGCGACGGATTATGCATGGTCCAGACCTGCATGTCGGAGCAGTCGGTCGCATAACGGATATTGAGGGGATCATAGACGAGGAGTGCCGCGCAATCATGCTGGACGAGCTTTTCCTTGATGCGGCCATGGCGATAGGCCCTGACGCGAGCCAGGGTCTCAGGCCTGATCGGGTCCTTCAGCGGCCTGCTGCCGGCTTCGAAATTGAGATAGGCCGGTTTGCGCGGATCGCTGAAGACTTTCACATCCATGGGTTCCTCTCAGCTCAGGTTGCGCCAGATGAACAAAGCCGTGAACAGATCGAGATGCGCGCCGCCGCCATTCTTGAACAGCGTGATGTCATCCGGTTGGCGCTTGACGTCATATCCATCGCGGCAAAGCTCGAAGAGATCGGCTTCGATATCATCGCGCGCAATCACGCCGCGACGCAAGGGATCACCCAGGTCACCAGGCTGATCGACGGCGAACCAGTGGCTATCGACGAAGAGGCGGGCGCGGCGCACCGCCTCGTCATCGCATTCGCGCATATCGGGCGTGAAGCCACCGACGAGATCGAGATGGGCGCCGGGCTTCAGCCATTGGCCTTTGATCACCGGCGTCGTCGCCGATGTGGCGCAGCTGATGATGTCGGCCTCGCCTGCCACGTCCTCCAGATCATCCACGACCCGCGCCCCTATCTGCTGCGCCAGCCTTTCGGCCTTGGCACGGTCGCGGTTCCACACATAGACCTTCTCGATCGCCGGACGCACCGCGCGATGTGCCTCGATGAGGTGAGGCGCCAGCCCGCCGGCGCCGACCATGAGCAGGTTTCGCGCCTCAGGAGAGGAAAGAAGCCGCGAGCCCAAGGCGGAATCGGCGGCGGTCTTGCGATAGGTGAGCGCGGTTCCATCCAGCACCGCGAGCGGTGCGCCGGTCGCCCCGTCGAACAAGGGATAGAGCGCCTGCACCGCCGGAAGGTCGCGATTGCCGGGAAACACCGTCACCACCTTGGTCCCCATGGCGACACCCGGCTGCCAGGCCGGCAGGTTGAAATAGGTCTCCCGGTTGCCGTCCCGCATCGCATGGATCTCGGACCGGTCGACTTTCGGCTCGGGGCCTCTATGAGCCTCCACGAGCGCGTCGCAGAGCCTCGTCCAGACGCAGATGCGGTGGACGTCTTCAGAAGAAACAAAAAGCATCAGGAGATTCCGGGACCGGTTATTTCGCGCAGGAGTTTCTTATAGATCGCTTCCGTGTAGGCAGCATAGTCATCCGCCGGAATGACGAAATTACCTTGCCCGCCCACAACATTCTCCTCGAAATATTTGTCGAGCGTCGGCCATTCGTTGAGGATGGTCAGCGCGTTGATGGTGATGCCCATCCTGACCACCTTGTTGCGCGAGAGAGCGACCGGAGGGCCGATATTGTTGCGCCCGTCGGAGGAAATATCGATCACATGGCGCAGGCTGGGCGGCGCCTGTGGGAACAGGTTGGCGGCATATTCGATCGCCATCGAAATCGACGTGCCGCCTTCGGCCAGACGTCGCGGAATCTCGACGAGCGAGGCGCCCAGCCGATCCGCGTCCTTGTCGCTGGCAATGATCATCCAGGGGATGATCACCATCTGATTGGCCTCATCCGACCATTGCATCGCAAGGACGGCAATGCGCCCATTCGGCCCCTTGGTGATCGCCTCCTTGACGTCGGGGCGCATAAAGGCTTCGCCGAGCCCCTGCATCTGCAGGCGGAACTCATTGGCGTCGACACTGAAGGAGCAGTCGATGGCGAGGATGAGCGCCAGATCGACCTCAGGTTGCTGGGCAAAAAGCGGGGTACGGCCGGGACCGGTTACCCAGGTGAGGCCAAGCAGCAGGCAAATGAGCGCCAGCAAGCGACGTGCGGGCATCAGAACCTCGATTCGGCCAATGCCTTCGGACAACCGATCTTATGGCCAGGTTTGCGACCGGGTAAAGGCGCAAAGCGCTCACCCCTTCAGGCTCCTGACAAGGTCTTGTTCGGACGGCGGAAATCTTCCTGTGCGAGAGTTCCATCGACCGATAGCTGGTCTCACCCCCCTCCCCGCCGCGATCACCCTTGGACGAATCGAGGGTGCGGTAGGAGGCGGGCTTGACGACGGCCGGCTAAAGCCCGACATCTTAGGCATGAATACGCCCGTCACACATCCGATCGCGTCCGGGCCGGCTTTGGTTGACCCTTTTGGCCGGCATGTAACCTATCTGCGGGTGTCGGTGACCGACCGTTGCGATTTCCGCTGTGTCTATTGCATGGCGGAGGACATGACCTTCCTGCCCAAGAAGGACCTGCTCACGCTCGAGGAACTGGAGCGGGTTTGCGCCGCCTTCATCGGGCGCGGCGTGCGCAAGATCAGGCTGACCGGGGGCGAGCCCCTGGTGCGACGCAATGTCATGTCGCTCATCGAAAATCTGGGCCGGCACGTGAAATCGGGCGCGCTCGAGGAACTGACGCTGACCACCAATGGCAGCCAGCTCGCCCGCTTTGCCGGGGAACTCGCCGAACATGGCGTCCGGCGCATCAATGTCTCGGTCGACACGCTGGACGAACAGAAGTTTCGCGCCATCACCCGCTGGGGCGATCTCAAGAAGGTGAAAGAAGGCATCGCTGCGGCCCAACGGGCCGGGCTCGCCCTCAAGATCAACGCCGTGGCCCTCAAGGGCGTCAATGACGACGAAATCCCGGAGATGATCCGCTGGGCGCATGGCGAGGGCATGGACCTCACCTTGATCGAAACGATGCCGCTCGGCGAGATCGATGGCGACCGCACCGATCAATATCTGCCCCTGTCGGTGCTGCGTGCTCAGCTGATGGATCAGTTCACCTTCGCGGACATTCCTTACAAGACCGGCGGGCCGGCGCGTTATGTCGAGGTCAAGGAGACCGGCGGCCGGCTGGGATTCATCACGCCCCTCACGCATAATTTCTGCGAGAGCTGCAACCGTGTGCGCCTCACCTGCACCGGCACGCTCTTCATGTGCCTCGGGCAGGAGGATGCTGCCGATCTCAGAGCCGCCTTGCGCGCTTCCGACGACAACAACCTCCTTGATGCCGCGATCGACGAAGCGATCTCGCGCAAGCCCAAGGGCCATGATTTCATCATCGACCGCCGCCACAACAAGCCGGCCTTGTCGCGCCATATGAGCGTGACGGGCGGCTGAATCGCATCAGGGCAGCCGCCCGGTTTCACTCATGTCAACGAAGGCCAGCCGCGCCACAGCTCAGGGTTAGCTTCGACGCGGGGTGCAAGCTGGGAAACGAAATCCTTCGTTGCCTCCAATATCGCGGAATGGCGGTCCGCACTCTTCATCGTCAACGGCCTGCCGATGCTTACCGTGAAACTTGGTGCCGCCGGGGACGGCCACGCATATTCGCGGACATAGCGGTCGCCCGCCTTCCTGTGTACGGGGTTGAGGTATTTCAGACCGACTTGAGTTGATGAAAAGCCGTGCTCCGGGCGGATCATATGCGTGAGAGGATGCCCCAGCACGTGAAACGCCTGGCGGACGACCTCGCTGGCGAATACGAAGTCAGCTATCCATATGACGGCCCCTCGCCCCCCGGCGAGCGCTTCGTCGACATGCTCTCTGCCCTCCACAATAATCTCATAGGGGGACTTGGCGACAAGCTGCTTGATAAAGAAGGCAAGCGAAGTCAGCCTGTGTTCGAGCTGGCGGCGGCGGAGCGCGACGGCCTCTCCAGGTGAGAACCCGCCCAACGCAACAAAGGTCTCCAATCTCGCTTCTTGACGAAAGCCGGCCGGCAGCAGTCTTGCCGCCCGTGCCGCCATGGCACGAAGCTGGCTGGAGGACGAGACAGACGCGACAGGCGTCCCCGCGAGAAGCACGCCCAAGGCCATAATGTCGGCGAGGCCGACCGCTCGGCGATCAGCCGTCGGCATGGCGCGTGTGACGATCCGTGCCGCTTCGGAATCAGGCAGTTTGCCGGTCATGCGCCTTCCCCTGCCGTCCCGGGAACAAGTGGTGCCGCGCCGCCCGGGCAAAGCGGTGCGCGCTCAGTTGCTGTAAAATCTGACATGATAAATCCTCTCAAGACATAGCGATCCCGCGCGCAACGAAACGCCGCGCGCCTCGACGGCTATGCGTTGCGTGGAGGTTCCTCGAGAGGCGTCTGATCGAACGGATTTTGGGGGCGAGGCGGCGGGTCGCGGTAAGAGCCCGTGACCGGCAAGCGGGACAGGACAGCGGCGGTTGGCGTCATACCCGGGCCGGAGCACGTGGCGGAGGGACAGCAGGACGTGTCCATGTCTCCCCTGCCTTCGTCCTCGCCCTCGCTGTCACAGGTCTCGGCGCCTTGCGCAGGGACAAGCGCGGGCTGCGTCTGCGAGGCGACATGATACCCGGCCTGCTGGATCGACAAGCCCGAGGACACTTGCGATCTTGGGAATGCCGAGTGTTCCGTGCTGAAAAGGAAGATCAGAACGATGGCCACGAGAACACCGCCAAGCCAGGACAGGCCCATATGCAGGCCCGCCGGCGTATTACCCGGGCGATGATTATTCGATGTTCCCAACGGCATTCAGTAAACTCTGTCCTCGCGGACACATTCCGATCCAATGTACCAATATGGTCTACTGGCTTCCAGGCACGCACTAAACATGCCGCCGCAATCGCGATCAATCGCTGTCGCCATATGCCACCCGCTATCACCGGTTGCAAATCGAACAAAACGGTCGATTTTCATCGATTGAGAATGTCCTTTACCGGGAACTTCCGGCAGATTGTCGAAAAATCCGCGACGGTGACCGAACGTGACAACGAAGACAATGCGCTTTCAGCTCAAGGGCCTTCAAGAGCCAGCGCGCATCCTCATCGACCGCTGGGGCATTCCCCATATCAAGGCCGGCCGCAAGGCTGATCTATTCTTCGCGCAAGGCTTCAATGTGGCGCGTGACCGGCTGTGGCAGATCGATCTGTGGCGCAAACGCGGGCTCGGCATTCTGGCCGCCGATTTCGGACCGGGATATCTGGCACAGGACCAGGCGGCGCGGCTCTTCGTCTTTCGCGGCGATATGGCGGCCGAATGGCGCTCCTATGCCGAAGATGCGCAGGAGATATGCACCGCCTTCGTGGGCGGCATCAATGCCTTCATCGGCACCATCGAACGCGGTGAATCGCTATTGCCGCCCGAATTCACCCTCATGGGCACCCGCCCTCATCGCTGGGCGCCCGAAGACGTGGCGCGCATCAGAAGCCACGGCATCACCGCGAATGCGCAGTCGGAGGTCGCCCGTGCCGTTCTGCTGTCGGCGGGGCAGGATGCGGCCGACCGTTTGCGCCAGGAGCGCCTGCCCGATCTCGCCCCTGACAATCCGGGCGGGCTCGATCTGGCGCAGATACCCGGCCAGATCATCGATCTCCTTCGGCTTGCCAGCGCGCCGGTCACCTTCGCGCGCGAGCGGCTCGCGGCGCGGCTCGAAGAGGCCTGGCGCTGGTCCTGCTTCGATGATTTCGGAGTCACACGCGACAATCGCCCGGAAGGCTCGAACAGCTGGGCCGTCCACGGCAAACGGACGGCGACTGGCCGGGCGATCCTCGCCAGCGATCCGCATCGCGTCCTGAGCCTTCCTTCGATCCGCTATCTCGCCCATCTGTCCTGCCCCGGCATCGAAGCGATCGGTGCCGGCGAGCCGTGCCTCCCCGGCATCTCGATCGGTCACAATGAACGGATCGCGTTCGGTCTCACCATCTTCGATGCCGACCAGGAAGATCTCTATGTCTGCGAGACTGACGCCCATGATCCGCGGCGCTATCGCGCAGGCGCGGGCTTCGAGCGGATGATGGAACGGGTCGAGCGCTTCGAGGTGAAGAACGCGCCTGCACAAGAGCAGACGCACTACTTCACCCGGCATGGGCCGGTCGTCTTCACCGATGCGATCCGGAACATCGCCATCGCGCTGCGCTCGGTCTGGGCCGAGCCAGGTGCTGCCCCCTATCTCGCCAGCCTCTCCACCATGCGGGCCGGTAATTTCGCCGAGTTCGATCAGGCGCTGGCGCGCTGGAAAACACCTTCGGTCAACAAGACCTATGCTGATGTGGACGGCCATATCGCCTGGACGCCCGCCGGTTATGTGCCGCGCCGAAAGGGCTGGTCGGGCATGCTGCCGGTGCCGGGCGCCGGCGGCTTCGACTGGAACGGCCATCTCGGCCGCGAGGAGATGCCGAGGCTGATCGACCCAGATGAAGGCTTCGTCGCCACCGCAAATGAATTCAACCTGCCGCCGGATTGGGATCATGCCGGCAAGCCCGTCGGCTTCGAATGGACCGAGGGCGCGCGGGCGGAGCGCATTCGCGACGTTCTCGGCCAGACCATCACCCACGGCCTTGCGGACTCGCAGAAGCTGCAGACCGACATCCGCTCCCTGGCGGCCCTGAGACTCCAGCGCGCGCTGGCGCCGCTTCAGCCTCACGAAGAGGAAGCCCGGCAGGCGCGCCTTCTCCTCCTCGACTGGAACGCAGAGATGCAGGCCGACGGCGCCGCCGCCGGTCTGTTCGGCCTGTGGTGGCTCAAGCATCTGAGGCCCGCCGTGATCCAAGCGAGCGCGCCCGGGCTCGGCGGCCACCGCGATCTGGTCGGCAACGGCCACGCCGATGCGATCCTTAGCGTGCTGGAGAGCGCGCCGGACAGGATGACGGCTGTCCTGGAGGCTTCTCTCTTGTCGGCCTGGCGCGAGGCCCTGAGTCTTCTCGGGCCGGAACCGGCGCAATGGCGCTGGGGACGGATCCATCAGATGCTCTTCCGCCATCCCGTCGCCGCCATCGCCGAAGAAGGCTTCTCCGTCGGCCCCTACGAGATGGGCGGCGACGGCTCGACGCCGATGCATACGAGCCCGCGCATCGCCGACTGGCGGGTCACCGCCGGGGCCTCCGTGCGTCTGGTGATGGATGTCGGCGACTGGGACAACAGTCTCTGCATCAACACGCCCGGCCAGTCCGGCGATCCCGCCTCGCCGCATTTCGCCGATCTGGCGACGACCTGGGCCAAGGGCGATTACGTGCCTCTGCTCTTCAGCCCGGCAGCGGTCGAGGCGGCCGCAGAGACGCTGATCGAGCTTGATCCCGAGTGAGCGAACCTGCCTCCAAGGCCGGCCTCTTTATGATCCTGGCCATGGCCAGCTTCACCGCCGGCGATACGATGACCAAGCTCCTGGCGGGCCAGCTGCCGGTGGGCGAGATCATCCTCATCCGCGGCATCGTGGCCACGACGATCATCGTCGCCGTCTGTCTCAAACAGGGCGTCCTCATTCATGCCGCCCAGGCATTCAAGCGCACCATCCTGGCCCGCAGTCTCAGTGACATGGCCGGCACATTGTTCTTCATCACCGCCCTCATGCATATGCCGATCGCCAATCTCACCGCCATCATGCAGGCGGTTCCGCTTCTGGTGATCGCCTTCGCCGCCCTCTTCCTCGGCGAGAAGGCGGGTTTGCGCCGCACGCTCGCCATTCTCGTCGGCCTCACGGGCGTGCTCTTCATCGTGAAGCCGTCTCCGTCGAGCTTCACCTTCTATGATGGCCTCTCGCTCGGCCTCATCGTCGCCGTGGCGCTGCGCGACATCATCACCCGCAAGCTCACCATCGACGTGCCGACGATGATCGTGGCGCTCGGCAATTCGGTCATCGTGATGTTGAGCGGGCTGGCGCTCTATCCTTTCGAGGAGTGGATCGTGCCGACCCCGCACCATCTCCTCATCCTCTTCTGCGGCGGTATTTTCCTGACCATCGGCTATGTTTCGATGGTGCTCACCATCCGCATGGGCGACATCGCGTCGACCGCCATCTACCGCTATTCAGTGGTGCTCTTCGCTCTCATCTCCGGCGTTTTCGTCTTCGGCGAGATGCCCGACCGTTGGGTCTTCCTCGGTATCGCCCTCATCGTCGCCTCCGGCATCTACGCGCTGCTGCGCGAGATGAAAATTAGCCGTAACGCCAGAATGCAATCGCCGTCAGGCTGACACTCCAGGCGAGAATACCCCAGCGCACCCAATGCTGCGGCACGCTGCGCGCGACCTTGATCATGAAATAGCCGCCGAGGAACGCTCCCATCATCATGATAAGCGAGGGCAGCCAGCGGATGACGCCGGCATGGGCGAAGAGCGCGATGCCGATCAGGGTGATGAGGGTGATGGTGGCGTTGCGGATGGAATTCGCCTCATGGATGTCCTCATGACCGAACATCGAATAAAGGGCGAGCAGGACGACGCCCATGCCGAGGCCGAAATAGCCGCCATAAACATAGACGATGAATTCGAGGACGAAGGACAGCCAGATCCAGTTCTTGCCATCGAAGTCATGTCGCCGCTCGAGCCAGCGCTTGATCGTGGGCGCCAGCGCGAAAGACACGGTCGAAAAGGCGAGCAGCCAGGGGATCGCCGTTCGGAAGGACGCCTCGCCCAGTCCCAGAAGGGCCAGCGAGCCCGTGGCGCCGCCGATGCCCGCGAGGGCCAATCTGGGTCTCAGGCGCAGAGTCGGGCGGCGCAACTCATGGCGATAGCCGTAGAGGCTCGCCACATTGGCGGGCAGCAGCGCCACGAAGTTCGAGGCATTGGCTTCGATCTCCGACATGCCGGCCGCAACCAGAAGGGGAAAAGTCATGAAACCCGCCCCGCCGGCGAGCACGTTGATGCAGCCGGCCACCACGCCGCCCGCGAACAATAGCGCTATTTCCTCCCAGCCCATCGGGTTTACCCTGATTTTCCAAATGCTTCCTGTCAAAGTTAAACTTTGACAAATAGCGCAAGAAGCCATGCTCCCCAGGCGTATGAGGAATGTGGCGTCAACAAAACTTTCCGCTAGAGTATGACGGAATCGCTGACCCACCTGTGGAGAGAGAGGCATATATGCGCAGCCAGCTGATGGCCGTTGCGACCGCAAGTCCCCCCTTCGAATTGCGTACCGAGGACGTTATCGAGGAAGCGACGCGAATTTTCGCCGGACGGCACCGGGATTTCGAGCGCATGATGCCCGTCTTCGCCAATACCGGGATCAGGCGACGGCAGTCGGTCAGACCCTATAGCTGGTTCCGCAGCGAACAGGGTTGGCCCGAGCGCACCGACGCCTTCATCGATGGCGCCAGCGAGCTCTTCCGCAAGGCCGCCGGCGAAGCCCTGGCGCAAGCCGGCATGGAACCCGGCGAAATCGATACGATCGTGACGGTGAGCTCCACCGGCATCGCCACGCCCTCGATCGAGGCGCGGGTGATGCATGGCATGGGCTTCCACAAGAATGTCAGTCGCATCCCGGTCTTCGGGCTGGGTTGCGCTGGTGGCACCACCGGGCTCTCGCTCGCCGCCCGCCTCGCCCAGACGCCGGCCTCGAATGTGCTGCTGGTGGTCATCGAGCTCTGCACGCTCGCCTTCCGGCCCGACGAGATGACGAAGTCCAACATCATCGCGACGGCGCTGTTCGGCGACGGGGCGGCGGCCTGCGTGCTCTCGGGCAGGAAGAAGGACGGGCTCGGCGCCATCGAATACTCGGGCGAGCACAGCTGGCCCGACACGCTCGACATCATGGGCTGGCGCATGGATCCGCAAGGCTTCGGCGCCATCTTCTCGCAGCGCATCCCCGATTTCGTCACCCAGGAACTGCGCGCGGCGGCCGACGGCTTCCTCGGGCGCAACGGTTTGAGCGTCGACGACATCGGCCAGTACGTCTTCCATCCGGGCGGCGCCAAGGTGATCGCGGCACTCGAGCAGGTCTTCCATCTCGATCAGGGCACGCTCGAGATCGAGCGCCAGGTGCTCGCCGATCACGGCAATATGTCGGCGCCGACCGTGCTGTTCGTGCTGAAGGAGGCTCTGAAGAAGCCCTTCACCGGCCGCCGGTTCCTGAGCGCGCTCGGACCCGGCTTCACGTCGAGCTTCGCCACGATGGTGAGCTGAACTCGTGATCTGGCTCAATATCGCTATACTGACGCTCGTCACCGTGCAGCGCCTGGTCGAGCTCAATATCGCCCAGCGCAACACCAAGCGGCTCCTGGCGCGCGGCGCCTATGAAGCGGGCAGCGGTCACTACTGGGTGATCGTCGTATTCCATGCCGCCTGGCTCATCGGCCTGTGGGTCCTGGCGCGCGACAACCCCGTCAACTGGGTCTGGCTCTTCATCTTCCTCGCCATCGAGGCGATGCGCGGCTGGGTGGTGGCGGCATTGGGCGAACGGTGGACGACGCGCATCATCGTGCTGCCGGGCGAGCCGCTCGTGGCGCGCGGCCCCTACCGCTATCTGCGCCATCCCAACTATATCGTGGTGGCCCTGGAAATCTTCGTGCTGCCCATGGTGTTCGGCATGCTCTGGTACGCGCTTGCCGGCACTCTCATCAATGCCGCGATACTCTATTGGCGCATACGGGTGGAAGAAGAAACCTTCAGGGAAGCGGCGCCGCCGTCCGGTTGAACCGGGACAACGCGCAGACTGCCTATCAGCGCTTCGGGCGTGATGACGAGAGGACCATAAGATGGCGTTTATTCCGGATCTGGCGGCGTTCAAGAAAAGTCTTGGTTCACTTCCTGTTTCGATCTTTGAACCGGGTGATTCAGTGCTGGCAGCCGGATCCACGACCGGCCAATTGTTCATCCTCAGACAGGGTGCCGTTGAGGTCGTCAGGGATGGCCAGCAGATCGCTACCATTACTGAGCCCGGCGCGATATTCGGCGAGCTCGGTCTCATCCTCGACAAGCCTCACACGGCGGATGTGCGCGCGATCGAGCGTTCCGAATTCCACGTTGCCAAGGCATCCTCACTGCTCAAAGAGGACGCGGCGGCTTTGCTCTATGTCTGCGCGCTGCTTGCGCGCCGACTCGACGCCGCCAATGAGGTCATTGTCGAGATGAAACGCGAGCTCGATCCCGACGAACCGCCGAGCGCGATCACCAGGGCGCTGGAAAAGCTCGAGAATCTCTTGAGCCCCGCCGGCGCCAATTCGGCAGCCTTCACCTATTATCCTATCCTTTGAGTTCTCCAGTATCGGGAGATTTCCCAACTCGTCATGGCCGCCCTTGAGGCGGCCATCCAGTATTTGGATTGAAACAGATGAGAGACATCAAGGCTGGATGGCCGGGTCAAGTCTGGCCAAGACGAAACGGGGTTAGAACGGCCGTCTGGCCCGCATCGCCTGGGTCAGCGTGCCTTCGTCGAGATAATCGAGCTCGCCGCCGACCGGCACGCCATGGGCGAGCCTGGATGTGGCGATGTTCAGATCCTTCAGCCGGTCGATGATGTAATGCGCCGTCGTCTGGCCCTCGACGGTGGCATTGACCGCGAGCACCACTTCCTTGACACCCTCAAGACCCGCCCGCTCGACAAGGCGGGCGATGGAGAGGTCTTCAGGACGAATGCCTTCGACCGCGGACAAGGTGCCGCCCAGAACATGATAGAGACCGCTCCAGGCGCCGGCACGTTCGAGCGCCCATAGGTCTCCCACTTCCTCGACGACGCAGATCACGCTGCGGTCGCGGCGCGGATCGCGGCACAATGTGCAGGGATCGCTGGTGTCGACATTGCCGCAGTCGGAACAGACCGTCACTTTGTCGCGCGCCTCTTCCATCGCCGTGGTCAGCGGCACCAGGAGCTTCTCGCGGTTCTTGATCAGATGCAAAGCGGCGCGCCGGGCCGAGCGCGGTCCCAGCCCCGGCAACTTGGCCAGGACCTGGATAAGGCGTTCGATCTCGGGGCCGGTGGTGCGCCGCATGAACAGATCAGAAGGGAAGCTGGAAACCGGGCGGCAGCGGCAGGCCGCCGGTGATCGACTTCATCTCCTCTGCGACCATCTGCTCGACCCTGTTCTTGGCGTCGGCATGCGCGGCTACGATCAGATCCTCGAGGATTTCCTTTTCTTCGGGCTTGAGCAGGCTCGGATCGATGTCGGCGCCGGTAAGCACGCCCTTGCCGTTGAGCGTCACTTTGACCAGGCCACCGCCCGACTGGCCGGTCACCGCCAGCTGACCGAGCTTGGTCTGCATATCCTGCATGCGGCTCTGCATCTCCTGCACCTGCTTCATCATGGCGCTGAGGTTCTTCATCGGTCGTCCAAGTCCTTTTCCGTTTGCATGTCGTCCACCGGGGTCGCGGCGCTGTCGAAGTCGCGCACATCGACGATTTCGGCGCCGGGGAATCGCTGGAGGATCGCCTGGACATCGGGATGCTCGCGCGTTTCGCGATAGATCGTGTCCTTCTTGTCCCGGCGCTGCTCTGCGAGCGGCTTCTCTCCGCCGTCGCGCGCCACCAGCACCATCCAGCGCTGCCCCGTCCATTCGTTGAGCTTGCGGCCAAGCTCATTGACGAGCCCAGGCGGCGCCGAAGCTTCGAGCGCCACCTCGATCTGGCCCGGGCTCACGCGGATATGCCGCATGAGATTCTCGATCTGGTTCTTGAGCCTGATGTCGCGCTTCTCGCCGACATAGGCCGCGATATCGCTTAGATGCGCGAAGGGCCTCGTCTCGACACTACGCTCCTGCGGGCGCTCATTGGCGGGGTCGGAGGCGACCGCAAGTTGGCCGTTCTCGACCGGCGGCGGCCCATCCTCGCGCTCCTGGCGCGGGCTTGAGCGCTGCTCGCGCGGTGCAGGCGATCCTTCGCGCGCGAGTTTCACCAGGTCCTCGCCGGTGGGCAGGCTCGCGGCATAGGCCAGCCGGATCAACACCATCTCCGCCGCCATCAGCTGGTCGGAGTGAAGCTCGATCTCTTTCAGGCCCTTGAGGAGCATCTGCCAGGCGCGCGTCAGATGCGGCATGGAAATCTTGGCCGCATGCTCCTGGCCGCGCTGGCGCTCGGTCTCGCTGCGCGAGACATCACCTGCCGCCTTCGGTGCGACTTTCAGGCGCGTCACCCAGTGCACATAGTCGGCGAGGTCGCTCAATATCGTGTGGGGGTCCCCACCCGCCTGGTGCTGTGTCTCGATCTCCTTGATCGCGGTGGCCGCATCACCGGCCATGACGGCGTCGAACAGCTCGATGACGCGGGTGCGGTCGATGAGGCCCAGCATGGCACCGACTTCGGCCGCCTTTACGGTCTCGCTGCCATAGGCGATGGCCTGGTCGAGCAGCGACAGGCCATCGCGCGCCGAGCCCTCGGCGGCGCGCGCGATCATGCGCAGGGCATCGTCCTCGATGGTCACGGCTTCCGCCTTGGCCACCTTGCCGAAGAGCTGCATCAGCACCTCGGCATCCATGCGGCGCAAATCGAAGCGCTGGCAGCGCGACAGGATGGTGACCGGGACTTTGCGGATCTCGGTCGTGGCGAAGATGAACTTCACATGCGGCGGCGGTTCCTCCAGCGTCTTCAGCAACGCGTTGAAGGCGTTCTTCGACAGCATGTGGACTTCGTCGATGATATAGACCTTGTAACGCGCCTGGATCGGGGCATAGCGCACGCCCTCGATGATCTCGCGCACGTCGTCAACACCGGTATTGGAGGCGGCGTCCATCTCGATCACGTCGATATGGCGCGATTCGAGAATCGCCTCGCAATCGGGCGTCACCTCCGGCATGTCGACCGAAGGGCCGCCGGGATAGTTGAGGGCACGGGCGATGAGGCGCGCCGTGGTCGTCTTGCCGACGCCGCGCACGCCGGTCAGCATATAGGCCTGGGCGATACGGCCGGTGGCGAAGGCGTTGGAGAGAGTGCGCACGACCGCCTCCTGGCCGATCAGATCGGCGAAGGTCCGCGGTCGGTATTTACGGGCGAGAACGCGATAACCGTGGGCGCTCGCGCCGCTTGCTTCTTCGGTCACTGGCGAGCCTGCCGGTCTGTTCCAAGGGCGTATATGTCTCAAGCGCTACAGAAAGCGCCTGAGGCGGGAGGCTGGACGGGCAACCCGTACCAAACTCGTTAGGGCTGCTTCCTTCCGGACCTGACCCGGTTGGCGAGCGACACGTCCGCCGCCAACCTCCCGCCGCCTATATCGGGCCTGATCGAGCAAAAGGCAAGTCTGTCAGAATCTCCGTTGACTCCAGGTCATATGCCCCTGCTATCCTGGTGTCAGTGCGGCCGCGTAAAGAGCCAATCAACAGGAGAAAAGCCATGAAGCTCTCCCTTCTCGGAATTTTTGCCGCCGGAGCGGCAGCCATCCTGCTGCAGACCGGTGTAATAGCCCAGTCCTCCAAGGCGGTGGCGGCTGAAGGCTGCATCGTCACCGATGTGACGTTGCATGTGAAGCGCTGCCCGGCCGGCGTCACCTTTGCCAGCGGGGCGGCGGCGGCCAAGCCGACCGTCACACCGACGGCGGCCGAGCCCGAGGTCACGCCGACGGCGAGTGCGCCCGCCGGCTGCATCAAGACCGATGTCATGCTGCATGTGAAGCGCTGCCCGGCCTAAAGGTAGACCAGCTATATTTGAGAGCCCTTCCCGGCCCGCCGGGAAGGGTCTCGACGGGTCTGGAACCGGCGCATTGACCCCTCCGCGGCCATCGCCTATCTGAACGGCATGGCCAAGCGCGACCTTATCATTCTGCCCGATCCCCTGCTCCGGACCGTCTCGAAGCCGGTAAAGACCGTCGATACGGCGACGCGTAAGCTCATGGATGACATGCTGGAGACCATGTATGAGGCGCCCGGCATCGGCCTTGCGGCAGTCCAGATCGGCGTGCCCCAGCGCGTGGTGGTGATCGACGTCTCGAAGGAAGGCGAGGAGAGGCAGCCGCTGTTCCTGGTCAATCCCGAGATCAGCTGGTCGAGCGACGAAGAGTCGGACTATGAGGAAGGCTGCCTGTCCATCCCGGAGTTCTACGACATGGTGACGCGGCCCAAGGAGGTCACGGTGCGCTATCTCGACCGCCAGGGCGAGGCCAGGGAAATGCAGTGCGGCGGCGTGCTCGCCACCTGCGTGCAGCATGAGGTCGATCATCTGAACGGCGTTCTGTTCATAGACTACATCTCCAAGCTGAAGCGCGACCGGGTGGTAAGGAAGTTCGCCAAGGCGCAGAAGCTTGCGCGCAGCGGAGCCTGACCCTTTGCGGCTCGTCTTCATGGGCACGCCGGATTTCGCGGTGCCCACGCTCGCCGCCCTCCTCGAAGCCGGCCACGAAATCGTCGCGGTCTATTCGCAGCCGCCCCGCCCGGCCGGCCGCGGCATGACGGACCGCCTGACGCCGGTGCATCATTTCGCCCTCACACACGACCTCGAGGTTCATACCCCCTCAAGCCTGAAAAGCGAGGACGAGCAGAAGCGATTCCGCGCCCACGAGCCCGATGCGGCGATCGTCGTCGCCTACGGTCTGCTGCTGCCCAAGCCCATCCTGGAGGCGCCGCGCCTCGGTTGCTTCAACGTCCATGCCTCGCTCCTGCCGCGCTGGCGCGGCGCGGCACCCATCCAGCGCGCCATCATGGCGGGCGACGCGGAGACGGGCGTCACCATCATGCGCATGGCTGAAGGGCTCGACACCGGGCCCATGTGTCTCGCCGGCCGCGGCCCCATCACAGTCAGCGCGACTGCCGGCAGTCTGCATGACAGCCTCATGCATATGGGAGCCAGCCTGATGGTAAAGACGCTCGAAGAGCTCGAAGCCGGCAGGCTCGACTGCCGGCCGCAGCCTGACGAAGGCGTCACATACGCGAAGAAGATCGACAAGGCGGAAAGCGAGATCGATTTCTCAAAACCGGCCAGCCAGGTGCGCAACCACATCCACGGCCTGTCGCCCTTTCCCGGCGCCTGGTTCCTGCTCGATCAGGAAGGTCGGACCTTCCGCATCAAAGTGCATCTGTGCGAAGTAGTGGACGGTAACGGTCTACCCGGCGAGGTGATCGACGACAAGCTCACCATCGCCTGTGGCGAAGGCGCGATACGTCTTGTGAGTCTTCAGCGCGAAGGCAAGAGCGCCATGGGAATCCAGGAATTCCTGCGTGGCCTTTCGGTGCCCAAGGGCGCGATGGTCGGGTAGACCGGGCGTTCCAACGGCTGCAGCGCTCGATCGCTTAAGTTTGCGCGTCGGGCTATCCGAAAATCGCCTCGCACTTTTCGGTCCGATGCTCTTGGTTATTCCGGTCCGTCGGCGGCCACACCACCCACGGGAACGTCTACAAGGATCGTGCCGGCTTTCTCGAAGGTGAGCGTCAGGGTGAGGCGCTCTCCCTTCTTCAGCGGGGCTTTCAGGCCCGTTAGCATCACATGCGTCTTCCTGGGGCCGAGCGCGACGGTTTCCTTGGGCGCGATGGTGATCGCTTCCAGATGGCGCATGCTCACCACACCATTCTCTTCCACATTCTCATGCAGCATCGCCATCTGCGCAGCGTCGGTCTGAACCGCGGTGAGCTTGTCCGCGACATCGCCGTCATTGCGGATGGTGAAGTAGACCGCTCCGGCCTTGGCGGCCGGCGTAGCGGACGCCCGCGCAAAGGCGCCCGTTACCATCATGCCGTTCGCCTGCGCGGCCGTCACGAAGGAGACGGCGGCGGCGACGGTCAGGCTGATGGCGGCGGCAAGCTCTAAGACTAGTCTGCGCATGGAGCACCTCATGCCCCGAATATGGCCCCCTGATATGGGCACGAATATGGATTGCGCCAGCGGCTAACGGTCGCGGAATTTCTCGGAGGATATGCGCGTCCTCAGCCGCGAGATGTTCGCTCCAGCCTGCGGTCTTCTTCCGTCGCCGGTATCCACCATTCGCGTCCCCGCGGCGTTTCGACATATTCGGGCCAGGGGAAATCGACCGGCGGCGCATAGTCGCACCACGGCTTGACGTCGCCCGCTTGGGCGAGACGGTCGGCATGCTCGGCCTTGGCGCGCTCGAGCGCCGCCTTGTCCATCATCAATTCGAGGATTGTGCCGGCAATGGTTTTCGCCGCCACCTTTACCGTCGGATCGATGGTGGCGGGAATGCCGCCCAACGCATTCATGACCCAGTCGGGATAGGCGAAACCCGGCGGCGCCTTGAGCGTCGCTCGGCCGACATAGAAGCGCACCGCCGGCGCATGCCAGGTCATGTCGGTGTAGTCGTCCGAGGTGTAGTGCGTCTGCCAGGTGGGGATCGTCTGGCGGATCTTGCGCTCAGCCTCCTCGGGCGGGATGAGTTGCTCGATCTCGGCGATGAAAGGCCGCGCCATGGGCTCGAGCTTGAGTTCCCTCTGGATCGCCTGCGCCGTCTCGATCGCGTCTTCGCCAAAATGCGGCGCGCCGGCCAGCTCCATGTTGCGATAGGTGATCTCGGCCATGGCGTGATTGGCGAGGCCGGGGCGCGACTTCGATACCCAGTGCTTGCGCACCGTGCAATGGGTAGCGAGCGCGGCACTCTCCGCATTCCGATCGAGCACCGCGAAGATGTTTTCCAGCATGGCGCGGTCGGGGGTGCGTGCCGCGAACAATATCTGCGCCATCTGGGCGGCGAGATTATCGGCCGTCGCCTGGCCGCTCGCCAGGATCGTCTCATTGAGCGCCCAGGTGCCGGTATGGGGCAGCATGTGGTCGCGCATCATCTTGGAGAGCGTGTACATGGCGACGACGGCGTCGTTGGCGCCGGGGGCGCGGGCCGATGTATGCGCCGCCGGGATCGGCCCCTTCACGGCATCGGCGAGCCATGTCTCCGGCCTTTCGCACAGGAACTCGTAGATTGCCGCATAATATGGCCCGCAATGCGTGTCCCACCGGCAAGTGTTGCAATAAGGCAGCATATAAAATGGATGGAAGGAAATGAGCGCATCGAGCCCGTCATAATAGCCCTTGGCCGCGTGGATGGGCTTCGATCCCCTCACCTTCTCGGCGGGCTCGCCCATGAAGCGGATGGTGCCGGTGACACCATGTTTCTTCATCGCCGCCTTGGCCGCGAGCGCGCCGACGAAGGCCCCCATGCCCAGCGCGGAATGCGGATCAGTATGGCCGCCGGCGAAACGCGACAGGCCCTTGCGCGGCGCGCGATAGGTATCGGCGATCTGACAGTTGCCCGGCACCGCGTCATATTCGGCATAGGCCATGACGGTCGGCCCTTTGCCGTTCGACCAGGTGGCGGAAAAAGCGGTCGGCATGCCGCCCGAGCCCGCTTCGACGCTAAAACCCTCGGCCTTTAGCTTCGCCACATACCATTCGGCCGAGCGGTATTCGCGCCACGCCGTCTCGGCGAGCGACCAGATATGATGGTTCCAGCCCGACCAGTCACGCTGCTGCTCGTCGACAAAGGCAAAAGCGGTGCGGGTTTCGGGGGAGGTCAATCTCTGTCTTCCTTTCAGCGCAGTGCGTCGGCGAGCTTCCTGATCGAGGCGTCGATCACCGCCTCGTCGAACCCCGCATAGCCGAGAACCAATCCGTGCCGGAAGGGCTTGCCGGCGAAATAATCGGAGAGCGCGGGCGCCAGGAGCCCTACCGCGGCGGCACGTCTCGATGCCTCGCGGTCGTCCATGCCGTTCTCGAGTGTGCAGATGAGATGCATGCCGGCGGGCTCGGGTGTTGTGGCGAGCACGCCTTGCGCATAACGCTGTACCGCCTCGCGCAACGCCGTCTGCCGTTTCGTGTAGAGGCGGCGCATGCGCCTGATATGAATGGCGTAGTGGCCGAGGCGCATGAAATCGGCGAGCACCGGTTGCAGGAAAAGCGACACGCGGGCGCCGCGCTCGCGCATCACCGCCGACATGTCGTTGATGAGAGTTGGCGGCACCACGAGATAACCGATGCGCAGGCCGGGCAGCATGGTCTTGGAGAAGGAGCCCAACGAGATCACGACGCCTGAATCATCGACGCCCATCAGGGCCGGCAGCGGCTTGCCGTGATAGCGGTATTCGCTGTCGTAATCATCCTCGATAATCCATGTCTTGTGTTGCCTGGCCCAGTCGAGAAGCGCCAGGCGGCGGGAGAGCGGCATGGTCATGCCGAGCGGATAATGGCGCGCCGGCGTTACTACCGCGGCACGCGCGTCCTTCGGCCCCCTGGCGATGTCGAGACCATCCGCATCGACGGGGATCGGCGCCGTCCGGAAGCCGAGTTCCGTGAAGGTGCGGCGGATCAGGACATAGCCCGGCTCCTCGATGATGATCTTGTCGCCGCGCGCGAGGATGCTCTGCCCGAGGAGCTCGAGCGCCTCGCCGGCGCCGCTGGTGATCACCACCTGCTCGGGCGCGCAGCGCATGCCGCGAAAGGCGCGCAGATGATCCGCAATCGCCAGACGCAAGGGCGCCCAGCCCAAAGGATCGGGCGAGGCCAGAAGCTCGCGGATCGGATTGCGCCAAGTCTTGAGCATGAGCTTGGCCCAGATCTCATGCGGGAAGAGCGCGAGTTCGGGCGCCGCCGGCTGGAAGGGGCGCACATCGTCAGGGCGCGGCAGCGCGGTTTCCCTTACCGGCGCCAGCTGTTGCGCCGCCCGCAGCACATGATCGGGGAGATCGGGCGCCACGAAGACACCCGAGCCATGCCGGCCCTCGGCATAGCCCTCGGCGACCAGCTCGTCGATCGCCGCCACCACAGTCGCGCGCGACACGCCGAGCTCCTCGGCATAGATACGGCTCGACGGCAGGCGGGCACCGGGGGCGATGGTCTGCGCCAGGATCAGGCGTTTGAGCTCGGCGGCGAGTTGCCGGTGCAGCGGCTCGCGATCGGCACGGTCGAGACTGATGCTCGCGAGAGCGGCTTCGCCAAAAGTGGTCTGCCGCTCTCTTCTTGATGTGGCCCTTTTCATCAGTCCACTTCTGCCACAAGCATCAGTCTCTGGATAGGCCTTATCGGCAAGGACGAACAATGCTGACCGAAGAAATGAAAGCCATCATCGCGACCTACCCTTTGGGCTTCGTCGCCAGCGTCAATCGGGACGGCACACCCAATCTCTCGCCCAAAGGCACCTTCGTCATGCTCAATGAGCGGCAGCTGGTTTTCGGCCATATCCGCTCACCCGGCACCATCGGCAATATCGCCGAGCGCCCGGTGATCGAGATCAACTTCATCGACGTCCTGGCGCGCAAGGCGGTCCGCCTGCGCGGCCGCGCCGTGATGTTCTCGCGCAGCGCCCCCGAATTCGCCGAGCTCTTCGCCGCCTTGTCCGGCTGGAAAGGCTATACCGAAATGATGAAGGCGGTCGTGCGTGTCGATATCGACACAGCCAGCCTCATCCTTTCACCGGCCTATGATCTCGGCCACACGGAAGCCCAATTGCGCGAACAGTACAGAGCGAAGTTCACGTCGCTTTAGCGCCTCCGCCCCAAAATTGCTCAACTTCGGCGATCAGAAAGCGCTCAAGACTATGAGGGTCAGGATTTGCGCAAGTTCCTACGCTGGGCGTCGATCGCCGTTTTCGGGCTCGCCCTATTCATATTTCTCAACAACACCAATCTCATGACGCCCGCCGATGACGGCAAGCCGGAACTCCTGGCTCACCGCGGCGTCGCCCAGCGCTATACGCCGGAAGGCATAGACAACGAAACCTGCACAGCAACACGTATCGTCGCCCCCAAGCACGATTATCTGGAGAACACCATCGCCTCGATGAAAGCGGCTTATGAGGCCGGCGCCGACATGGTGGAATTCGACATCCATCCGACGACCGACGGGCAATTCGCCGTTTTCCATGACTGGACTCTCGACTGCCGCACCAATGGCACGGGGGTCACGCGCGAGCACAGCATGGCCGAACTCAAGGCGCTCGATATCGGCTATGGCTACACCGCCGACGGCGGCAAGACCTTTCCCCTCCGCGGCAAAGGAGTTGGCCTCATGCCGACGCTCGAAGAGGTGCTATCGACCTTTTCCGACCGGCAATTGATGATCAATGTGAAGAGCAATGATCCAAAGGAAGGAGAGCTCCTCGCCGATGTGCTGATGAAGCTCTCGCCCGAGCGGCGCAAGGCCCTCATCGTCTATGGCGGCGACCGGCCGATCACCGCTCTGAAACAACGCCTTCCCGACATCGCGGTGTTCTCGAAAGAATCGCTGAAAGCCTGCCTCTATCCCTATATCGCCTATGGCTGGAGCGGCCTCATGCCCAGTGCCTGCAGCGACACGGCTTTGCTGGTGCCGATCAATATCGCGCCCTGGCTGTGGGGCTGGCCCAATCGGTTCCTCGGCCGGATGGAAGATGCCGGCACGCGCGTTTTCGCTCTCGGTCCGATGCGCAAGGGCGATGGCACGGCCGGCATCGATTCGCTCGAAGAGCTCGATCAGCTGCCCAAGGATTATACCGGCGGCATTTGGACCAATGAAATCGGCCTGATTGCCGACAAATTGCGGGCCGAGGGACGGCTCTGAGCCGGGGTGACAGTCATGACGGCTACTTTGCTATCGCAGGGGCTGCCACATCCATGAAGCTGCGATAGAGCGTGCTGGCATTGGCGATGAAGCCGGGCATCAGCGGCTCGGCCTCGCGGGCGAGCGCTTCGAGCGCACCGGATCCGCGCACCTTGGCGAGCGCTGCCTCATAGGCCGGCACCTTGCCCCAGTCGGGAATGGTCGAGGGCTCGAGCTCGACATGATATTGCATCGAATAAGCGTGGCGGCCGATGCGCATCGCCTGGATCGCGCACACATCAGAGCGCGCCAGGACGAGAGCGTCTTCGGGCGCCTGGGCCACCTTCACACTATGCCACTGCAGGGCTTTCATCTTGTGCGGCAGGCCCGAGAAAACGGGATCGCTCTTGCCGGCCTCGGTGAGCTCGATATCGAGAATGCCCACCTCCGGCGGGCGCTGCGGACCACAGGTGCCTCCCAGGGCATCGGCAAGGAGCTGATGGCCGAGGCACACACCGAGGAAGGGCCGCTTCAGGTCGCGCACCCATGTGCGGATGGCGCGCTTCTCGGGGATGAGCCAGGGATGCTCCTCGACGTCCCACACATCCATCGGCCCGCCCATGACCCAGAGCATGTCATAGGCCTCGAGCGGCGGGATGACGCCGCCTTCGTCGAGCTCGACAGCGTCCCAGACGATGCCGTCCTCCTTCAGGAATTCGCGCAGGACGGCGGGGTGTTCGACAGCGAGATGCTGGAAGACGAGGAGTTTCATTGCGCCAATCTAACTTGGAAAAGCCCGCCGGTTCAATAGAGCCCAGCCCGGGCAATGTGCCGGCTACCGCCGAACATGGATGTCGGTTTCAATCTTGCATGCACGACATAACGCAAGGGGCCGGCGAGCGTGCCGTCCAGAGGCCAGCAGGTAGCGAGCGCCAGATTATAGCCCGCGGCACCGGCGTCGATCTCCGACTGGTCCCAGCGCACGATATCGGCGCCCGTCATCTCATAGGTGAAGGTGATGCCGTCATCGCGGGTGATCCTGATCTCGTCACCCACCTTGAGATCGCCGAGGAAGCGGAAATGCGTGTCGCGATGCGCGGCGAACACCGATGTGCCGCGCTCGCCTGGCCTCGGAGTCTGCGCAAGGTGGCCTGGACCGAAAGCCAGCGCCTGGCCGCTGCCGCCGGCGAGCGCAATCGCGGAGGCCTGCAGTCGCGGCACAGAGATGCGCGCCACCGGCCAGGTATCGGCCCAGCTCCAGGGCTTGACCGGCTTGCCGGTGGCGATGCTCGCGGCGAAGGCGCGGTCGAGCAGGATCTGCGCCAGACCCGCCTTGGCCTTGATCCACAGGCCTTCGCCGAGGAGCCCCATACCCAGGGCGGCGCAGAGGAGCGAGGCGATGAAGAACAGCGCCGGACAGGTTTTGCGTCGTTCGGCTCCATTCGACTCGCTACGTTCGCCAGTCGCCGCGCGTGAAGCGTCGGGTGGGACGACAGCAACGTCTCCCATCACACCCATGCGCTCCCGCAGTTCCCGCAGCGCCTTGCGGGCGCGGCGCGAGCGCCGCATCCAGAAGGCCGGCATCTCGTCGATACCGGCACTCATGCGAGCCTCGCGCGGCGGGCGAGGAATGCAAAGACCAGCGCCAGGATCGACAGCAGCGCGCCCAGGAGCATCAGCAGCTCCGCCGGCGTCGCCGTCTGCGGCAGGTCGACGGTCTTCATCGCATTCGCCTGCCGGCTCTCCGGCGACTTGCGCATCGCGATCAGCGTGACGTCGAGCTTCGCATCGCGTTCGAGCACGTCCGGGTTGTCCTCTTTGCCGAAGACCTTGTCATAGTCCCAGCCGACTGGAAGGTTGAGCGGTATGTCGGCGCGGCTGAGCTTCTCGCCGGGCTGGCGCGACGGCGTCTTGTCGACCGCCACGAGGCTCGATACGCTGCTGACCAGATGATGCTCGAGGGCGAGCGCCAGGATGCGCCTGTCCGCCTCTTCGGGCGTGATGGCGCCGACCGTCCGCGCCACTTCGGCATCGTCGATCATGCGCCGGGCCCAGAGCTTGGCAATGCCTGAGCCCGGTTTCGCATCAGCGAGCGGTACACTCACCTGCCAGTCGCGTCCGGCGATCCTGGCGGACAGCGTCACGGCGCCCTTGCGCTCCGGCATCTTCATGAGGAAAAGCGCCGGCTCACCCTGATAGATGTCAGGTAACAGGGACGGCGTCACGTCCGCCGAAGCCTGATCGAAGGTCGCTTTGAGATGTGTGACCGCTGGGTTTTCAAGCTTGGCGAAGAGCTCGCGCATGCGGTCCTCGACCTGGCCACCCTCGCCGATCATCGCATAGCTGCCGCGGCCGAGCTCGGCGGCGCGCGTCATCAGATAGGAGTTCGGCGCCGAGCCGATCCCCACCATGAAGACGCGCGAGCGGCCGCGCATCGCGCTCAGGACGTCGAACATCTCCTGCTCATTGGCGATGGCGCCATCGGTGATGAACACGACCTGGCGGAGCGTGCTTTCATCATCAGGTCTCGCGTCGCGCAGGGCGGCGCGCAGAGGCGCTATCATCTCGGTGCCGCCCGAGGCTTCGAGCCGGCCGACGAATTTCTTCGCCGTCTCGACATTGTCGTGGTTGGCCATCACCGTGTCGGTGAAAAGTATATCCATCGTGTCGTCGAAACGGATGACATTGAAGCGGTCGGCCGGGTCGAGCCGGCCCAGCGCATAGAGGAGGCTCGCTTTCGCCTGCGACATCGACGGGCCGCCCATCGAGCCCGAATTGTCGATGACGAAGACCACGTCGCGCGGGACACGTTTTTCGGGCGCCGACGCGGCGGGCGGCATCACATAGGCCAGCGCATAATCGGCACCGTCCACTTTTTCGCTGAACAGGCCGATCTCGGGGGCAGCCCCTTGTGCCGGTTTCCAGGTGAGCTCGAAGTCGCGATCGGCGAATTCGGCGCGCGCCAGGGTGATCGTCTTGCCGCCCCCGGGCAAGGCTTCGGCGATCACGTCATGGAAGGAGCTCGCGACCTCGCCCAGCGCAAAGCCAGGATTGAGACGGACGGTAAGAGTCAGGGGATTGACCGGCGCGTTCCCGCGCGGATCGAGCACCGGCGGCGTGACGCGGTCGCGGTCCGGAATGCTGTCCTTTACGGTGTAGAACTGCCCGTTTTCTGACACCGTCAGTGTGGGATCGGGCACGTAGCGCGGCGCCACGACGGTCGGGATCCTCAGCGAGAAGAGGCCGCCCGACTGGGCCACCGGTTCCTGATATTCGATCTGGATGACGACGGTCTCGCGAGGCCCGATATTGGCGACCTGGCTGGTGAAGACATTGGCGCGCTCCTGGTCGAGCAGTGCCGCCTTCTGCCCCTTGGCCTTGGCCTCCTCATAGATCTGCTTGGCTTCCTGCCGTTCCTTGATCTCACCGACGACGATGCGATCGCCGATCACCATGCTGAGGCTGTCGACGGCCGCCTTCTCTGATAAGGGAAATACATAAGTGCCTTCGATCCAGCCATCGGTCGGGTTCTTGAACTGCTGCGTGACTCGCGTCCGGGCTATGGGACCGGTCACGGTGATGTCGAGATCAGTGGCGACCCGAGGCGCCTCGACAAATTTCCCGGGCTCGTTGGTGTCGAGCAGCAAAGCGCCCGTGCCCATTTGCGCGGGCGTGACGAGGCCGGCGCCGGCGCTGAGCGTCATGGCGATGACGCCCAGCAGGGTCAGCAATAATCGATACATGATGAGTTCCGCTCCATAACGGCGCGCCCGCAATCGGGGTGCCGTGGCTTCATCATGTGGCGCGTGTCGCAGTTGCGCCGCGAGCGGGCAAACCGCCATTCTTTGGCCGGGCGTTGCCGCTATACAGCAGGACTTGCCTTGTTTTAGACAGGCCATTGTGGAAATGTACGGGTTTGTACGGCTCCCATCCCCCACCGAGGTTTCTTCCTCCCCATGACCGACCAGACCCTCTCGGCTGAAGAGAACGATGCCGTGGCGGACATGGTGCGTGAGGCGCTCGCCCGCCGCCGCATCACCAGGCAATATCTCGCCGATCAGGCAAAGATCAGCCTCTCGACGCTTGAAAAGGCGCTATCCGGCCAACGCCCCTTCACGCTCGCCAGTATAGTACGGCTCGAAGCGGCGCTCGGCCTCACGCTCAGGCGGCCGACGCCCACCAAGCGCGCCGCCGCCTCGCGCCACACCGGCATCGCGCCCGAGGAGCTCGGTTCCTATGCGAGGCCCGCCGTGTCATGGATCGAGGGCGACTATCTGACGATCAGGCCGTCCTTCTCCAATCCCGATGCCGTCTATGCCTATCTGACCTGTATCTCCTGGAACGAGGAAAAGTCGCATCTGACTTTCAGGGAGAGCGAGCGGGTCGACGCCGCCTTCACGCAGGACGGCCATGTGTCGATCCCGCATCAGTCGGGCTATATCTATCTCATCACCAACAAGTCCGGACAATACCGCTTCGTCATCGTCTCGCGTCCGACCATCGCGGGCGAGATGTTCGGCATATTGACGACGCTGCAGTCCGGCCGCGGGATGAATCTGATGCCGGTGTCGACACCCATCATCTTCGTTCCGGCGAAATCCCTGGGCGGCGGCCCGGCCTATGGCCGCATCGAGAAAGGTCATGCGGCCTACACGAAATACAAGGCCTACGTGACACGCGCCTTGGAGGAGCCTTTCGCGTTGCTGATCGCGAAGTGATCCGCCCGACGCGGGGCGCCGGGCGGATCCGCTGTCAGTTCCACCCCACCAGCTCGAGCAGCCAGTGCAGGCCATAGGCCAGGCCGCCGGCGGCGGGGAAGGTCAGTATCCAGGCCCAGACGATGCGCTCGATCACCGTCCATTTGAGGGCGCGCGAGGACTTGGCGAAACCGACACCCATGATCGCCGTCGATATGCTGTGGGTGGTCGAGACCGGCATGCCGAAATGCGCGGCGACCGTGAGGATCGTCGCCGAACTCGTCTCGGCGGCGAAGCCATGGATCGGATGCAGCTTCACCATCTTATGGCCGAGCGTCTTGATGATGCGCCAGCCGCCCGCCGCCGTGCCCGCCGCCATGACGAGCGCGCAAGAGACGATGATCCAGCTGTCGATGCCGTCGCTGCCGGCATCGGGCTCGAGAAAGCGCGCCCATTCCGGCAAGCCCTGGAGCGCGCCGGCGCTCTCCGCGCCCAATAGAGCGAGCGCGATGATGCCCATGGTCTTCTGCGCGTCATTGCGGCCATGCGCGAGCCCCATATAGGCGGCGGAAGCGAGCTGCGCCTTGCCGAAGATGGCATTGACCCAGAGGGGACGGGCGAGACGTGCAAGCGGCCCGCCGGCCTTCGCCAGCCCCGAAATCAGCGCCCACAATGCCACCATCATGATGATGCCCAAGGTGAAGCCCGCCACCGGCGAAGTCACCATCGGCAGCAGCACCTTCCACAGAAGACCCTGATTCTTGGTCCAGTCGCCGACGGACTCCGACCAGATGAGAGCACTCCAGTTGTTGTCGGCAGCGGCAAGCGCGGCGCCGCAAAGACCCCCGATCAAGGCGTGCGAGGATGAGGATGGCAGGCCACGCCACCAGGTGAAGAGATTCCAGATGATGCCACCGAGCAGCGCGCACAGGATCACTTGCAGCGTGACATTGACCACGCCTGTGTCGACCAGCCCCGAGGAGATGGTCTTCGCCACAGCGGTGCCCCAGAAAGCGCCGATCAGATTGGTGACGGCGGCCAGCATGATGGCCTGAGCCGGCGACAAGACCTTGGTGGCGACCACGGTGGCAATGGAGTTCGCCGTGTCGTGGAAGCCGTTGATGAACTCGAAGACGAGCGCCATCAGCACAACGGTCAGGACAAGGATCAGCATGGGTTAATGACCGCCCTCATTAATACGCGCGCTCTCCCACCTCGTCATCCCGGCGAAAGCCGGGATCCATTGAGTAAGTGCAAGTCGGCCAGCGCTCATCGTTCGGAGAGATTTTTGGGGAAATTGGGTTGAGTTGAGACTTCGCATGGAACAGTCACTCGTCAGCTGTTCTTCAGCGCAACTTGATAGACGATGGCGCCCGCGTCGCGGCAGCGGTCGATCGCCTTTTCCAGGATCTCGAAGAACTCCTTGAGCAGAAACATGCGGGCGCCGTCGAGATCGCCGGAATAGAGTTCTCGATAGAGCTCGAGCAACAGGCGGTCGGCCTCCGTCTCGATCGCATGGAGGCGGTCATCGAGCGACTTGATCGTCTCGAGCTTGAGACGCGGGAGTTCGCGCACCATGTCGAGAACGATCTGGGTGGCCTTTTCCAGCATGGCGGCGCGCGGCGCGAAATCGACACCCTCAAGCCGGTGGGCGGCGAATGTATAGCGGTCGGCGAAGCGCTCGACCTGTTTGGATATCTTATAGAGCGCCACACGCAGCTCCTCGATATCCTCGCGCTCGATGGGAGTGATGAAGATATCGACCAGCGCCTGGCTGATCCTGTTCGTCGCCTCTCTCTGGCGCTGCCTGGCGAGCTTGATCTCTTCCAGGCCCTTGTCGTTCGAAGCCGGGTCCAGCATCCTGTGCAGGGCCTTGGCGCTGTCATGGGCCGACACGGCGGCGGCGTCGAGGAGCTCGTAGAACTGCTTGCCCGAGCCGAATATCGTCTGAAGGGAGAACATTTCGGGATCCTTAGCGGGAATGGAAGGTCGCGGTCATCGCCGTCATTACTTCGCGTTGGTCAGCTTGAACAGCACGAAGCTCGTCGGTTCCACGTCTTTCTTTGTCCGGTCGGTGACGATGAGGAAGAGTCTCTCGGACAGGCGGGTCAGGCCTTCGAAATTGTCCACCAGCAGCGGGTCGGGCGTGGCCGAGAGGTCGGGCGCGACACATTGTCCGTCCGCCGGGCAGGACGCGATATCGAGGTGGCGCAGATGCGCCGTCCGGGGGCCGCCCTTCTCCTCGGCCGTGCGCTCGAGCACCAGCAGGCTGCCATCGGCCATCGTCTCGATCGCCTTGAGACGGCCATCGGGCTGCGCGGCATCGAATGCCCAGGTCGCGCCATTTCCGGCATAGACCTTGTGCGCCGTATCCGGTTCGCCGCGCAGGGGCCGTTCCGGGGCCGTCAGAATGCCATGGACCTTGTCGAACGCGACCGCCTCCAGGCGACTGTTCTTCTTGGCATAGCTCGTCGCGTCGGCCAGGGGAGCCGGCAATGCGACATCGGCTATCCATTGGCCCTTCGGCGTGAAGCGGGCGATGCCGGGCCCATCTTCGAAGGCGATCAGGAGCTCGCTGTTGCCGGGCGTGCCGTCATCGCTATTGACGGCGGAAAGTCCTTCGGCGTTGGTTGCCGACACATTGCCGATAGGAGCCGAGATCGGCGCCGCGAAGACATGCTCGATCCCGGCGATCCTGTCGCCGTCCAGCTGAAGGCGGAAATGATGCAGGACGCCGCCATCCGAGACGGCATAGAGAAGCTTCTCATCCGCATCCCACGCCAGGCCGGAAAGCTCGTCGACCCGTACGCCATCCTTGCCGGTGGCGGGGATCTCCGTCTTCCCCAGGGCTTCGAGCTTCGGCTCGGCGGAGGCACCCGGCAGAGCGGCGGTCCCTAGCAGGAGCGCGGCCACGGCCAGCCCGCCGATGAGATTTCCAGTCTTGAGTGTCATTGCAGCGCCTCCATTTCGGGCCGGGCGGCCGGTTTCAGGGATGACAGATCCGGACTTGCGAGCTTGCGCAAGGCCGGCAGGAATCGATTGTGCCTGGTGCCGCGATTGAGAAGCGCGATCGCGGTGCAGTATTTCGAGCAATGCTTGGTCGGGCGCTGATGCAGGGCGCGCAGCAGACGGTCGGCGATGCCATTGCCGCGGGCCGACTTGGTCTCCAGGATGAAGTGATCGTCATCGACGGCATGGTAGGCGGCCATATCGTAGAAGCGCAGAGAGCTGTCGATCGTCATGCGCTCGCCGCCCTCCTTCGCCACCAGCGTCATGCGGACATAGCGCATGTCGATGACCCGCTGCAGCTCATGGGGGAACACGGCGCCATATTGATCGTAATAGGCACGGTGAACGAAAGTGAGCGCTTCATCATCCAGCCTGCCGAATTTCTCTGGCGCATAGCCAAACCGCCTCTTCACCGTCACGCCGCGCTTGTCCTTGAGTTTCACCTCGACGAAGCACAGCGCCGCATCGAGATATTTGCGGATGCGCACCTTGGCGCGCCGGCGCCGACCCTGATGGTGGTCGAAATAGCTGCGCCGGTCCTGGTTGTCGAAGTAACACGTCTCGTAGGTGAAGGCGCGGCGGCCCGAGATCTCGAGCACATCAAAATGGCGGGCAAGTTCGGCGGCGGCCGCCTGCAGAACGGGCCTGCGCACCACGTATTTGTTGTCGAGCCGCTCCAGCATCTCCGCCCGGGCGTTGAGCGTGGCAAGGCCGATCGGATCGAAGCCCTGCTCCAGCCATTGGTCAGCGCGTGCGATAGTAGACATTGAGCCTCGCCATTTCCGTGATGTAATCGAGTTGAAGCACTTGATAGGAGAGAACCGCGACGCCGAGACGGTCCGACAATTCGGCGCGCATGGAAACGGGGTCCGCCAGCAGATCGGTATTGATCTTGTCGAGCGTCACCTTGGCGCCGGAGACCGATTGCAGGATGCGCGGATGGTCGATGACGAAAGCGCCGGCGAGGACGAAGCCCACCGCCATGACGGCGAAAGGAACCGTCGTTCCATGCACCGAGGTGATGACCGCGATGGCGACACTGCCGAAGAAATAGGTCATCTCGGTCTTGCTCAGCGGCTCCGAGCGCAGCGTGAACAGCGCCAGTATGGCGAACAGGCCGAAGCCCGCGGCCACGCTGAAATTCACCGAGGACAGAATGGTCAGGACCGCGAAGATGAATATGTTGAACAGCGCCGCGGCGGTGACCAGTTCCTTGTCGCGGTAGCGGCGGTAATAGAGGCCGAAGACGAGCGCGCTCATCCCGACGAGATTCAAACCTATCCTGACCGCTTGCGAGAGTGTCGGGTCCTCAAGGACCTGTTGAAGCGAGGATATCAACATTCAAACTCCTGTTCTTTTCTCGCGCGTTCAAGCAGCGCGAAGAGAAGAACGGAGCGATCCGGGTTCTATTCCCGGCATTTCTCAAATTATGACGACCGGATGACATTTCTCTAAAAACACATGTCCCGGGAGGACTTGGGTTTTTTCGCATATGGGCAAATTGACCCTGGATCAGCCGCGGCCGAGAAAAAACCAACCCATTGATATCGCATATGTTTCCGGCCGTTTCTCCATTGAAACGGCCGGAGTCGTCCCGTCTCAGCGTCCGACGGCCGCGAGGATGCGCACCCAGCTTCTGATGCCGCGATGGAAGCTGGCGAGATTGTATTTTTCATTCGGGCTGTGCAGTGCGTCGTCATTGAGACCGAAGCCGACCAGCACACTGTCCATGCCGAGGATGTCCTTGAAGCAGCGCACGATCGGGATCGAGCCGCCTGACCCGATGAGCGCCGTCTCGCGGCCCCACTCGTCCTTCAGCGCCTGCGCACTCTTGCGGATCAAATGCGAGGTTTCGGCGATCTCGGTCGCCGGGCTTCCCGCCCCGTAGGAAGCGAAAGTGACCTTGCAGTCCTTCGGCACCTCGGCCTTGGCGAAGGCGCGGAACGCCTTGAGGATCTTTTGCGGATTTTGCTTGCCGACCAGACGGAAGGTCAGCTTGGCGTGGGCCTCGGACGGGATGACGGTCTTGGTGCCGGCCCCCGTATAGCCGCCCCATATGCCGTTCACCTCGGCGGTCGGGCGCGCCCAGACCTGCTCGAGCACGCTCTTTCCCTTCTCGCCCGCCGGCACCGACAGGCCGACCTCCTTCAAAAACTTCTTGTCGGAAAATTTGAGCCTGCTCCATTGCGCCTTCATCTCCTTGGGGAGATCGCTGACGCCGTCATAGAAGCCCGGAATGGTGACCTTGCCATTCTTGTCGTGGAGCTTCGAGAGGAGCTTCGAAAGAATGCGCAGCGGATTGGCGGCGGGCCCGCCATAGGCGCCGGAATGGAGATCGATGCGCGGCCCCGTGATGGTGATCTCATCCTTCACTATGCCGCGCAGCCTGGTGGTGATGGCCGGAGTCTTGGCGTCCCACATATTCGTGTCGCAGACGAAGGCGGCGTCGCAGGCGAGTTCTTCCTTGTTCTCTTTGAGGAAGGGAATGAGGCTCGGCGAACCCGACTCCTCCTCGCCCTCGATCAGCAGCGTGGCCTTGATCGGCAGCGAGCCGGTCTCGGTGATCCAGGCGCGCATCGCCTCGATGAAGGTCTGGAGCTGGCCCTTGTCGTCGGCGGTGCCGCGGCCATAGAGGCGCACGACGCCATCCTTGCCGGTGCGCTTCTGAGGCTCGAAGGGCGGCGTCATCCATTTGTCGAGCGGATCGGGCGGCTGCACGTCATAGTGGCCGTAAAACAGGAAATGCGGGACCTTGCCCTCGGTATCCTTCGGCGCGAAATGGGCGACCACCATCGGATGGCCGGCCGTCTCGCGCAAAGAGGCATCGAAGCCCAGCGCGGCAAGGTCGGCGACGATGCGCTCGCCGGCGCGCCGGCAATCCGCCTTGTAGGCGGGATCGGTCGAGATCGATGGAATGCGGATGAGGTCGAACAGGCGCCCGAGGCTCTGGTCGAGCGCCTTGTCGGCGGCGCCGAGAACGGCGTTGATGTCGGTCATGATTTGCGGCGCTCCTGTTGTTCGGCAATGCCGGCGATGATGCGGGCCCAGCTTCTGGTGCCTTTCCGGAAACTCGTCAGATTGTACTTTTCGTTCGGGCTGTGGGCGCCGTCATCTTCAAGACCGAATCCGACCAGCAGGCTGTCGACCTTGAGCGATGACTTGAAGGTGCCGACCACCGGGATCGAGGCGCCTTCCGCCATCAGCACCGGTTCGCGGCCCCATTCGGCCGTGAGAGCCTCTTGCGCCAGGCGCACCCAGGGGCTCGTCTCGGCCACCGTGGCCGCCATCGAATCGCCTCCTTCAGATTTGTAACGCACCCGGCAATCGGCCGGGAGCCTGGCCTTGACGAAGGCGCGCAGCCCTTTGCGGATCTGCGCCGGCGTCTGGCGCCCGACCAGGCGGAAAGTGAGCTTGGCCATGGCCTCGGCCGGCAACACCGTCTTGGAGCCCGCCCCCGTATAGCCCGAATAGATGCCGTTGATCTCGGCGGTGGGCCTGCTCCAGATCTGTTCATAGACCGGATAGCCCTTTTCGCCCGCCGGCACCGAAAGTCCGACGGCCTTGAGATACTTCTTCTCCGGAAAGTTGAGGGATTTCCATTGCCGGCGGGTCGAGGCCGGCACCGGGTCGACACCATCATAGAAGCCGGGCAGCGTCACCCGGCCATTGCGGTCATGCAACTCGCCCAGGATCTTTGTCAGGACGCGAATGGGGTTGCGGGCAGCACCGCCGTAATAGCCCGAATGCAAATCCTTGGAGGGCCCCGAAATGACGATCTCCTCGGCGATGCAGCCGCGCAGCCGCGTGGTGATGGCGGGCGTCCTGGCGTCCCACATGCCGGTATCGCAGATGAAGACGATATCGGGCTTGAGCCGCGCGCGGTTCTTCGCGACATAACGATCGAGATGAGTAGAATCACCCTCCTCGTCGCCTTCGAGAAGTACGGTGAGGTGGAAAGGCAGGCCGCCTTTGGCCTTGATCCAGGCGCGGCTGGCCTCCAGGAAGGTCATGAGTTGGCCCTTGTCGTCACAGGCACCGCGGGCAAAGATGCGCGCTTCACCATCCGCACCCTTGCGCAGCTGGGGCTCGAAAGGCGGGCTTTCCCACAAGTCCAGCGGGTCGGGTGGCTGAACATCGTAATGGCCGTAGAACAGGATGCGAGGCGCATGGGACGGCACGCCCTTGGGCGCATATTCAGCCACAACGACCGGCTGGCCGGTGGTCTCGTCCATGCGCGTCTGGAATCCCATGCCGCTGAGCAGGCGCACGAGCCATGCCGCTGCGTCACGGCAGGCGCCGTGAAAAGCCGGATCGGTGCCGACCGAGGGAAATCTGAGCAGCTCGAAAAGGCGCGCGATACTTTCGTCCAGGGCGCCATCGATACCCTGCAAAACATCGTCAATATTTTTCATCTACAAGACCTGAAAGACAATTTCCCGAAGCGGGACCTGATGCAGTCTCTCATGCGCCACAATCATTCGGCAAGGGCTGCGGAATGACGCAAGCGGCTGCCAGTTTCTCACTCCCACGCGACAGCCTGCAGGCGCATGAACCGAGCCAGCGGCTGACGCGCTTCCAGCGCCGCGGCTACCAGCGCTATCTGCTGGTGCGTCAGAATATCGACCTGAATTTCTTCTGGACCCGGCGCTGGTTCTTCATCGCCTTGCTGGTCGGCTTCCTCCTGATGATCGCCCCAACGCCTTCGGGCCTCACCGAGGAAGGCCAGATCGTGCTCGCGATGTCGGTCGTTGCGACCATCCTGTTCGTGACGGAAGCGGTGCCGCTGCCCACCGTGCCGCTTCTCATCATCATCGGCCAGGTGGTGCTGCTCAAAGTCGACCCCACCAAGGTGGCGCAGAGCCTGATGACCGATTCGGTGCTGTTCATCATGGGCTCGCTGATGCTGGCGGTCGCGATCGTGAAGCAACGCCTCGACAAGCGCATAGCCTGGGCGATCGTGCAGATGACCGGCACCAACGTCTATTGGATCAGCTTCGGCATCACCGCGGTCTGCGGCGCCATCGCCGCCTTCATCGGCGAGCACACGGTCGCCGCCATGATGCTGCCGGTGGGTGTTACGCTCATCACCCTGACCTCGCAGGACCCCAAGAAGGTGCGCAATCTCGCCGCCGTCATCCTGTTCTCGATCGCCTATGGCTGCTCGATCGCCGGCGTCGCCACGCCCTCGGGCGGCGCCCGCAACGCTATCATCATCTCCTACTGGAAGGACCTGTTCTACGACCCCTTGGACCCCGAGACCCGCCGCTATCTGATGGATTACCTGACCTGGTCGATCTACGCCTTCCCGATGTTCCTGATCCGGCTGCCGATCGTGGCGGCGCTCCTGGTCTACACTTTCAAGCCGGAGACGACCGACATGTCGCGCGCCGTCTCCAGGCTCAGGACCCAGGTCATTATGGACGGTCCTCTCAAACCCTCGGGCTGGCTCACCATCCTGATCTTCTGCCTGACCATCTTCGGCTGGATCTTCCTGTCGGAGCAACTCGGGCTTGGCGTCATCGCTCTGCTCGGCGTGTCCGCCTTCCTGGTCTTGGGCCTGGTGCGCTGGGAAGACATCAATGCGGGCGTCAACTGGGGCGTCGTCCTGCTGTATGCGGCGGCGATTTCGCTCGGCGTCGAGATGACGGATACGGGGGCCGCCGACTGGGTGGCCAAGAGCTTCCTTGACGTTCTGCAGAATGTCGGCGCCGGCAGCGGCCTTGGCTTCAACACCGCCATCTCGCTCCTCACCATTGGCGTGTCGAACACGATGACGGCCGGCGCCGCCGTCGCGGTCCTGGGTCCCATCGTGCTCAATACCGCCCATGTGGCGGGGCAGGATCCGATCATCGTCGGATTCATCACCGCCATCTCCTCGGCCTTCGGTTATCTGACGCCCGCGGCGCAACCCGCCTTCACCATCATCTACGCTTCCGGCTATCTCAAGGGGCGCGACTTCTTCACCATCGGCTCGCGCATGATGATCGTCTCGGTCATTATCCTGCTCGCCCTCGCAAGCCTTTATTGGCCTTTCATCGCGCGTTAGAGTAGGTCCAGCGAGAGGATTCGATGCTGTTCACGCGCACCAAGCTCAGCGACCGGCAGGAACGCGCGGTCCAGAAGACGTTGCACAATCTGCGCCAGCAGCGGCGCAACCGTTTCCGCATCCTCGCCTGCATCGACGGCACCGAGGAATCCTTCATCACCGTCACCTTCGCCGCCCGCCTCGCCGTCAATGACGAATGCGATATCATCGTCCTTTATGTGCGCCCGATCGACCAGGCCTTGTGGTCGGGCGGCCTGCAACTACGAATTGCGCGACAGAACATGATGGAATCGGGCTTCGAGCTCCCGGGGGTGCGCGATCTCAAGCGCTCGCTCGAAATCCTCAAGGAAGAAGGCATCGACGTCGAAAGCTGGCCGCAGGAAGCGAGCCATCAGGACGCCTGGGGCGACCCGGCCGGCGACACCAAAGTGGAATACCGGAGCCCCAAGGGGAGAAGCGTCGTGCTCAAGCTCAAGACGGCGCCCGATGCCGCCCATGGGATCCTCGATCAATATGAGCTCGGGCCTTATAATTTGATGGTCCTCGGCGAACCGTCGCGCTGGCGCAGCGAGTTCAAGGCCTGGTTCGGCACCGGCGTCGTCCAGGAAGTGGTCACGCATGCCTCCTGCTCCGTGCTGGTGGCGCGCCCCAGCCTCGACAAGGAAGGTTTCTTCATCTGCACCGACGGTTCGTCGCGCTCCATGCAGGCGGTGCGCCGCGCCGCCGTGCTCGCCCATATGCAGGGCGCCTCGATCACACTCTTCTCGGTGGCACCCGACGAGGCGTCACGCCCGGCGGCGGAGGAAGCCGTCGCCAATGCCAAGGCCCTGCTCAAAGCGATGAAGATCACCGTCACCGACACGCGCACCGCGGTCGGCGACACGGTGGATGAGATCATCGAGACGGGGTCGAGCTACCGCATCATCGTGGTCACCGATGAGGGGCGCTCGCGGCTTCAGCGCATCTTCAAGGGGTCGAAAGCCAGCGATGTGGTGCGCGGCGCGCGCACCAGCGTGCTCGATGTGAGGTAGGGGGAGAATGGCCGAATACACACTTCACTGCTTCGGGGAGTCGGGCAACGCCTATAAGGCGGCACTCATGCTGGAGCTTTCGCGCAGCGACTGGGCGCCCATCTGGGTCGACTATTTCAATGGCGAGACGCGCCGGGCGGAATTCCGCGCCGGTGCCAATGAAATGGGCGAAGTCCCCATCCTCGGCCACAAGGGGCTCAAGCTCACGCAGTCAGGCGTCATCCTCGATTATCTTGCCGAGCAGACGCGTAAGTTCGGAGCCAAGAGCGAGGACGAGCGGCGCGAGATCTGGCGCTGGATCCTGTTCGATAACCACAAGTTCACGAGCTATCTGGCGACGCTCAGATTCCACATCAGTTTCGCCAAGACCGGCGAAACGCCGGTGACCGAGTTCCTGAGACCGAGAGCGGTCTCGGCGCTCAAGATTCTCGACCAGCATCTGGCGAACCAGCCCTTCATCGTCGGCAAGCGCGCCACCATCGCCGACCTCTCCTTGTGCGGATATCTGTTCTATGGCGAGGAACTGCCGGTGCCGCTCGAAGAGAATATCAACGTCATGAAATGGCTCGACCGCATCAGGGCGCTGCCCGGCTGGAAACCGCCCTATGAGCTGATGCCGCGCGGCACCGCGGTGTAAAAGGCTTTTTGGCCTTGAACTAAGCCTGCCCGGGCGACATGGCGTCGAGATATTCCTCGAGATGCTCGAGATTTTCGAACCGCATCCAGCCGTCGTCGGTTTCCGCCTCGACAGTACCGTCGGAGAGAACGCGCGCCGGGCGGCCCCTGATCAGGCGCTCCTCGACGACGAAGAGCTGCGTATCCTCGGCCTCCTCCGTCGCTTCGACGACCGGGGCCTCAGGTGCGGGGGCAGCTTCCGGTTCAGGTTCGGGCTCGGATACACTGCCGAGCGCCTGCTTCAGCTCGCTGTTCGCCTTGTCGATGGCGGCGATCGTCTCCCGCGTTTCGGCTACAGCGCGATCGGTGCCGAGGCGCGATTCCTGAACCATCGCCTCGAGCTTGCTCACCGACGAGGGCGGCTCGACGACGGGCGTCGGCACCGTGAAGGTCGGTGGCGTTATCGTTTCAACAGCGAGTTCCGACGCGGCGGTGGTCGCTGCGGCAGCCGTCACCACGGCAACCTGTCCGTTGTCCTGGCCGGCCAGCCAGGCGCGCAGATCGCGCGTGGCGACCGTCGTCTTCTCCATGGCGGCAATGACGCCGCCGAGGCCGACGAGGCCCAGGCCGCCGACAAGCAGAATCGCGGCGACATCGAAGGTCAGCCCGCGAACCTGCATCTCGCCCGGCGAAACATAGATCAACGCTCCCAACACCGCGCCCGCTGCGGCGACGATGATGCCCAGGATGATCATCAGTTTCGACATTGTTGGCCCCTTCACGACTACTCGATTCGCCCAATTAAAGCGAACATATGGTAAATCTTGCGTTACCAGCAGCTAAGATCAAGCTTTATCAAGGAAAGTCCGACTAATCCTCGATGACGATACGCGGGGCTTTTCGGCTGGTTCCGGCCTCGATCTGGGACCAGACTTCCTCGGCAATCTTCTTGAAGATCGCCGCATGCGGGCCATCCGGCATGGTCGCCACGATGGGTTCGCCGGCGTCCGAGCGGGCGCGCACCTCCATGTCGAGGGGCACCTCGCCCAGAAACGACACGCCAAGCCTGCGGGCCTCCGCGCGCGCCCCGCCGTGACCGAAAATCTCATGGCGCTCGCCGCATTTCCCGCAGATGAAGTAGCTCATATTCTCGATGATCCCGAGCACCGGCACATTCACCTTACGGAACATGTTGAGCCCCTTGCGGGCATCGAGAAGCGCCAGGTCCTGCGGCGTCGAGACGATCACGGCGCCGGAAAGCGGGGTCTGCTGCGCCAAGGTCAGCTGGGCATCGCCGGTACCGGGCGGCATGTCGACGATCATGACGTCGATCTCGCCCCAGGTCACATCGCGCAGCATCTGCATCAAGGCGGACATCACCATCGGCCCGCGCCAGATCATCGGCGTGTCTTCAGGCACGAGGAAGCCCATCGACATGACCTTCAGCCCATAGGCCTCCATCGGCTGCATGAGCTTGCCCTGCATGTCCGCCGCCTTGGGCTTGCCCATGATGCCAAGGAGCTTTGGCAGCGATGGTCCATAGACATCGGCATCGAGAACCGCCACCCGCAGGCCATTGGCCTTGAGGGCGACCGCCAGATTGACCGCCATGGTCGACTTGCCGACGCCGCCCTTGCCGGATGACACCGCCACGATATGGCGCAAGCCCGGAATACCGGCCTTCAGATTGGCGGTCTTGGGCGGCGCCTGCTTGCGCTCGGCGGTCAACGCCACCATGGCCTTCTCGACGCCCGGCAGAGCCGCGACGATACGCTCGGCCTCGCGGCGCAACGGCTCCATCGCGGGCATATTGGCCTGATCCGCCGTGATCGCGAACATCACCCGGTTATTGGCGATGACGATGTCGCTGATCAGCCCCGCCTCGACAAGGCTCTGTCCGCTACCGGGCACAGCAAGCCTGCCGAGAGCCGTCAATATCTGTTCGCGTGTGATCTTTTCCATGACTTCTCCATGACTTCGGCTTAGCGCATGAAAGGCCAAAGTCAAACCACCCCATGCGCCGGGAAAAGGTCTGCTACGTCATGGCGCAGGACCGGCAGCAGCTCCTCGGCGAACCAGGGGTTCTTCCTGAGCCAGCCATTGTTGCGCCAGGAAGGATGAGGCAGAGGCAGGATGCGCGGCGTCTGTGCATAGGCCTCACGCCAGTTCCTGACCGCCGATGTCAAGTCGCTGCCAGCGAGAGCGCCCAGATGCCAGAGCTGCGCCGGGCGGCCGAGACATATGATGAGCTCGATCGCCTTGAGATGCGCGAGCAGCTTCGCTCGCCAGGCGGGCGCGCATTCCGGGCGCGGCGGCAGGTCGCCCCCCTTGGCATCCTGGCCGGGAAAGCAGAAGCCCATGGGGATCACCGCAACATGGCGTTCATCATAAAAGAGGGTTTCATCGATGCCGAGCCACTGCCTGAGCCTGACGCCGGAAGGGTCCGTGAAAGGACGGCCTGAGGCATGCACCCGGGTTCCCGGCGCCTGCCCCGCGATCAGGAGCTTCGCCGTTGAACTGGCTTGAAAAACCGGGCGGGGCGCGTGCGGCAAGGGACGCCCTTTGGGCGTCTCGACGCAGATTCGGCAGGCCCTCATTCGTGCGCTCAGGCTCTCAAAGCTTTCCGGCATGGTAAATACATAAGCGCATTTTTAGCGTTTTCGCGAAGGCGGCTTTAAGCCGCTTTCCCTATCCTGCGACACGGGACGACGTAAGCGCCGCCCGGCAAGGCCGGGAAGTGCTCCACAGGGTGATATCCGTAGGCCGCCATGCTGAAACCGGACGCAATGACTGCTCCTGCCGCCGCAGCCGATGGCCTTGTCATCGGTGATGGCGAGACCCTTCCGTGGGAACGCGATCTCCTGACGCTCTATGTGCGCAACCAGATCAGGGTCGTGCTGGCCCTGCCCTGCTTCGCCGCCCTCTTCGCGCTGATGACGCTTCTGTGGACGCCGTGGCGGCAGTCGATCGCCTGGCTCGGCGCGGCGCTGGGCTGCCAGATCATCCAGTTCGTCCTGTGCCGCATCTATCTCAGGGCCAAACCGAAGAAGTCCCAGTTCACCGAATGGCTGGGAATTTTGACGGCGTCGGAGTTCTTCACCGCCGCCGCCTGGTCGCTGCCGCTCTTCCTGCTGTGGGACAATGCCAGCGATCTCGAGCACATCTACATCATCGCCAGCCTCATGGCGGTCATCGCGGTGCGCATCATGATCTCGGCGAACTTCATGCCGATCATCATCGCCGGCACCGGCCTCATGACCTTCGCGCTGGCGCTGCGCTGCCTCACCGAACCCGGCTATCTGTATGCGGGCCTGGGCGCCTTGGCGATCGGATGCCAGGTCTTCTTCGTCGTCGTGGCGCGCAAGCTGCAGGACACGGCGCGCGACATGCTGATATTCAAGGCGCAGAAGGAGGAACTCGTCGCCAAGCTCATGGTCGAGCGCGACAAGTCCGACATCGCGAGGGCTGAAGCGCTGCGCGAGAAGCTGCGCGCCGAAGAAGCGAGCACGGCCAAGTCGCAATTCCTCGCTACCATGAGCCATGAATTGCGCACGCCGCTCAACGCCATTCTCGGCTTCTCGGAGATCATCGGCCGCGAGATGTTCGGCCGCCACGAGGTCGCCGCTTACAGAACCTATGCCAACGACATCCACGACTCGGGAAGCTATCTCCTGAGCCTCGTCAACGACATCCTCGATCTGACCCGCATCGAAGCCGGACGGCGCGACATGAATGCCGAGCCGCTGCTCATTTCCGAGACGCTCGAGGACGTGCGAAACTTCGTCTCCTACAAGCTCACCGAGAAAGCGCAGACGCTCGACTTCGACATACCCGCCCATCTGCCGAAGATCATGGCCGATCGCCGCTCGGTGCGGCAGATCTGGATCAATCTCCTGTCGAATGCCGCGAAATTCTCGCCCGATGGCGGCCACATCACCGTTATTGCCCGTCATCACGAGAGCGGCGAAATCGCGGTCAGCATCGTCGACAACGGCCCCGGCATGCCGGAAGCGGAAATCGCGACGGCGATGGAGGCCTTCTCGCGCGGATCGCTTGCGGTGAAGAAAGCGGTAGACGGCGCCGGCCTCGGCCTGCCCATCGTCAAGGGCCTCATGACCATGCATGGCGGCTCGCTCACGCTGCGCAGCAAGCCGGGACTGGGGACAGAGGCGACCGTCATCTTCCCGGTGACGCGGGTCTTGAGCGGGCCGCGCCCCGGCTTCACCCAATCCGCCGCCTCGCCCAGTCAGCGCAAGCTCATCGCCATCACGAGCTAGGTTATCTTCCGCATCGGCTTGCTCGCAAATGGATGGCCGCCTCATTGGGCGGCCATGAACTTTTCGAGCCGATGCGTCTCAAGCTTCCTTGTCGCTGACGCCGGCGCTTTCGAAGGTCGCCATGCCATTGTGAAGATCGGCCGCGGCCTTGACCAGGGCGGCGGCCAGCGCCGCGCCTGAGCCTTCCCCCAGACGCATGCCGAGGTCGAGCAAGGGGGCCTGGCCGAGACGCCGCAAGAGCTCGCGATGCGCGGGCTCCGCCGAGCAATGGGCGGCAAGGCAATGATCGAGGGCCGCGGGGTCGAGCGCATGCAGGGTAGCCGCGGCGGCGCTCGCCACATAGCCGTCGATCAGGACCGGCACCTTGGAATGGCGCGCCGCCAGGATTGCGCCCGCCATGGCGGCGAGCTCGCGCCCACCGAGGCGGCGCAGCACCTCCAGCGGATCCTTGAGATGACCGGCATGGAAGGCGACGGCGCGGCGCACCGCATCCGCCTTGCGCTTGAGGCCCGCCTGATCGACGCCGGTGCCCGGCCCCACCCAGTCCTCCGCCTCGCCGCCATAGAGCGCATGGCAAATGGCGGCCGCAATGGTGGTGTTGCCGATGCCCATCTCGCCGATGCAAAGGAGATCGGCCCCGCCGGCCACCGCCTCCATGCCGTAAGCCATGGTCGCGGCGCATTCGGCCTCCTCCATCGCCGCCGCCTCGGTGATGTCCTGGGTCGGCGTCTCGAGGGCGAGCTCGAAGACCTTGAGGCCGAGTTCGAAGCTCTTGCAGATCTGGTTCACCGCCGCCCCGCCGGCCTGGAAATTGGCCACCATCTGACTGGTCACCGCCTGGGGATAGGCCGCCACCCCCTGCTTCACCACACCATGATTGCCGGCGAAGACGGCGACCACCGGGCGCTCCACCCGGGGAGCATGGCGGCCTTGCCAGCGGGCCAGCCACTCGGCGATCCCTTCCATCCGCCCGAGCGATCCTGGCGGTTTGGTGAGCCGCCCGTCCCGGGCCCTGACGGCCGCGGCCGCTTCCTCATCAGGGGCCGGCATGTCCTTGAGCAGGCGGCGGATGTCGTCAAAGGGGAGGCCGGTCGTCGTGTTCATCTTTTTCCCTGTCGTCGAGCTGTTGCGAAGCTCATAGCCGCCGCATAATGACTACGCCATGACTTCCCGTAGTTCCGGAACCGACATTGTGAGGGGCTGGGCCGCCGATCTCGGCGCCTGCCTCGGCTTCCTGACCCGCCTGCCGATGCCTTCCGGCCTGCCTTTCGTGTCGCTTGCCGACGCGATGCGGGCATTTCCGCTGGCGGGCGCCCTGATCGGGGCCGTGGCGGGGCTTTTGCTTGCAGGCCTCGCCGCCCTGGGGCTTCCCGATTTGGCCGCTGCTGGCCTTATGCTGGCGATTATGGCCCTGCTTACGGGCGGGCTTCATGAAGACGGTCTGGCCGACACCGCAGACGGCTTCGGCGGCGGCCGCGATCTCGAGCGCAAGCTGGCCATCATGCGCGACAGTCATATCGGGACCTATGGCGTCCTGGCGCTGGTCCTGGGCCTTCTGGTCAAGTCGGCGAGCCTCGCCGCCCTCGCCCCGGGCCCCGCCCTCCATATCGTGGCGCTGCTTATCGCGACGGGCGCGTTGTCCCGAGCGATCATCGTCTGGTTCATGGCCTCGACGCCGCCCGCCCGCCGGGACGGGGTCGCCCATGCGGTCGGCCAGCCCTCCGATTTCACCGCCAGAAGCGCCCTGCTGTGGGGGGGACTGCTCGCCTTTGTCGTCCTCCTGGCAAGCCTGGGTCTTGTTCCAGCCCTGCTCATCATCGGCGCCGGCGCCGCCGCCGCCTCGCTTTTCCGGCTCCTCAGCCTGCGCCAGATCGGCGGCCATAGCGGCGATGCCTGCGGGGCCATCCAGTTTGTGAGCGAGACGGCGATGATCTTGACGGCTGCGGCAAGTTTCTCTTAACCACGAACTCCAGCGGCGCATTCGCTTTTACCGCTCGTTGATCACCGACTAGGCAAGACTGACTGAACAGTCTCAACAGGCGTCGAGGAACGATGATCTGGATCACCGGTTTCGCCTTACTGGCGGCCCTGCTGTTCGCCACGCGCCTGATCAGCCGGCTCAGTGTCGCATTGCCGATCATTGCCGTGATCGCGGCCGCCGCGGCCCACGAAGTCTACAAGGACCAGCGTTCGGTAAGCGCCCTCAGGCCGACGATCGACATGCCGCAGCTTCTCGCCGCCACCGAGCTCAAGGCCGACCGCAATGGCCACTATGTCGCCGAGGCCGAGATCAACGGCGCGACGATCCTGGTCATGGTCGATACGGGCGCCACGGGCGTGGCCCTCTCCTATGAGGATGCCGACAAAGCGGGGCTGAGGCCGCGCGGGCTCGATTTCGACATCCCGGTCAACACCGCCAATGGCGTGGTGAAAGCCGCCCGTGTCACGCTGCGCCGCGTCGAGGTGGACAATGTCCGCGTGCGTGACGTCGACGGGCTGGTGTTGCCTGAAGGCGCCATGCGGGGATCGCTTCTGGGCATGAGCTTCCTCGGCCGCCTGTCCAGCTTCAGGATCGAAAACGGCGTCCTTTATCTGCGGGATTAGCGCGGAATAGCTGTTGCGGTGCAGGGCGTTTTCCATCACAACGATGCCGCTTTCCACGCCTGAAATGTCCCTAGACAAGCTTATCTTGCCCCCATGAACGCGCTGACTTCGCAAGAGATCGAGACACCCTGCATCAAAGTGTGCGTGATCGACCCGGACACCGGGTTTTGCGTCGGCTGCGGCAGGACGCGTGGGGAAATCGGAGGCTGGCTCGGCATGACTTCCGCCGAACGGCGCGAGATAATGACGAACTTGCCGGAGCGGGTCAGCACGCTCACATTGCGCAAACGCCGGAAGGGCGGGCGACGGGGACGACTGGGGTTTGAATAGTATCAAGTTGCACTGTTCGAAAATTCCCTTATCTTACGCCGTCGCAGCCCATTGGCTGTGAAGGAGTGGAGGACGAATATGCCGGTTGGCACGGTTAAATGGTTCAACACCACCAAGGGCTTCGGTTTTATACAGCCGGAGAGTGGGGGCGCTGACGTGTTTGTACATATTTCGGCAGTGCAGCGCTCGGGTTTGACCGGGCTGAATGAAGGCCAAAAGATTTCCTTCGAGCTGCAACAGGATCCTAAGCGGGGCAAGAGCTCTGCCGTCAATCTCAAGCCGCTTTAAGTACCGACTTAGACTTGGACGGCAAAGTTCTCGCACTTTGCCGGATTTCTTTTAGCGCCATCTTGGCGTCAATCGCATAGCGAGACCGCTATCCAACCCGAAAGCCTGGCTTCTGCGGCAATGATGGCTTGCGTCTCATAGCAGTCTGCCGGCTTGCCGCCCGGGCTCGCCAGTACAGTTTCAGGACGTCGTTGTCCCTGGACAGGAACGAAGATTGCCTCCGCTTCGCCGGGCCGCGCTGTGCGCCCCCTGCCGGCGCGAAGGCCGACACGGTCTCCCCCACGGCCTTGCAATCATAGCGTCCGCGCGATCCCATCAGCCGGATGACATCACCGCTATCGGAGGCAAGGACGTCGATGATGCGCAGATCGACATCCTCCTCACGCCCTTTGTCCAGACAGGCACGAAAGCTCGGCGCGTAATCGGCGACGCGTTCCGACCAGTGCGGCTTGCGCCCCAGGAGCCGCGCCAATGTCGCCAGTTGTTTCCAGGTGAGCTCGACCTGGCAGGCAATCACGCCACCCGCATCGCCGCGGTCCACCATCGGGCTCTGGCCCAGCGCCGTGCATTCGGCGGTGCGCCAGGCGCGGAACGCGTCTTCGGCGGTCAAGGCCTGGCTGCCGCCATCGGGAGATGTGGGCGTCTGGATATTGACGGCGGCAAGCGAGGTCTCGAAAGCACGCGCGGTGATCGCATAGACGGTGTCGGCGCCGGCGAAGAGCGTCTCGTAGCACGCGCCGGAAGCTTGGCCGCGGGCGGTGCAGGCCTTGACCGCATCGCCAGGCAGATGCGGACCGGCGAACAGCCGGTTCAGCAGGCCCAGCATGGCGATGCGCTGGGTGAGCCGCTTCTTATAACAGGCCACGGCGTTGCTCGCCGAAGTGCAATCATCGAGGTCCGCCTCCCATTCCGCATTGGCCGCCTCGAGTTCGCTGCGAAAGGCCTGATGCATCGGCGCCCGGGCCAGCAGGGCCTCGCGCGCCGCCAGATCCTCATTGAGGGCCAGCAAGGCGGGATCGCTGCACACAAGGCTCGTCCCGATATCGCAGGATACGGCCGCGGCGGCCGGCCCGGCGAAAAGGCCGGCGGCCAGGAGTGCGGCGGCGAAGATCATAGGTCGAGAACCGGATGGGGAGTATGGCTTCGCCGGCATGGCTCTCGCTTTTATCGACCATGAGACCCGCCGTTTCATTCTCTGCGACCCTGTTCCTGTTGCTGGCGTTGAGTGCCCGTATGGCGCACACGCTTTCACGGAGGAGTGCACACGAATGACGGTCATCGTCAAGCAGGCCTGCCGATAAGCGCTCAGTACTCGAGGAAGGCCGGCCGGCAGCGGGCGAGTCAGGGTTCTGAGGACCGCGCACGTCCATTGCAGGACGCCGCATGGGCGCTGCCGAGCGCCTCGTCCATGATGCGGCGGACGGTGCGCGCGCAGCGGCCGCACTGAGCGCTGCAGCCGAGACAGCCATAGACCCGGCTGGTCGAGCGCGTCTGCTCCGCCTCGACGGCGGAGCGGACATCGTGATCGCTCAACACATTGCACGAACAGACGATCATGGCGCGATGGTTCTCGCTCAGTACTCCCAGGGACCCGGCACCCAACGAAAGGCATCGCCGGCGACCGCCACATGGCAGACGGACGGGAATGACAGGTGAGTGGCCACCAGCGACTCGCGGTTCGCCGCCAGCTCCCGCAAAAGTTTGACCCGGACGCGGGCCGCCTCCTCGGGATCGTGCTCGAAGCCGTTGTACCAGTCGGGATGATCGAACCCGACCTGGAATACGGCGTCGCCGGCGAATGTCAGCCGGTCGCCGCCGGACGCCAGGCGAACAACGCTGTGGCCGGGCGTGTGGCCACCGGTGCGCTGGACATGCACGCCAGGCGCCACCTCGTACTCGTTCTCGAACGTCCGCAGCTGGCTGCCGTACTCTTTCAAGAAATGCGTGCCCGTCCGCCTGAGTGCGTCCGGGAATCCCGGCGGCATGGAGACGCGGGAGAAATCGGGCGCCTCCCAGAACTTGGCCTCGGCGGCCGCCACGTGGATCCGCAGGTCCGGACGCAGCCGCTCCCTCACCCCATCGACGAGCAGCCCCCCAACATGGTCCATATGCATATGGGTCAGCACCACGTCGGTCACGGCTGCGAGATCGATGCCGGCGTCCTTCAGTCGATGGATCAACTGCCCGGCCCGTTTCAAGTCCGGGAACTCCATCCCCATCCCAGCGTCGATGAGTATGGTCCGGCCTCCGCTACGCACCACGACCACGTTCAGTGCCCATTCGAGCACGTCCGGCGGCAGGAACATGTCCTCCAGCCAGGCCGCCCGGACGGCGGGGTCGGCGTTGTGGCCCAGCATCGCGCTTGGCAGCGATAGCACCCCATCGCTGACCACCATTACGTCAATCTCGCCGACCCGGTGCACGTAGCGCGACGGAACCAACTCGGGCCCTGGTCTATCGCCAGTGTACTTCGCGTTCACGACGCTGGCGCAGTGCTTGACTGAGGGCTGTGAGGTATTGTCCATGTTTGTCTCCTGCTGACCGCCTAACCAACGGCCGTATTGGCCACCTCCGCCGCTGCCCCCTGGATTGGCACCCGCCTCCATGGTCGGCCAGCCGGCGTGTGCGGAGGAGGTTGCGCCGTCCCGGCCTGCGCCTCTACCGAACGGAAGCGTCGGTCATGCAATGCGAAGGTCTATGGTAGCCCTGTCGCGAGCATAGATGATCGTGCTCGAACACGGATGATCGCGCGCAAACGTTGGTGGGAGGCGGCATCCGGACGCCCTTCACATTGAAAGCGAACCAGGCATCGGCACGATCGTGCGCAATACATGGCTTTCCATGAGATGCGCATGGCGCATGGCGGGGCTAGGGTGGTCCTCAGTTCGCCAATCCGGCCAGTGAGGACATGTGATACACGAGGCGCCGATCCTAGACTTCATTTCCGGTAGGAGCAGCCGATGATATGGATCTGGTCGCACCGTCCCCAATTCCTGCACCTTAGCCTTTTTATCGTAGCCTATGTGCTGGCTTGCGGCTTCGCTCAGTTACTCGCCATTGTACCCGGAACAGGCATTTCCATCTGGCCGCCGAGCGGACTTTTCATGGCAACGCTCATCCTCGCCTCCAGGCGCAGCTGGCCCTGGTGGGTTTTGGGCGCCCTCCTGGCCGAACTGTTCGCCAATATCCTGTGGTTCCACAATCCGTTGCCTGTTGCCGTCCTCCTCAATATCGGCAATGCGCTTGAAGCGGCGGCCGGGGCATGGCTCGTGAATCGGGCCTGCCGGCAGCCGGTACGGCTTGAAACTTTGCAGGACATTCTTGCACTGGTCGTACTGGGCGCCGGAATCGCGCCGCTTATAAGCGCAACGGTGGGAAGCGCTACCCTTGCGTGGTTTGGCATGCAATCCTTCGCGGCGGCTTGGCCTCTCTGGTGGATCGGTGACGCCACCGGAGTCCTGATCGTAGCGCCGTTGGCATTGGTCGTGTTTCAAAACTGGCATGGCGAAGCTCACCTCTCGGCCACGCGGTGGATCGAAGCTTGTGTCCTGGGGCTCATCTTTCTTGCAGTCGCCGCCCTTTCCTTGAGCGGCTACTTGCCTTTCGCCTACATCATCATGCCGCCTCTTCTTTGGGCAGCGGTGCGCTTTGAGTTCAAAGGCGCCGCCGTCACCCTGATCCTCCTCGCTCTTATCACGGCAGCGTTTACGCTTTCCGGCGCCAGCCAATTTGCCGGCGACCCCGAGTCCCAGAAGCACAATCAGATCATGCTGCAGCTCTTCTTGGCCATCTCGGCCGCTTCGGCGCTTATCGTGGCCGCAATTTCCCGGCAGCACCACCTGGCGGTGGCTTCGCTACGAGAACGGGAACGGGAGCTCTCGCAACTCGTGGACATGGTTCCGAGCCATCTTTGGCGGCTGACACCGGACGGCGAGCCGATTTTCTTCAACAAGCGCATGGTCGATTTCCTCGGTCTGGATGTAACAGATATGGAGAAGGCGGGTATGAGCCGGCTGGAGGCGGTTATCAGCACCGTCATACATCCGGACGACGCTGCGAAGGTCAAGGACACGCTAAGTCGCTGCCTTGCCACCGGCGCACCCTTTTCCATGAGGTATCGCCTGCGCCGCGCCGACAGCGCCTATCACTGGATGTCGAGCCGCGCGGAACCGATGCGGGATCAGAATGGAAGCGTCATCCAGTGGTACGGCCTCTGCCACGACATAGACGATCAGGTGCACGCTGAAGAGGCCTTGCGCGAGCGCGAGCGGGAGCTTTCGCTGCTCGTAAATATGGTGCCCAGCAATCTATGGCGCCTGACACCTGACGGCGAAACGACGCTCGCCAATAAGCACATGGCGGATTTCCTCGGCCTGGACCTGTCCGACAAACGTCAGATGGAAGCGGTATTCGAGACTGCCTTTCATCCGGATGATGTCCAGTCGGTGTCAGATTCGCTTACCCACTCGCTCAAGACTGGCGAGACCTTTGCCATGCGATATCGCATGCGCCGTTGGGATGGCGCTTACCGCTGGATGTCGGGCCGCGCCGAGCCTCTGCGTGACCAGGACGGGCGTGTTGTTCAATGGTTCGGCCTCTGCCATGACATAGACGATCAGATGCATGCCGAACAGGCGCTTCGCCAGAGCGAGCGCCGACTCCAACAGATGATCGATGCCGTGCCGGTCCGCATCTGGAGCATGACTCCCAAGGGCGGACCGATCTATTTCAACAAACGCTACCAGGACTACTTTCGCACTGTCCTCAAGGACTTTGACCCCCTGGAGGAGCCGCGTGTCGAGAAATTCGTACAAGCACTCATTCATTCCGAGGACGCTGCGACAGTGCTGCGCACGCTGCAGAATTGCTTTGAAACCGGCATCGGATCGGTCATGCGGTTTCGCTGGCGCGAGACGGACAACATCTATCGGTGGGCCGAGTGCAGGATTGAACCTCGGCGCGATGAGGATGGAGAAATCGCGCAATGGTACGGGGTCTCCACCGACATCGACGACGAGGTGCGTGCTCAGGAGGCGTTGCGGCGCGCATCCGACAAGCTCGCACGGGCCACTCAGGCCGCCAGTCTCGCCGAGCTTTCGGCCTCGATCGCGCACGAAGTGAATCAGCCGCTGGCGGCGATTGTTGCCAATTCCCACGCCTGCCAGCGGTGGCTTTCCGCCGAACCGCCGAACGTCGATCGCGCAAAGGTCACGGCCGAGCGGATCACGCGTGATGCCAACGCGGCCGCGGACGTCGTCAACCGCATACGCGCGCTTTTCCGGAGCACGCCCCATGCGAGGTCGCCCGAAGACGTCAATCGCCTGATTGGTGAAGTCTGTCGACTGATAGCTGACGAGGCGGCCGCGAGAAATATCCGCATCAGGGTAAATCTGGCGCCGGATTTGCCGTCGATAGCGCTCGATCGCGTCCAGGTTCAGCAGGTGATCGTCAACCTAATCCGCAATGGTATCGAAGCGATGGACACTATGGTGAATGGCGCCGGTGTGCTGCAGATAAGCACATGCCGCGACGGGCCTGATGCAATCCGCGTGCAGGTCCGTGATGCCGGAAGGGGCTTCACGGATGCCGAGCGCGTCTTCGAACCGTTCTTCACGACGAAAGAGCACGGAATGGGCATGGGGCTCGCCATCTGCCGCTCGATCGTCGAGTCGCATGGCGGGCGCTTATGGGCCGAAAGGAACGAACCACAGGGCGCGACGTTCATCTTTACATTGCCTGCTGAAGTGAATATGGCGTTATGACAACTTACGATTATATGGTCTACATCGTTGACGACGATGAACGCATCCGCGAGGCGCTTGGTGAGCTCTTGGCCTCGCACGGCATACGCACAATCGGGTTCGGATCGGCACGGGGATTTGTCGACGCGGACAAGCCGGACGTCCCCGCCTGCCTCATCCTCGACATCGAACTGCCGGATATCAACGGCCTCGAACTGCAGAAAGAGATCGCTGACGACGATCATCCGCCGATAGTATTCATAACCGGTCATGGCGACATCCCCTCTTCGGTACGCGCGATGAAGCGAGGTGCCGTGGATTTCCTCACCAAGCCTTTTAGTGACGCGGACCTCATGTCGGCAGTCCACGCGGCGATCGCCCGCGATCGGCAACAGAAGTCGGAACGCGCCGACCTTGACGTGTTGAGGCAGCGCTATATTGGCCTGACACCCCGCGAACGCGAGGTGCTGCCGCTTGTGGTGAGCGGCCTCCTCAACAAGCAGGCTGCCGCTGAACTAGGTATCAGCGAGGTGACGCTCGAGATTCATAGAAGGAACATTATGCAAAAGATGGTAGCGGCCTCGCTCGCCGATCTCGTGCGCATCGCAGAGAGACTGGAAGTACCGATCACCCACTCCCGCCGGACGGGAGGGCACCGAACATGAGCAAGCGAAGATCTATCGTGGCGATTGTTGATGACGATCCAAGACTGCTCGAGTCGCTGGAGGATCTCCTGGAATCCGCCGGCTATGCCGCCCACTGCTTTTCATCGGCGAGAGCGCTGCTCCTCCGGGGCCTGGCGGGGGTTGACTTGCTCATCACCGACATTGGGATGCCTGGCGCGAACGGCTTTGAGCTGCGTGACCTGGTGAACAAGACGCATCCGGAGCTGCCAGTATTCCTGATCACCGGCCGCCACGAGATTGCCGATCAGAACAGAGCCCAGGGTATTAGCGGATTTTTTCGCAAGCCCTTCGATGCAAAGGTTCTGCTTGCGGCCATCAAGGATGCTTTAAGCGATAAGCAAAAGGAGGACGAACATGATAGTTGATCAGCCGCCGATGCGGAAATCGGCGCCGTCGTCACTGGACCGGAGGACAAGCGAAACGCAGGAGCCGCTCATCATCATTGTAGACGACGATGCGGCCGTTCGGGAGGCTCTGTCCGAGTTGATTCTGTCGGCTGGATTCGAACCGGCTGCTTTCGGATCGACCCGAGAATTCCTGGATGCCGATATACCGGACGGGCCCGGTTGCCTGATCCTCGATGTGCGGATGCCGGGCGCGAGCGGTCTCGATCTGCAGCATCATCTGGCCCGGCACGGCAACCCCAAACCCATCATCTTTTTGACCGGACATGGCGACATTCCGATGACCGTTCAGGCCATGAAGGCCGGTGCCGTGGACTTTCTCACAAAGCCGGTACGCGACCAGACATTGCTCGACGCGATTGCAGCCGGTGTCGAGCGCGACATCCAGCAGCGGGCGCGTTTACAGGTTGTGAACGAGCATCTGAGCAAGCTCGCGCTCCTTACACCGCGCGAACGCCAGGTTCTGCGCGAGGTCGCGGCCGGACGCCTCAACAAGCAGATCGCCTTCGAGCTCGGCATCAGCGAGATCACCGTCAAGCTTCACCGTGGCAATCTCATGCGCAAGATGCAGCTGACATCCGTCGGCGAGCTTGTTCGCGCCTGGGAGGCACTGCCGGCCGATGTGCGCGAGAGGGTCGCGGCCTAAGTTTCTATGCGCCTTCTCATGCCAGAGCGTCCACAGGCGGCACATGCATCGCAGAAACACCGTCGACCGGCGACGACTTCTGTCATCGCCGGCCGGAGCCGCCCGGATCAGCGGGCGGCAAAGACATGCCGCAGATAGCCATTTGCCTGTCCAACCGCAGCGCGCACGGCCGGCGTGGTCGCAATCGGGTTCAGCATCATGAAGTCGTGGATCGTACCATTGTATCTGAGCGAGGTGACGGCAACGCCAGCCTGCGCGAGTTTTCGCCCATAGGCCTCACCTTCATCGCGCAAAACATCGTTCTCATCGACAATGAGGAGTGTCTGGGGGAGCCCGTGAAGCTGCTCAGTTGACGCGTTTAACGGCGAGGCCTGGATCTCGCCGCGCCGTGCGGTATCCGGCAGATACTGGTCCCAGAACCAGGACATGGCCTTCTTCGTGAGCCATGGCCCCTCAGCGAATTCGGTATAGGACGCGGTCGACATTGAGGCATCCGTAACCGGGTAGAAGAGAAGTTGCGCAATGAATTGCGGCCCTTTGCGCTCCTTGGCCAGCAGCGCAACGACAGCCGTCATATTGCCGCCGACACTGTCTCCGGCAATGGCCATGCGGCTGACATCAGCATCGAATTCATCCGCATGATTCGCGACATACTTGGCAACGGCGTAGCTCTGCTCGATCGCGGTCGGATAGCGGCTTTCGGGGGAACGGTCATAGTCGACGAAAACGATGATGGCATGGGCGCCGACGGCGAGTTCGCGGATCAACCGGTCATGCGTCTCCTTGTCACCCAGTACCCAGCCGCCGCCATGGATGTAGATGACGACCGGCAATGTGCCTGTGGCGCCCGTGGGACGCACCACGCGGATATTCGTGCGTCCGTCTGGCCCCACCTTCAGCACGCGATCCTGACTGACGACGTCGAGCAACGGGACCTGTACCGATTTCTGCGCGGCAGTCATGACGGCGCGCGCGCCGTCGGGCGTAAGCCGGTAGAGCGGCTCGGCCCCCTTGAGACTGTCGATGAATGCCTGGGTCGAAGGTTCGAGTTGCTGCGCCGCGGCCGGAACGACGGCCATAACGGTGGCCGATGCCAGCATGGCGGCCGCCACCGGGTTATTGAGGTTACGGGTCATGTTTACTGTCCTTTACAGGGGTGGTCATTGGCTAGAGAGCGTCTTGTCTCGCTCCGGCTTTCATCTGGCCACGTCCAGCAGCCCTCGACTATCTGCACCGACGGCGGATTCCACCTCTGCCTTGGATTGCAGTGTTTGGGTTTTCTCGATCAGGCGTGTTCGTCACCCGGCGGATCCACCCTGTACTTTGGCATTGCATGACCAATGCCACCGTTGGATAGGCGGCGGCCGCGCACCGGCGCATTCTTCCTCACGTCAAGGATTATGGTGGCGGCCCCGACGCGCATCATGGCGGAACATGCGCTTGCCGTGAATGCCCGGAGCCGCGGCGGAGCGATGAGACGATCGGCATTCGACCAACGACCCAACGCGCGGAAAGAGGAGACTTGCACATGAAAATCGTCGTCATTGGCGGCACGGGCCTCATCGGATCAAAGACGGTGGAGAGGCTACGAAAAAGGGGGCACGACGTGTTGGCGGCGGCCCCGAATACGGGCGTCAACACCATCACCGGTGAAGGCCTGACGGAAGCAGTCGCCGGTGCCAGCGTCGTGATCGATCTCGCCAACTCACCCTCGTTCGAAGACGACGCGGCTCTGGAGTTCTTCCGCACCGCCGGCCGCAACCTGCTTGCGGCCGAGAGCCAGGCCGGCGTGAAGCATCACATCGCGCTCTCCGTCGTGGGCACGGAGCGCCTTCAGGACAGCGGATATTTCCGTGCCAAGCATGCCCAGGAGGAGCTGATCAGGAGCTCCGGCATTCCCTACACGATCGTGCACTCGACGCAGTTCTACGAATTCATGGGGGCCATCGCCCAGTCGGGCGCCGAGGGTCAGAGCGTGCGTCTGCCGCCTGCCCTCTTTCAGCCTATCGCGTCGGACGACGTTGCCGACATCATGGCCGACGTCGCTCTTAGCTCGCCGATGAACCGCATGATCGAGATCGCAGGTCCCGATCGGGTGCGCATGAGCGACGCCGTGGCGCAGTTCCTGAAAGCGACCGATGATCCCCGCACCCCGATAGCCGATCCCCACGCGCTTTATTTCGGCATCGAGCTCGACGACAGCACGCTTGTCCCCGGCGCCAATCCGCGCATTGGCCGGATGCACTACGACGATTGGCTCAAGCATTCGGCGCGGAAGAACTGAAAGTCGAATTTCGCGAGCCATGAGGCACGCGTCTTCCCCCTCAACAGGAGAAATCAAATGATCAGGACACTAATTTGCGCCGCGGCGATGACTCTCATCTCGATGACCGGCGCCTGGGCCGGAGAGGCAAAGATAACGGTTGTCTTCGACCAGAAGCTTCCCAACGTGCCCGGAAAGAGCATGAGGGGGGTTCTGGTCGAATATGCGCCGGGCGGCATGTCGCCCGCTCATATACATCCGAAATCCGCCTTCATCTATGCGACGGTTCTCGAAGGGGCGATCAAAAGCCAGGTCAATGATGGGCCGGTGAAGACTTATCGCGCCGGCGAGAATTGGTCGGAAATTCCGGGCGATCATCACAAGGTCAGCGCCAACGCCAGCGAGACGGAGCCCGCTCGCCTGCTCGCGGTGTTCGTCGTCGACACAAACGAGACCGAGCTTTTGACCTTCGACAAATGACAGCATCAACCTCAGTCAACTCGAGGAGAAGACGATGAATATCCACACTGGGGCCCCGACAAAAATCTCGCAGGCCGCCGGGCCACGCGTGAATTACTTCGAAAAGTCGCCCGAGTCGGTAAAGAAGCTGACCGAGCTTCAGGTCACGACACGAACGGGCACCATCGAAGAGCCGATCCGCGATCTCGTCGCTATCAGAGCTTCGCAGATCAACGGTTGCGCCTTCTGTGTCGACATGCACGTCAAGCAGGCCAAGATCCATGGCGAGCGCGAGCTGCGGCTTTACCATCTCGCCTCCTGGCAGGATTCGACGTTGTTTGCTCCCCGGGAGCGCGCGGCGCTGGCCTGGACGGAAGTCCTGACCAGGCTGCCCGAAGGGGGCATTCCCGACGAGATTTATGATCGCGTCCGTACGCAACTCTCCGAGAAGGAGATATCCGACCTGACTTTCGTCATCGTCGCGATCAATTCCTGGAACCGCCTCAATATCGGTTTCAAGCCGGTTCCCGGCTCGCTCGATGCCAAGTTCGGGCTCGACAAGGCGGCACTCAGCTGATGCCGCGACGGCGGTCGAGGTGGTGCTCCTCCCCGGTTCCACCTCGACCGGTCTACCCAGTCGCACCCTTTATCCGAAGATGGCTATCATGCGCGTTGGACAGCTCAGCTCCGTGACATTACCCCGTCTTTTGGTGATCGGTACGGAAGGTACGTTACAGGCAGCAGCTCGTTTGCTGTCCAATCCTGGGGTAGGATTGGTCGTTGTCTGTGATTCACGCGGGAGAGCAGCGGGCGTGCTCAGCAAGTCAGATCTCATCCGCTATCTTGCGTATAAGCGATCCAGCCAGGCGTCGGTCGCGACGCTCATGAGCCGGGGTATCATCGCCTGCACGCCCGACGAAGAGGTTTACGCCGTCTGCCAGACAATGGCCGCGCAGCGCTTACACAAGATTCCGGTCCTCGACGCGGATTCAGTACCTCTCGGCATTCTCGATGCCCGCGACGCGATGAGAGCGCTTATTGAGCAGGAACAGTTCGAAGAGAGGATGTTATCGAACTATATCTCGGGGATTGGTTATCAATAGAGTCGTCCGCAAGTCACGATCATTCCGCCGCCATGAGGCGATGGGCCTGCGCTTCCACCGCCGCCAGGGCCGCGTCGAGCACTTCGAGGCCGGCGCCGCGGCGATGCGCATTTTCGGAAAGTACCCTGCGCCAGGCGCGACCGCCCGGCTCGCCATGGAAGAGCCCTAGAATATGCCGGGTGATACGGGCAAGTCCCGGCTGCTTCGCGAGTTCCCCCGCAATATAGGGTTTCATGCGCTCGACGACATCGGCGCGCGTGAGCGCTGACGGTACCGCGCCGAACAGGCGATGATCCACGTCGGCCAGAATCCAGGGCGTGTGATAGGCGGCGCGGCCCAGCATGACACCGTCGACAAAAGCGAGATGGGCCTCGGCTTCCGCGAGTGTCAGAATGCCGCCATTGATCACGATGACATGGTCCGGATAGGCTCGCTTGATGCGATAGACGCGCTCGTAATTGAGCGGCGGAACCTCGCGGTTCTCTTTCGGTGACAATCCTGCGAGCCAGGCCTTGCGGGCATGGATGACGAAGGTGGAGCAGCCTGTCGCCGAAACGGTACGGATGAAACGGTCGAGATCCTCGTCCTCGTCCTGGTCGTCGATGCCGATGCGACATTTCACGGTGACAGGAATCTGGACGGCCTGGCGCATCGCCGCCACGCAGTCGGCGACGAGTTGCGGCTCGGCCATGAGGCAGGCGCCGAAACGGCCCTCCTGCACCCGGTCCGAGGGACAGCCGACATTGAGATTGATCTCGCAATAGCCAAAATCCTCGCCCCAGCGGGCGGCCTCCGCCAGGAGCTTCGGATCACTGCCGCCGACCTGCAGGGCGACCGGCTGCTCGCGCGGATCGAGATCCGATCAGGCGCTCGCGATCGCCGTAACGGATCGCCTGCGCCGTCACCATCTCGGTATAGAGCAAGGCATGGCGCGACATCAGACGGTGGAAAAACCGGCAATGCCGATCACTCCAGTCCATCATGGGGGCGACGGAAAATTTCCACTGTGCGATCAAAGGCTTAGCCTGCGGACAAGTCCGATGTGTACACTTTTGTGATACCGATATCGGAATTAGCAAAAAAATGCCAGCGGCTTCAATGTGTTGCAAGCCGCCGTTAGGGAAACACCCGCTTTATGTGAAGAGATAGAAAGTCCCGGCCAGCACGGCCGGTGTGGCCCCGATCTGTAGGCTTTCTTCACATGCCGCCCGATACGTTCGTTGATCCAAAGCCCTTCAATTGGGCAATGGTTCCGGATCTCGCACCAACTTCTGCGCCTGTGAACGCTCAGCGAAAGATATGACCGACGATGTCTCATCCATCCAACAGCGTTAGCCTCCATCCGTACTTCAAGGCGCATCCCGACAATTTAGAGACGATGAAGCTTCTCTGCCTGCGTTTATCTCCAGAACTGTGACTGAGAGAAAAACCTCTATTACGACTTCACTTTAAATGGTGAAAACCTGTTCTGCCGCGAAGCCTACGTGGACGCACAGGGGCTGTTGGAGCATCTCACGAACGTTGGGCCAATGATGCAGGGACTGCTGACAATTGCCGACTTGACTCGATTGGAGGTTCACGGCCCCACCCCTCCGGGTGCTCTGAAGCATCGCATTGCAAGTAATAGCGGCTACGCTGCGCGTGCGCATCGAGCAGAGCGCGAAACCGCGCTCGTGATTGACACAGATGAGTTCATCCGATACCGGCGGAACATCGGCCGGCCGAGCCAGCCGAAGGGTAAACCGGCTCGAAAACTGAAATAGCGTCTTGGGGCACGCTCGTTGGGCCAAGCATCTCGCTCCCGGGCGCGAGCAGGGATGGAAACAGCGTCGCGCATTGCCGCAACTCCTTCGGCGACGAGATCGGGCTTGGCCATGAGACAGACGCCGAAGCGGCCTTCCTGTACGCGATCGGACGGGCAGCCGACATTGAGCTTGACCGCGCAATAGCCGAAATCCTCGCCCCATCTGGCGACCTCGGCGAGAAGCCTCGGATCGCTGTCGCCCCGATATGCGCATATAGGTGTTTGGTTATACCGACTTGACGAGACTGGCCGTGGGTATGAAGCTCATGTGGCGGGGCGACTTCATAGAGGCAAGTGCGCGCTGGTTGGCAATGGGCATTTCAAGCATTTATGACGTCGGTGCGCCCGGTGAGGGACTGGCGGTGATTGTCGATACAGGCCGGAACTTGATATTCAGTATGGGGAAGTACCTATGACCAAACAGTGTTGTGGGCCGGGCTATGCTTCTCCCATCGAGGCAATGGAGGCACCGCGCGAAAAGTTGCTCTATACGATTGCCATCTATACCGGGACGGGCATCCAGAAGCCGGACTATTTGTGCACCATAGATGCGGCCCCCGAGAGTCCGACCTACAGCCAGGTGATTTCGCGTATGCAGGTGCCGGGCATTGGCGATGAGCTTCACCACATGGGCTGGAATGTCTGCTCGTCCTGCCATGGCGATCCGGGCATGGAGCGCAAATATCTGATTGTGCCTGGCGTACGCTCGTCAAATCTGCATATCGTCGACTGCGGTACCGATCCGCGCAATCCGACGCTGTTCAAGGTCATCGAAGGCGCGGAGATCAAAGCCAAGACTAACCTTTCGGCACCGCACACAGTGCATTGCCTTGGCTCCGAAATCATTATTTCCATGCTTGGCGACGCTCAAGGAAATGCGCCGGGCGGCTATCTGCATCTCAACAAAGATTTTGAGATCGTCGGCCGCTGGGAAAACTCCATGGGCAATATCAAGTTCAGCTATGACTTCTGGTATCAACCGCGCCACAACGTGATGGTTAGCTCAGAATGGGCCGCGCCCAATACCTTCATGCCGGGCTTTGACCTCGAAGAGGTGGGCCACCTCAAATACGGCCGGGAAATCCATTTCTGGGACTTTGAAAAGAAAGAACCAAAGCAGACTTTCTATCTCGGTGAGGATGGCTTGATCCCGCTGGAAGTGCGATTCCACCATAATCCCGACAGCAGCCACGGCTTTGTTGGAGCCGCCCTTTCGGCCAATATCATTCATTGGTGGAAGGACGCGGCGGGTGAATGGCATTGGGAAAAAATCGTGGATGTTGAAAATGAGCCGCATCCGGAGTGGCCCATTCCGGTACCGGGCGTAATCTCGGTCATCCTGCTCAGCATGGACGACAAATACCTGTACCTCTGTAACTGGTTGCACGGCGATATCCGTCAGTACGATATCTCTGACCCCCACAACCCCAAGCTGACCGGACAGGTGTGGATGGGTGGCCTTCTCGGCCGTGCGCCCGAAGTCAATGGAGTGAAAGTCACTGGCGGCCCTCAGATGATACAGCTCAGCCTCGACGGTAAGCGTCTCTATGTGACGACCTCCCTGTTCTCAACCTGGGACAATCAGTTCTATCCGGAGATCCGCACCAATGGCGGATGTATGCTGATGGTAAATTGCGATACGAATCACGGCGGCATGGAAATCGATCCGCGATTTGTCGTTGATTTTGGCAGGGAGCCAAACGGACCAAGCCGCTGCCACGAAACCCGTTATCCCGGCGGCGATTGCACAAGTGATATCTGGGTTTGACCATCCACACCATCACTCTCGCCAATCGTGGCGGCGCGACCTATGAGGTCGATCACCGCAAGCCACTCTTGCTGAGCTTGCGCGAGCAGGGCGTCGACCTGCCCTATGGCTGCATGTATGGCGGCTGCATAACCTGTGCGGCCAAACTGATCAGCGGCAAAATCAATCAGAAGACGCAGGTGGCGCTGAACAACCGCCAAATCAACAATGGTTATGTCATTATGTGCGTTGCCCGCCCAATGAGCGACTGCACCCTTGAGGTCGGCGTCGAGAGTCACGACAAACTTTACCGCAACCCCTTCCTTGATCCACTGGCCGCGCATGAACTGAAGGCCGATATTGCTATTCCGTTGGAAAAACCGAAATGAAATACATGAATCATGATGAGCCCTATTCGGACGCTTATCTGCAAGGCATTCTGAAATCGGTCAAAACTATTGCGATGGTGGGGGCCAGCCCCGACAAAACCAAGTTCTCCTATGGAGTGCTTAGGGTGTTGCACGAAACTGGCTTTGATATGATTCCAGTCAACCCTACCCCGGGTCTGGAGGAAATTCGCGGGCTTAGGGTATATCCTTCACTTGCTTCTATCGACCGACCTGTGGATATGGTTGAGGTCTTTCGCCGCTCCGAGGATCTGATGGAAGTTGCACAGGAGGCTATCGCCACTGGTGCGAAGGTCCTCTGGGGCCAGATTGGCGTGCGCGATGACGCTGCGGCCCGGTTGGCAGAGGAAGCGGGCCTGAAGGTGGTGATGAACCGTTGTCCCAAGATCGAGCTCTTCCGTCCGTTCTGGAAACCGAAACTGCACTTGGGAATATGATTACAAGAGCGCGGAGAACTTGCCCCCTGGCGGTCGTTGGCAAATCGGAGCTTTAAGATCGGCATCACGACGAAGATTGCCTGAGGTACGATGCCAGATGGTCGCTGAGATCACGCGCGTCGTCGCCGGCGCCGTCGATCAGGGCAGACTTGCGGCGGCGCAGAAACTGCATCCCCATCAGATACATGCCTGGATATTCGGTCACACCACCGTCGTGACGGACCTGGCCTTTGCGATCGAGAACCGGCACATCGAGCCAGGAATAATCCGGGCGGTATCCGGTCGCCCAAACAATCGTTCTGATCTTGCCGGATCCGAGATCCATGCCAATAGGCGGCGTGGTCTCGACCTCGGTGGGAGCAAGGCGGTGCGGCGCATCGACCTCACCGTCGAGCCCATTCCTGGTCACCCATTCATCGATTGTGCTCAGCAGCCGGTTCATCTTGAGATCGGCCATCGCGCAATTATTGTGCAACGAACCAGAGAACTGCGCCTTTCCCTCGACGATGCCCGCGATCCGGCCAACGAGCTTGACGCCGATGCCGGTTAGCGCGTTGAGGTCCAGGGTTCTGCGCTCGGGCGAGCCGGCCAACTGAAGCGATGGCACCCGCCGCGCCCGGTCGATGTCATCGACCTCATCATAGCGCTCGTCGTGAACGCCGGCGACATCCATCCACCACTCGATATCCTTGCCCCGGTAGACCCGTGGCGCCCGCACATGCTCTCCAACGGCCAGGGTAACCGGACGGCCCGAGCGATGAATCTCGTCGGCAAGCTGAGTTCCAGTCGCGGACGCACCGACGACCAGCACACCGCCATCGTCGAGTTGACTGGGATTGCGGTAATCCATCGAGGTGACGGTCGCAATCCTGGACGGAACCGCCCCGGCGACCGCAGGAACCCGTGCAACGTTGCAGGCTCCTGTTGCAAGCACAACTGTTCGACAGCGCCAGACGCCCCTGTCTGTGACGACAACGAAGCCGCTATCCGTGCTGGACAGCGATGTCACACAAGTATTGGTCTGTACTGGTGCCGAAATCGCGCCTGCGTAACGGACGAGGAAATCAATGACCTCGGGCATGGTGCGGTAACCGTCAGGATCGTCGCCATCATAGCCAAAGCCCGGCAGGCGGCTTTGCCAGTTGGGTGTCAGCAGGCGAAGTGAGTCCCAGCGTTCAGTGCGCCACGAATTGGCCACCTCACCACGCTCTATCACGACATGGTCGACAGAGCGTTCAGTGAGGCAACGGCTCATTGCCAGCCCAGCATGACCGGCACCGATTACAACAGCTTCTATGTTGCGAACGCTATCCAACTCCTTGATCGCGCAAATGCGCCGATCAATTCACACTGACAGTGACATTGGTTGGGTTGGTCACGATATCATAGACTGCCGAGCGTTTCTGCGATTGCGCCACCAGCGCCTTGATATCATCCTCGCTCGCGTCAGCATCGATCTTGAAGTCAACCTTGATGCCGTCAAAACCGTTCCGCACATCCTTGTCAATGCCAAGGATGCCATAGAGGTTCATGCCACCTTCCAGAGACGCTGTGACCGATCGCAACTGGATTCCCCTGTTCTGGGCCACCGCAGCAACGCCGGCTGTCAGGCAACTGGCGAGGCCGACGAGCACCATCTCAACTGGTGTAGCGCCATTGTCTTGCGAGGCAAAAACCTCGGGGTGATCGGCATCGAAAGTGAAGGTGGTCCTGTGCTTCTGCTCTCCGCCAAGGCCGTAGAAGCCCTCGACGGTCGAATGGCTGTGCGTGCCATTCTTCCAGGTGCAGGTCGCCCGCCACTTAAAATTGGCAGCCTCGGGGGCATCCTTCAGCGCCTCACGGGCTTCGAGCAGTGCAGCAACGTTAACGCCATTATCGGCTTGAACTTCGGAAGCCATATGTATTCTCCCTGTCTTGCGCTGGGCGTTTCGGAGAAAAATCCGGCTGGTAGCCGCCGCTACCCTAAGCAGATCTCCCCACGACATGGTATGAGCACGCAGGCATTACTTCAAGATAATTTACGTTGAGGCATATCCTATTGTACAAACGACTCGTGAGGCCCTCGACCGCCCTAGGGAATACCTAAGAAAGCCATGCTCGAAGCCGGTTCCTTCGGACTGGTGCAGAAAATGACGATTTTGTTGCCGAGAGGGTCGAGCGGAGCCTTTGGCCTTGATCTGGTGCTTATTGCGGATGAGATTTGGTACTGGAGCCTGGGTCACGCTGCGAGGATGAACTAAGTGGAAGAGACAACGATCGACCGTGCAGCAATGGGACGCCTGGCTAAAGCTTTGGCCTTCATCTGCGGCGCGGATCATTCTACCACGGTTGCCTTGAGGGTGGCCGCCGAGAGCGGTTCCGAGCGAGATATCAAGAAAGCCCGCGCGTTATTTCTTCAATTGAAGCCCGGAGACCGGAAGGCCGCATTAGCGATGATTGGTGATTGATCCCCCCGGAGGTCGGCTGGTCTTCGATAGGTCGATAGCTCGCAGCCTCGCCGCCTGAACTGCGCCGTGAATTTTAACCTAACCCTATCTCGAGAGAGACGACCCGCTCCGGTTTTATTTTTGTTAGGCAGTCATAATGAGATAAGCATCTTATCCGAAAGCAAATTATGAGCGCGAACACGGCGATAGTGACAGGCCGGCATCGGCGCGGCAACGGCTGAGCGGCTGGCGGGATTAAGCTCGAACGTGGCGCTGGTCGGCCGGCGGCGCGACAAGCGAGCCTCAATGGCTCACGCATTTCGACATAACGGATAACATCGATGCTTGACCAAGAAGCAGCTTTTCCTTGGCGAGATAGTTTGCAGCCGCAACTCTAGCGGACTCCCAGTTTTCATCGGCCCCCACCGCTTCCTGTGTGAAGGTCGTCAACAATCCTCCAATTTTCCTCTCCAGGGATTGGAAGCTCTGCCTCAAGGCGCTGCCACTCGGAGACCGGGGAACCATCAGCGTCCAAGAGGTTGGGGAACCGGGATGCATCTTCTCAGCCGACGTCCTCAAAGCAGAGACAGGCCCCGGGTTTCGCCATGGCCAGAAACTCCAGCAGATCGTCACGCGTCAGCGAAGCGCAGCCGGCGGTGGGACCGTAACCGGCGCTTGCGACATGGAGGAAGACCGCGCTGCCCGCGTAGGGAACGACCGGGTCGTCGTTATGTCCGAGCACGACGACGATGTCATAGAGATCGTCCTTACGCCACATCTCCTCATGGCTCGCCGCGAAAGGAAGGCGAACCTGGCGGTTGTAGTCGGGATGGTCGGGCGCATCGCACCAGCCATCCATGGGATCGATGGCGGCGGTTTCGAAAACCGAAATCGGCGCCGCGGCAAGCTTGTCGGGGCGATACAACACCTTGCGGATAGGCCAGCAGCCGACTGGGCTAACGCCATCTCCTTCCCTCTTCGGCCGCCGGATGCCGCTGCGGCCCACCGCCGCCCGCCATGCCTTGTCGCCATAGCCGGCCTGCCAGCCGTCGCCGGCGCGTTTCACGATCAAGTTCAAGTTCCTCTCCTTCATCATTCAAGCGGAAAGTGGCAACTCACGACCCGGTCACCAACGTTCTGCGGCGCCGGCTCCTCGACCCGGCAGATGTCCTTGGCGAAAGGACAGCGGGTGTGGAACCGGCACCCCGAAGGTAGATTCATCGGGCTCGGAATGTCCCCCTTCAGGATCGGGCGCTCGCGGCCGCGCTGACGCGGATCAGCGCGTGGAACGGCCGAGATCAGGAACATGGTGTACGGATGCAGCGGATGGTCGAATATTTCTTCCGTCAGCCCAACCTCGACCAGACGGCCAAGGAACATCACGCCGACGCGGTCCGCGAACTGGCGCACCACGCTCAGGTCGTGCGTGATGAAGAAATAAGTCAGCTTCAATTCGGCCTGCAGATCGGAGAGCAGATTCAGAACCTGCGCCTGGATCGAGACGTCCAGCGCCGAAACGGATTCGTCGCAGACGACGAAGTCCGGCTTGTTCGCCAGAGCCCGGGCGATGCCGATGCGCTGGCGCTGGCCGCCGGAGAATTGGTGCGGATAGTTACGCAGATACCGGCGGCTAAGGCCAACCATGTCCAAAAGCTCCGCGCAGCGCTCGCGGATCGCCTCGGCAGACCCAAAACCGTGTGTGCGCAACGGTTCCGCCAGGATCTCCTCGATCCGCATGCGCGGATTGAGCGAGGCATAAGGGTCCTGAAAGACGATCTGCAGCTTCTTGCGCAGCTCGCGCATGGCCTTCTCGTCCAGCCGGGACAAGTCCTGCCCGCGATACAGGATCGTCCCGGAAGTGGGTTCGTGCAGCCGCAGCATCACGCGCCCGAGCGTGGTCTTGCCGCAGCCGGACTCGCCGACCAGTGCAAAGGTCTCGCGCTCGTAGATGTCGAGCGAGACGCCGTCGACGGCGCGCACCACCTGGCGCCCCCGGCCGAACAAACCGCCGCCCAGCGGATAGTGCTTCGTCAGATCGCGGGTGGAAAGAACGATCTCGCTCATGAGGCGTCCCTCCCCCGAACCGCGGCCTCTTGCGGAGCGTGTACCCAGCACCGCGCGACGTGGCCTTCGCCAAGACCGGCGAGCGCCGGTCCTTCCCGCCGGCAGACGGGCACAACGTCGCCGCACCGCGGATTGAACCGGCAGCCTTCCGGCAATCTCGCCAGATCGGGCACCCGGCCGGGGATGCTCGGCATGCGGCGCCCGATGCGCTTCTCGGTCGCCCTGGGAACGGAGGCGAGCAGCCCGCGCGTATAGGGATGGGTGGGGCGTTCGAACAGCTCGAAGACATTGGCCTGCTCGACGATCTGGCCGGCATACATCACATTCACCTCATCGCACATCTCGGCGATGATGCCGAGATCATGGGTGATCATGATGATCGATGTCCCGATGCGGTCGCGCAGATCGAGCATCAGATGCAGGATCTGCGCCTGGGTCGTGACGTCCAGCGCCGTGGTCGGCTCGTCGGCGATCAGCAGCTTCGGCTCGCAGATCAGCCCCATTGCGATCATCGCGCGTTGGCGCAGGCCGCCCGAAAGCTCATGCGGATAGGCGTCGAGGCGCGCCTTTGGCTCCGGAATGCCCACCAGTTCGAACATCTCGAGCACACGCGCCCGGATCTGCCGACGGGAAAGCCCCTTGTGAACCGCCAGCGGCTCTCCGACCTGATCACCAACCTTTCGCACCGGATTGAGCGAGGTCATCGGCTCCTGGAACACCATGGCCATATCGCGGCCTCTCATCCGCCGCAGGCCGTCGCTGCCGAGACCCGTCAGTTCGACACCGTCGAGTTCGATGCTCCGGGCGCTGACATGGCTCTGCGGCTTCGGCGTCAGGCCCATGAGCGACAGCGCCGTCATGCTCTTTCCGGACCCCGACTCCCCGACCAGACCGACGATGCGCCCGCGCCGGACATCAAAAGAGACATTGTCGAGGACGCAGACATGACCCCGGTCGCCACGGAATACCGTGCGCAGCTCGCGAACCCTCAGAACAGTATCACCGTTCGGCATGGGTCAATCCTTCATCGAAGGATCGAGGGCGTCGCGCAGCCCGTCACCGATAAAATTGAAGGCCAGCACTGTCAGCAGGATCGCCACGCCCGGCGCGATCGCGACCAGCGGCGCCTGGAAGAGATACTCCTTGCCCTTTGCCACCAGGAGGCCCCAGCTCGCTCCGGGCGGCTGCACGCCGACGCCCAGGAAGCTGAGGCTCGATTCCCACATGATCGCGTCGGGAATGGATAGCGAGAAGAGGACGATCAGCGTCGGGACGACATTGGGAAAGACGTGCCGGAACATGATGGTCGTGCGCGAGGCGCCATTGGCGCGGGCGGCCTCGATGAACTCCTTGCCCTTCAAGGCGAGCGTCTGTGAGCGCACCACGCGGGCCACGCTGGCCCATCCGACCAGCGCAAGGGCTATGAAGATGTTCAAAAGATTGGCACCCAGCGTGTACATGACTACCATGGCGAGCAGCAGCGATGGGAATGATATCATCATGTCGGCAAGCCGCATCACGACGAAATCGGTCCTGCCGCCCAGATAGCCGCTGAGGATGCCCATGACCGTTCCGATTATCAACGCGATCAGGCTGGGCACGGTGCCGACGACCAGGGAGACTCGCGCGCCATAAAGAATACGCGTCAGGATATCGCGGCCAAAGTTGTCGGTGCCCAGCCAATAGGTCGTAGACGCCGGCAGCAATTGCTCGTCGAGCGCCACCCGATACGGGTCGTGCGGGCTTATCCAGGGCGCAAAGACCGCGGCCAGGATAAGGGTCACGACGAAGAACAGCCCCACCATCGCCATGCGGTTCTTGCGGAAAGCATGAACGGCGTCGCGCAGGAAGCTGGTCTCCTCGATCACATCCGGCGCCGGCGCCGTCATTTCGCTGGTCAGGCTCATGTCGCCGCCTTTGTCATCTGGGAACGAATACGCGGATCGAGGACCGAATAGAGCATATCGGCGATCAGGTTGCCGAGGATGACAAGGGCCGTGGCGAAGAGGACCGAGCCCTGCAGCAGCGGCATGTCGCGCGATTGGATGGCGTTGACCGAAATGCGCCCGACGCCGGGAATGCCGAAGATCGCTTCGGTGATGACGGCCCCGGACAGCAGCGTCGCGACCTGGATCGCCATGATCGTCACCACCGGAATGAGGGCGTTCTTCAGCGCATGGCGCGAGATCACACCGACCTCGCGCAGGCCCTTGGCGCGAGCGGTGCGGATATAGTCATGACGCATGACCTCAAGCAGGCTCGAGCGCGTCAGGCGCGCGATGACCCCGGCCGAGCTCCAGCCGAGCACGAGGGCCGGCAGGATCAGGTACTTCCAGCCGTAAAAGCCGGAAACCGGCAACCATCTGAGCTGCATGGCGAAGACATACTGGAACAACAGGGCCGACCAGAAGATCGGCATGGAGACGCCCAGCAAGGAAAAGCCCATGAAGGCGTGATCGAGGAAGCTGTCTCGCCGGACGGCCGACAGGATTCCGACGGGAATGCCGATTATCCAGGACACGCAGGCAGCACTGGCGGCGAGCATCATCGTGTTCGGAAAGGCGTTCATGATCAGGCTCGTGACGCTGCGGTTGAGCTTGATCGAGACGCCGAGATCACCCTGAACTGCACCCCAGAGAAAACGGAAGTAGCGGATGATCATGGGGTCATCGAGATGCATCTGCGCGCGGACGCGCGCGATCACCTCAGGGCTGGCGTGCTCCTTCATCATAAGGGCGATCGGATCGCCCGGAACCACATTGAGCATGACGAACAGGATCGCCGTGATCCCGATAAGCACAGGAATAGAGATGACGATCCGCCTGATCGCAAACATCAACATCGAGGACATGCTCCGTCAGCGGCGAGAGCTTGGCGCAGGGATTGGAAATACTGGAGGCGGAGCGCCATTTCAGCGCCCCGCCCCAGTCAAATCCTGAACCTTACTCGACCTCGACCTTGTAGTAGCTCATGTCGCTCCAGCCGTTCCACGGCACGACGAAGTTCTTGACGCGCGGCTGCACGACATAGCTGTGGTCGAGGCTGAACAGCGGGACCCACGCCGCATCCTTGTCGACGATGCGCGCCGCGAGCTCCTGGTAGACTTTGCAGCGCTCCTCGGGATTGGTCAGGCTGCGCGCCTTCTCCACGCCCGCAAAGACCTCAGGGTCATTGTTGTTGTAGGCGCGCACCTTGGAGCCGGACTCGGAGAAGAATGTGTAGAAGAAATTGTCCGGATCATTGAAGTCCGCCGACCAGACCTGCGTGTAGGCATCGGTTTCGCCGACCTTGCGAGCGGCGAGGAACGCGGCCTCGTCCGTCGTCACGATATTGGCCTTGAATCCGGCCGCCGCCACCTGCGCCTGGATGATCTGGTTCATGTCGGCCCATTTCGGGGACCAGCTTGAAACCTGCTGCAGATTGATGTCGACGCCGTCCGGATAGCCGGCCTCGGCGAGAAGGGCCTTGGCCTTCGCGGGGTCATACACGATGGGAGCCGCCGGCGCGTAGCAGGCCACGCCGCGCGGCAGGACGCCGTCTTCGAGCTTGCCCTTGCCGTAGAAGTTCTTGTCGAGAATGGTCTGGCGGTCGATGGCCATCTGGAAGGCCTTGCGCACGCGCGCATCATCGAACGGCTTCTTCGCCTGATTGATGTTGTAATAATAGATGCCGACGCGCGGCCCCGATCGCACCAGGTCCTTCCACTTGTCGTTGCCGTAGAAATAGGGCGTCTGGGTCGGCGCATAATCGAGGTCGAACACGTCGATCTCGTCGGTTTCGAAGAGCAAGCGCAACGTCTCCGAATCCGCAACCACCCGCACCTGGAGCCGGTCGAGCTTCGGGCGGCCGCGGAAGTAGTTGTCATTGGCCTCGAGCATCTGGCTCTCGTTCAGCGTATATTCGCGCAGGATGAACGGGCCGGTGCCGTTGGTCGTTTCCGGCGTGAGGCCAAACTGGTCACCCGCCTTCTCGGTGAAGGCGCGGTTGTAAATCGAGGCCTGGGGGCTCGCCAGAAGCGCCAGGAAGGCCGCATAAGGCTGGCCCAGCTTGATCTCGACCGTATATTTGTCGATCGCCTTGAGGCCGGAAACGCTTTCGGCCTTGCCGTCGAGACGCTCCTGCGCGCCTTCGACGAAAGTCAGAATATCGGTGCCGAGCGCCTTGGTCTTGGGATTCAGCATGCGATCGAAGGTGTAGACCACGTCATCGGCGGTCAGTTCGGCACCGTCGTGAAACTTGACGCCCTGACGCAGATGGAATGTGTAGGTCTTGCCGTCGCCCGATACCTCCCACTTCTCGGCAAGGCCGGGCACAAGAGCCGACTGGCCAGGACTGGTGGTCTCGGATTCGATCAACCGGTCAAAGACGTTGAGCGGAAGGGTGTAGGAATCCGACGTCATCTGCGCATCGGCGGTTTTCGGATCCTCCGGGTAGGAGATCCTGAGCATGTTCTCCGCGAACGCTGGGGAAATCAGGATCAGGCTGGTAACCGCGGTGGCCAGCAGAAGTCTTATTTTGTTTGTCACGTTAGCCTCAATGGTTGTTCTTCTGTTCGACAAGCGACATTGAATTCATTCCTCCCAGGGCGGTCGCAATTCCCCGAAGATCTCTTCACCTCGTCGCAATACCGGTCATTCGCCGGCTGGCCCCGTCCGTTCCAAATTCGGGAACCAGTCATGGAATAACAACAGGAATGCGCGCCCGCGGCAGCGCTTCAGGATATTGCCGCAGCCTCATACACTCCCAGATTGTACTATATTTGTAAAATGCATCGTTTCCCCTTCTTATTCATTCTGGATATGATAGGGAGCGAAGGAGGGAGGCCGCTTGAACCTGAAGCAGCGGCAAATCGATGTCTTCAACGCGGTGATGGTCAACAAGAGCATTACGGCCGCAGCAGCGCGGCTTGGCAGCTCGCAACCCACGCTCAGCCGAGAGATCCGCGAGATCGAGCAACTCATCGGTTTTGACCTGTTTCTGCGCTTCGGCAAAAGGCTCACCCCGACGGCCCAGGCCATACTGCTGCACGAAGTGGTACTGCGCTCCTTCGTCGGCCTCGACGAGATCAACCGCGCCGCCGCAGCCATACGAACCAATAACGCGGCAAATTTTCGGATTGCCAGTATCCCCGCCTATGCGGAATCGATTATTCCGCGGGCGATCCAGCATTTTCTGGGGACCCAACCTGCCGTCCACTTCTCGATCCATTCGCATGAAGAACCCTCGCTGCGCCACGAGATGACCATGCAGGTCTTTGACCTTGGACTCGCTGAAACTCTGTTCGGACATGAAGGCGCGACGACGGAGACGATTCTGATCGGCGATATGGTCTGCGTGTTGCCCCACGATCATCCGCTCGTCGGGCGGAAGACACTGGCGCCCCTGGACTTCGGCGGGCAGCCATTCATCTTTTTCGGCCAGAACGACCCTTACCGGCACAAGCTGGATGACGTCTTCGCCGCCGCCGGCGTCACCCGAAACTACGCGGCGGAGACCACAACCGCCGCAAGTGTCTGCGCGATGGTAGCAGCGGGCGTCGGCATGTCGGTGATCAATCCCCTCACGGCCGCGAGCTATGGCGGGCATAGCGTGACCTTCCGACCCCTGACGGTCTCGGTGCCATATTTGCTGTCAATCTGGCGCCCGACCCACAGCACGAGGTCCGTCCAAGCCGGGCTGTTCATCTCGGCCCTGCGTCACGTGGCAAAGGATATGGCAGAGGGGCTGAAGCGCGCCTTAAACCAAGCCCAGCCAAAGCCCTAGAGCGCTTCCCGCCAAAGTTGCTCGACTTTGGCGATAAGGAAGCGCTCCAGATTATATGTTTTTCGAGCCCTTTTACCCGTTTTGATCGAATCGGAACGATTCGATCAAAACGGGAAGGGCTTTAAGGCGTGAGGACTTCGGGTTCTCGTATCGGCGACTCCGGGCAACGCTTGAAGATCGCCCGAAGAATATCGCCGGTTATCTGTCAGTTTTCATAAACATGACCGCGCGAAGGGCATGTTCGCTCCTCGTCACGCGAACTACAGTCTATTGCTGTACACGAAGCGCACACGTCGTTTGGCAGAGCCAACGGAATGGCGTTGCATTCCCATTGCGCCTGAGCCTATCGTATGAGCGGATCGAGGTCCTTAACCACCAATCCGGATTGTGGCCGAGGACTAGGCAACAATACCAACGGCAAGATAAGCTCTTAGCCGAAAGTAAACTATGAGCGCGAACACTGCGATAGTGACAGGAGCCGGTACCGGCATCGGCGCGGCAACGGCTGAGCGGTTGGCGGGATTGGGCTGGAATGTGGCGCTGGTCGGCCGGCGGCGCGACAAGCTGGAAACGGTGGCAGCAAGCGGTTCGGGAAGTCCCGGCCAAACCCTGGTAATTGCCGAGGATCTTGCCGATCCCGCAGCGGCCAGGCGCGTCATTGAGAATACCCGCGCCACCTTCGGCCGCATCGATGCGCTGGTCAACAATGCCGCTACCATCAAGGTGATGCCTATCGAGGACTATCCACTGGACGTCATAGACCTCCATTGGGCGGTTAATGTGCGCGCACCGTTCCTCCTGATCCAAGCCGCGCTTCCGGCCCTGCGCGAACGCGGCGGCGCCATCGTCAACATCTCGTCGTCCTCGGGCACGATCCTGCGGCCCGGCCAATCGCTCTACGGCATAACCAAATCGGCCCTCGAATATCTGACGCGCTCGCTGGCCGGCGAACTGGCGCCGAGCAGGATTCGGGTCAACGCGCTGGCGCTTGGTCCGGTCGACACGCCCATTCACGAAACCTGGGCCACCAATCTGACGGAGGCCTATGAGTGGCTGGCAGGCCAGGTGCCGCTCGGCCGGATCGCCAAGGCCGAAGAGGTGGCACGCTGGATCGAGCTGCTGGTTTCGCCGGACTCGGCATGGATGACCGGCGCCTGTATTCCGTTTGACGGCGGTCAAACACTCGACATTTCGTGAGCGGTCACGGAGTTCGCGACGATGAAACACTATCTCCGGCTCGAGGGTCTTCGCCTGATCTGCATCTCTTTGGCGGCCTTGCTTTTCGCCGCAGTAGCGATTTCCGCCGGCCGTCATTCGGATCCCGAACTCGAGGCCCTCTTGCCGCAGACGCTGGGCGGCATTGCGCTCACCATTGAAAGCCAGGCTGGCCCCGAGCTTGCCACCAACAGCGCCGCCTTCGACGCATTCCTGAAAACGCTCGGCAAATCGCGCGACGATTTCACCCTCGCCAGTGCCTATGCCGCAGGCGGGCTCAAGGCGGCGGTGGGGGCTTGGCGGGTGAAGGGCGCCGACCCTGCGCTGCTGCTGCCCGGCTTCAAGGCAGCGCTGCAGGCGTCAAGCACGACGGGGCTGACTAACACCGAGGAAACCTTGGCCAAACGCACGGTGACACGCATCGGCGACCCGGGCCAACTCGCGCAAGGGCCGCTTTACGTCTTCGTGCGCGGCAACACGCTGCTCTTTGTGCAGACGCCCGACCGGACCCTCGCCGAAGAGGCTTTGAGCAAGCTGCCGCCGCCGCTATAGCTCCGCGTTGACGATGAAGCCGGCATCCACAAGCAGCGTTGCAGACGTCACATAGCTCGAATCATCCGATAGAAGGAACGCAACGGCGCTCGCCAGTTCTGAAGGTTCGGCGATGCGGTGCAGAGCGATACGGTCGAGATAGTATTTCATGACATCGGGCATCTCGAGCATCGGCGCGCTCATATTGGTCCTGACCGCGCCCGGTTCCACCACGTTCACACGTATGCCGTTGTTCCCCAGTACCGAGCCCAATGCCTTGCCCAACATGCTGATGGCGCCTTTAGTGCCGCAATAGGCCACTTGGGTGGGAGCACCGACATGGGCGGAGATCGAACTCACCATGACGATGGCACCGCCATGGCCTTCGGCAATCATCTGCTTGGCCGCCTCGGTGCATACCACCCAGGTGCCGCGGACATTGGTTTCGAAGAGGTTGTCGAAATCCTCGATCGACGTCGCATCCCAGGGCATGAATGGATTGATGGCAGCATTCGAAACGACATAGTCGAGGCGGCCGCCGCGTTTCGCCACTTCCTTCACCATGGCCGTGACCGCCGTCGGATCGCGCATGTCGGCAATGACCCGAAAGGCCTCCCCGCCTCCTTCCTTGATCAATCTCAGCGTCTCGCTCGCATCGCCGGAAGGCTTCTGGTTAATGCCAACCAGCGCGCCCTCTGAGGCAAGCCGCACCGCCGTTGCCTGGCCAATGCCCGTGGTCGCGCCGGTGACCAGGGCTACCTTTCCCGCGAAACGCGCCATGCAAATCCTCCTCGCCGAGTTCTAGAAAATGGCTATTGGGTTCCAGGGTGTGCCCGTGGCGCCCGGGAGCCGCAATGGCAGGCCGACCACCATGAACTCGAACCGACCTTCCTGCTCGCACGCCACGGCCAATTCCTCAAGCTGCTGGCTGTCGGAGATACACATGCCCATGGCGGTGAGCTGCAAAGCATGGATAGGATAAGGCATACCCTCAACATTGCTGGGGACGGTTTCGCCGTCGCCGTCGGGTAGGAAGGCGGCTATCCGCCGCTCGTGCATCCACGGCACGGTGTCGATGTGGAGGCCGGCCTTGCCCTCGCCCGCCGGTGGGTATTCGTTGCTCCAGGCGCCGAGTTTTAAACGCCTGGCGTGATGGCCGGTGCGGAATACCAGAATGTCACCCTCGCCGAGCCGAACCCCTTGCGCTTTCTCGATTTCCTCGAGCTCGCTTCGTGTCACCGCCTCGCCGGGTTCCAGCCACTCGACGCCGCGATGGCGTGCCGCGTCGAGCATCACCCCGCGGCCGACGAGGCCGGCGGAATAAGCCGTGATGCTTCCCCAGTCCGAGCCACGTGAGGTGAGAGTGGATACAGGTTTGCCGTTGTAGAGCTTGCCCTTATAGCCGACATGGTTAAGCGCATCGACATGCGTGTAGGCATCTCCGTGGCTGGCCATGCCGAGGTAGCACATTCCGAAGGACAAGCCGCTCTTGCTCACCGGCAGATCATGCAGGAGCGACATCAAATGCACGGCCGGGTTCGGATTGTCGGGTCCAGATGTCTTGCTGATCGGGATGGCCATGGAGACCTGGCGGCCGCTGCGGACAAGCCTGGCGGCGGCGGTCACTTTGTCAGGCGTCAGGTAGTTCAGCGTGCCGCGCTCGTCATCAGGACCCCAGCGTCCCCAGTTTCTTACCTTCTCGAACAGGGCGTCGAATTCCTTGAGCGACACCGGCGCGGGTGGTGTCAGTGTTCGCGTCATCCGTCTGATCCTCCGCGGATTGCGTTAGATGCGATATCAGATACGGGAGCGTCGGACGCTCCCGTATCAAGGGCCGCGTCGCTATTGAGCACCGGCCGTTGCCGCCAGGATAGTATCGACGTTGTCCTTGGTGACGAAGATGAGACCGGAGTCGCCAATCGCCGGCAGTGGGTTCTGCAGCCATTGGTCCATGCCCAGGCTGCGGATGATGTCATTGTGGAAAGTGTAGAGATAGGCGACGGCGAAGAAGTCCATCGTCTCGTACTTTTCCATATTGATCATCTTCACCGCGCCGTCCTTGATCGAATTCAGGAAGTCGCGGCCAGCCTCGTTCGAAGTGACGATGATCTTGCCCGCCTTGCCCGACTCCGTCACTGCCCGCACGATCCCCGGTCCTGCCTCCGAATCGAGATCCCACCATGCCGGTGAGGTTGGGATGACCCTGGATGATCGCTGCGGTATTGGCGGCCACCTGTTCCACATTGGTGCCAGATTCCTCGTCCGCCACCACCTTGATATCCGGACACTCCTTGGCGAGCGCATCGCGCAGGCCCTGGCGGGCGGCAATGAAGTTGCTCGCGGCAAGGAATGAAATCGTGCCGATCTCACCCGCCTTTAACCCGGCTTCGGCATGATAACGGCACTGGTACTGCCCGTGCTGATAGCCGAGATTGTACCAGTTGGTGCCAAGATAGGTGAGGCGCTTCGACATCGGCAGGTCGCCGTCGGTGACCACGGTGGGAACCTTCTTGTCGATGCACTTGTCGACCTCAGAAGCGAGTGCATCGTCCCAGCCTCCCACCACGATCACGCCCGCCGGGTTCTTGGTGCACTCGGCATCGACCGTGGTGATGAAGGCGGCGAGATCGACAGAGGTCGGTCCGGCGATGCGCACCTTCACATTGAGCGCCTTGCGCGCCGACTCAAGACCCGGATAAACCCGTTCCACAAACAGCGGCAGATTCGACGCATTGCTGATCCAGACATATTCCTGATCGCTGCGGCTCGTGTCGCCGATCGGAACATTCAGGCCCGTGGGTGTTGTCGATGCCCCCGTTGCAGCCGGATCGGTTGCCGCCAGGATAGTATCGACATTATCCTTGGTGACGAAGATGAGACCGGAGTCGCCAATCGCCGGCAGTGGGTTCTGCAGCCATTGGTCCATGCCCAGGTTGCGGATGATGTCATTGTGGAAGGTGTAGAGATAGAGGACGGCGAAGAAGTCCATCGTCTCGTACTTTTCCATATTGATCATCTTCACCGTGCCGTCCTTGATCGAATTCAGGAAGTCGCGGCCAGCCTCGTTCGAAGTGACGATGATCTTGCCCGCCTTGCCCGACTCCGTCACCGCCCGCACGATTCCCGGTCCTGCCTCCGAATCGAATCCCACCATGCCGGTGAGGTTGGGATGGCCCTGGATGATCGCTGCGGTATTGGCGGCCACCTGTTCCACATTGGTGCCAGATTCCTCGTCCGCCACCACCTTGATATCCGGACACTCCTTGGCGAGCGCATCGCGCAGGCCCTGGCGCGCGGCAATGAAGTTGCTCGCGGCGAGGAATGAAATCGTGCCGATCTCACCCGCCTTTAACCCGGCTTCGGCATGATAACGGCACTGGTACTGCCCGTGCTGGTAGCCGAGATTGTACCAGTTGGTGCCAAGATAGGTGAGGCGCTTCGACATCGGCAGGTCGCCGTCGGTGACCACGGTGGGAACCTTCTTGTCGATGCACTTGTCGACCTCAGAAGCGAGTGCATCGTCCCAGCCTCCCACCACGATCACGCCCGCCGGGTTCTTGGTGCACTCGGCATCGACCGTTGTGATGAAGGCGGCAAGATCGACAGAGGTCGGTCCGGCGATGCGCACCTTCACATTGAGCGCCTTGCGCGCCGACTCAAGACCCGGATAAACCCGTTCCACAAACAACGGCAGATTCGACGCATTGCTGATCCAGACATATTCCTGATCGCTGCGGCTCGTGTCGCCGATCGGAACATTCAGCCCCGTGGGTTTTTCGGCCAGGACCGGGGCGGCGCTCACCAATGCGAGGCCGGCGATCAGGGCCACTGTGCAGACTGCCAAGCGGTTCATCTCGTCCTCCTTATGATCCATGTACTACGCCCCATGTCCTCCGGGGCTTTCATGCGAACGTCCTCACGTGCGGTGATGAAGTCGCGCGAATTGATCGAGCCCGACGCTGATCAAGAGCACGATGCCCACCACGATGAGCTGCCAGAACGGACTGATGCCGGCGATGATCATGGCATTCTGCAACAGCGCCATCAGGAGCACGCCGAGAAAGGCTCCGAGAATAGTGCCCGCGCCGCCGGCAAGGCTGGCGCCGCCCAGCACCACTGCGGTGATCACCTTGAGCTCAACGCCCTGGCCTGCCAGCACCACAGCCGTGTTGAGCCGCGAGGCGAGCAGCGCCCCGGCGAGGCCCGCCAGCAAACCCATGATGACGAAGAAACTGAACACCGTGCGGTCAACATTGATACCGGAAAGCTTCGCCGCGCGGGGATTGCCACCGATATAGTAGGCTTGGCGAAAATATCGGGTACGACCGACGAGAAATCCGAAAAGCACAACGATCACGGCCATAAACCAGAAGGGCGAGTAGATACCCAAGAGTTGGGTCTGGCCGAACACCGTATAGCCGTTGCCAATGTTGGTGACGCCGGCGCCGGAGACGAGTTGCAATCCGCCGCGATAGATCGATAGCGTGGCAAGCGTCGCGATAAGGGCGTTAATCTTGAACCGGGTGACCAGTGCGCCATTGATGGTGCCGAGCAGCGCCCCCCATATGCAGCCGGCAAGGAAGGCCGGCAGGGGCGGCCAGCCCAGCTGCTTGACGGTGAGCCCAGCGATAATACCGGAAAAGGCAAGGATTCCGCCGATCGAGAGATCAAACATACCGCTGATCATCAACACCATCATGCCGCAGGCAAGAATGCCGGTTTGCGCCGTATCGAGCAGCACCACGGCGGCATTCCCGGTGCTAAGAAAGGTTGAAGGCCGCAAGACCGCCATCACGACGATGAGGGCGATGATCAGCATGATGAGCAGCAATGGCCGGTCCGTGGCGATCCGGGAGAGAAAAGCGCGGCCGGCGGAAAAGCCTTGGCTGCGTGTTGCCGTCTCACTGCTCATGCGGCTTCCCCTGTTATGCCAGACCTCGGCGCGGCGAGTTCGAGAATGGCGATTTCGGTCGCAGCCGCGGCGTCAAGCTCACCGGCAACGCGGCCCTCGGACATCACGATGATGCGGTGGGCGAGCGCCAATACTTCGGGAAGATCGGAGGACACGACAAGCAGAGCCATGCCGCCCGCCGCGAGATCGCGAAGGATCCGATAAATGTCGGCCTTGGAACCCACATCAACGCCACGCGTCGGCTCATCAACGATGAGAATGCGCGGCTCACGCACCAGCCACTTGGCAAGCAGCACTTTTTGCTGGTTGCCGCCGGAAAGATAACGCACCTCACGGTCTATGCCCGGTGTGGCGATACGCAACGCGTCCACGTATTTTTGGCTGATCTGCCGCATTTGGGCCTTCGAAAGCAGCCCGGAGCGGGTATAGGCCCCGAGGTTGGCGGCGACCATGTTCGCTTCGATGGTGAATTCCATGAAGAGCCCGCTATCTTTACGATCCTCGGGCAGCATGGATATGCCGGCGGCCATCGAATCGTTCGGGCTTCTCGGGCGCAACTCCCTGCCTTCCACGAGGAGGCGGCCCGACTGGATGGGCCTCGCTCCGAAAATCGCCTCGCAGACTTCAGTGCGCCCGGCGCCGAGCAGACCCGCAAGGCAGAGAATTTCGCCGAAACGCAACGAAAAGGAGGTGGAGACGACCGGAGCGGCCGACAGGTCGCGGAGTTCGAGGGCAACACCTGCATCCTGCCCAGCGCGACGCGGGTCGGGCTCGAAGGAAAGCTCGCGCCCCACCATCAACGAAATGAGTTCCTTGTGAGTTGCCTTTGCTGTTTCTCTGACACCCGTGACACGGCCATCCTTCAGCACCGTCACGCGATCGGAAATCTCGAATACCTCGCTCATGCGATGAGAAACGTAGACGATCGCGATACCCTGCGCCGCCAGCCGCCGGATGACGCGAAAGAGGTGACGGCCCTCGTTGATGGTGAGCGAGGATGTCGGCTCATCGAGGATAATGAGCTTCAACTGATGCGACAGGCCTTTGGCGATTTCGACCATTTGCTGCTGTCCCGGTGAGAGGCGAGACACAGTCGTATGCGGATCGATGTCGACCTCCAAGTCCTTCAGGATGCGCCCCGCGCCGTCATACATGGGCGCTTGGCGGATGATGCCCAGCGCGTTGGAAGGTTGGCGGCCCGCATAGATGTTTTCGGCCACGCTCAGCGAGCCGACGAGGCTACGTTCCTGGTAGACCATGGCAATGCCGGCATCGGCGGCTGCCTGCTCGTTCATCCCGGCAAGCGAATGACCGTCAAGCTCGATAGTACCGCTGTCCGGCTGATAGACACCGGCAACAAGATGCATGAGCGTCGACTTTCCGGCGCCATTCTCGCCGATGAGCGCATGGATTTCACCGCGCTCCACCTCGAATGAGACGTCGTCAACCGCACGCACTCCGGGGAAAGTCTTGACGACATTGCGGACGGCAAGGCGCGGCATCACTCTCCCCAACCGGAACGAGCCCCGACCGACGATGCTGCACCTCATGATCAAATGTCAATTGGTTTCTCGGTTCTGACCCTGTTGACATTCGTGAGCGCCTCCCACCTCCGGCAACTCAAGGAGGGCCGTCGACGTCACACCAGACATCGCCGCCGCGTTTGGCGAGATGCCGGCTATGGATGGACGACCTGAGCGGAGCAGATCCGCCGTGGTCAGCACGAATGCCGGATGCCACGCAAAGCATGCCTGGCGAAGGTCACGACGTGTTGCAATTCAACCCGTACTTGGCAGCTACTCCTTCAACGGTTTGTAGGCAATGACCTGCATCTCCACCTTGCAAGTGAACATGAAACGCATCGGAAAGACCGAGCGCACCGGCGGATCCTTGCTGAAGTAGGTCATGTAGATAGCGTTGAAGGCGCGAAAATCCCGTGGATCGGTTAGCCAGCATTCGCATTTGACAACGTCGGCGAGCGTGCAGTTTTCGAGCGTTAACGCGTCTTTGATGAACCCAAACGTCCTGTGAACCTGCTCTTCGAAGGGCATCTCCAGGTTTCCCGTGCCATCATCGAGCATGTTCCCGACTTCATCGAACACCACCTTCTCGGGGTCGAAAATCCATGGTCCATACGCAGAAGTGAAGATGAAATCGCCGGCTCGAATTGTCTTCGAGATCGGTACGGCCGGATGGGCGGGATAGGCACGCTTCATCGGATTTTTCCTCAATAGCGAGCACGGATTGGCCACAAATCGACAACCTCTTCACCACGCACGACATGAAAGGCGGGGTGGAGATTGACGGTCGGGTCGCAATGGGAGGTCAGGAATTCAATCGTGTCGCCAAGGGCCGGTCCATCGCCTTCGAAGTCGACCGCGCCGTGTTCGTCACCCATGAAGCGGTAGCTGGCGCCCGGAGGAGTGCCGCGCCAGGGCTGGGGCTTGCCGCTATCGGTGGCAAAGGCCTTCCATCCGGCATTTACGATCACGCAGCCTGGACGGTTAGCCGATACCACCGAGGCCGCCACGAACAGCGACGGCAGGAACGGGTTCTCGCTGTCGTTGGTGACAATCGAGCCGTAGCAGGAGTCCATGAACAGGAACGACCCCGGCTGCAATTCGGTGAAGAGTCCGGTGCCGCCATCAATGACATGGGTCCCGGTTCCGGCGCCTGAGACAATCTCCGGCGCAAGTCCTGCACTTTTAAGCGCCGCAGACAGCGAACGAACCCGATCCTGCTGGATACTCGCGAGGCGCACGCGTTCGCTCAAGGGCATCACCTGCTGCAGATTGCCCCAATACGCTTGAATGCCGCGGTAGTGGAGTGACGGAAGCGCGTCGATGCGCTGGGCAAGCGCCACCGCGTCCTGCATTTCGACGCAGCCCGTACGCCCCAGGCCGAAATCGAAGTCGACAAGCACGTCAAGCCTGCGCCCTGTCGCCGTACCGATGTCCGCATAGGCCTGCGCATTGGCCGGATGATCAGCGACAATACTTATGTCGGCCCCCCGAAGCAGGAGGCGGCGCAACCGCTCAAGCTGGTGCGACGTGACCATCGGCGAGGTGATGAGAATGCCGCCGATGCCGCCAAGCGCCATGCCTTCCGCTTCTCCTATGGTAGCGCAGGAGGCCCCCACGGCGCCGGAGCGAGCGAGCCGCTGAGCGATCTCCACGCATTTATGCGCTTTCGCATGAGGCCGAAGCTTGACACCCATGGCTTTCGCACGAGCCGTCATGGTGGCGATATTTCGATCGAGAAGATCAACATCGATGACGAGCGCCGGAGTCGGCAAGTGCTTGCGTGCTGTCTTGGCTGCCATGGCGTCCACCCAACCTCCAACAAACATACTCACCGCTATACTGAGGGGTCAAATGATCATAGGTCAATATGCTATTGACAATTCACTCATTCCAGCCTGAGTTTCAAAGCTTGGCGTGCTTGGCGCGCGAGCGCTCTTTTCAGGACTGGCAGATCGATGAACATACCCCGCATTCAGGCAGGCCGTCGCAAGCGTTCGCACGAAATCGCCGAGCTCATCGAAGCCGCCATCGCCTCCGGCGAGTTCGAAGTGGGAACCAAGCTGCCGTCGGAAAAGGAACTGGCAGAGCGCTATGGTGTCGGCCGGCCGTCGGTGCGGGAGGCACTGTTCCTCTTGCAGCAGCAGGGTTTCGTCGATGTTACGAGTGGCGCACGTGCCCAGGTCACTGCTCCCAACGCCAAATTCCTCTCCGACCAACTCGCCGCTCTCGTCAAGCGCACCGCCGCGCGCGACCAGGGTCAGAATTATATGGAACAGACACGCCTGCTCTTCGAAGCCGGTGTTGCCTGGCAGGCGGCGCAGTGTGCCACAGGTGAAGATATCGAACGCCTCAAGCGGGCACTCGACGCCAACACCGCCGCCATGGGCGATACGGCAGAATTCATTCGCACTGACGTGGCTTTCCATTATGAGCTCACGGTCATTACTCGCAATCCCGTGTTCTCTGCAGTGCATGACATTCTGGTGCAGTGGTTGATCGATCAGCGCACCACGACGATCCATATGCCGGATGCCGACCGGCTCTCAGTGCGCGATCACACGGCGATCTATGAGGCGGTTGCGGCACATGATCCAATGCGCGCCTTCCACGAGATGACGAGCCACTTGAGGCTCATCAGCCAACTCTATACCGAATCCAAGCGGCTGCATCACGAGATCATGCGAAATGTGGCACGCGACGTCGCCGCGCGTATCGACCGGGAGAAGGAGGCCATGTGGTCGGGTCTAAGAGGTCCGGCCGAGCCGGCCGGGAAGAGACTCAGAAAGCGGAGGGCTAGGCCATGACAATCCTGGTTTTGGGCTCCGGGGCCGTGGGAGTGGCAACCGCCTGGTACTTGAACAAGGCCGGCCAGGACGTCGAGGTCGTCGAACGTCAGCCGGAAGCGGCGCTCGAGACTAGCTGGGGAAATGGTGGCGTCATCCACGCAAGCGAAGTGGAGCCGTGGTCGCAGCCGGGCATGCCCCGGAAGATCATCGGTTGGCTCGGCAAGGAGAGTGCGCCGCTTCTGTTGCGCTACGGTGCCATACCGCATATGTGGCGCTGGGGCCTCGATTTTTCACGCAACTGCACTCCTGAGAAATTTCGCACCAATGCTGCGGCGAATCTCAATCTGGCGCTGCATTCGCTAAAGTCGTTGCAGGAAATAGCTTCTGAGGCCGGCATCACGTATGACCGCGCAACGCGCGGCGTATTGAAGATCTACCGTTCTATCGCCTCTCTGGATAGCGCACAGCGTTCCAGCGACTTCCTGGCGCAGCATGGCCTCCTTTATGAGCGCGTCGATGTTGAACGCTGCGTAGCGCTGGAACCGGCCCTGCGGGAGACCCAGGCGACGCTTGCCGGTGCGCTCTACTTCGCCCGGGACGAAGTGGGTGACTGCCACAAATTCACACAAGGTCTCGCTACGGCTTGCGCCAAGCGAGGAGTGCGCTTCCGCTATGGCGAGACAGTTCAATCGGTCGAGACGGCGGGCGGACATGTCGTCGGCGTCGTCACGGACAAGGGTCGACTTTCGGCCGATACGGTGGTCGTCGCGATGGGGAGTTTCACCTCGCCGCTCCTGGCCAAGCTCGGCATCCGAATTCCGATCTATCCGGTGAAAGGCATTTCGATCACTTTTCCACGCGGCGCCTGGAACAGCGCGCCTCAGATGCCGGTTATCGACGACAGTAAACTTTTTGGCCTCGTTCCCATCGGCGATCGCATGCGGATTTCAGGCTCGGCCGAGATCAGCGGCTACGACACAATTCCCGCAACATCGCGCGCCGCGGCGATTGTAGAGAATGCAAGCTTCACTTTCCCGGAAATGAAACGGCATCTCGATCTTTCCAAGGCGCGCGTCTGGGCCGGCCTGCGTCCCGTGAGTCCGGCCGGCACACCGATCATCGGGCGCACCCGCGTGCGGGGCCTCTGGGTCAATGCGGGCCACGGGCATCTCGGCTGGACGCTCGCTTGCGGTTCGGGCAGAGTCGCGGCCGACCTCATCACCGGCCGCAATCCGGGTATTCAAGTTCCGGCGCCGCAAGGCGCCGTAATTGCCACGGCGGCATGAGACCGCCTTTGCCATAACGCAACGGAGGACGTCACCATGAGGAAGTTGTTACTGACTGCCGCGGTTCTGGGCCTCACTGCAACGGCGCCGGCCCTTGCCGAGGAGGATGCAGCCGCCAAGGCTGTCGAAGCGGCGAAACAGTTCGGCGGCTCGACCATCACGGTGGTCGCCGAAGCCGGTCTCCAGGCATTGCTCGATACCCAGCATACCGGCCCCGAATGGGAAAAACTTACGGGCATCAAAGTGAAGGTAGTTGAGCTGCCTTTCGAAGAGATCTACCCCAAAACCATCCTTGAAAAGCAGGCGGGCACCGGCGGTTATGATGTCTTGCTCATCTCGCCTGCCTGGCTTGCCGACATGGTGGCAAACGGCGCCGCCGAACCACTCGACCCCTATATCGAAAAGTATGGAGTGAAGAGCGAATTCGACGACATCAATCCCGCCTTCAAGGACTGGATGTCCTACAACGGCAAGATCTATGGCCTCGTCGTCGATGGCGACGTACTGGTTACCTACTACCGAAAGGATCTCTTCGCTGATCAGCAGAACCAGAAGGCCTTCAAGGAGAAATATGGCTACGACCTGGCGGTACCGAAGAGCTATAAGGAGTTCGGTGACATCGCCTGTTTCCTTACCGAAAAGTACAAGCCGGACATGTATGGCGCAGGCGTCATCAACACCGGCTATACGCACTTCTTCTTCTCGGAACGATTCCGCAACTATGGCGGCCGCTTTTTCGACCCCGAGACGATGAAGGCGACCGTCAACAGCGAGGCGGGATTGAAGGCGCTCACCGAAATGGTCGAACAGAACAAGTGCATGTCTCCCGGTATCGAGACCTGGGGCTTTGCAGAAAACCTGTCGGCGATGAATGCAGGCGAGATCGCCATGACAATCTCCTGGCCACCGGTCGGACGCTGGGCGCAGGGCATAAACATCGACGATAAAGCACTCTCCTGGGTGCCGAAGACCACTGTGGCCGACAAAGTTGGCTATGCCATCAATCCCGGCGGCCATCCGCAGTTGGCCTCGGGTTTCCTCTCGGGCGTCTCGCCCGACAGCAAGAACAAGGACGCCGCTTATCTTTATGCGCAGTGGATGCACTCGAAATCGCAGAGCCTGAACAACGTCATGCTCCCGGTAGGCCTGCGCGATCCCTACCGCATTTCGCACTACGAGTCGGCGCAATATCAGAATCTCTGGCCAGGCGCGAAGGATTATCTGAAAGTACTGAAGGACGGCGCGGCATCGGGCTATGCGGATATTTCGGTGATCGAAACCTTCAAATATCAGGATGCCATTTCGCGCGCGGTTAACGCGGCGATCGGCGGGGAGGAGCCGCAGGCGGCCCTCGACGCTTTGGCAGCGGAGTTCGACCAGATCACCGAAGCGATCGGGGTCGACAAGCAGCGCGAGGCCTACAAGGTCTGGGCTGCGAAGCCTTCAGCCTATCGCGAATGAGCGCTGCCGCAGCCACGCAGACGAAGGCCGGCCGGCCCTTCTGGGCCGGCCGGCGCGGCGCAGGCCTGCTGTTCGTCGGACCCGCCGTCTTTGTCATGCTCCTTGTCGGGTTATTCCCGTTTCTGTGGTCGGTTGTCGTCAGCTTCCAGGATATCACCGGCTCAAACCCAAACGGCGACTGGGTTGGCCTCGCGAATTACAAGAAGCTGGTAGCCGATACGCGCGTCTGGGCCGCCCTCGGCCGCACGCTCCTGCTCCTTGCCGTGGCCCTGCCCCTCGAATTGATACTCGGCATGCTGCTTGCGCTCCATTTTCAGGCCGAGCGCCCTTTCAAACGCCTCTTCGTGGCGCTTCTGGTGCTCCCCGCCGTCGTCTCGCCCATGGTAGCGGGCTCGATGTGGCGGCTCATGTTCGACCACAAGTTCGGTCCCTTCAACCAGATCATCGGCTGGATCGCCGGGGAACCGATAGTGCTCCTATGGACGGTGAAGCCGCATCTCGCATACTGGGCAATCCTCATTGCCGAGGTCTGGCAATGGACGCCCTTCATGTTCATCATTCTTCTGGCGGCCCTCGCCAATGTCGAACGCGAGCAGCTTGAGGCTGCCGAAATCGATGGCGCCGGCCGCTTCCGCGTGTTTTTCCGCATCGTGCTCCCGGCGATCATGCCGGTCTTGAGCATCGCCGTGCTCCTGCGCGCGCTCGACCTCTTCCGAATCTTCGATGCGGTCTGGCAACTCACCCGCGGCGGGCCCGGCACTAAGACAGAGACGCTTTCGATATTCATGTTTATCCGTGGATTTCAGAGTTTCGAGACAAGCTACACCGCAGCCCTCGTCGTCGTCCTGCTCATCCTGCTGTCGGCCACCGTCGTGTTCGCCTTGAAACGCATGGAGATCGCGCGGTGAAGAAGCGTGCAACCCGCGAGGGCATTGTCTGGTACGCCATTTCGATTCTCATCCTCGTCGTGATGCTGTTCCCTATCTACTGGATGTTCATGGTGTCGCTCAAACTGCCGGAGGAGATTTTCAAGTCGCCACCGGTGTGGTTTCCGAGCAAACCGCAATTCGGTAACTTCGCCGTACTTTTCACCGAGGGCGATGTATGGTCACTCTGGAACAGCCTCGTCATAGCGGGGGTATCCACGCTCATCGCCATGGCAGTCGGCACGCTCTGCGCCTATGCAATGGTCCGCTTCAAGACCGGGGGCGACAATCTGGCGATCTGGATCCTCTCTCAGCGCATGCTGCCGCCGATCGCGGTCGTCTTCCCCATCTTCCTCGCTTACGCCGTCTTTGGCCTTTCTGACAGCTATCCCGGCCTGATTTTGCTCTATACCGCCTTCGCGCTTCCCTATGTCGTGTGGATGATGCGCGGTTATCTCGAGGACGTGCCCGTGGAACTGGAAGAGGCAGCCCTGGTCGACGGCTACTCGCATCTGAGCGTGCTTTGGAGGGTGACCGTGCCGATGGCTCGCAATGGGATCATCGCCACCGCGATATTCGCCTTCGTCTTCTCCTGGAACGAGTTTCTCTTCGCACTTGTGCTCACCCGCACCGAGGTCATTACCTTCACGGTACAAATCAGCCAGTATTTCGGGTCACAGTCTACTTTCTGGGCCAAGATCGCCGCCATGTCGGTGCTCGGGACGCTTCCCGTTTTCATCGCTGTCACGCTGCTTCAACGCTATGTCGTACGTGGCATTTCGCTCGGCGCCGTCAAGGGATAAGGCGATGTCGGATCTCAAGATCACCGGCCTTCACAAACACTACGGATCGGTTCATGCGGTCAAGGGCATCGATCTTGAAGTCCCCTCTGGCGAACTTACCGTGCTTGTCGGACCTTCCGGCTGCGGCAAGTCCACGCTGCTACGCTGCATCGCCGGGTTGGAAGAGGTGGATAATGGCGCAATCGAAATCGGCAACAAGGACGTCACCTGGGCACGACCGCGCGACCGCGACATCGCAATGGTGTTCCAGAGCTACGCGCTCTATCCCTACATGAGCGTCTACGAGAATATCGCCTTCGGCCTGCGCGCCCGTAGCGCGGCGACGGCCGATATTGACCGACGGGTGAAGCGGGCCGCGGAGATGCTGGGCATCGGCGCACTGATGCAGCGCCGCCCGCGCGAGCTATCGGGTGGCCAGCGCCAGCGTGTCGCCATCGGCCGGGCCATCGTGCGTGACGCAAGGCTGTTCCTTTTCGATGAGCCCCTCTCCAATCTCGACGCGCAGCTGCGTGACGAGATGCGAGCCGAGATCAAGCGCCTTCATCAGGAACTGAAGCACACGATGATCTATGTCACCCACGACCAGGTCGAGGCGATGACGCTGGCCGACCGAATTGTGCTCCTCCGCGACGGCGTGATCGAACAGCAGGGTTCACCCCTCGACCTTTTCGAACGCCCGACCAATCGTTTCACCGCGGGTTTCCTCGGAAGCCCCAAAATGAACTTTCTCAATGCAACGCTATCAGACCGACAAGCGAAACTGGAAGACGGTACGTCCCTTCCCCTTCCAGATCTGCCCGAGGCGCCTGATGGCGCTGCCATCGTCCTCGGAATCCGCCCTCAACACATTGCCCGTGCCGGTATTTCCGACGTCGCCGGACAAGCTCAAATACCTGTCGTGATCGAACTCGTTCAGGTTACCGGAACCCGCGCGCTCATTACATTCTCGCTCGGTCACCGCATCATGGTCGCCGATCTTGAACTGGGTGGCGACTGCAAGCCAGGAAAGAGGATTAATATCAATCTCGACATGAACCGCGTAATCATTCTCGATCCCCGGACCGAGCGTACCATTTATCCAACTGCACGATCCCAAGGAGTAGCAGGCTGATCGTACCGAGCTCGTTCCTAAAACCCGAACTGATCTTCACTCGCCTACAAGCAATGCGCTCTGTCTTACTGCACGCCTAGCACCCATGAACTTCGCCAAACAGGATTGCCGGGTGCGGGCACCTCAGCGACAATCGACGAGGTCACAGCAAAGAGCCGGGCATCAAGATGGGCAAGAGAACACAGGTGGCAATCATCGGCTCCGGACCAGCGGGGCTGTTGCTGGGGCAGCTGCTTCATCGTGCCGGGATCGACACGATCATCGTCGAGCGCCGTAGCCGCGATTACATCCTGGGCCGTATCCGCGCCGGTGTTCTCGAACAGGGAACGGTGGCGCTGATCGATGAGGCAGGTTGTGGTGAGCGGTTGCATCGCGAGGGATTGATCCACACCGGCATCGACCTTGCTTTCGCGGGCGAACGTCATCGCATCGACTTCGCAAACCTGACCGGCGGCAAGGGTGTCACTATCTATGGGCAGACCGAGGTGACTCGCGACCTGATGGATGCGCGGCTCGCCGCCGATGCGCCCACCATCTACGAGGCAGAGAGAGTCTGGCCGGCAGATTTCGATTGTAGCAAGCCGGTCTTGCATTATCTGCACGAGGGCACCGAACGGCGCATTGCGTGCGACTTCATCGCCGGTTGCGACGGCTTTCATGGTGTCAGCCGGGCGAGCGTGTCTGAGGATAAAATCACCGTCTTCGAACGGGCCTACCCCTTCGGTTGGCTGGGCCTTCTGGCCGACGTCCCGCCGGTGTCGGACGAGCTCGTCTATGTCAATCACGAGCGCGGCTTTGCGCTCTGTTCCATGCGCTCGCGCACGCGCAGCCGCTACTATTTGCAATGCCATGCCTCAGAGCGTCCAGAGGACTGGCCGGATGAGACATTCTGGGCCGAGCTGCGGCGGAGACTGGACGAAGCGACCGCGGCGCGATTGACGACCGGAGCCGCGATTGAAAAGAGTGTCGCACCCTTGCGCAGCTTCGTCGCCGAGCCCATGCGCTTTGGCCGCCTGCTGCTCGCCGGCGATGCCGCTCATATCGTGCCACCGACGGGCGCGAAGGGTCTCAATCTCGCCGCCAGCGACGTACATTATCTGTCGCAGGCACTGATCGACCACTACCGAACAGGTTCCGAGAAGGGCCTCGAAACATATTCGGCAAGGGCGTTGGCGCGCGTCTGGAAAGCGGAACGCTTCTCCTGGTGGATGACTTCGTTGCTTCACCGCTTCCCGGATACAGGCCCCTTCGGCCGCAGGATGCAGCTGGCGGAACTCGACTATCTTGTCGGCTCCCGTGCTGCCATGACCGCTTTGGCCGAGAACTATGTCGGACTGCCCTATTAGAGCGCATAGCTCATATATTTGGCACAAATCGTCATTGTACAAGACGACTGGTGCGTCCACACTTGCGAATAGGGATTTGAGGAGCCGCTGATGCCGTTTGGCTGGTTCAACGACCTGGTCTTGCATTTCGAGGACGAAGGCCCTGCCAACGCTCCCGCTCTCGTTTTCGTCAATTCGCTGGGAACCGACTTACGAATCTGGGACAAAATAGCGGCGCAGCTTCGCGTCGAATGGCGCATCCTGCGCTACGACCTGCGCGGCCACGGCTTGTCAGACACACCATCAGCGCCCTATGCGATTGACGATCATATCGGCGACCTTGCGGCGCTCATGGATGCTCGGGGGGTAAAAGCTGCTCTCGTCGTTGGGCTGTCGGTCGGCGGGCTGATCGCCCTGGCGCTGGCAAGCAGGCGCCCTGATCTGGCGCGGGCCCTCGTGCTGAGCGACACGGCGCACAAGATCGGCACAGGGGAGATGTGGGATGCACGCATCTTGGCGGTCCGGCAGGGCGGCATGGCCGCCATTGCCCAGTCAATCTTGGTGCGCTGGTTTGCGGTGGAATACCCTGTGAACAGGCCGGCTGATTTCGCCGGCTATCGCAACATGCTGATCCGCACGCCGGTCGAGGGCTATATCGGCACCTGCGCGACTTTGCGCGATGCGGACTTGACTGCCGTCGCGAGCGAGCTTGCTCTGCCGGCGCTCTGTCTGGCCGGGGCCGAGGATGGCGCCACACCGCCCGATCTGGTGCGATCCCTCGCCGCACTTTTGCCGGGAGCGCGCTTCGAAATGATTCCAGGCGCCGGTCATCTGCCTTGTGTGGAGCAACCTGAGATCATGGCCAAACACATTTCGGCATTTGCCAGGGAGGCGGTCTTTGCCTGACCAGACGAAACGACCGGACCGGTTTGCCCGCGGCATGAAAACGCGCCGCGCGGTCCTGGGTGATGCGCATGTCGATGGCGCCGAGGCGAAGCAGACCGATTTCGACGCCCCCTTCCAGGCCCTGATCACCGAGGGCGCCTGGGGATCGGTCTGGTCGCGCCCTGACTGGGACAAGCGGCAGCGCTCGATCGTGACCATCGCGCTGCTCGCCGCTCTCGGCCATGACGAGGAGCTCGCCATGCATGTGCGCGCGACGCGCAACACCGGTGCCACCAAGGAGGACCTGCGCGAAGCCATGATGCATGTCGCGATCTATGCCGGCGTTCCGGCGGCGAACCGCGCCATCAAGATCATCAAGGCGTGCTTTGCGGAGCAACGGAACATGCGGAAATGATCGAGCTCGTCGAATTCATCAGGCGCGATCGCGCCTGGCACCCACCTGCCGACACGCCCCGCTACAATTCGACGTCGCTGCGCGCGCCACATCGCAAGCTGCTTTCGTTGCCGCAGTCCATCGGGGAGTTGAGCGGCCCGGTGTTCGGACACGACAAGCTCGACCCGCTCGATGCCGACTTGATCCGCAACTACGCGAGCGACGGCGAGGCGATCGGCGAGCGCATCCTTGTCCATGGCAAGGTCATGGACGAGACAGGTCGGCCGGTGCCCCATACCCTGATCGAGATCTGGCAAGCCAATGCCGGCGGCCGCTACCGCCATGTGCGCGACAACTACATGGCGGCCCTCGATCGCAATTTCGGCGGCTGCGGCCGTTGCCTCACTGATGCGGAGGGTCATTATTCTTTCCGCACCATCAAGCCGGGGCCCTATCCGTGGCGCAACAACGGTTCCGACTGGCGGCCGGCCCATATCCACCTTTCCCTGTTTGGCCATGCCTTCGTGCAGCGGCTCGTGACCCAGCTCTATTTCGAAGGCGACCCGCTCATTCAGCGCTGCGCGATCGTCAACACGATCCGTGATCCCGCAGCCATCGACCAGCTCACCGCCAAGCTTGACATGGACAACATGGTGCCCTTCGACAGTCTGGTTTACCGTTTCGATATCGTGCTGCGTGGCCGACAGGCGACCTACTTCGAGAACCGGCCGGAGGGCAGCTGACATGTCGCGCCCTCATCTGAAGGAAACGCCGTCACAGACCGCGGGTCCTTTCGTCCATATCGGAACCGTTCCGGCTTCGGCCGGTCTCAAGACCCGCAGCAATGAACATTCGAATATTCTGGCCGGGGCCGAGACACCTGGCGAACGCATCATCATCGAAGGCCTCATCCGTGATGGCGCCGGCGCGCCGGTCACCGATGCCATGATCGAGATCTGGCAGGCCGATCGCGAAGGCCGCTATGGATCCCCTACTTTCTCCGGCTGGGGACGCGCTGTTGCCGATTTCGAGACCGGCCTCTTTCGTTTCGAAACCATCAAGCCGGGAGTCGTGCCGTTCCGCGACGGCCGTCCTCAGGCACCGCATGTCGCTTTCTCGATCTTCGCGCGCGGCATCAACATTCATTTGCAAACCCGCATGTATTTCCCCGAGGAAACGGTGGCGAATGCAGCTGATCCGGCGCTCGAGGCCGTAGGCCAGTCCGCTTTGATCGAGACCCTGATCGCCCGCAGAGAGGAGAGAGGAAACGAGATGGTCTATCGCAATTATGCCTGTCAGTGGCAAGAGCCGGGTCAGGCTCCATTCCATCGGAGAGCCGGCTGTCATTGGGGGAATTACTGTCCAGCACGGTGATATGATCATCGGCGACGCGACCGGCATCGTCGCGATTCCACAAGCCGCCCTTTCCGATGTCACGACCAGAGCTGAAGCCCTGCACGCGCTGGACGGCAAAATAGAGTCCGCGCTCAGGAACGGCAAGACACTGGGTGAGGCGGTGAAGCTGACCGGGTATGTTTGACGCCATTATTCCCGATTAGCTCCAGGCATCGACGTCGATCATAGCTTCAGCAAATCCCTCCGGCGCTTCTTGCGGCAGATTATGACTGATGCCGCCCGAAACGAGGCGGTGCGCATATTGCCGGAGAACTTCTTCGCATAGGCACTCGGCTCTGGATGGGCGCGCCACTGGCATCGCCTTCGAGCGTGATCGTCGGGACAGCGATGACACGGCGCTGGGCGACGAGCTTTACAGACGTTTCCTCCTGCGCAAATCCGACGAGCTCCGTCGCCGCCGCAGCTTGAAAGGCAACGATGCATCCCTCCCCTACCCGGTCGGCATGGGCAAACCCTTGGTTAAACCTGATCAGCCCGGCCTGAGGAGGATCGCCTAAAACACGGGCGCGATCGGAAGGAACCTCGCAGGAAGTGCTTGCAATCGCGGACGAAGCCGTGAGAGTTTGAAAATATCAGTCTGGGAATATCGTCTGGAGCACCGGACCGAAAAGCTTGTGGTCGGGCTTGCCCCGACCATGCGAAGCGGTTTTCAGAGAATCTGATGCGTAAATCAAAGAGTTGCAGCGCCGAGGTGATTCCATAAGAACGCCCGGCGCTCTAACGGCGGTTTCTTGAAAATTCCCTGTATTCACCGCTACCCCCTCGCCATTTCTTCGTCGCGAGGATCCGCCGACGGAGGATTGACGGCACCGCGCTTGTGACACTTGTCTCGCTTTGCTGCGATCCGAGCAGATTGTCCGTATTGCCAGCATCCGGCGGAAGTGTCAGACGGAGTCTTGGGCACGGTCCGCGCAGTAACCGAAGAGATCGCGGGTGAATACCAGCTTTACCCCATTGATGTCCCTGACCGCGGTTGCACTAGACATCGAGGCGACAGGCCTCGATGCGGCGACAGCGCGGGTCATCGAAGTCTCGGCCATCCGCCTGGACGGCCAGGAGGTGAATTCGAGCAAAACGTTCCATCAGTTCATCAATCCGGGCGTGCCGATACCGGAGAGGGCGAGCCTGGTTCACGGCTTGACCGCGCGCGATCTTCGCGGCGCCCCGGCCTTTGCACACGTGACCGAGGCGCTCGACGCATTCGTCGGATCCTCCGTCGTGATCGGCCACAATATCGGCTACGATCTCGCTGTCATCGATCATGAGTTCAGGCGTCTTGATCGCAGCTGGAAGATTCCCGCCTGTCTCGATGTCCGTGTGCTCGCGCGTCTCGTGGCGCCAAACCTCGCCGGCTATTCCCTGGAAACCCTATGTGACTGGCTCGGGGTCGACATCCTGCGCCGCCACCGCGCATTCCCCGATGCGCTGGCCGCCGCCCAGGTCTTTGTCAGGCTCGTGCCGCTCTTGCGTGATGCCGGTGTCAGGACCTTAGCCGAAGCCGAGGCCGCAAGCAGCAATCTGCCGGGCGAGGAACGCCTCCATCGCGTCGCGGGCTGGATATCCCCGGACCGCACGATCGCAAGCGGCAACAGGCCTGCGGCCGCGATGGTGGAGACCTATCCGTTCCGCCATCGCGTGCGCGACGCCGTGCGCCACAGTCCCGTCTTCGTCCAACCGTCGGAGGCGGTCGAGCGCATGGCCGAGCTCATCCTCGAACCGTCAGCGGGCGGTGTTCTTGTCGTGCGATCGGACAAGAAAGAAACCCGCCTCATCACACAGAGCGATCTCCTGCGTGTCATGTCGATGCCGGCGGCCGAACGCCCGCGCGCCATCGCCGGGATGAAGCTCGCGCCCTGCTCGCGCGTGACGGATGATGATTTCCTGTATCGGGCGCTGGCGCGCATGCAGCGACTGGGAACAGATTACCTGTGTGTGGAGAACCGGCGAGGCGAAATCGTCGGGGTGCTTTCCGCCGCCGATCTTCTATCCCATCGCGCCACGGCGGCGCTCGCTTTGGGCGACGAAATAGAAAGCGCAGAAAGCGTGGCCGAGCTCGGCCGGGCCTGGGCGCGCCTGCCTTCGGTCGTGGAAAGCCTGTTGCGCGAAATGGTCAATCCGGAAGATGTCGCCGGCATAATCTCAGCCGAAATCCGCGCGCTCACGGCGCGGGCGGCGCATATCGCCGAAGCCCGCATGGTGAAGGAGGGTCGAGGCCCAGCGCCGGTTCCCTATGCCGTCCTGGTATTGGGTTCGGCGGGCCGCGGCGACAGCCTGATGAATGCCGATCAGGACAATGCCTATGTCTATTCAGCCGGCGAGCCCGATGGACCGGAAGACCATTGGTTTGCAGCAGCCGGCGCCTATTTGACCGGCGTCCTGCATGAGGTCGGCATCCGCTATTGCGAGGGCGGTGTGATGGCCAGCAGTCCATCCTGCCGCCTGAGCACCGGCAACTGGAAAGAGGCCATTGCCGGCTGGATCGGCAATCCGGGCCCCGAGGCCGCCCTGGCCAGCGACATCTTCTTCGATGGCGTGCCCGTCCATGGCGACTTCGCCCTTGCCGGCGAAGTAATGGATTTCGCTTATGGTCGCGCGGCCGGGGCGCCTCAGTTCATAGCCTCGCTCGCCGCGATGGCGCGGCAATGGCAGCCGCCCGTCAAACTGTTCGGCCGACTCCAGGTCGACGGGGATGGACGCCTCGACCTCAAGCGCAACGGGCTTCTGCCGATCACGACGCTGGCGCGCGCCCTTGCTCTCAAGCATGGCATTCGGGCGCGCTCGACAATCTCGCGGCTCACTGAAGTCAAGGCGCGCGGCCTCGCCGAAGCCGAACTCATGGACAAGGGCATTGCCGGATTCCGCGCCCTGATGAAGGCGGTACTCGACCAACAAATCGCCGACAGCCGCGCCGGCGTGCCGATATCGAGCCGCGTCGAAATCGCACCAAAGGGCGTACGCCAGAAGGCTGCTCTGGTGGAGGCCATCAAGGCAACGGGCAGCCTGATCGCAGCGACATACGAGCGCTAGACTAGACCGGGTCAGAGAGACCCACACAAGGCCGCCTTCGGGAGACGTGTCTGACGGGACTGGTGTATACTGGGGTTGCTCTAGCCTTTTATTGGCACGCCCTTCCGCTAACGGGTTGATGGCGCGAGACCGCGCAGCAGGAGTCGAACCGATGGCTAATCTTGAATCGAAAGTACGACGCTACATCACACCGGTGCTGGACGCCGATCCACTCTTGGTCTCGGCAGCGTCCGGGGCTACGCCGGCGGTGGGCTATCTTGCTTCGTTTGCCCTGACCGCAGTCGCGACTGCCGTAGCCGTCGGTGTCAACAGCGGTGTCACGATTCCGAACATCTCGCTCCTGTTCGTCGTGCCGGTGGTAATCGCGGGCGTCAGCTTCGGCCTGGGGCCTTCCCTCTTCTCGGCCGTACTCGGCGCTTTCGCCTATAATTTCTTCCTGACTGAGCCTCTTTACTCACTGGCCGTCGACGACCCGGCATATATCTGGGCGATCGCACTGCTTTGTGTGGTCGGATTCATTGTAAGTGGCGTTGCCTTCACATCGAGGCTGAGAGCGAGCGATGCGGTGCTCCTGAGACGACAGCTGACCCTCGTGCAGGATTATGGCCGCGCCGTCCTGGCGGCAGACGGCAAGGAGGCCATCGTCTCTGCCACTTCCAAGACCCTGGCAATGCTGTTCCAGAACCCGGTCGTCGTGATGCTTTATTCGGAAGGCAAGGCGGTTTCCGTCAGCACGGTCGGCGGCGTGGAGCCGCGCGAGGCTGACTTCGAGGCGGCGCGAGCATCGCTGGAGACGGGAACCGTCGCCCGCGCCGGTATCTATCCTTCCGTGGCCTCGCGCTTCGACTTTTGGCCAGCGACGGCAGCGGGGGGACCCCCGGCAGTTCTCGGACTTGCATTCGATCCCGGCGAACGGCCTCCAGCAGCAGACACGCTGGTCGTTATCGTTGGAAGTGTCCTGGCGCTGGCGCTTGGCAGTCGACATTTTCCGATTGGTGGGAACGCTCGCTCCGCGGATTGAGAAAGCCCGCCTCACACTGCCGCCACGTAAACAAAGGCCGTTCGCCAGATCACCAGTAAGAAATCGCGGATGGGATGCCTCGCTCACCGCGTGAGCGCGATGCGCCGGCATTCGGCCGGCAGGCTCGAGAGTGGCGGTGGCGGCGGTGGATGCGGGTTCTGCAATTTCGGATGCTCTATCCAATACCAGGGCTTGTCGCCCATCCAGTAGGCGAGTTCCTGACCACAGCCGGTCCCGTCCTTGGGCACCGCAGGTGACTGGTTCTTGCAATCGGGCGAGTCCTTCGGACAGACGATGCGGACATGGAAATGAAAAGTGTGCCCGTACCAGGGACGCACCTTGGCCAGCCACGACCTGTCGCCCGTCGCCCATTTGCAGAGCTCCGCCTTGATCGGCGGGTTCACGAAGATGCGCGCGACTTGCGGATAAGACGCGGCGCGCTTGATGAGGCGGGCCTGCGCTTCGGTCCAGGCCGACCTGTCGAGCGTATGGCGGTCCTTCACCATCTCGCGCGGCACCATGTCTTCCCGCTCTTCGGTGGTGAGCGTGTAGCCGGGCATTGGCGTGAGCCAGATGTCGGCATCGAGCCCCATCTGGTGGCTGGCATGGCCATCGCGCATGGGCCCTCCGCGCGGCTGGGCGACGTCGCCGACCAGGAGACCGTTCCAGCCGTCATATTTCTTGGCGTCGGAAGCGAGCTTTTCGATTAGCGAGATCATCGCCGGGTGGGCCCAGTTGCGGTTGCGGGATGTGCGCATCACTTGCCACGCTGCGCCATCGACGGGGAGCGCCTGAGCGCCCGCAAGACAGCCGCGCGCATAGGTCCCGATCGCCCGCGCCTTCATGCTGATCGGCGCCTTGATGGCGCCAAATACCTGCTTGGCCGGCTTCTTCAGCAAGGCACTGGTGGTGCTCGCCACCCGTTCAGGCTGGCTCAGCGCTGCCGCAGGACACATCACTAGGGCCAGGAGAATCGAACCCGCGAGAGCGACGGTGGGAAATTGTTTCGACGTGCTCAACGTCATATGCCGCAAAACGAGGGTCCCCAGCGAATCAACAGGCCGACGAAAAATGACACTCATGCACGAGGCTCGAAGCGCTTACTCCGATCAATGCCGCTCACCAAGGATGTCATCATTAAAGTGTTGTCATCTGGTATAGCGGCTATGGACTGTGGTGATATCTTTGCTCCCGCGCGGATCAGCGGCTCATCGAACAGCGAAAGAGCGGACGGCTATCATCTGAACTTCAAGAAATGCGAGCCTTGATGCTTGCCATATTGTTCTCAGAAATCGACCTCGTCGTCGAAACCGGCACCGTAGTCGCCACTACCGAAACCATCAGCGCTGTAACCGTAGCCACGATCACTATAGTCATCCTCGCCGTTGTAGTTGCCATCCCAGCCATAACGGTCCCAGCTGCGGATACGGTCAACACCCTCAATGCGGCCGCTGCTCGATCGTAGCGTGATCTTGTACAGGCCGTCGTCGCGGATTCCGCGATAAATATATTCACTGCCGTGGCAGTCGAGGGGTTTCACGCTGTGAAAGCCGCCCGAAGCCACGATACGCCGGCCTTCACCGCAGCTTACTCCGCTACGAGCTGGCCAGTAGTATGGGCCTTGATCATTTGCGGCGCCAAGACCGATGCCGACAAGCGTGTCAGCGTGGGCCGCTCCCACAGGACCAGTAACCACAAGGATAACACCCAGGCCCACCGTCACCATCAGCGCTTTTAGCATGCCCCGCCTCCTGTGCCCCAGATGCCCTCAAGCTGCGCGGGAATCATGAAAAAAATGGGGCGGCTTCTGCACTATTCTCCAAAGACACCCGGAATTGCCGTTCACTAAGGCTGTCAACATTAAAGAGCTGTCATGTGGCGCAGCACCTATGGACTGTCACGGCACCTGACGGCACTCTCAAACTCAACCGGTCAAGACTGCGATGCCGCAAGCAGAAACGCGACGGAGTTGGGTCCGGGGGTTGTGACACGGTCGCGGGATCGTCCCTCCCTCGGCCGAACATGGGACTGCGCGTAGAGATCTCCTGCCGACTTCCGCGCCTGTAAACGCTCAGCCAAGGATATAAGCGATGACATCTCATCCATCCAATAGCGTAAGCCTTCATCCATACTTCAACGCGCATCCCGGCAAGCTCGAGGCGGTGAAAGCGTCTCTCCCCGCGTTCATCTCCAAAACCGCGACCGAGAGAAAAAATCTCTACTACGACTTCACTATAAATGGCGACAACCTGTTCTGCCGCGAAGCCTATGTGGACGCCGAAGGGCTATTGGAGCATCTCACCAACGTTGGCCCAATGTTGCAGGAACTGCTGACCATCGCCGACTTGACCAGATTGGAGGTTCACGGCCCCGCAACTGAATTGGACAAACTCCGAGACGCGCTTGCGCCGTTCAATCCTGTTTGGTTCGTTTACCAGAGTGGTGTTGAGCGCTGACATGCGGATCGAGTTACCGCCGGATGGCTTGGGTCGGCCGCCTTCGCTAGCGCGCCAGGACTAGCCTCGGTTGCGATCGCAGGCCACTCCTATGGCGGTGCCGTCAGCTTAGCCGCGGCGGCAAGGCATCCCGAGCTCGATGACCACCTCGACTTACTATCTGATTTCCTTGGATTGTCGGTCCAATCCATCATGGCAGGTGAGCCCCGCAGTATAATTCCTCGACCTGGGGCCCGAAATGGGCGCATGGTCAGTTTTGGAATCAAGATGAAAGGCTAACTGGATGTCGGATGGCGTAAAATATGCGAGTTCAATCAATCCAGGCCGCGCTGGAGGGTTTGATTGGACCATTCGGAGCGGCGTCGTAATAGTCAAAAGCGGTACCGACAGGACACTGGCCGCCGCCCAAAGCAATTCGCGGGATGCAATCGAAGTCCTTTGCCAAGCGGCTCCGCCCAGCAAGCGGTCCAAGAAACGTGTCTGATACCGGGCTTTCCGCGGCAACCGGAAGTCAAAGCCATTCGATATAGCGTCCACCGCAATGTGGGCAAGCAACTGTGCCCGGCGACGCGAGGGCGGGCATGAGAGGCATGTGCCTGCCCTCGAGCATCCAGCAATATGGACAATCGGGATGTATTGCCATGTGAGGCTTGTAAGCCGCCAGGCGCGCTGGTCCGTTAAGGCCGGCGTGCTCCTCCTTCGTTAGAAGGGCCAAACGTTCGGCATGCCAGGATTGTTGCTGCGATCGCTCCAAGCGTCGTTTCTCGTCCACGACACCAGGCAAGTGCTTCTTCAGAGTTGCGGCCATCTGGCCCGCTTCACTTCGCAAAAGATCTGCAAGAGTCATGATCCGAACCTCGGAAAAGCGGCCAGCAGCGCAACGCGCCGATCACCGAACCAGAGCCGTGACGGCGCGTAGGTTACGGCTCCTATCGACGGCTTCTGCAGCCTGATGCATGTCATCTCCGCCGGAAGTGCTCCCCCTACCCGTCCTGACTTCGATGATCTCGAGCGGGACGTTGCTGAAATTCGAGAGCTCGCACATCGCTGCGCCAGGAACATGGAGTGATCCGCCCTCTCGGACAGTCCGCTCGACACCTCCAACAATCGTGCTGGCGGTTCCCTTTATAACGATCCAATGCGCGGAATGACGCATTTGACGACGTGAGCCGACCACTCCTTCGGGATCGACCACAATCCGTTTCACTCCCTCTCCAGCGCTCTCGATGTAACCCCAGGACTGAACGTCCCGCCTATGCATACTCGCTTCCCTTGTGTTCTCACCCTGAAGCCTTTCGACAACCCCCTTTATCTCCTGGATCCGCTCGCGCGGGCACACCAGGACGGCGTCAGCAGTAGCAACAACCACGAGATCCGCGCCGCCAATAACGGTCGTGAGAATCCCTTCGGAATGAACGAGACAATTGCGGCTTTGTATCGCCATGCCCCGGCCCAATGCCGCGTTGCCACACTCGTCATGCGGCAATATTTCCCAGATCGCATCCCAGCTGCCTATATCCGACCAACGAAAGCGTCCGGCAACGACGGCAGCATTGCCGGTCTTTTGCATCACGGCATAATCGATCGATATCTTTGGAGACGCTGAAAAGGCCGGTTCATCGAGCCGCATGATGCCTCGCCCGGATTGCGCGGCCGCGATTGAGCGGCGCGCCGCCATAAGCACGTCGGGCGCGTATCTGGCGAACTCCTCAATCATCACATCGGAGCGGAACAGGAAATTACCGGAATTCCAGAGATAACCCTCGTTGAGATAGGTAACTGCATTTTCACGAGTCGGCTTCTCGAAGAATGCCTCGACCAGGCTGACATCGTCATTTTCTCCAGCCGGCGCGCCTCGCCGTATATAGCCGAAGTTCGTCTTGGGCGCCGTGGGCGGAAGACCGAAGACGACAATCTTCCCATCATCAGCCGCTTCAAGTCCAGAGCGGACCGCCTCGAGAAAAAGGGAGTCATCAAGAATGACGTGATCAGCGGCGAGCACGAGCACGGGTGATCCCGAACGCCGATGCTCCACCAGCAAAGCCGCTACGGCAACGGCTGCCGCTGAATCGCGCCGGCAGGGTTCGAGGATGAGCGAGACCGGCCGGTCCACGATGCCGGCCTGCCGGCTGGCGAAGGATTTGAATGCCTCGCTCGTGATGACTATCGGGTCTTCGAACAAATCCGGATCGGAGACCCTTTGAAGCGTCTGTTGAAAGGTCGAGAGCGAACCGACCAGTGGCTGAAACTGCTTCGGCAATGAATCGCGCGAGACTGGCCACAGCCGCGAGCCGCCGCCGCCGGCGAGGAGAACGGGGACTATCCTGGCAGTTGCCATCGCTTTTCCTATCTTTTTGGCCGGCGTGATTTGCCGGGTTAAAAGCGCCGAAACCTCAGGATGGCGGCGCTTGAAGCGTCTGATTGTAAGCGCCGACGTCCGGATTCTCGCGCAGCACGGCATCGACGGCGTGAAACATCTCATGCAGTCGCGCTTCAGATGTCGGGCTCTCGACCACGACGACCAGTTCCGGCTTGTTGGAGGAAGCCCGCACCAGTCCCCAAGTGCCGTCATCCGTCACCACGCGGATGCCGTTCACGGTCGAGAGACTCTTGATATGCGCACCGGCAATCGGTTCATCAGCCTGCTGCATCAGTTCAAATCGGTTAACGACCCGATCGACAACGCCATATTTCAGTTCGTCGGCGCAAAGGGCTGACATGGTCGGAGAACCCCAGGTCTTGGGCAACTCGCGATAGAGATCGGCCATCGATTTTTCCGGATTGCGGTCGAGCATGTCGAGAACGGCGATCGCCGTCACCATGCCGTCGTCATATCCCCTGCCAATTGGTGCGTTGAAGAAGAAATGACCTGACTTCTCGAACCCCGCCAAAGCGGAGAGATCCTTTACGCGACGCTTGATATAGGAATGTCCCGTCTTGAAATAGTCGGTCCTGGCGCCTTGGGCAATCAACACCGGATCCGTGGCAAAGAGACCGGTCGATTTGACGTCCACCACGAATTGCGCGCCGGGATGGAGCCTCGACAGATCGCGGGCGAGCATGACGCCGATCTTATCAGCAAAGATCTCCTGGCCTTCATCGTCGACGATGCCGCAGCGGTCGCCGTCGCCGTCAAAACCCAAAGCAATGTCAGCGCCACATTCCTTCACCTTCATCGCCATGGCATGAAGCATCTTCATGTCTTCCGGATTCGGGTTGTAATGCGGGAAGTTGTAATCCAGCTCGGTATCGAGCGTGATGACCTCGACACCCAGAGCCTCGAGAATTCGGGGAGCAAAGGCTCCTGCTGTACCATTGCCGCAAGCCACTACCGCCTTGGTCCGGCGCTTGAATGGAGGACACCGGGTCAGGTCGGCGACATAGGTGTCGGCAAAGTTCTCTACGAAACGATATGCGCCGCCTTTGCGCGACTTGTAGCTGCCCGATAAAACGATGTCGCGCAGCCGGGCCATTTCATCGGGCCCGAAAGTGACCGGACGCTCGGCACCCATTTTCACGCCGGTCCAGCCATTGTCGTTGTGAGACGCCGTCACCATGGCGACCACCGGGATATCAAGGGCGAATTGGGCGAAATAGGCCATTGGCGACATTGCGAGGCCGATATCGTGCACGGTACATCCGGCCGCCATCAGACCCTGGGTGAGCGCAATCTTGATCGCCATGGAATAAGCGCGGAAATCATGGCCTGTCACGACATGCGGCTGCACGCCAAATTCATGGACCAGAGTCCCCAGTCCCATGCCCAGCGCCTGCACGCCCATAAGATTGATCTCGGGCGGCTCAGCGGAACCCGGATGGCCGAACCACCAGCGCGCATCATATTCCCGGAATCCCGTCGGCTTGACGAGCGGCATCATTTCGAAAGCCAGAGTGTTGGGGATGAGATTGGCGTATGGTTTGGGCAGCATCGCCGTCATCCACTCAACGTCTGCAGGAGCGCGGTAATCTTGATCGTCGCGAAATTGGAGAAAGTATCCGATACCGCATAGGGCAGGATGATCTGATCGCCGTGGCGAAGCGCGCCGCAACTATAAACGACATTGGGCACATAGCCTTCGCGCTCGGCGGGCTCAGGGCGAAGAAGCGGCTCGGCGGTTCTGGCGAGAATCCGGGTCGGATCCTGTTTGTCCAGAAGAACCGCGCCGATCGAATATTTCCGGATGGGACCGACGCCATGAGTCAAGAGAAGCCAGCCTTCTTCGAGCTCGATCGGCGATCCACAATTGCCCAGTTGTACGAATTCCCAAGGGTATTCAGGCTTCAGGATGACCCGGCCACTTTCCCAGGTGTAGAGATCATCGGAGTAGAGCAAATAGAGATTCTCGTTGTCCTGCCGGCCGATCATCGCGTAATGGCCGTCGATTTTACGCGGGAAGAGTGCCATTCCCTTGTTCCGTGCCGCCAGACCGCCAAGAGGCGTCAGGCGGAAGGAAATGAAGTCGACGGTCTCGATCAGCTCGGACCGGATGGCTCTGCCGCTATAGGCGGTATAAGTCGCGTAGAAAATCTTACCTTCGCCGGTGTCGAATTCAACAAACCGAGCATCCTCGATGCCATTTGACTGGGACAGAGTGATTGGAAAAATAACGCGCTCGCTCAAATGCCCATCGAGCTTGAATATGACCTCGACATCCTCGCCGTCGAGCCTGGCGGAACGGTTTTGAACCTTGGGGATGGACGCAAGACGTGCGGTCGGATCAATGGAGACGTCGCCCTGCGCCGAGATCGATCCAGAGCGGAAGGTCAGTGACGAAATGTGACCTTCGCCAACGGCACGAAGGCTCAGGATGAAGCGGCACCCGCCCTCAGGCGCCCCTGTCTGGTCGGGATTTCGGACAATACTGGGATTGAACAAGGCAGCCGCCTCAAAAGAATATTCATGAAGAAAATAGGCGCCGACAAGCTGGCGCTGGATCTTGCTGAAAGCAATATGAGGTGCCAAGGCATCCTCCATTTCGGCGGCACGCTCTTCGAATGTCTCCAGCAGGTTCCGGTGCCGGCCATTGAAATTTTCCAGCACGTCCGCCAGTTGCACTGATGCCGCGTCAGGATCGAGCCCGATCACCCGATCGACGATATGGTTGGCGCGCGTCTTGTCCGTCGGATTGAGGTCGCGCGGCTCGATCGCCGGCTTGAACGGGCGCACGACGACCCTTGAAGGATCCGGGCGCAGATAAAGCGCCTGTCGGTTCAGGAACATAGGCGTGAACGAAGCTCCTTGCTGTCATTCGCGTGGCAATTGGGAGCGATCAGGCGCTTAGCGCCAGTCGCGATGATGCTTGTTCGGTGCGATCCGGCGCGGCGTCGGCGCGCATGAAGCGTCGGATTTCAGTCAGCCCGAGAAGATATGAGAGAACCGATTCCGCCCCCTTGTTCTCGCTCGGCCGGTCTGGATGAAGCCCATCCGAACAACTGCCGATGGCCAGATCTACCAGGGGACATGCGAGGTCGTTGTCTCCCAGAAACCAGCTGAAGGCGCGCATGGCACCGACTTCCCACTCACCGGTGCTGTTTGCCCGCCATGCCGTGAGACAGGCCGAGATCGTTGCCGCTGCCTCGACCGGCTGCTGGTCGAACCGTTTGGGCGACTGCCAGGGTATACCGAAGCTTTCCGTCCCAACCGGTCGGAAATGCCCGGTAGGCGCGGTCTGCTGTGTCATGAGCCAGCGCAAGGTCCGCAGGCCGGCATCGACATAAGCGGGCGTCTTTGTCGCCAGTCCGGTCAGAAGCAGGGCCTCGGGCAGGCGCGCATTGTCATAGGCAAGCAGGTTTTCGAACCATACCCAGTCCGCCGTTTCGACCGAGGCCAATGACGACATCAGCCTGGCGGCAAGAGTTTCACGACATGTGGTGACGGCTTGATCCGCCGCATTGGCTGCGCAATAGGCGTCCAGTCCGAGAAGCGCGAAGGCCCAAGCGCGCGGAGACTGAAACGTCTCAACCGCCGGAAGGGCAGTGCGGAAGAGCGCCGCCGCCCACTGCCGACGTGAAGCAGCCGTGTCGCTCCTTGCACATTCACCGAGCGCCCACAGCGTGCGCCCGTGGCTATCTTCCGAGCCAATATCCTCAAGCCAGCGCCGGTCATAGCTCATGAAATTCCGAAACCTGCCACTATCCGGGTTCCAGGCATGTTGGATGAAGGCGGCAAAGCGCGCGATTACCCTTTCGGACAAGTGACTTTCGCCAAGGCTACCAAGCCGCGATGCAAAAATCAGGGCGCGCGCATTGTCGTCGACGCAATAGCCGTGAGAGCGGTCAGGCACGGAATGAACGGCATGCTGCAACAGGCCCGTGCTATCGCACATGGACAGGAAGTATCTGAGCGATATTTCAGGAACGGGATATCCGGCGCGCCAAAGCGTTTCCTGCTCGATACGCGTCGATCTGGCCGGTGGACCAATCGTGCGCGCTTCGTCGAGAACCATGCGGTAGCGCTTCGCGGTCTGCGCCCATGTCATCAACCGACTCGTCGCATAAGCCCGCTTGCGCATGGCGTGCCGGCGAACGTCGTTGGTAAGCAGCCCGGCCACCGCCGCGCCAATGGCCTTAGCATCAGAGAACGGGACGAGGATGCCCCTCCCTTCGGCCAGCAGTTCCTGGGCGTGCCAGTAAGGTGTCGAGACGACGGCCTTGCCCGAGCCAAAACTATAAGCAAGCGTGCCCGACGTCATCTGGGCTTCGTTGAGATAGGGCGTGACATAGACGTCAGACATCGAGATGTATTCCAGAAGCGTCGGCTGGTCGACGAACTGGTCAACGAACACGACATGACCATCGACGCCGAGGTCTCTTGCCCGTGTCACCAGCCCCTCGCGATAGGCTTCTCCCTGCTGCTGCACCAGATTGGGATGCGTCGCGCCGAGCACCACATAGACGGCGTCTGAGCACGATTCGAGGATCGACGGCATCGCGTCGATCATGACTTCGATGCCTTTGTTCGGAGAAAGGAGACCAAATGTCAGGATGACGGGCTTACCGCTGAAGCCGAGCTTTGCCTTGGCAAAATGTGTATCGAGGAAGGCGACATCGGGAATTCCGTGCGGAATTACCTCTATCCGATCCGACGACATGCCGTAGACACTGCGAAGAAGCTCGCGCCCCTTCTCCGCCATGACGACCACCTTTGCGGAAGCATCGATGATGCCACGCATGACGTCGCGCTGAACCAAAGTGGGCGCCGAGAGAACCGTATGAAACGTGGTGACGACCGGCATGTGAAGTCGAGAGAGAAGCTCAATGATATGACCGCCGGCTTCGCCTCCGAATATTCCGAATTCATGCTGCAGAGACACCGCATCGAACCGCGCCTGATTCAGGAACTCGGCAGCCCGCACATACTCATCCACCACCTGGTCCTGAATCTGAAATCGAACTGCCGGGGGATAGTCGTAGGCTCGCCCCTGATCGGTCATGGCGACCACATAGGCCTCGATATCGGGTTTCGACATCGAGAGCGCACGATGAAGATCGTGGGTAAATGTCGCGATCCCACAACGGCGGGGAAGATAATTGCCGATGAGCGCTATTCTGGTATGTGATGTCGGTTGTGCGTCCATTCAAACGTCCTTCAAAGTGAGAGGCCTGATAATTCGACTCCGGCCGACATTTTCATGCGTTCCTACGCGGCGACCCTTGAGGGACGGCACCATTCGTAATGCGTGGCTGTCGGATCTTGCGATCCGCACGCCTATCTACCTCTCAGCGTCTCTATGAAACCGCCTAAGGCGTCGCGGCTCCCGGCCCATAGTCCACGGGTCTTGCGGACCAGCTCAGGGGTCTCAAGGACCAGCCCAGGGATCCTGCGGACCGATTCCCTTCGGGTCTCGGCAGTCACCCTGCCGGCCGTCTCCTTGACGGCGTCGTTGGCGTACTCCGCCGATACCACTGTTTGAATTTTGTTCATCAATCATCTCCTTCGGAAAGGGGAAGGAAGCGGCTCAATGGTCGGGCACAAATCCCATGCCAAGCTTGAGATGTAACTCTGTGCTTATGGCGGGCGAGTGCCGGCGCGGCAAATCTTCAAGCCGGATAGCTTCCAATGCCTTCGAGGCGGGAGCTGCTATCTCTCTGTCACCAGTATTGCCCAGAGATAAATGCTGATGATGATGATCATATGGGCTCTGGCGCGCCGAATACCTAATCAATTCTTTCGATAGCGCCAGGACGACGACAATGAATTAATTACTTCTGACGCTTTCCGTACTGGACAGCCTTCGGTCGCGCCGGCGGGCTTGCGAATACCGAGGATACAGAGAGCGTCGGCACGATTTCCGCCTTCTGCTTCTTGGGCTTCTTGTGTTCTCTGTTGCGTCTCATCTGGCTTTTGGCCATCGTGTCCTCCATGATTCAACGTATGCGGCGATCGGTCGAGTCAAAGAAGACTCAATACTGATAGCAAGGCAGTATCGATGCCGTAGGATGCTGGGAGCCAGACGACCAATGACGATTGCGCCAAGGCGGTCCTGCTATGACACATTTACGAAGCGCCTGACCATTCTGGATCGCAGGGAACAAGCTTTGACATCCGGCTGCGAAGAACGAACAAACGATCGAAATACTCGGGATCAGTATCAAGGATAACCTCCAGGGCCTGAAAGGCGGGAGCTGCTATCTCTCTGTCATCAGTATTGCCCAGGGGTCGAAGCTGACGATACATCGTCATATGCGCTCTCATGCCCAGATTACCTAAGCAATTCTTTTCGATCACAGCTCGTTCCAGCGCCAGAACCGGATCCTTCCAATTGCGCCAATGCGAAAGAATTCCGCCCCTCCCATATGATATCGCTTGCCGATCGAAGGGCGTGACACCATGTTGGAGAATAGGCTGGCACTCTCCTATTCAAAGCGCCAGCCCACCCTTCACACAAAACATGTTGCGCGCAAGCGCTTCTTGACCGCGAAAGCTCGGCTTTCGCGGAACCTGCCCTTTGCAAGGAGAACCTTATGAAGTTCCGCCCCCTCCACGATCGTGTCGTCGTCCGCCGGCTCAAACAAGACACCCAGAGCAAAGGTGGCATCATCATACCTGAAACCGCCAGGGAGAAGCCGGTGCAGGGCGAAGTGGTCGCCGTCGGCCCCGGTCGCAGGGACGAGGCGGGTAAACTCATTCCCATCGATGTGAAGGCAGGCGAGATTATCCTGTTCGGCAAGTGGTCGGGAACCGAAGTCAAGATCGACAGCGAGGAATTCCTGATCATCCAAGAAAATGATATTATGGGCGTGATCGTCACGCCAGCGGTCGCAAAAGCCGCCTGAATTCGGCAATACATCCAAGGAATAAGCCCATGGCCGCCAAAGACGTCAGATTCTCCACCGATGCCCGCGAGCTCATGCTGCGTGGCGTCGACATCCTCGCCAACGCCGTCAAAATAACGCTCGGCCCGAAAGGCCGCAATGTCGTGATCGACAAAGCCTACGGCGCACCGCGCACCACCAAGGACGGCGTCACCGTCGCCAAGGAAATTGAACTCGAAGACAAGTTCGAGAATATGGGCGCCCAGATGCTGCGTGAAGTCGCGTCCAAGACGAGCGACATGGCTGGAGATGGCACCACAACAGCAACGGTCCTGGCCCAGGCAATCGTTCGCGAAGGGGCGAAAGCGGTCGCCGCCGGCATGAACCCGATGGACCTCAAGCGCGGTGTCGAAATGGCCGTTGCGGCAGCCGTCGAGGATCTGAAGAAGCGATCGAAGAAGATCGGATCATCCGATGAAATCGCCCAGGTCGGCACCATTTCGGCCAATGGCGAGATCGAGATTGGCCGTATGATCGCCACGGCGATGGAGAGAGTCGGCAAGGATGGTGTCATCACCGTCGAGGAAGCCAAGGGCATGGACACCGAACTCGAAATTGTCGAGGGCATGCAGTTCGATCGCGGCTACCTGTCGCCCTACTTCATCACCAATGTCGACAAAATGTCCGTCGAATTCGAAGATCCCCATATTCTCCTGCACGAAAAGAAGCTCTCCAGCCTGCAACCCCTGCTGCCGATCCTGGAAGCGGTGGTGCAATCCAGCCGCCCGCTCCTCATCATCTCCGAGGATGTCGAAGGCGAGGCCCTTGCCACACTCGTTGTCAACAAATTGCGCGGCGGGCTGAAGGTCGCGGCCGTAAAGGCGCCAGGCTTCGGCGATCGACGCAAGGCCATGCTGGAAGATATAGCCACCCTCACCGGCGGCCAGTTGATCTCGGAAGATCTCGGCATCAAGCTCGAGAATGTGACAATCGATATGCTCGGCCGGGCAAAGCGCGTTCAAATCGATAAGGAAAATACGACCATAATCGATGGCAGCGGAGAGAAAAGTGCTATCCAGGCTCGTATCGGCCAGATCAAGGCACAGATCGAGGAAACCTCCTCGGACTATGACCGCGAGAAGCTGCAGGAGCGCCTCGCCAAGCTGGCCGGCGGCGTTGCCGTTATCAAAGTGGGCGGCTCGACCGAGATCGAGGTGAAGGAGCGCAAGGATCGCGTCGATGACGCGCTCAACGCGACGCGCGCGGCAGTCGAGGAAGGCATCGTGCCGGGCGGTGGCGTTGCGCTTCTGCGAGCGAAAAAGGTCGTCGAAGCACTGACATCCCCCAATGCCGATATTACCGCCGGCATCAAGATCGTCGCCAAGGCGCTTGAGACCCCTCTGCGCCAGATCGCCGAAAATTCAGGCGCCGAAGGCTCGATCGTGGCCGGCAAGGTGTTGGAGAAGACCGGAAACTTCGGCTTCGATGCGCAGAACGAAACCTATGTGGACATGGTCGCGGCCGGCATCATCGATCCGACCAAGGTGGTGCGTGTGGCCCTTCAGGATGCCGCCTCCGTCGCGGCGCTTCTGATCACCACCGAAGCCATGATCGCCGAACGCCCAAAGTCGACCGCGGCACCTCAAATGCCCGCAGGCGGTGGCATGGGAGGAATGGATTTCTGACGGCACATTGTCCGGCCGTCGCTGCCATAAGGACGCAAGTCATGAGAGAAACCGAGTTCAATATCTCCCCGCCCGGGCTGCGTGGTCTCAATCGCCTGGCGACGAAACTGAACGCCCTTATGACAGGCAAGCAAATTGCCGACTGGCATCTCGGACGCTGGAATGACGGAGTCCAGTCGAAGCACGGTATCCTGTTCGACAATGATGACGATGCCGCCGTGGCGAAAGTCAATTGCGACGGTGCGAAGGGAGACTTGGCAGATTGAAAAGCGCCGCTCACTTTACCATCGGACGGGTGAGACACGTCCGAGGAGCGGCCAGATAGGAAGCCAGGACATGGAGTTTCACCATTTCGCACTGGGGCAGGTCGTGAGGCTCATGACTCGAGAGCGCACTGCTTCCGATAAGCTGGCGAAATACCGTGTCACGAGACTACTGCCTTCCGATGGCGCGGAATTCCGATACTGCCTTGAGCATGAAGAGTTCCTCTTCAGCCGGCTGGCGTGGGAACGCGACCTGATTGGCGTCATTCTTCCAGGATGGCGGGTTGAAAGCCCCTCCAACACCCCATAATCTGGCTGGAGATGTGATGCCTGGAAAACGTCTTTGATTGATTGCGGTCCGGAATTCTCGAAATGCCCCTCGGCGACGCGACCCTGCTCGAACTGATAAGGCTGGCACGCCAGCGCGGTGGCATCTCGATGGAAGATCTTCAAAAAGCGTTGCCGCTCGAAAGCATGTCCGTCGAAGAGATCTCGCATATCGTCAATCGCCTGGACGAGGCCGGTTTCGATCTCGAACTAGATCCGAACCTGCTCTCCCCTAAGCGCAAATCGGCTCCGCAGGACATAGCGACGGTCGCGAAACCCGAACAGACCGTTCCGCCGGAGATGGCGCCTGAAAGACGAACACAGTCAACAATCATTCCGACTGCAGCAGATAAGCCAATCCGGAAGAACCAGGACATACCGCGCTCCGGCTCTCCCGTGCCGGCGCACATGCTTCCGTGGGTAGCGGCCTTCGCAATTGTGGTGCTCGCGGTCTTTTTCGCTTTCGCATTTTGATCTCGATCGCATCTCCTCAAAAATCGACACGCGGTGTGTCGGGTATCTGCTGCTCAAACAGATTCCAGAATGACGAGCCGCGGGCTTCGGCGTACCAGCTTTCAAAATCGGCAAGCGCCTTGTGGGCGAGGCCCACAATTTCGCCTTCAGACGAGGCTTGAGCCCGAAACAGCGCCAGCGCCACTGGACCGAAGTGCGTCATCACCTCCGCTTGCGCCTCGCCGTCCGAATTCCAGCCGAGACGCGCGCGTAACGCTGCAAAGGCGGTCGCGACCGCGATCTCCTCGTCTTCGGCTGTTTCCATCGAGCTGGCGATCGCCTGCATCAGATTGTATCGCCGGAAAGCAAAGGCACGCTCCTCCTCAAGCGCCTGGATGCGCAAAGTGGCCTCACGCCGAAAGCATCCCTCAGCGCTTTTGGCGACTTCGGCTGCTGTCTTCAGGTCGAGAAGAAAGGAGGATGGCCTTGTCACTCACATAATCCCCTATCTATCCAAATGCCGTCTCGCGGCCCCTCCTGGGTTTGAAGTCTAGACGCCCCACCGGGGACGATGCTCCTTCAGAGACTTCTGCGTTCGGCATCGGCAAGGCGAAGGAGCGCGACCGCCGACCAACTCAATAGACCTCCCCCTTCTTTAGCAGACGAACGCCAATCTTTTTAGTCCGAAGTCGCTATGATCCATAGCTCCGATGAGGGACGCCCGATTGTCGTCGCCTCGCGGAAAGGCCTCAGGGGTTCCGGGCCGATCGGCAGGATTGGGGAATATCAAGATTTGAATACGCTCGGACTTTAAATGGCCGTCTTGGATGGCCGGGCTTATTCGGATTAAAACCGGCCTCCGACCTTCCACCCAGTTCTAACGACTCCCGGGGCGTTTCATTTCGTTTCTGAATAGAAACCACAACACAGGCAATTTGATCATGATCGAGAGCAGTGTTATAAGAACTACAGCTATAATCCGGGAGCTTTGCGCAGATGCTTCAAGCGCGCCAATATAATTCGTGACCTGTGCCTGAGAGGCGAAAGAGAAACATCGCCTTGGAATGATTTCGATGAAGATGGTGTAAGGCCCCCCAGGCCGCGCAAAGGGCGGAAGAGGAAGTAGCAATCAGTGAAACTTTTCGATCTCACCCCTCTGCTAAAGCAAGTAGAGCCTCATAGAAACGAGGTGGTGGAGATCAATGGCGTATCCATGCCGAAGAGCGCGGCCATGCTGATGTCCGTTTTCGCAACTCAAACCGACTATTTTGCGCGTGCAGAACTATCTATGTGCGCAATCTCTGAATGTACATTAGCGAACAATACCGCAGCTGCCGTCAAATTGGCACAGGCGCATCATCAGGAGTTCCGCAATGACACATCGCTGATGATTCTATCCGAAGCATTGATTGAGAATAATGAGCTGGAGGCGGGATTTTTGCACGCCAAGAAAGCTCTCGAATTGGCGATCCGGAAGCAAAGTTATGTGAATTATGCGGCGGGAAACTTGGTTCGGCTGTCCGTCAAGACAGGCTCAGTCGAGACGGTGAACGAGGCGATGGAGGCGCTCATCGACTCTACACAGCTGCCGTGCAACAGAGACTGCGTATTGGAATCCGACTGGTGTGATAAGGCAGAAGCTCTTGGCGCCGATATGGAGTCGATATCCTGGATCAGGTCGGTCGCCGCAAAGCAAATGAAGCACTTGAAACGCTACAGGCGGAGGCTTGCGCGCAAGTCGTAAGCCAATACGGAGATTTGGCAATATCAGATCGGATGATGTGTACTCGGGCGATTGCTGCCGGGCTTTGCAGTTGGGCCTCCATATCGGACAGCCGATGGAACTCGCATCAAAGGGGTTCGGCTGGCGGAAGAGAGTGGGAGTCGAACCCACCAAGGACCGTCTCGCGGCCCCTCCCGGGTTTGAAGTCCGGACGCCCCACCGGGGACGATGCTCCTCCAGAGACTTCTGCATTCGGCATTTCATTATCATCCGCAAGCCGGAACAGGTCCAGACGAGCGCGGTTGATACGGCGCCAATCACCGCGCCTCAGCGTCACACCGTGGCGATCGAGAAATTCGAGAATGTGGATCGCCAGCTTGCGCCCGCTGCCGACACGATCACGAAACTGGGCGGCGCTGAATTGCGCATCGGGAACCGAGATTGCCAGATCGCGGGTGATGTCGACGATCTCGGCCAAGGCGCCGCGCAGGAAGAAGTGGTCATGCGCCACCTCATGCGTCTTTCCCATGCGGGAGGTGAGCTTCAAGAGCCTGCGAATCTCGGCTTCGGGCCTGGGCAATGTCCCGGCGATGTCACGCACCCGTGGCGGGTGGAAGCGCGCTGGGCCACCGAGAAGCGGCTCAATCTCAAGCCAGAGAGCTTCGTCCTTCGACGCAAGCCGTACCTCATGGCTCGGCAGCCTGACCCAGGCGCCGTCAAGAGCGAGCTCATGGGCGCAGGCGAGCTCACGCAGGACCGCGATGAAAGCGGGGGCGGGAAGGCGCGGTGCGACCGCAAGCCTCAGCCTTTCCATCCCGATGCCCGGCAGGTTCGGGTTGTCGGCATGGAATGAACTCAATGTCAGGGCCAAAGCGCGCTTTAGTTCCGTCCAATGAGCGGCCGAGAAGACGAGACTCATCTCCGCAAGGGGGATATGCGCAAGCCTGAGGCGAGCGATCACGCTTTCAGCCTCAGCACGGCTCAGCGCTCGATCGCGCGCGAAGGCGGCGAGGTCGAGATAAAACGGTGGCATCGACAGGAGTGCCGCGACCGCCTGCTCAGGATCCCGTATGGCGTGCGCATCGAGCCGCGCCAGCCGTTCGGGTGCACGACGTTTGCGCGCGAGCGCCCTCAGATCGAGGAAGCTTCCACCACCAATGGTGCGCTGTGCGGACGTATCCCTCACGACGTAGCGATCGCCGGCGGCGGCGGCAATCGGTGTGTCGAGCACGAGTTGAACCATGGCTTTGCCGTCGGGCCGCACCGGTTCGTCGCTGAGCAGCACGATCCGCGCACCGACCTCGGCTGAGGCATGGTGCAATCGCACCGGAAACCATTGGCCGACCGGCCTGGGCTCGCCGGACAGAATACGCAAACCGGCGTCGATGCGATCGGTCGGCGCGTGAAGTTCGGGATCGAGGATCACATCGCCGCGGTGGATCGCTTCCTTGGCGATGCTTTCGCCATCCAAGTTGAGGGCGCAGCGATCTCCGGCCCTGCCCCGCTCGGCCTCGCGGTTCTGCGCATGGATGGAACGGATCCGTGCCGCCAGTCCCGATGGCGAAACCACGACATGGTCGCCGATGCCGACCGCGCCCGACAACACGGTGCCGGTCACGACGGTACCAATACCCTTCAGCGTGAAAGAGCGGTCTACCGCTAGCCTGAAGCGGCCGGAAGCCTCATGATCGACGGCGTGTGACGCCTCGAAGAGAAGACTCTTGAGCTTGTCGACGCCCTCGCCGGTGACCGACGAGACGGAAATCACTTCCGCTTGAGCGAGACCCGTTTGGGAAATCGCCGTCCTGATTTCCGCCGTGACCGCAACACGACGCTCAGGCGTCGCCAGATCGGTCTTGCTGAGGACCACGGCGCCCTGTTTGATGCCGAGGAGATCGATGATGGCAAGATGCTCCAGCGTCTGCGGCATGAGGCCGTCATCGGCGGCCACGACCAGGAGTACGAAGTCGATGCCGCTCGCCCCTGCCAGCATCGTGTGCACGAAACGCTCGTGGCCTGGCACATCCACGAAACCGATGATATTTCCATCGGGTGCGGGCAAATAGGCGAAGCCCAGATCGATGGTCATGCCGCGGGCCTTCTCTTCCTGCAGGCGGTCGGTATCGACGCCGGTCAGCGCCTGCACCAGCGCGGTCTTGCCATGATCGACATGTCCCGCTGTGCCGATGATCATGGTGTGACCTCCGGCAGTGGCTGGGCGGCCCGATGCACTGCTTCGGCGACCTCGTCAGCGCTAAGCGCTGCGCGAGCCGCCGCCATATAGCGTGTCGCGAGACTGCTGCCCCGGGCCTCGGCGCGCAGCAGCCAGGCGAGCGCCGTGACCGCATCCGCCTCTACGCCGGCGCCCAAATGGCAGGCGGCGCCCAGCATCGCCTGGCCGTCCGCATCTCCCAGAAACGCCGCACGGCGCCACCACCGGGCGGCTTCGGCGGGATCGCGCGCAACGCCCAGCGCATTGTGGTGTAGCATGCCGAGCCGGGTCATCGCCGATGCGATCCCCTGCCCCGCGGCGGCCAGCGCCCAGCGCTGTGCTTCGGCGACGTCAGGTTCGATGACTTCACCTTCGAGCAGCATCCAGCTCAGCATGTCCTGGGCCGGGCCGTCGCCCTGTTCGGAAGCCAAACGATAAAGTTCGGCGGCACGCCGATAATCCTGTGCGACACCGAGCCCGCGAAAGTAGAGCGCCGCTAGATTCCTCTGCCCGACAGGGTCATTGCCTTCCGCGGCAAGCGTCAGCCAGCGGAAGGCAAGTTCGGGATTGTGTTCGACACCGCGTCCTTCCGCCAGGCAGGCGCCAATATTGTTCTGGGCACGCGCCACACCCATTTGCGCGAGCGGCTCCCAGATGGCGAGAGCTGACGCATGGTCGCCGCGCTGCACGGCGTTGAACGCGGCAGCCATTTTTTTGGCCACTGGCGCTTCGGCCGGTTTGCGAACCAGGCGGTCAAGCCATCGCATCGGCCTCTCCTCTCGCGAGACCGGCGAAATTGGCGATGAAGCCTGCCTCATCTTCAAGGCAGCGCAAGTCGAGAACCAGCGCCTGGTTCTCGATCCTGCCGATGACGGGAACGCTGAGCCGCCGTAGCGCCTGGGCCAGGGCTGCCAGCGCGTGACCGCCGCCCGAGCGCGCGCGCAAAGCAAGGCCGGCACTCGGCAACGTCTCGAGCGGCAAAGCGCCCGATCCGATCTGGCTCGGGCAATCGATGATATCGACCGAGAATGCGTCGCCCAGCACATCGGCCAGCACGGGGCGAAGACGCGCCGCTTGTCGCGCGATGTCGGCCTCAGGGCGCGCCAGCAATCGAAGCGTCGGCAAGCGCTCGACGAGGCGGTCGGGGTCGCGATAGAGCTTCAGCGTTGCTTCGAGCGCCGCCAGCCGCAGCTTGTCCACCCGCAGCGCCCGTTTCATCGGATTGCGGCCGAGGGCGGCGATCATATCCTTGCGCCCGACGATGAATCCCGCCTGCGGACCGCCCAAGAGCTTGTCGCCCGAGAAGGTGACGAGATCGGCGCCGTCAGCGACCGCCTCGCGGACCGTCGGCTCGTGGCTCAGACCGAAGCGCCCAAGATCGACGAGCGTGCCCGACCCCAGATCATGGACCAGCGCTACGCTCTGCGCTTTGGCGATTGCGGCCAGCTCGCGCGCCGGGACTTCCGCGGTAAAGCCTTCGACGCGGTAGTTCGATGTGTGCACCTTGAGGACGAGCCCCGTTTCGGGCCCGATCGCCGCCACGTAGTCTTTCGCATGCGTGCGGTTGGTGGTGCCGACTTCGACGAGCCTGGCACCCGCACGGGTCATGATATCCGGCATGCGGAACGAGCCGCCGATCTCGATCAGCTCGCCACGCGAAACGATCGCCTCGCGTCCCAGCGCAAAGGTGTTGAGGACCAGGAGAACCGCCGCCGCGTTGTTGTTGACGACCGTCGCGTCCTCCGCACCGGTCATCTCACAGATGAGCGAGCGCAGATGATCGTCGCGTTCACCGCGCTCACCTTTCTCGATGTCGAATTCGAGAGAAACGGACTTGCGCGTGACACTGCTTATGGCCTCAATAACCTCGTCCGCCAGCAGCGCCCGACCCAGATTGGTGTGCAGCACGGTGCCGGTAAGGTTGTAGACCGGACGCAAGGAAGATCGTTCCGCGGATTTGAGCTGTTCCAGGGCATCCGCCGCGACATCGTCCGCTTCCGAACTCCGGCCTTCCGCCAAGCCGGATGCACGCGCTCTTGCGAGCACGGCGCGAATGGCGTCCGTGGTGGCCTGCCGGCCGAACCGCTCCTTTGCCGTTTGCGCGAGCGGTGTCTTCAGCACCTGATCGACCGAGGGAAGCGCACGCAAGCTGTTCGCGGACAGTCCGGTCATGGCCTCCTCAATAGCCGATCAGGAACGGGTTGAACGATCCACGGCGATAAGGACCGTCACGCATCAAGAGATCGAGCGCCAATGTCGCCACGTCATCGGTGGTCGGATCGAGGGCCGGGTCCTTGTGCTGATGAAAAATCTTCACATAGCCGCGACAAGAATCGCAGGTCTCGGCTTTGACGGTTCCGGGACCACCGTCGATTTCCTGGTAGCCGATCCCCTTGGTCGAACCGCACAAGGAGCATTTGATGCGCACATAGTTCCACAGCGTGGCACAGAGCGAGCAGGCACAGAAGCGCGCGCCATGGGCGCCATGCCAGCCGACGATCACTGAAGATACCGGAGGACCGCCGCAGGCCGGACAGGCGCCATCGCCGACGGGAACCAGTGCGCCGGCCTCGAGGCGCGAGGCCAGGCGAGCGAAATGCACCTGCAATGCCGCCGCGACATAGACATGCTGCGCCAGATCCTCGATCGGGATCGCATCGGCGAGCACATTGCGCATGCGATGCTCTTGTTCCAAAGACCCGGCCCCGATCAGCCGGTCGAGAGCTTCCGCAGCGGGCTTCGGCTTGTCGATTGCCGAGGCAGCAGAGAGCAGCTTCTCGAGCGTTGCTAAGGCCGCCACGTGAGAGAATTTGGCGCGATCGAGCGGCGGCATGCCATAATCGCGCGCCCGCTTGAGTGTTTCCGGATCGGGCAGCTCGGGCTCAGGCAAGTCATCCTGGATCTCGTGCTGAGCCCCCGCGAGAGCGGCGAGGAAATTCAGATAGGGACCGAGCTGATGACCAAGCGCCAAGGCCGCGAACCTTTGGGCGCGACTTGCGAACAGGACTGTCGGGTCCGGCAGACGGGCGAAAGGCGGCACTGAAATTTCACCGATAGCGGTAGGATCGGAACCGGCTGGAATGATCTGTTTGGTCATCCATACCTCACGAACCGCACGGGCCATGTGGCTGCCTCAGCACTTCGTGATCCTACAGGTTTTTCCGCTCTCATCCAACTAGTGTGCTGAACGCGAAGTTCCTGTTATCAGACGGCTCGCACCGACAGGAACTTCGCGTTCAAAAGCACACTAGACTCATTGAGTTTTCTAGTGTCCTTCCGAATCCGAAGTTCGCTCAGGAGGTCCCGCTGGCTGTGGCGAACTTCGGATTCGGGACACTAGCGGCGGCGTTCGTCCTTCCGCCGCTGACCTGCTCAAACTGCTGTGGAAAGCCCTATCGCCTGCTCTTCTTTGCCGGCTTCGATGCTGACGCCTCAGCCGGCCTCAGCGTCACGAGCTCGCGCAGCCATTTGCGGTGGTGCCGCCAGGCCCAGCCGCCGGTCACCGAACCGCGGGTCATCGCGTTGATGGTCCCCCTCACCCAGATCGCAGCATAGACATGAATGATCCACACACCGATGATCACTACCGCGGCGATTGTATGGATGATGAGGGCCAATCGCTGCTGCGGTATGGTCGAATAGGTGGAGAAATACCGCTCCCAGATGAGGAGACCACTCAGGATCAGAATGATGATCAGGATAGACATGGCCCAGAACACGAATTTCTGGCCGGCATTGTACTTGCCGACCTCGGGCAGGTTCTCTTCATGCGCGGCAAGCACGTCGCGCACACGCGCAAGCCAGGTGCCGTCCTCGCGCTTCCAAAGATTGGCCTTCCAGAAACGCAGGAAGAGCCCGAGGAAGCTGAAGAAGAGCACGACGCCGATCCACGGATGGATAATGCGCACCCAGGCGCCGCCGCCGAACAGGCTCGTGAGGAAGTACAGGCGCGGATGGAACAATGAGAGGCCGGACAGAGCGAGAAGCACGAGGCTCGCCGCCGTAATCCAGTGATTGATCCTGGCGCCGAGTGTGTAACGATCGACGGTCACGGGCCTGCCGGGATGAACCCGGTCGCCCGGCTGTATGTCATACGCGGCCATGGCGGTCACCTTCCGTCAGCTCTTCGGCACGCTCCTCGTCCCTTTCCGTGACCTTGTTCGGCCCCACGATCATGTGGTGGAGGAAGCCGAGCGCCGCCGCGACACCGATCACGGTGAGGCCGGCATATTTGGTGACCCCCTTCCACGCTTCTATCACCGGGCTGATCCGGGGATCCCTGGGCAGGCCTGAATATAATTCCGGCTCATCGGCATGATGCAATACATACATGACATGCGTGCCACCGACGCCCGGTGGATCGTAGAGGCCGGCATTGGCGAAGCCCCGCGACTTCAGGTCGGCGATACGGCCCTCGGCATGCTGTTTCATTTCATCCTTGGTGCCGAAGACGATTGCCTGGGTCGGACATGCCTTGGCGCAGGCGGGTCCCTGCCCGACCGCGACGCGATCGGAGCAGAGCGTGCACTTATAGGCGGTATTGTCGACGCGCGAGATGCGCGGAATGTCGAACGGACAGCCCTTGACGCAGTAGCCGCAGCCAATGCAGTTCTCGTGGACGAAGTCGACGATACCGTTCGAATACTGAACGATCGCGCCCGGCGCCGGGCAGGCCTTGAGGCAGCCGGGATCGGCGCAATGCATGCAGCCGTCCTTGCGGATCAGCCATTCGAGATTATCGGTCTCGGGATTTTCCCACTCGGTATAGCGCATGAGCGTGAACATCTCCGGCGTCAGGTCGGGCGGGTTCTCGAAGACGCCGGCAAAGACGCCGACTTCCGGCTTCGTGTCGTTCCACTCGATGCAGGCCGTCTGGCAGGCCTTGCAGCCGATGCATTTGGAGACATCGATGAGCTTGGCGACCTCGGTCTGCATCTGCGCAGGCTGCGGTACCGTCGAGGCGGAGCGGCGGATCAGATCCAACTCGGAGAAACGCGCCGGCGTGTAGGTGACGGGGGGATTGGGAATGGGAGGAAACATGTGCCGCCTCCTATGCCGTCGGACCGGGAATGGACTCGATATTGACCAGAAACGCCTTGTATTCCGGCGTCTCGATATTGGCGTCACCGACAAAAGGCGTCAGCATATTCGGGCCGAAGCCTTTCTTCGCCAGTCCGGTGAAGCCCCAATGCAGCGGTATGCCGATGATATGAACGGTCGTGCCATCGCAGACGAGCGGCTTGATCCGCTTGGTCACCATGGCCTTCGCGGTGACCGAGCCGCGCTTCGACCACACCCTTACCCAACCACCCTTGGTGATCCCCTTTTCCGCCGCCAGCTGTTCCGAAATCTCGACGAAGAATTCGGGCTGTATCACGGCATTGGCGAGCACGTGCTTGGTCCAATAGTGAAAATGCTCGGTCAGACGGTAGGACGTCGCCGCATAAGGAAATTCCTTGGAAGCCGCTTCGGCGAATTGGGCCAGATCGCCCTCGAACACCCGGGCGACGGGATTGCCGCGCACCTTGGGGGCGATCGGATTCACGATCGGCGATTCAAACGGCTCGTAATGTGCCGGGAACGGTCCGTCGCGCATCATGCCCCGCGTGAAGAGACGCGAGACGCCTTCCGGATTCATGATGAACGGGCCGACTTCTCCAGGCTTCGCCGTCGGCGCGATGTCCGGGACGTCGTAGCCCGACCATTTCGTGCCATCCCATTCGATCAGCTTGCGGGTTGGATCCCAGGCCTTCCCGTTGAGATCGGCGGAAGCGCGATTGTAGAGAATGCGGCGATTGGCCGGCCACGAGAATGTCCATTTCAGATAAGCGCCGGTCTCATCGGGATCGCTCGTGTCCCGCCTTGCCATGTTGTTGCCGTTCTCATTGTAGCAGCCGGAATAGATCCAGCATCCAGAAGCGGTGGAACCGTCGTCGCGCAGCGCGGCAAAGCCCGGTACCAGCTTCCCGGCCTCGACCAGCACCTTCGTCGGATCGGCCGTATCCATCACTGGCGCCAGCGCCCGGCCATTGATCTCCTGCGCGATCTCCTCGGCTTTCGGAGCTCCCGGATCGGCGTAGGGCCATTGGAGGTTGAGGATGGGATCGGCAAACGCGCCGCCCTCCTTGCGGTAGAGGTCCTTCAGCCGCAGATGGATCTGCGCCATGATCCAGGTGTCATGCTTCGCCTCGCCCGGGGGTGTGCCGCCGGCCCAATGCCACTGCAACCAACGTCCCGAATTGGTGAGCGAGCCGTCATCCTCGGCGAAGCAAGTCGAGGGCAGTTCGATCACCTCGGTCTGGATCGCCGCTGTATCGACGTCATTATAGGCGCCGTGGTTCTCCCAGAACCGCGACGTCTCCGTCGCCAGGGGATCCATCACGACGAGGAACTTCAGCTTGGAGAGAGCGGCGGTGATCTTCTTCCGGTTCGGAAACGCCTGCATCGGGTTGAAGCCCTGGCAGAAATAGCCGTTGAGCTTGCCCTGATTCATCATGTCGAAAGCGCGCAATATGTCATAGCCCGGCAGATCGAGCTTAGGCAGGTAGTTGTAGGCGAAGTCGTTGGCGACGGTCGCTGCCGGGCCCCACATCGATTTCTGGAAGCTGACAAAAAACTTCTTGTAGTTCTGCCAGTAGCTCATCTGGTTCGGCCGCAGCGGCTTGAAGCCGCGAGTCGACATGTAGGTGGCGAGGTCCGGCTCCTTCTGCGTCGGCAAAGTGAGATAGCCCGGCAGCAAGTTGGACATCAGCCCGACATCGGTAAGCCCCTGGATGTTGGAGTGGCCGCGAAGCGCGTTCATGCCACCACCGCGAATGCCGATATTGCCCAGAATGAGCTGCAGCATCGCCATGCCGCGGATGTTCTGCGAGCCCTTCGAGTGCTGCGTCCAGCCGAGCGCGTACATCGAGGTCATCGCCTTTTGCGGCGATGAGCATTCGGCGATCATCCCGGCCACTTTCAGGAATTTCTCCTTGGGCGTACCGCAGATGCGCTCGACCATCTCGGGCGTATAGACCGCGACATGGTTCTTGAGCAGGTTCCAGACGCAGCGCGGGTTTTGCAAGGTGTCGTCGACAACGGCAAAACCGTCCGCGCCGATCTCGTAGTCCCAGGTGGATTTGTCGTAATCGCGCCTGGTCTCGTCATATCCGGAGAAGAGACCGTCCTGGTAAGTGAAGCCCTGTTTGACGATATAAGCGGCGTTGGTGAACGCCTTGACATAGTCCCACTGGACCTTGTCGTTGCTGATGCAGTAATTGATCAGCCCGAGCAGGAATGCGATGTCGCTGCCCTGGCGGATCGGCGCATAGACGTCCGATACCGAGGCCGAGCGCGTGAAGCGCGGGTCGATGACGATGAGCTTGGCGCCGCGATTGGCTTTCGCCTCGGTAACCCATTTGAATCCGCAGGGATGCGCTTCAGCGGCATTTCCCCCATGATGACGACAAGATCCGTGTTCCTGATGTCGGTCCAGGAATTCGTCATTGCTCCGCGGCCGAATGTTGGGGCGAGACTCGCCACCGTCGGTCCGTGTCAGACACGTGCCTGGTTATCGAACACCAGCATTCCAGCGCTGCGCACCACCTTGTAGGTCGCGAACGCTGTTTCATTGGTCGTTGCCGAGGCGGCGAGGAAACCGGTGGTCAGCCAGCGGTTGACCGTCACGCCATCATTGTTCGTCGCAACGAAGTTCTTGTCGCGATCGTCCTTCATCAGGCGGGCGATGCGGTCGAGTGCCGCTTCCCAGGTTACGGGTTCGAACTTGTCCGAGCCGGGCTTGCGGACCATCGGATGCTGCAAGCGCGTCGGCGCCTTGACGAAGCCGAGCAGAGCCGACCCCTTCGGGCACAAGGTGCCGCGGTTGGTCGGATGGTCGGTGTCGCCCTCGATATGGATGATCTCGGCCTGTTCGCCCTTGCGAAGATCGCCCTTCGAATAGAGGATGACGCCGCATGCCACCGAGCAATAGGGGCAGGTGTTGCGGGTCTCAGTCGTGTTGACGAGTTTGAACGGCCGTATGGCCGCCGCTTGCGCGGCCTCGATTTCGCCGAAGCCCATGGCTCCAAGCGAAGTACAGGCAAGACCCGCGCCTGCCGTCTGCAGAAACGCGCGCCGCGAGAGTTCGACATTCATCGGAACTTCCTCCCGTAGTTGACGCCCCGCAAGGCGTCCCAAACCAAGGGTACGAAGCCTATCTTGAACCGATTCAAACCAATGTCAAACGTACGAGAATGGCCAACGCCCAACTGAATGTTGACGCCGGTCCGGGGAAAACCCTACTGTCGGGTGTGGTGTCGGAACGGGCTCCCGCGTGCCGGGGCGCTACTCGGACAACGGCCTGCAGCGGTGACAACAAGCACCCTGGCGCGCGATTTGCGCCCCTCCCTGGCCACCAATCCCAGCGCAATTTGAGGAGGCCTCGCCATGGCAGCACCGTTTACGGCTGAACTCGCGCCTGCTCCCTTCCGCCTGACCAGCCTCGCTCATGGCGGCGGCTGCGGCTGTAAGCTGTCGCCTTCCGTCCTGCAGCAGCTTCTTGCCGATGAGGTCAAGATCAATCCCTTCCGGCAGCTCCTGGTCGGTACCGAGACTGGCGATGATGCCGCCGTCTGGCAGATCGACGATGAAACCTGCGTCATCGCGACCACCGATTTCTTCATGCCGATGGTGGACGATCCTTATGATTTCGGCCGCATCGCGGCGACCAATGCCATTTCCGATGTCTACGCGATGGGCGGCCGGCCGATCATGGCGCTGGCGATCCTCGGCATGCCGCTCGACAAGATACCGACGCCCATGGTCCGTGAAATCCTGAAAGGAGGCAGAGACGTCTGCGGCGCAGCGGGAATCCCGGTCGCGGGCGGCCATTCGATCGATTCACCCGAGCCCATTTATGGTCTCGCCGTGATCGGCACATGCCGGCCGGAGGATGTCAGGCGCAACTCGAACGCAAAGCCGGGAGATGCCTTGATCCTGACCAAAGCGATCGGCGTCGGCATCTATTCCGCCGCCATCAAGAAAGAGAGGCTCGCTCCGAGCGGCTATGCCGAAATGATCCAATCGACCACCCTTCTCAACCGGATCGGTGCTGAGCTGGCGCAGGACCCGAATGTCCATGCGATCACCGACGTGACCGGTTTCGGGCTGCTTGGACATGCGCTCGAAATGGCGCGCGGCTCCAGTTGCGCTCTCGTCATCCGGGCCGGCGATATTCCGCTCTTTTCTGAAGCGGCATCGCTTGCCCGTGACGGCTATGTCACCGGCGCGTCACGGCGCAACTGGGCAAGCTATGGCGAAGCGGTGATGCTGCCTGAGGATATGCCGGAATGGTGCCGCCATCTTCTCACCGATCCGCAGACTTCAGGCGGGTTGCTGATCGCCTGCCAAGGCGACGGCGCAGCGGCACTGGTGGAAAAGATCATCACGGCAGGCAATCCGTCGGCCCGGCTGGTGGGCCATGTGGAACAAGGGCCGTCTTCCGTATCAGTCCAGGCGTGAGGCTGCAGCCATCACGGCGGCGTAATCGCCTGATGGCGTTCGTCGAGATAGCGCTCAAGCCACGTATAGCCGGCGTAGGTGCCCGATGGGACGATGTTGTTCCGATCGGCTGCGTTGTTCGGGTTGAGACCGTTTGCCTGCTCGAAGCTTTTCGGCATGCCGTCATTGTCGCTATCAACCGGCGCTGGCGGCCCGGTAATCGTGGGGAAGGAAGCCGATGTCGTATAAGGCGGGTTGGTGGCAGGGGCCATCGACACGTTATTGACAAAGCCGATCCACTTCGCGTCCAGACTGTCGCGCGGGAAGGCCCCAACTTGTTGCATCAGGTGGTTCTTGAGCGTCGCCGTGCCCATTATCGGGGCACTCAACGCCCCGATAGGCGCGGTCTGGCTTGCCTCGGTGCATGGAGTCGGCGGGCCCAGCTTCGTGATCCTGCACTGCGGGATGGCCGGCGAGCCCAGGAGCAGGTTGTCGTTGGCGCTCCCCGTCCCAACCGGCGCATACCACCTGTTCGTGGCAGCGGTGTCATTGCCTTGATTGATGAGCGCGATCGGGTCCGTCGATTTCGGCCCGCGCTCCATGATGCTGGCCACGACATTCGCGCAGGTGCCGATGTTGCTTGCGTCCGGATGATCGTCGGCGACCATGATACCGAACTGACCCGGGTTCGAGATCAGGGTGTTGATGACGTCATGCACCCTTTCGTTATGGGCGCCACATCCCACCGACTTCAAGGCCGGATTGCGCCACCGATATGAGCTGATGATGTCGCGCCAGAGAGTGGTCTTGCCGCAGTCTCCCCGGTGCTGGTCCGAGCAGAAGATGGGGCCGTAATCGTGATCCAATGGTGAAAGCGGATAGGCGAACAGGCTGTATGCGACCGTGATGTTTTTACCGCTCTGAAATGAGTACATCGCCTGGTCGGATCCATATCCGACAGACATGTGATCGAGGTAAATGTCCTGTGGATCGACGGCGCCTAGTTTCTCGATACCGATGCCACTCCGATTGCCCCGTGTGCGATCCCAGGCGGGTTCATTGCCCGGGCGCACGCGAAGGTGCCTCAGAAACACGTTGCTGGCCACGATGCGAATGGGAGTTGCGGCGTCAATATCCGCAATGCCGGGCTTCAGGCGAATCTGAACGCCGCCGGGGCTTGTCTGACCCGCCACCGTCAAGGCGCCGCTGCTCACAACAATCTGGGTCGCAAGCTGGATCGTGCCGCTCGTTCTGAATACGCAGGTGCGTGGCCCAGTCGACTCCATGCAGGCCCGGAGGCTGCCCTGGCCGCTGTCCGCCGTATTCGTAACAATGAAGACGGCGCCCCCGCGCCCTCCAGTCGTAGCCCGGCCAGCGCCGGAAGCGCCGGGAAACGTGTCAAGCGCCCGCGCGGATTGCGCGGTCGCCAAGGCAAGTGCGATGAGAGTGGCGGTCACCTTGCCGCAAGATGAGGTCGAAGGAGAAGCAAAGTCAGAGTGACGACAAACACGCAACCCTAGACCCCGGGCGCCTGACAGAATAGGCGCTACAAAATTCCCAATCCAGGGCATGTGGCACCTCGAGCTGCGCCTGAGCGGTCGCAGGTAACGCAAGCCAACGCGTGAAAGTTACCATATTTTGGACAGCGGTTCCACGGCCTCCTGACAGATGCGGCGCGGGGTCGGGCCGATCGAACCGCCGTAATCAGTCGACGATGAACAGTTTAGCGCCCTTGGCCGTTGAGGACCTGTGCGACGCGTCGCCATGATCGGAGACCTGGTAGCTCATGCCCGCCGTCAGCGTAAAGCGCCGGCCGTCCTTCAGTTCCGTATTCAGTTCACCCTCAAGCACATAGAGGATGTGGCCGCGGTCGCACCAATGATCTGCCAGATAGCCGGGACTGTACTCCACCACCCTTATGCGTATGTCGCCGATATTCAGTGTGCGCCAGAAGGCCGTACCGCTCTCGCCCGGGTGCTCGGTGGGCACGATTGCCGACCAATCGGTCGTAGAAAAGGCATGCTCAGGCAACTTCATCATGGTCATCCATCAAGATTCAGTGCGGCCGGCTCTTCGGCGGTCCGCTCGTGGTTTCGATGCGCCCCATCGGACGTCACGGCCGAAGCGGCTTCACATCCACCAACCGGTCGAAGGCGAGCCCGCTCGAACCCTCGCCACGGCCGGTGATTTTCCGAGCGCCGCTCCAGACGAACACACTGCCGTCCAGCCAGCGGGTGCGCTGGTAGCCGAGCGACACGATCGCGCCGGCGCGCGGCACTTCCTCTTCCGGCACGAAGAAGGGCTGCGGCGAGGATTGATCCAACCCAACCCGCAGGAGAGAGGTCCGCGGCCTCACACGCACGGGAGGTGCGGTGTCACCCTCGATGATGCGCGGCAGGGCCGCGCGCTGCAGCTCGATGGCGCGGCCGCCGCCATCTGCCCGCACTGGAATGAGCGGGATCCAGTTCTCCGGCACGCTGCTCATGATGTCGTAGCGGATTTTCGCCTCGTTCTCATGGATCAATGCCGGCCCAACGGACCCTGCCGCCGCCACCAGCCGTTCCAGATAGGCGCGTGTGGCGCGCGCACTCGAAGCACCCGAGCGGCCATCACCGTCTGGTGCGGGAATCGTCTTCTCGATGGCCCAGACCATGTTCGCCATCTCGTCCCGCATGAGAACGACCTGCTCGAGCGGCCTGCCTTCCTGAACTTTCGGCACGGTCGGAAGGAGCAGCAGATCGGTGTCCGCATTGCGTCCTTTCCCGCGCGTCGAGTGAGTATACATCGACCAACGCTGCCAGTCCTCATCCTGCCCGCTTCCCGCGGCCGTCACCCAGATACGTTCTCCGAACACGGTAGTCACCATGAGACCGCGAAGGCTGACGAGCGTTCCGCTCTCGAGCGTCAGCGGGATGATGAACCAGTCGTTCGAGTAGACGAGCCCGAATTCGATGAACAAGAGCTTTGCAAGGTCCGTGGTGTCAGGCGTGATCTCGCCGAAGTTCGTGCGGCGGTCCTCAATGCCCCACCAACGGGGCTGGGGCATGCCCGCATAGGTCAGCGGCACCGGGATCATCGTGCGCGTGACCGATTTCCGCGGATCCGCCGCGCCGGCACCGGCATCCGGGGGCTCAAGCGAAGGGAGCGACGGGTCGACATCAAGACTATGCCAGTCGAGGGTGCCGTGATGGTATTCATCGGCGACATACACCTTCTCGCCGCTAGCCACCGGCGCTGAGCACGCGAACCGATATTCGAACCGAGAGGCCCGCCATGCCGGATTATCGGGAGCAGAAGGACGCGAGATCAATCGATCCACCCAGCTGACGAATGACCTGCTCGCGTCATCGAGCGCGGGCTTATGGATGTCGAGCACGGCCAGGCCGTCATAGGCGTGCCGACCGCTGCCGCCCTTGAGGTATTCATATAACGAGATCCCATCGACGGCTCGCCCCGCTACGGCCGCAAAACCCTGCCACACTTCGGGATCGGCGCAGACCGCGGCATCCGACGCCTGTGTGGGATCAGGCAGATCGAATTTGTACTTCCCCGCGAAGAGCGCGCCATAATTTCCGATTCCGGCCAAATGCCTAAGCCAGCGCCGCCCAGCCATCAGGCGCAGGTCGAGCGACACCTTGTCCCGACCGATACGGGTTCGCCACGGCAGCTGCTCCACCTGCGTTTCCAGGGGAATATCGTCTCTGAAATCCACCGCCGGGCCAGCGCCGGCACGAAATCGCGTCAGCTTCGATGTGGCGACATGCACCTTGGCGAAGACAGGCGAACCGGCATCCTCACCACTGAACTCGCCGACCTGCCACTGACGCGTCAGCATCCAAAGCGCGTCACGTATTTCGGTACGGAGAGCGCGCGTGAAATTGACGGTTCGCGGCCGCCCCTCCAGCCGATTCCACGTCGTTACCGTCGGAAAGCGTCGTGCCCCGAGCGCCTCCGGCATGTCGGTGATGTTGAAGCGGTCAGTCATCTGCCCCTCCCGGTATTCGCGCCACCACCTTGTTCACGCTGGAGTAATTGGCGGCGATGGAGATGCCGTGCAACGTCACCGCACTCGTCGTTGCCGGCAGGAAGCGCGCATAGGCTGTGGTGTCGACCTGTGCGGGCTCGACCGCGCGCAATCGCGCCAGCGACAGCGCTTCATCGAGCGCGCCGATCAGATCATCCCACTGCCAGCTTCCCTTCATCTGCGCGGGTGTCGCGAGCAACCAGGCCTGTGGCGCCTCACAGCCAGGCCGATCGTAGTGGAAGGCGGCGCCGACCGTCTCGCTGCGCACAGGGAGAACTTCCGTCCATTCGTCCAACAGCAGCCCGCACACTCTGTCCGAGAAATCCGGGACGCCTGCGAAATGAGCGGTATAGAGAAGCCGTTCGCCTTCGATGGCCTCGCCAGGGTCGAGTTCCATGGCGAGCCACGTGTCGTCCGCGCGATATGGGAGCTGCAATGGCACCAGTTCGCATTCGGATGCACCCATTGTGGCCGCCAGCGCATTCGCCTGTTCCCATGCGTGCAGCTTCTCGCGGACGCGCGTCGCGCCATGCAGCCAGTCGTCCACCGGAAATTCCCGGTCGTGATCCGTGCGAAGATGCTGAGTTAGAGTACCGTTCGCCCCGGCGGTGAATGCGTTCGACAGTTCGGCCGCCTGAGTGGCATTCAGGGTGAACTCCGGAATTAGCCGCAGATCTTCTCCCAATAAGGCGCGGCCGCCAGCCTGAAGCGCGTCAATGCGGGTTTTTGGATCGGCTGCCGCATCGTGAGCCGAGAGTGCGGCATCCGCGGCGACAATCCTCCGCCCGATCTCGGCATCGAGCGCCGCGCGGCGGCGCTGCAGATCCGCTAGGAACGCGTCCATGTCCGCCATGACGTCGTCGAGTGTGAAGGATTCTTGGTCGAAGTCGGTAAGCGGCAACACCGCTTGTATATCCGTCAGCAGCTTGGAAAGGCGCGGATCATTCGTGCCCAGCAATGTCCGCAATTGAAGACGCTTGGCATTCAGCGCGTCCCGCCGGGCCGGCAAGGCGTTGCGGTAGGCGAGCGGAGTCGCCGGCCGGGGTGATACCGGCACGCGGGCAAGCAGCAGATCCAGCTGGCCAAGCGCCAGGTATCGCTGTTCGTCGCTCGTGGCGGCAGGCAGCGCATTATACGCCGCGAGGCCAGCCTGGAAGCGGGCGAGCCGATCGTCCCACCGGGCGATCACTACATTAATGCGATCCAGCAGACCCGCATAGACACGGCGCCGCCAGAGATACATGAATCCCCAGCCCACCTGCTGAATACCGAATCGCGCCGCCCGTTGGAAAAGCCCCGCCGCCGCCGCTATGGCCGAATCGACGGGCGCCGCAAAGACCGCATTGGCGACGTCCTGTCGCAACGCAGCGAGAGCGTCGCGCACGCCCGCCACGCGACTGCGCTCGATGACCTGCGTCGCATCCTGCTGGCGTACGGCCTCGCCGCTCAGCGAAATGTCCGTTGGCGCAAGTGGGCGTGAGGCGAGCAACAGCGCGCGCAGATGCCGGATCAGCGATGCGACCTCGAAAAAGCTCTTCAACGGCTCCGGCAGCCGAGCCGTGTGGCGAATCGTGATCAGGGCATCAGAGCGCGGTGCGTGCGTCGCGACCACGGACCTCAGAATGCGGTCATCGATTTCGCCGAGCGCCGCCTCCCCATCGAGTGTCGCCAGATAGAGCAGATCGATGGGCTGCAGGTCGATATCGGTCTGCGTGACCGTCACCTCGCGGAGAATGTTGGCAACCGGATCGAACCATTCAACCTTGCACCCTACCTCGTCAGGCTCGGGGAGCAGGTCACGCAACCACACATTCAACATGGGCTGCGCGCGCGACCTTGGCGAGACGCCAATGCCGGGCAGCGGCGATACTTCTCCATTGGCGCCCGGCGCCAGATTCAATCCGACCCGATGCGTGAGCGTGAGGCCGCTCCTCGGCGTTCGCACCACCTCCGGCTCCGGTGCGAAGCCGCCCTTTGAATAAGCGTCAAGCGTCGCCGCGACGCGATCGTAGTTGCCAAGCACTGCCTGGTGGACGCCTTCAGCGACTGCCAGATCCGCGACCGCATCATGCGCGTCGAACAATGCGTCGATTTCCGCATCGATCGCGGTGCCCTCCGCCTGGCTCGCCGCCGGCAACGCCAGGCCGAACGGATAGGAGCGTTGGCCCGAAGTGGTGATATGCTCGATCAGCTTGAGCCCGTCGATCACATTGTTGGCCTCGACGGCTTCGATCGGAATGTCCGTGCCTGTTTGCGTCGAGACCATCTGGTCCGCCACGAGCGGAAACAGCTTGCGCAGGGGATAGATGAAGCGATCGAGCTCCAGCGCTCCATGACCTTCATGCAGGCCGCGCTGCAGACGATAGCCGAGCAGCGCGCCCAGCGGCTGGCCGTTGCGGATCCCTTCGATGAGCCCCAGAGCAACGCGCACGCGCGCCGAAGAGAGGTTCACCGCCAAAGCGCCCGGGTTGCCCCTTGAGGCATTGGCGAGGTACCCTGCGCGCAGGATCGCCGCGGTCGTCGCCTGATGGATCGATGGCGCCAGGATGTAGCCGCCATTGTCGGGATCGCGCAGCGGTGGCGCCTTCCCTTCCGGATCGAATAGCTGAGCGAGCTCGTCATCGAGCTTCGCTGGCTGCAAGGACGCGGTCTTGCGTTGCAGATTCTCAAGGACACCATAAGCGCCCAGGTGAATTCCCCGGCGTATGGGTACCGAATTTCCGGCGGAATCGCTCCCTTTGCGATAGCGAAGCGCCGAGAGCTGGTAGTGCACGAGACCGAGCAGCCATGCATCCAGCCTGAAGCTGGCTATATCGATGTGCTCGGCGAGACAGCGCTCCAGGCGTGCCGTCGGAACATCTTTCAGCAGATCCAGAGCGGCAAGCTGATCATCCAGCCACTCCGTAGCGGCCGTGCCGAGGCTCCTGGCGATATGCTCAGCCGCATTGAGGTCAGTGCCCGCGACGCGCGCATCTTGCGTGTAAAGATATACGTAGCGGCTTTCGGAGCCGGTCTTCTCGCCGGCAATATGCATGAACGCAGGCTCGTGCCGCGCGCCGGCGACTTCCTCCGCGGTCATGGCCTCCGTCTCCAGATGCAGCCGCAGGCTGCTGTCCCAATAGCCGAGCAGCAGGGCATGCCTCAGCATGACGTAGAGCAGCGCATCCGGCGCTTCGCCGCCCTTGAAGCCCCGCTCCTGGCGCAGATCCTCAAAGGCGCCGCGCGCGGCATCGAACAGCCAGGTGATGTAGTTGCGGTTATCGACCGTGTAGGCGCGAATGGCAGCCTGTTCGGACAAAGGGCGATCGTCGATGACCGGCCCATTCAGCCGGTTCGCGCGCGTGAAAAAGAACCGGCTGAGGCCGTCCGGCTCGATCGCGCCCGTATAGCCGAGCCTGCGCAACAGCGCGAGCGCGGCGGCTTGCGACTGGTTTCTCTCGAGCGCTGTGACGATCTGCGCGCCCGCATCCTGCAGCCTTGCGCGATTGAAGAGGTGCTCGAGGCCCTGGGAATAACGCTGGTGGAATTCGACGGAACCCGGATGCAATCCGATGATGTCGAGCAGGAGCTGGTGGGGATCACCTCGCTTGCCCACAAAACTCGCCGCCTGCGAGAGTTGAGCCCAGTCGCCGCGCATGGCGGCAAGCAGCTTCGCCAGCCCTTGGCGATAGGCGATGAAATTCGTCGGAATCCGCAAGCCGTCGATGCCATAGACGCGATCGTCATCCAGCCACTTCCACCGCGAAATCGCGCTTACCGGCAGTATACCATAGGGCTGATCGCCAATGCGCAAGGCCGGCAACATGCCACGGCCGGTGACGAAGTGCGTCTGAAACCAGCGCGTGGCCTCGATCTCAGCGGCGTCGAACACCGGATTCAGCATCGTTTCCATCGTGTAGCCGAATGTGGCGGGCCATAGCGCACGGTTCATGGCGCGCGCCTCGGCGAAATCCATCCCGCCGGCCTGAGGGAGGCGATCCAATGTCCGCGCATCAACGCCAAGCGCGTCGGCCAGCCAATCGCCATCGCGTCGCTGCCACCAATCGCTTCCAGGTGGCAGCTTGTCGCGCTCACCGAACAGGGCGTCGTATGCCGCATTGGCGTCGTCGCTGCGATCGTAGCCGGCACCCTTGTCATCGGTGTTGTTGGTGGGAGTTCCCTGGCGGACCAGTGCCAATCCCGCCCGGCCATAGCGGTGATGGCTGATCAACTCCTCCACGCGCTCCTGGCCGCCCTCGGCGTCCTCGGAGAGACGCAGGCCAATGGCGACCACGCGCTCAAGAGGTCGCGTCAAGTCGATACGCGCGGGGTCGAGCGGCACTTTGACGCCCATCCCCACCTTCACCGCGGCGCCGAAGTCCACCATCCAGCGCATCTCGTCCGGCACGCGCAGATTGCCATCGACGTCAGGCGCCAGCTGGTCATCCGCGGGTGCTGCAGGGTCCGGACCGGCAATGAGCGGCGACGGGATAGCCGCCCCCTGGGCTTCGAATACGAGATTACCGTCCTGGTAGCCCAGGATCACAAAGTGATCCGGCATCACTTCCACGCGGGCGGGTGATGTCCACGATCGGGACCGTGGGTCCCCCGCCGCAGGCAATGTCAGCCAGGAGAGCTCGAGCACGGCCAGATCCCGGGTGGTGGAGGCCGGCGGCGCGACATTCAGGTTGTCCGGCACATATCGCTCGATCAGCGGCGCGGGATCGCTTACGCCCGGACTTCCGGCGAGTGTCTGAAGCGCCGTCGCGATGCGCGCCTGATCTCCCGCGGCGCGCCAGACGGATTTCCAGTAGGCCGCGAGGGCCGCCTGTTCGTCGGCGCTCGGCGGTGTCTCGGTGGCAATCACCAGCAGCAGATCTTCCGGATTCCCCTTCTCGGGCGGGATATCCGGGGGGACGTAATTGCGCACGATCCACGCCGCGCGGCCGGAGCCGTGACTCGCCACCAGATTGCGCCACGCGGCGCGCCGCTGCGGCTCGTCCCCACCCGCGGCCCAGGTCTCGATCCAATAACGCCGGCCATTGGCCAACTCGGTTTCCGACAACTTGGGCTCGAAGGTGTCGATGGCACATGTATCAGGGTAAATACGCACCCACAGCTCCTCGCGCGTCGCGTCCTCGTCTGTGACGGTTTTGAAGCGCGTCTCAAGGCGAACGGGCAGCAGGAGAATGGGTATCTCGTCGCTCCACTGGGCGATCTCTCTGCGCGGGTCCGCGAACTTCGCAAATTCGGCAGCCCGCTTGGCTGCGGCGGCCGCGGCGCGCTTCACACGCACACGTGCCGCGGATTCCTCCTTGCGTGCCCGCTTGAGTTCCTTCGCGAGCTCGCCGTCACCCGCTCGCCGCTGCGTCCGCGCCAATTTGGCATGTTGTCCGGCGAGTCGCTCCACCTGGCGCCGGGAAGCGGCCAGTGCATCTCCCGCCTCTCGCGCCTCCCTGCGAGCCTGTTCGAGTGCCGAGCGTGCGCTGGTGAAGTCCGCCATGGTGTTCTCATCCCGCCGGAAGTGCTTCGGCAGCGTGCACGGCGACCATGACGGGCGCCTGATACATGATGTAAGCGAGTTCCGCGGCGCTGACGCCACCATCCCAGCGCACGTTCTGGTCCTCAGCGCGCTGCTCCTCTTTTTCAGCCTGATCCGCCGGCGAACTTGCGGGGATGGTCGGCGGGTTGGCACCCAGGGGCTGTATGAACTGCCCGTTCATCGGCACGCGATCCCAACCAAGATCGTTATAGACCACGATCTGGGGATCGGAGGTTTCATCGAATCCGAAGCGCGGCTCGCCGGGGCGTTCCTTGATGACGAAGAACCATCCTGCCGGATCGCCCTGATTCTCGCCGCTGCCGCCGCGCGCCGCCGCGACCGTGAGGTCAAAGCCAAAGAAATAGATATCGGGCTCGATCTTCGCCTGGTAGAGCGGCGTGCGCAGCTTCTCACGCGGAGGGTCCGCCTCTTCAGCGGCAGTGAGCTCCACCAGCGAGCGCTCCTTGGCGCGATCGATATCTCCGTTCGGCTTGCGCGCCCAGTCCGCGGCTTGCGCATAGATCACGGCAGTCGGGTAACGCTTGAGCAGTTCGCCGCGGATGACCAGCACGACTTCTTCCTCATTGTCCCCGGTGCGCTCGCGCGCGTCATGATCGCCGAGCTTCGAGGCGCGGGACCAAAGATGCAAGGGAGGGATGTCGCGCAGCTTCTCCCTTAGGGTTGCGTCGTCCGCTCCAGCCGCGGACAGGAAACTCGACACATCCCAGAACTGGCGAAAGCAGCTGCCGCGCTGGTCAGTCGGATATTCGCGCCATAGCAATTCGCGTGCGAATTCATGATTGAGGCCGACCATGTAGGCCTCGATGAATTTCTGGTTCGTTTCCAGAAGAGTGATCGTGTTGTTGCCGATGAAATTCACGTTGGGGATCAGGAGCTCGGCGGAGATATCCCTCAGGGGCGCGTACATCGGCAGGTCAAACACCGGATATGCCATCGCCTCCACGAATTCCTCCGGACGCTCGGCGCGGATACGAGGAGGTACGCGGATCTGCGCGCGAGCGAGCCGCGGTATGGTCAGCGCCGGATCAATAGCCGCCAGCGTTTGTCGCGCGACCCGTGGCAGGTCGAGACGCGGCCTTGCCGGCCCGTTCTCGCCAACCGTATCCGCGTCGGTGCTGGCGCGCAGGAGCCGGTTGAGATCCTTGAGCGCGGTCTTGAACCGGGCGCCCTCAGCACTGTCCGTGCCGCCCTCCTGGAGCGTCACGGGATTAACTGTAGTGCCCGGCACTGCCAGCGTGAAGTCAGGGCTTGCCGGCAGCGCATCGACGGAGGCAGGCGTCTGGCCGAACTCCTTCAAGCTGTCAGTCGCGCGAAGCGTGCGCAATGCCCGGTACAAGGCGTAGGCAGCGGCGGCGCCGACGACGACAAGCACCATCGCCACCAGAGGAAAGCCGAGGAACCACAGCAAGACCACAAGCACAATTGCGACTATCAGCGGCAGTGCCACGGCCCATGGTGAGTTGCGAAGGAGCCCGGCGAGCCAGCCGGGCAGCATACTCGGCAGCGCCGCATCGACCACCTGGTCAACGGTGACGACGCCGGGCGGCACGAACTTGGGTGGCGCAGCAAGCACCTGCCCACTATTCACGCGCAGGATCAGATCCTGCCGACGGATGCTTTCACTGAAGGGCAATGCCCGCATCAGATGCGCGCCCGACCGCGTCATTCGTCGCATGGTGGGCGCCAAAAGCGCCGGCGGCACCGCACTCGCGGCGATGACGGATCGCATCGTCACCCCGCCGGCGATCACGCGGGCCTGGACTGGCTCCGTCAGCGCAATCGCCTGCGCGGGATCATTGGCGCTGATCGCCCCCAGATGCGTCTTGTGCCATACGAAGGCGGCGCGTTGGGAGAACTTCAGGCGCCGCAGTCGCTGATTTGCCTCGAGCACGTCTCCTACCTGCTCCCACGCGGCGGCCATGAGATCTTCCTGCTTGTCCTGCACGACGCGAGTGCCAAATCCCGCGGGCACGCGGAAGCGCGGATCGAGGTTCAGCTCGTGCACCCAGTTCTGGGGATTGGGTACAGACTGTCCGGTCCGCTCCTTGAGGAGCCGCTGTGTGAGCGCATGCCAACGGCCATATAGAGGCGGCGTGATCAACGGGTCAGGGTCCTGCGTGATACCGCTGACATCCGGCACCGCATTCGCCTGCGCTGCGCTCGAATGCTGGTAGTCATCCGCCAGGTTAATCAAGGCCGCGAGCTTGCTCTGGAAGGGATGTGGCGTTGGTTGCGCCCAGTTTTCCTGCGCCAGGACCGCGTCGTGCTCCTCCTGACTCAGGCTGGAGCGCGGCACCCTCAGAGCGCCCCCGAGCTGGAGGACACCATGCAGTCTCGCATCGTCGATGCCGGGCAGGTTTGCACCGGGGCGTTGCACATCCATGTCCCGCACGCCCACGCGTCTGTCGACAGGACGCGGCTGCAGAAGCCTCACAAGCGCTTCGAAGTCACCGAGCGCGCCGGTGCGGAACTGCCAGCGATAGTAGACAGGAAAGACGTTCTTGTCCTGGCCGTTGCTCTTCCAGGCGGAAGCGGTGGCGTTCGGCGCCGCGCCCGGATCGAGCCCGAGACCCGCGAGCCGGCCAGACTCGAAAACCGGGAGCACAAAGGCGTGATAGGTCTTGTTCGCCAGCAGCCGCCGAGGCGAAACGATACGGGAATAGGCAATGTCCGCATCACCTCGCACGGCCGCATCGAGGCGCGCGGCGACCGCATCTCGATCCGCCGCGACAATCTCCGTATCGCTCGCGGTGATACCGCGGTTCACATGGATATGCGCCCAAGCCCACAATGTATCCGGATCGGGCATGGCATTGGCGAGAGCATCGTCGGTCAGGGTGATGACCGGCAACGGGCGCGTCTGCGCGTCCGACGTCTCTCCAAATTCGTCCTCCGCGAGCACGATGAGCATCATCCAAGGCCGTAGCCTCACGCCTGCGGCATCCGGCGCCGCCGGCGTGTAGCGCCAGGGAAGAGTTTCGTCGTAGAACTCGATCGCGGCGACATAATTGGGTTCGAAGTTGGTGATCCAGTCGCGTGGTTCCGTGCGCACCACTGTGCGCGCGTCGAGCCCCAGAATGTCCCCTGGCCCGTATAGCTGGACCGCGCGCGAGACCGGGTGGGGCGTGTCGCTGCCGTCCAGACCATGCGAAGTAAGCGTCAGCGCGACGTCGATCTCGGCGCGTGTCTGCGCGGCTGGATTCGGATCGGGCGCGGTGATGCGATTGGCGAGGCCCTCACGCGCCCAGGACAGGAAAGTATAGTCTGCTTTCATGCCGCCTCGCTCATCTCATGGGCCGGAATCACATGAAGGCTGATGTTCGGATCAGCCTCCGCCGCGTCATGCATCCACTCCCGCGCCTCGCTCTCGGTCGCAAAGCCAGCGCTGGCGGCCGAGGCCGCGCGGTTGTCCGTCGTGAACACGACCGCATACTCACCCTGGCTGACCCGGATGCTGTCGTCGAAGGGTTGAATGCCCTTGCGCCGACCTTGCGAGAAGGCATTTTTCGAAACAGCACCACCTTTGAGGAAGTGCGCAAACAGGGCGAGACCCAGCACCCTAAAACGACGTGTGAAGCGCCGATAGTAAGTGTCAATGGTCGTGATTTCGTATCTTAGCGAGCGCTTGACCGCTCGGCCGGCGCGAAAATCACTGCCCACCACGCCGAGCTCGACACCGCTGACTTCGTTCTGGAATGCCGGCGCCGCGAGCTTCTGCGCATCGTTGAGATCGCGGAACTGCGCCGGCGCGAAGCCACGCCGCGCATCACGACGCTTCGCAAGGCCAGGGGACGCTACGCTCAACGTGAAGCGATCCGCATCCGCCGGCTTCTGCGCGCCGACCTTTTCAAGCGTGAGCCCGAGGGGAATAGCGCTTTGATTGATCTCCAGCGTGCCGATCGGGTGCAGTACAAGCGCGTCCCCGGGAAGGTCCAGCTTGCGCAGCGAAACGAGGAGATTCGTCGCCGGCGGCGGCAGCGCACGCCAGTTCTCGGCCTTGGCGAACTCGGCAAGCAGCAGGTCCACAATATATATTGGCGGCAAGGTAGTGTCGCGTGCTTCGCCCCAGGTCTCATCGAAGTCCGCCGAGATCGAAATGAACAACAGGCTGACGGAGCCGCGGCCGCGCACCCTCCAAGGTGTAGGCCCTTCCAGCGTGAACTGCAGATCAAGACTGAACACACCGACGCCGAATGCCTTGAGGGATGCTCCGGCGCTGATTTCGACGATCAGGTAGAAGGGTGAGAAGCGCACCAGGGCATCGAACGCCATGTGCCCTTCGATGGCTATGGAATCGTAGCCGAAGAACAGCTCCGCGCGCATGCCCGCCTGCACGCTGTTGGTGGTGATGGCGAAGTAGGTTTCCGCGCGGATGCGGGCGACCGGCGTGTTGATGATGTCGAGCGAGATGCGCTTCGGGCTTGGGAAGGGCAGCGGCGGGGGCGAGAAACGCGGGTGAAAGCCGCCCACCGAAAGCACGAAATTCGCATCGTCACCCACGGCGATGAGCATCCCCATCTCGCCTTCGAGCGTGATGAAGACCACCCGCGAATCGAACAGCGCCGCGAAGAACCAGCCGCGCTTCTTGTCGAACTCGATGGCGCCCACGAAATTGACCTGAAGCTTCAGGACCTCCGCTTCCTCGTCGGGCAGGATCGCCTTCAGCACACCCAGGATCGCCAGATTGCCGGGAATTTCGATGATGATGCCGAGCGAGAGGCTGATCAGCGTCGGCGTGCCCCAGCCCAGCTTCGCCATGGGGCCGATGAGGAAGCGGTTGAGATAGGGTGGGAAGATCGTGCGCAGATCGCTGATGATGCGCGGCGCATTCGCCACCGGATCGGTGGGAAACAGGATTCCATCGACGGCGCCCGTGCGCACGCCGAGGGCCAGCGCCTCGAGGACGACGGTACGATTGAGGCCCAGGAGACCGCCGACACCGATCAGCTTGAAGCCATAGCCGAGCTGAAAGCCTGGACTGAACTCCGCCGTGATGATGATCAGCATCGAGAAGCCGCGGCTGCCATCGGGCAGGCGCGTGGTGATGAGGCCAATGGCTTTCAAGCTCAGAAAGTCCGCAATGGTCAGCTCCATGGCACCGGCATATTCGCCATTGTCGAAATCGAAGAAGAGGTAACCCCCTCCCTTCACGACGCCGGCATCGATGGAGAGACCCACGCCCTTCGGCGGCTTGAAGCCGAAGGACACGTCAAGCGGCCCAAGATTGCCGGAGCGATCGCCTTTGATCACGAACGTGGCCTGCACGCCGATGTCCTCCACCACGGCGGCAAGGGGCCCCAGCTTAGCGGAGATGCCCGTCGCGGCCGTCACCGGGATCTTTGCCGCGTCGAATTTCGCGCCGAGTGTCAGATAATCGATCTCGATCGGCCCCAGCTGCAGATGCAGCGGAAGACGGATCTCCAGGCCCGAGCTGCCGATGAAATAGAAGCCAGCGTCGTTCGCGATGCCGAAACCGAGCTCGAAATCGGTGGTAATCCCCTCCTCAGGCAGCAGCTTGGCGATAAACCCGTCGGCATCGTCGGATTTGAGGACGAGCCGGCCTTTTCGCAGCTCGGTCTCCGCGAAAAGGCGGATCGAGGCCTGCTTCTCGACGCCGAGCGCCAGCGTGCCGGAACCGATCTCGAAATGGATGCCACCGGGAGCGCCAAGCGATACGAGCTTGCTTTCGGCCACCGCCTCCTCGCTCGGCTCCAGTGCGATGCGGGCGCCGAGTTGTACGGAGTCCGCGAATTGCGCCGCATTTCCGGTGAACAGGCTGCCCGTGAACCGCAGCTCACCCGAACGGGAAAGCGTGACGCCGAGTCCGTCCGCGACATTGGCGCTGAACTTCAGCAGCATGTGCAAGCGCTCGCCCAGCGGAATGTCGATGGTGCTGCCGAAGCTCAGCGCCGAGCCGATGCCTGTATACTTGCCGGTGTTGAAATTTCGGATGGGGTAGAGTTCCAACGCCAGATCCGCAGCCGGTTCATCCGCGATCAGCGGAACGCGCAATGTCGTCAACTCGTCGGAGTCGTCCTGCGACAGCAGGTCCGCGTTGTCGTTGAAGCGCCGGAGAATGGCCGCATCGGGGGATTGAAAGCCAGTCTGGAGGCCGAGCGACAGACCGAGGTCGCCGACGAACTGCAGGATGCGGAAAACATACACTTCGTCATTGCTGGTGAGATTCGTCAGCACCATGCCGATCGGATCCGTGAAGAGATCCGGCAGCTTGTCCCAGTTGACGGTGCGTTTGAGATAGGCAGTCTCGAATTGAGTGGGTGCGGACGTCACTTCCTCGGTTTCGACGAGCCCAAGCAGCCCCAAGGCCGAACCGAGCGTCCTGTAGTGATCCTCGAGCAGACGCAGGATGAGATAGTCAAGGAGCTTGCGGCCGATGGACCCCACGATGTCCGTCTGGTTGAGGATATCCGAGCCCGCGAAGTTGGCCTGGATGCTGGAGGCGAACTGATTCAGCGAAACGATAATTGCGGCGACCGCCGGCAGGGTCCGCAACGCGGCCTCGCCGATGGCCTCCGCATCCGGGTCCTCGGGCAATTCCTCGATCGCCGCGACGAGCGCATCGACCGCCGTTATGGCCGTGCTCAGATCCTGGAAGGCAGTGACGGCCGCCGGCGGCTGGTAACCGAGTTGAACAAGAAGAGCAGCAGCCTCGTCCTGCGAGCCTGTCGCCTTGACGAGCGGCCCCGAGAAGCGCTGGACCAGATCGCGTAGGAAGATGAGATCGCTGACTTCCATGATACGCCAGAGCTCAGGGCGGCAACGCGCCGGAAGACTTAAGGAAACTCACATACGTGGCTGAGGCATCCGACGTCGGGCGCGTCGTCAGAGCGCCCGTGTCCGTCGCCGTGAGGCGCCCAAACTTGAACTTCGGCATCTCCTGGCGACTCAACAGCTTAAGACTTCCTCCCTCACCCCCGAAAACCGGGAAGGTCTTCTCCGTTCCGCTATCGGGATCGAGAAAAGGAATTTCCCAGAGCCGCCGGTCGTAGATGCTGCCGCCAGCCGTGGGCGTGCCAGTGCGTTGGATGACCGTGGCCTTATCCAATCCTAAGTTCCTTTGATCGCCAATCGTGTCAACTCCGCGAGGCGAGATCGAGAACGCCTTCAAGTCAGGCACTTCAAACACGATGAATCCGGGTTCCGACAGCTGGGGCTGTTTTGCTCCCCGCACCTTCGGGGCTTTGTAGTTTCCGTATTTGAACTCGACGTCGATTACGAACCAGAAGACGGTAACGTCATTGTTGTTCTTGTCCTTTGTCGTGTCCGTCAGCGTCTGTACCTTTGTTGTCGGAATGGACGTATTGTTGCTGCGCCGATAGTCCAGAAAGATACGGCCGATCGAATAAGCTCGATGTATCGCGGTCTGCAGGTCCTTGATCAGGTCATCGTGCAGCGACTCGACAGTTTCCGGCTCGTCCAGCCCATGCCCGCTGAAGAGGAAACCCTTGCGGTCGGCGAATTTCCGATTACCGCAGTTGACGACGATGGAGTGCTCGCCGCTCCAGAAACCCAGCGGCATCACTTGCGGATAGATGCCGTGATTGAAGATGTACACGTGATCACCGACCTGGAAGTCGGCCGGCACAACCTGCTCCTTGGAAAATACTTTCTTCGCTTCGGTCGGCTTCTCCCAGAGATAATGCGTTTCCGGGAAGAGGGTGGGATGGATGATAGCCAAATGGTTTGGACCACGCGCGTGAATCGCCTTCAGGAACTGATCCACCCTGTCCGCCTCGAACAGTGAATCCATCAGCACGCAGGAGACCCCGTGGGCGCAGTCGAAGAGATTCGAATCGCACGGGTCGTTTTTCGCCTTCCAGAGCGTCTCCGCAGCCTTCTTCGGATCCGGCGTGGTGTTAGGCGGGACACGAACTCGCAGTGGAACCATGCCGGCAGTAAAACGCTCCCATAGATCCTTGGAATCGAAATTCACGCGCCAGGCCGGACGCGCGGCGGTCGGCACGAATGTGGTGCACTCGCCTGGATACACGAATATTCCGTTTTCGTTCGGATTGACGTCATAGACCATGCGCAGTGCCGTGCGATAACGGCGCCGTATGATGAATTCGAACAATGCATCCTGTGAGGATTCGGCGAGTGCGAGATTGCCTGCGATGGCGCCATAGATGATCTCGACGCGCCGCGCCGTGTCCTTGCGCTCAAACATTTCGATTGCGGCGTCGAGCGCGAGGCGCAGCTTGAAGTCACGGCCGGCCGTGGCGCCCGTATTGGTGGGCGGATTGACGCGCGCATTGGCCTTGTTCACGATGTCGCGCGCCTTGGCTTCGAGACCGGAGTCGGAGGTCGTGGCAGCCAGCGCATCAAGCACCGCGCCAACGAACCACTCGCGGTTCTTGACCGAGTACGTGCTGTCGAACTTCTTGTCCACACTGAGCTTGGCGACCAATGTCGCTCTGAGCTTCTTATCCATGCAGGGTGCACCTCTATGGCGACTCGAGCCGGAATCGACCCGGCGGGTCCTACAGAGACAGACGTAGCGAAGTTGGATCCAGCACGCCCCAAGCTAGTTCTGGATCGGGGATGATCATAGCAGGTGTTCGGGTTTCCCGGAAGGCACGGACTGGCACAAGCGCGCTCGCTGCCTTCGTGTCGTTTTGAACCACATCCCATTCCGATCTGGCATCACTCCTCATCAATCGGATACGGTCGTCCTGCGACCCTAGTGAGAACCGCAAAATGAGCGACGACGTACAGGCGCTGATAGAACTGAACCTTAAGATCGCCGACGCCGAGAACCGGGGCGACCGCGAATGGCTTGCCTCGATCCTCGCCCCTCGGCTTGCGTTCCAGCGTGCCGACGAGGCCCGGACCGTCGACGACCGGATCGCGTATCTGGAGAAAGTAGCGCCAGGGGGCACACGGGTGACCCGCATCGTCGAGCCCATCGAGATCCATGGGAGTCGGGCAGTCGTGAAATGCATCGTAACTGCCGGCGTCCGGGAGTTCCACAACCTGCGCCTCTTCGTTCGGCGCGACGGTCAATGGCAGTTGCTCGGCTGGGCCAACGAACCGGTGTGAGCGCGCAAGTGAAATGCGGCTTCATCCAAGTCCCCGATCGAGGCGATAGTCGAAGGGTATGCAAGTATTTCTCCACTACGTGATCGACTGTCGCGGACTATGTTGAACTGGAATAAAGTCGCAATACCGGGCGACGATGCCACCTGAGGCGGCGCCTGGGCATGACTTTGTCTTGCGAGGTGAGGCATCGCCGCATGAGACCGATTAAAGCAGGCGCTCGGCTCGTCCCCTTGGTCGGGGGCCTCTGTCTGCTCGCGGCTCTCGCTGCGGCTCTGCTAGACCCCGGCAATGTGGTGCGAAATCTGCGCGAGAATGTTTTCGACCGCATGCTCATCTGGTCCCCCCGGCCGAATGCCACGAGCCCCGTGATCGTCGTGGAAATCGGCAGAGATGCGCTGGCAGAGTTTGGACCATGGCCCTGGCCGCGAAGTCGTCTGGCCGAACTGGTCGACAGAATCGCGCACGGGCAGCCCAAATCCGTTGCTATCAACATCGTGCTCTCCCCGCGGGAGACGACGGAGGCCGATCCGGCGGACGAGAAACTCGCGCAAGCCATAGCGCGCGTGCCCACAGTCCTAGCGATGCTGCTCGACCCCGCGCCGAGTTCGGCACTCTCCCTGCCCTCGTCGACACCCATTGCCACACAGGGTGTGGTGGAGGTACCGGACCTCCTACAGATGCCCGGAGTCGTGCTGCCCGCACCTGCCTTCGTGGCCAACGCCCGGGGTCTCGGTGTGACTTCGCTGCCGGCGGAGGAGGGTCAGCCTGTGCGTTCTGTGTACCTGCTGGCGGCAGGCGCAGACACGCTCTTTGCCGGCTTTGCCGTCGAAACCGTCAAGGCGGCGGAAGGCAGCAGCAATCTGATTGCCTCCGCCCCGCCGCAGGCGCTTCGCGTCGGAAGATACACCATCCCCCTGCCGCACGACGGCACGATGCGGCTTCATTTCGCGACAAGGGCAGATCGGAGCAGGTTAACCATCCCAGCCGAGGCGCTTCTGTCCGGCCGCATCGCACCGCAAGTACTTGCAGGTAAGATCGTAATGCTCGGCGCCAGCGCGCCGGAAGCCGGCGGATTGCGGCTGACGCCGGCGGATCCATTCATGCCGTCGGTCGAGATCGAGGCGGAAGCCGTCGAACAGGTGATCAGCGGACATATTCCGACGCGCCCGGAGGCCATGGCCTGGATAGAGATCGCGATCGGTGGCCTGATCGGCGTGCTCGGCATTCTGTCGGTGATCTATCTCTCGCCGGCGCGCGCGCTCGTGGCCGTGGCCGCCCTCTCCGCGGCCTGGATAGCCATAGCGCTCATGCTCAGTACGAGGTCCCTGCTCCTGACAGATCCTCTCATCCCGGTGCTCATCGCATTGATCGCCGTCCAGGGCGCTGGCCTTACTCAGTTCGCCAGGACCTATCGCCAGCGAGTAGCGATAGAAAGACGCTTCGCCCTCCACCTTCCGCCAGAAATCATCCGGCGCATCGTCGAGAATCCGAAGGAGATCGGCTTTGCGGGCGAGACGCGCATGATCACGGCGCTCATCACCGATATCGAAGGCTTCACCGCGCTGACGGAGCGGATCGGCCCGGAGGCCACTATTTCCCTGCTTGACCGCTATATCGAAACTGTGGCGGGCATCATCGTGAGTCATGGCGGCATGGTGGACAAGATTGTGGGCGATGCATTTCATGCTTTCTTCAACGCACCACTCGACCTGCCGGATCACGCCGAGAAAGCCGTAACGTGCGCCTGTGCCATCGTCGAGGCGACGGAACGCCTCCGGCAGGACGGGAATCCGGTCGCGGCACAACTAGGGCGAACACGCATCGGCATAGAAACCGGCCTGGCCGTTCTGGGCGACGTTGGAAGAGGATCCAGGCGCGATTATACGGCCTATGGGCGGGCGGTGAATCTCGCGTCCCGGCTCGAAGGCGCGAACAAGCGCCTGGGCACATCGGTTCTGCTCGGACCGGGCACGGTCGCCGAACTTCGCGGCCGCATTTCCTTGCGCAACCATGGCATGATCGAGATCAGTGGCTTGGACGAGAAGATCCAAGTGTTCGAACCTGAATCCGTGTCATCGCCCCAGATCTCGTAGAATCAGTCTGGCGTTCGATCTCGTTATTTTTGCGCACGTGCTTGCACGGATCGGCGCGGTTTACGCAATGGCGTCCTAATTAACCAGAGCCATCGCCTTCGCGATTTTGGGCTTGCCCCAGACTTTGATGGGTCCGGGGGCGGCGCCTGGGCTAGCAATGTCTGTGCCTTCGCCCGCGTTAAGACGGACCGTGCTGCCACCACCCGTCACATCAACTGCGCCTCTCACGACAAACACGCCGAATATGCCATCGATGGGTCCCGCGAAGAACCGCGTTCCCCGCACAGCGATAAGCGCGAAGGGGCTTTGGACTTCGAGACTCTTCAGAAGTCTGCCTCTCGTATCGATGAGAAGCGCGCCCTTATCCAAAACGAGTTCACCGCCGCTGTCGACGATGAAACGATCAATCCTGACGGAGGTCTCGGCCCCAAGGCGTAAGCGCGTTCTGCGCGCAAGCAGGGCCCCGAGCCGCGAATCGGCCGCAGTTCTGAGCGTGTCTTTGAGAAAAATCGATGATCTCCGCGTCAGCTTGCGACGTTTGTCATTGAGCTCGCCAAAAGCATAGCCGGTGATTTCTGATACCGCGCCGACAGCCGTTTCGGCGGAGATGGCGGGCAGCGCCACACAATATGCTGCTGCGGCTGCAATTGCCTGCAAGGCTCGCCGACGGTCGAGGGCGTGCAAAAAGCCTAGTCGCCTCATGAACACTCCTTCCACGGCGCGTTCGGACTTCTCTTATTATACAACGTCACCATGCCTGCGCGGTGAAGGATCAGGTTACAGTCGCCAGGACAATACGCAATACCGAAATAAGGCCTTACCCCCCCGCCAGCTAAAGAACTGGAAAGTACCTGCCTCTCAAGATGAGGTTCGGGCGCCGAAAATCCACATGGTTTCAGATCGGGCGCCGAAAATCCACATGGTTTCAGAAGGCACCCAGCGCGCAAAACATTATCCACGCCGCTTGCCGGCCGACAGCCCACGGACCCTTAGCTAAAGAAATGAGAAAGGCCTCCCCTAAGGGAGGCCTTGTTACATGTAGCGCTTAGCCGCCGCTGCCGCCGCCATCAGTGCCGCCGCCGCCGCCATCACCGGGTACCGGTGTCGGTGTTCCACCGTCACCGCCGCCGCCGCTGCCGCCGTCACCGCCGCCACCGCTGCCGCCGCCGTCACCGCCGCCGCCGCTGCCGCCGCCGTCACCGCCGCCGCCGCTGCCGCCGCCATCACCGCCGCCGCCACCGCCGCCGCCATCATGGCCGCCGACGCCGCCACCTTCACCGCCACCGCCGCCGCCTTCACCGCCGCCGCCGCCTTCGCCGCCGCCGCCGCCATCGTGGCCGCCGACACCGCCGCCGCCGTCACCGCCGCCGCCGCTGCCGCCGCCGTCACCGCCGCTGCCGCCGCTGTCACCGCCACCGCCGCCGCCGTCAGTGCCGCCGCCGCTGCCGCCGCCATCGCCGCCGCCGGTACCGCTATCGGCGAGAATCATTGGCTTTGCTGGTGTCTGATTCGCAAATGCATGGCTCGTTGCCGTTAAAGCCAATAGTGCCACACCGGCGAGAATCGTCGCTTTCCTCATTACTCTCTCCTCTGTCAGATTATGCTCTGACTCAGCGAGCCGTCCCCTGCATTAACCACTCTGACCAACAATCGGACAAAATTACGACAAGTAAAATTTTTTTTGGCGTCCGCAGAAAAAATCGCCAATACATAAAAGTTGAAATATTTCCAGATCTTGCCGTTACGTACGGAAACTCAACTGACGAACCTCAGGCCGCGTCCGCTTAATAGCTGATCGAGCTTGATTAACGAATACCCCCTTGCAACGTTAGGTAGCAACGCTCGAATCTGCGATGTCTGTCAGACTCGACCACAAGTCTGCGGCACGCTGTCCACGCGTTGACAAGGGGGGTCGGCCGGCGCCACCCGTGGCAAGCTTGAAACCAAACAGGATTCTAACAAACAGGATTCTAATTTGGCCGTTAGGCTACACTGCCTGAGACAAGAAAATGTTCCCGATCGCGCAGATCTCGCTACGTTATCGGATACAATTTTTCACGAGCCCGGCCCTTAAATCAGTTGTCAACTATAAGCGAATTAGCGTAAGGTCAGAAACGAGAAGAAGGGCGTTTTTGGGTTCCACTATTTGATGTAGCTGGCTTGTTGGATTGAAAAACCCAATAGGTGGCACCGTGAGGAGTCATGAGTCAACGGCCCTTCCCGCCTTGGCAGAAGTACCCTGCAGCGCTTTTATACCGAGCCAGTTTTCTAAGATCGAGCCCCAGCAAGCTGGCCCAGCTTGTCAAAGCTAGACTATTGGCGATGGTGAAAGCACCATCACGGTATCTGACGCTCTATCTCACCGATCTGTCCTTGTGTGTATTGGCGCTCGTGCTCGCCATGATCTTCCGGTTCAGCCTCGATGCGCCCTTCTCCGTGCATCAGGAGTTCAACCGGTTGCCGGCGGCAGTCCTCATGCTGGTGGTCATCTGCGCCGTCATTTTCCCTGCTACCGGGCTTTACGACCGCAATTGGCGGTTCGCATCGATCTCCGATCTGATGAGCATCGTCAATGCCGGGATATTCTCTTCCCTGACATTCGTCTTCGCCTTGTTCCTGTTCAACCGGGTCGAATCAATTCCGAGATCCGTCGTCGCGATCGAGATGCTTCTGCTCATTCCGCTCTTGGCATTCGTGAGACTGAGATTCAGGCTTGACGAATTGCGGCCGCTTGGACCCTATTATTCCGGCACAGACGTCCGCAAAGAGGCGGTTCCCATTCTCCTCGTCGGCGCCGGGCATGCCGCGGATCTCTATCTCCGCGCGCTGCGCCACGATCCGAATGCGAGATATCGGCCGGTCGGATTCATCGAAGATATGCCGACCCAGCAGGGTCTGATGCTCCGTGGCATCCCCGTTCTCGGGACTCTTGGCGAGTTTGATCGCGTGCTCGAGCTGTTGAGTGCTCGCGGCCAGCGGCCGCGCCACGTGATCTTCACCGAGCCGCTTTCCGCATTCACCGAAGGCAGTGCGCAGGCACTGGTGGATCGCGCGGAGAAGCTTGGAATTGCCTATTCCCGATTGAATCCGGTAACCGAACTCAGGAATCCGCGATCGCAGGATCGCTTCGAGGTCCGTCCCATTGAAATGACGGATCTCCTCGAACGGCCACAGGCGGCGCTCGACAAGGAGGCCGTGCACAGGCTGATATCTGGCCGCAAGGTGCTGATCACCGGCGCCGGCGGATCCATCGGAAGTGAACTCACTCAGCAGATTGCGGCGCTGCGCCCAGCGGAGCTCATTCTCATCGAGAACTGCGAGTACAATCTGTACGCCATCGACATGGCGCTTGCGGAGGCGCACGGCTCGATAAAGCGCACCGCCCATATGTGCGACGTACGCGATGCGTCCCGGCTGGAGAAGATATTCTCTCTCCATCAGCCCGAACTGGTATTCCACGCCGCAGCGCTCAAGCATGTCCCCATGGTGGAACTCAACCCTTGTGAGGGAATGCTGACGAATGTCATCGGCTCGATGAATGTCGCGAATATGGCTAAGCGCGTCGGAGCACTGGCCATGGTGCAGGTATCTACCGACAAGGTGGTGAACTCGACCAGCGTCATGGGCATCTCGAAGAGGCTTGCCGAGCTCTTTTGCCAGGCCCTCGATCTCGATGGCCTCGCGGCGAATACGAGTCCCCGCTTCATGACCGTGCGTTTCGGCAATGTGCTGGGATCGAGCGGCTCGCTGATCCCTCTGTTCAAGCGGCAGATCGCGCGCGGCGGGCCCCTCACCGTCACCCATCCGGACATGACCCGCTACTTCATGACCATTCGCGAAGCCGTGGAACTCACGTTGCAGGCCTCGGCCTATGGTCTCGAGCGCAAGCTCGGCCAAGGCGAGGTCTTTGTCCTGGACATGGGCGAGCCGGTAAAGATCATCGACATCGCCCGCCGCATGATCAGACTTGCCGGCTACACGCCGGACAAGGATATCAGGATCGAGTTCGTCGGATGCAGGCCAGGAGAAAAGCTGTTCGAAGAATTGTTCGACGATTCGGAGAAGCGCGTCGCCTCTCCCGTCCCGGGCGTTCTTGGCGCCATTCCAAACCCGGTTCCCTCGCAGCTCCTGCGCGAGAACTTTTCCCGCCTCGCGGCCTGTGCGCAACGAGGCGACGTCGATGGTATGTTCGAGATCATCGGGGAAGTGCTCCCCAACAACGCCCGCGTGGCCAGCGCGACATCGCGCAAGGCAGGCATTTCCGAAAGCAACGCCGGCTTCAATCTGGGCGGCCCCTGTGCGGCCACACGTTGAGGGGCTAGATTGAGGTCGGAGCCTGCGCTTCGGTCGGCGCACCCCTGTGCGGGATAGCCTGGTCCTGAAGATTCCGTTCACCGGCTGGCAGGTGGTCAGACGCGCCGGCATTGGAGCGCTGGGCGCCCTGCCGATATCAGGTCACCATGCCCGATTTCGCCGGCTCCCGCCCTCCCCCCAAAAACCACTCGTCTTTGAACAAACTGATCTGAGGATCGCGTCGTGAAAGCTCCATCGACAGCGTCGATCAAGATTGCGGTTACCGGCGGCGGCGCCTTGCTGGGCCAGGGCATTCTGCGCGCGCTGCGGCGCAGCAGCCTGCAATTACATACCGTTGCGCTCGATGTGAGTCCGCTGTCTGCAGGCTTGTATTGGGCCGACGAAGCCTATCTGGTCCCCTTGGCGAATGCGCCAGATTATCTGGACGCCATACGCCGCATGCTGGCGAAAGTGCGGCCGGATGTCATGCTGGTTGGAACTGATGTGGAGTTGGTGCCGCTGGCGGCGCAGCGCGCGGAGTTGGAGCGCGAGTTCAATGTGCAAATCCTGGTCAGCTCCCCGGAGGTCGTGGCGATTGCGGACGACAAATACCAAACCGCCCGTTTTTTCAAGCAGCATGATTTTGCAGCGCCGGCTTCGGCATTGGCGCATGACAAGCCCGGCATTGCCGCGGTGATTGCGGAATGCGGCTTCCCGCTCATCGTCAAGCCATGCATAGGTGCGCGCTCCTATGGCGTGAGCAGGGCCGACAATGAGGAGCAGCTGCAATGGGCGCTCGCGCATACGAAGAATGCGGTGGTGCAGGAATGCATCAGCGATGCGGACGGCGAATTTACGGCCAGCGGCTTGTATTTCGATGGCCACTGTCATGCTGTCATCGTTATGCGCCGCGACCTGCGTGACGGCAACACTTACCGCGCATTTACGGTGTTCGATGCGGTGTTGGAAGCACAAGTCAAAGCCTGGACCGAAGCGCTCAAGCCCCATGGGCCGGCGAATTTTCAGTTCCGTATCGACGCCCGCGGACGGCCCAAAGTCTTCGAGATCAATGGACGCTTTTCTGGTACAACACCACTGCGGGCGCATGCCGGGTTCAATGAAGTGGAGATGTGTGTAAGGAAGCTGCTGTGGGATGAGCCTATCGTCCAGCCCGAGGTCAAGCCTATCACTATCCTGCGTCACTGGTCGGAAACCGTCATTGAGCCGCAACAAGTGGATGCAGTGAAGCGGATTTAGTCGAGCAGCCCATGGATCACATTTAGATGACAATAGCGGTCACCGGCGCTGGTGGACTTCTGGGGCGGGCGATCGTGGATCATCTGCGGCGGGCTGGTTTTCCGGTGCTGGTTTTGTCGGGCAGCCTGGCCAGCAGTGCTGACTATGAGGTACGGCGCTGGCGTGCCGATTGCTCCTGGGAACAAAGCGCCGAAATGCTGCGTGGCGCCACGGCGCTGGTACACGCCGCAGCACACATCCCGCGCAATCAAAAGGATCCTGATGAGGCACGGGCCTGTGCGGAAGTGAACGCGTTGGGCACCTTGCAGTTGCTGCGCGCCAGCGAGGCTGCCGGGCTCACCCGGTTCATTTTTATTTCCGGCGCCAACATCCTGCGCTTGCAGGAACGGCCGGTGCATGAGGATGACGCTATAGGCTGCGAACATGCGCCTTATTATCTGGGTAGCAAGGTGCTCGGCGAGATTTATGTGCGTTCCTGGTCGAGCCAGGCGTTGCGCACGCTGACTCTGCGTCCGAGCGCGATCTATGGGCCGGGCATGGTCAGCGGCGTCTTTCCACTGTTCATCGAGCAATTGCGATCCGGCAAACCCATCGTGTTGAAGAATGGTGGCAGCTATCGCGCGGATTTCATCTGGCGTGATGATGTGGCTAGTCTGGTCGCGCAAGCGCTTCAAGGCGCGCAGGTCGGGGAGGTAAACCTCGGTTCAGGCCAGGCGCATTCCTTGTTGGAGGTAGCGCAGCTGCTATGCGAGGTACTGAATGCGGATCCGCGATTGATCACCGTAGAGCCCGCCACCGACAGCGCGGGGTCTGCGGGTTTTTCTGCCGTCGATATCAGCCGGGCGCAGCGCTTGTTTGGTTTCCGACCAGTGTCTCTCAAGCAGGGCCTTGAGTTGTGGCTGGCAAGACGGAGCTAGGCTGATGCGGTTGGCAATCGTGGGGGATATTCACGCCAACGCGGGAGCCTTGCGCGGCGCCCTGGCGCAGATTGATCGGCAGGGATGCGATCAACTGATCCTTATCGGCGATCTATTGACTTATGGCGTCGATGTCGAGGAAACCCTCGAACTGGTTGCAACCCGCATCTCGCGGGGACGGGCGATGTTGCTGCGCGGCAATCATGATGCGCTGTATGACGATTTGTTGGCCGGGCAAAAGACCGGCTACTTCAGCCGGCTGCCTGATTGGATACGCGATTCCGTCGAGTGGACGCAGGCGCGGCTTTCTCCGGCGCTATGGTCCCAGTTGAGATTTCACGATGAAGTGGTGCAGCAGAATCTGCTGCTCAGCCACGCCAATCCTTTCGGAGCGGGACGCTGGGATTATCTCAATACCGAGGAGGAGCATCTTGCCGCCGTCGCCGCCTTGCAGGAGCGTGGCTTTCAGGCGGGGGTTTTCGGCCACACACATCGGGTCAAATGTTTTCAGTACATCAGGGATCAGAGCGGGTTTTTCACCGCCGCGAGCGGCGATCTCGACCCTAAGAAGCATTATGTGTTCAACGCCGGATCGATTGGCCAGCCACGCGATCGCGCTGACCCGAATCCCTATGTGCTGTGGTTCACTGACACCGCCACACCTGGTGGGTGGCAGTTCAGCTATCAACGCTATTCCTATGACGTAGACGCCTATCTTGCCGGTATCCGCGGCAGCGGTCTCGCACCCGGATCAAAAGATAAGATCTGCGATTTCATTCTGTCGCCAAGCTAGAGCGCCGGATGCTCACATAGAATCGGCGCGGCGCTCTAACTCATTGATTTGCGCATCGGATTGTCCGAAAACCGCTTCGCACTTTTCGGTCCGATGCTCTAGCGCATCCGATCCTTGCGCGATCAACCGGTTTGTTGAACGACGCTCGCCTCGAGGCTCGCCATCTCGACCACTTCCCGAATGGCATCCGCATGCTTCGCGATGGTTCTTGAGTCGATCGACGGGTCGATGAGGAAGGCAAGGCTGGTTTCACCCAGCTCACGGGCATTCGACAATCGTTCCGCCGGTCCGAGCCCCCGCGATGTGAAGGCCTTTTCCAGATACATCTCCGAGCAGCTTCCTGAGAAACAAGGGACGCCGCGGGCCTGAATCTCACTCATGATCCGATCCCGGTTCCAGCCGTTCTTCAGCTCGTGGGGCCGAACAAAGGCGTAGAAGCGATACCATGCGTGACGTATCGAATTTGGCGGCCGTGGGACGCGCAGCGCCGAACAGTGTCCTATGCCCGCCCGCAGGATTTCCGCGTTCCGGCTACGCTGTTCGTGCCACATCGGCAGCCGCTCGAGCTGCCTCAGGCCCAGTACCGCCTGGATCGATGTCATTCGCATGTTCGTGCCGATGCTCTCATGCAGCCATCGGAAGCCCGGCGGATGCGCGGCAGCGAAGACGGTATCGTAGGATTTTCCGTGGTCCTTGAAGCTCCAGCATTTCTTCCAGAGCTCGTCGTCGTCCATCGCGACGAGCCCGCCTTCTCCACCGGTCGTTATGATCTTGTCCTGACAGAAGGAGAAGGCCGCGATATCGCCGAAGGAACCGACTGGACGTCCCTCGTATTCCGCGCCATGCGCCTGCGCGCAGTCTTCGATGAGCCAGATGCCGTAGCGGCGCGTAAGCTCGAGGATCGAAGACATGTCGCACGGCCATCCCGCCAGATGCACGACGATCACGGCCTTGGTCCGCCGGGTTATCTGTTCCTCGATCGTCGCGGCCGTCAAATTCTGGCTGTTTCGGTCAACATCGGCGAATACCGGAATTCCGCCGGCAAGCGGCACACAGGACGCCGACGCGATGAAGCTTCTCGGCGTGACGATGACCTCGTCGCCTTCCTCGAGGCCAATGGCGTGAAGCGCCAGGTCAAGCGCCAGCGTCCCATTCGCCAGAGCGACCGCATGCTTTCGACCTACATGCGCCTCATAGGCGCGCTCGAAGTTGCCGACATGCGGTCCTGTCCAGGCATTTACCTTGCCCGACCGCAAGACCGACACCACATCGGCAATCTGCTCTTCGTCATATACTGGCCATGAACTCATCAAAGACCTACCTGCGCTGGAGCCCCCATGCAAAACGGCACGAAATCTAATCCAGATTTGCCAGATCAGCGACGTGAGCCGCGTGAACCTTGGCAAGATGGGACATGGCAATCGCCAGCCTTTGCTTGTTGATCCGCTCGCCCACCAGCAGCGTCTTCAGTGTCAGCAGGAGAACGAATAAATCAAGCGAAACACTACGATGATCGACGTACCAGATGTCGAGCGCCAGCTTCTGCGTGTTGTTCAGTCGCTGGCCACCGTTGACTTGCCCCCATCCCGTCAATCCCGGACGGACCGAGCAGCGATGGCCGCCGAGCCATCCCATCTGCTCGATGGTCTCGAGCAACAGCGGACGTGGGCCGACGATGGCCATGTCTCCGCGCCAGATCATGATCAGCTGTGGCAGCTCGTCCAAGCGAAACCGTCTCAGGAATTTGGTGATCGGCGTCTGACGGTCCGCGTCAGGCAATAGCGCGCCCTTGGAATCACGATAGTCATGCATTGTCCGGAACTTGCTTATCCTGAACAGCTGCATGCCCTGGCCGACGCGATTCTGCGTGAACAGCAAGGGTTTGCCGAGCACGAAGTATATGACCAAAGCCGTAACCGCCAGTGGAAGAGCCGCCACGATAAGCGCGATGAGCACACATACTTTCTCGCCAAAGCGCTGAATCAGAAGGCTATCGACCGGCAATGCCTCAACACGACGCTCGTTCTTCACGACCGGCTCGCTCATAGGACCGTCATTGCATGACAGATGTGCTGCTACCCGTAGACTGCGACATGGACGCATCGGGAGGGTACTGGACTCTCTCAACGCTGACCAAGACGACATCGCCCGGCGTGAGGTATGTGACGCCGGTGGCCGGCACTTCCTCTGTATTGCCGTTTGACGTGTGACGGATCTTGTACTGCATCTTGAATTTCGGCGCGCTCTTTGAATCTTCCGAGATCAAGTTCGAAACAAGCAACAGCTGCTCCTCTGTTGTGCTCCGATTGGCAAGGAGCTTCTCGATCGCGACCTGGCGCTCCTGCAACTGGCTGAGAGCTTCCTTCGTTCGCGCTGATTCAAACTGCGATAGTTCCCGCTTCAGAGCGGTACCCTGTCTACGCGCATCGGACATGTCGGAGTAAATCTGCAGAAGCCGACCTTCATCCGCCGTCAACTGGCGTTGAATTCTCGACACTTCGACCACGGTCTTGATGCCGCCTTCCAGAAGCTTGTTCGACCGGTCAAGCTCATCCTGGCTGAATTTGATTGTTTCTTTCTGATTGGCAGCGAGCTTTTCGAGAATTTCTATCCGACTGTCGATCTCATTGATCGACTCTTTCATCAGTTTGGTCTGGTCCGCATATTGGTCGGCGTCATTCCTCAGTATCTTATCCTCGCCTTGCCGCAACGACGCGAGCAACTGTTTGTCCAAGAAGGGACGAGTGGCTTTTGGCGTATCGTCATCCTCTATCTCGGTGCGACCATCAAGCTGCGCCACGAGGCGTGCAGCCCAGATCGCCTCGCGCGTCAGATCCGACTCGTAACTCTGCAACTCGCCGCGCACTCGAACGCGGGTCAATACGCGGTCCTCCGTGTTCGATACGCCGGTATTCGGGCCGCCTGCCAGGCCGACAGCCTTCTCTACGGTCAGCTGGGTTGTAAACGGATATGAACCTGGCGACTTCACGTCGCCCAAGACAAAGATCGGGCGATAGGTCACAATGTTCAGCCCAATCTGGGGATCGACGAACACCTGGCGATCAATGAACTTCTGTCGCACTTGATTGCGCGCTTCCGACAGCGTCATATTCGCCACACTGACCGCTCCCAGGAGTGGCACGTCGATACGACCGTCGTTCCCGATGGTCAGCTGCCTTGGAGGATCAGCATCATCGAGTATGTCGAACTCCAGCACGTCACCCTCGGTGAGCGTGTAACTGGCGACATCGGCCTTCGCCGTCTTTAGCGACATCGGCGGGCCCAGAACACCCAGAGCAAGGATGGTGGCGAAGAACGAGGCTTTAATCAGAGGTAGAAAGGGAACAATAGACGAACGCAGGCACTGGTGCATCTGAACCTTACCCTTACCGAGCCATTTTTCAGCTAACCAAGAGGTCAATTATAGCATAAGATCAGGGAAAATGAGGCATTGAAAATAATGGAAATCATTAAGGATCTTCCAGTTTATGCCATCTAAAGTTGCGAACGAGATTCACTTTGAAAAGAGTCAAGCTCGATTGATCTGATCAGGAAAGTCGAACGGATGACACCTCACGCCCCTCCCGAGAGTTAGGTTTAAAAAGCTAGCTTCGCGCCGGACATGGCGCGGAGCTCCTCTGCGTGCCTGGGGTTCGCGCCTGCTGAGTTGATCCTCCATGATTATGCACATCATCACAAATTTCACGAACACAGCCGGTGCTGAATCGATGCTGGCGCGGCTGCTTAATGTCAGCCGGGACGAGCGCACGGTCGTCGTCTCGCTGATCGACGTATCCGACCGCAACCGGGCTCGAGCAGCCAATCCGCAAGTGTCCTATATTTCCCTCGGCATACGTTCCCTTGCTGGAATGGTGGGCGCCCCGTTCGAACTCCGAAAGATAATAGAAAGGGAGAAGCCGTCGGTAATACTCTGCTGGATGTATCACGCCGCCGTCGTGGGCGCGCTCGCGCGGTCCTTCGGCAGATATCAAGCGCCTGTCTACTGGAATGTCCGGCAGTCTCTCGATGACACCGCCGCATTCTCAACAAGCGTCAAGATCGCCGTCGCGGCTGGGAAACTCCTATCGGGTTTGCCACAGGGCATCATCTACAATTCGGAAAGAGCGCGCAGACTGCATGGCGAGCGCGGCTTCAAGGACCGCAACAGCATCGTCATCCCCAACGGCTTTGATATGCCACCGCCGGTCGCCACGACTCCGAAGGTTCCGTCCGTATTCGGCATTGCCGCGCGCCTCCACCCGCAAAAGGATCACGCAACCTTCTTCCATGCCGCAGCACTCGTGCATCAGACGCATCCACAGGCCCGCTTTCGGGTCGCCGGAGTGGGACTTACGTCGGACAACCCCATCGTGACGAGCCTTCTGGCAGAGACGCGCCTGCCTTCCACATCCGTGGATCTTTGTGGAGACGTCAGTGACATGGCATCTTTCTATCAGAGCATCGATGCACTCGTGCTTTCCTCCCGAACCGAAGGTTTTCCCAATGTCGTCGCGGAAGCGATGAGTCACGGAAAGCCGGCGGTGACGACCGACGTCGGCGACGCGGCCACGATTGTCGGCGACACAGGTTGGGTGGTTCCCGCACGCGATCCCCCCGCCATGGCGAGCGCCATGAGAACCGTTCTCGGTCTTTCACCGGAAGAATATGGCCGTATGGCGCGAGCCGCCCGAGAACGCGTGCAGAGGGACTATGAGCTGCATGCGATCGACAGAAAATACCGCAGCTTCCTGCAGGTTTGACGCTCGTGACCTGCCCCTCCCCGACAAGACGCGCCAGCTCTGACGAAACACGAAAGAGTAACCCTTCAACTCGACGGATCGCCCCTGTGACCATAACCGCGACTGAGTTCTTCAACACAAGCAATATTGCCGTCGACCCGAAGGTCGAGGCGGGGTTCTATGGCACGCTCAAGATGCGAAACGGCACTTTCAAGCTCACGCGCGCGTCGCGATTCGACGAGATCGAAAAAGTGATGGGAAGCGCGCTCGCCGAACGGGCCGCGCGTTTCCGGAATATTCTCGATATCGGCGTGTCCACGGGTATCACGACCGCCGAGTTCGCGGACTTCCTTTCGTCGACAGGAGCAGCGGCGGACTTTGTGGCGACAGACCTCTATATCGACGCCTATATCGTAGAGCCGCTGCCTGGCGTTCGCATACTCACCGACCACGACGGTTGGCCCATGCAATATGACATACGCGGCAAGGTAATCCGGCCATGGATTCGCCGGCTCGACTACATCACCCTGGCGTTCATCCCCAGGACATTGGCCAGAATGTACTTCCAGAAGCAGGCCGCGGACTTGATCAGTCGGGGAAAGCACAGGGCCGTCCGCCTGATCAGCCCCCGCCTGGCCAAGAGAACCGACATCAGGATGATAGAGGACGACATTCTGGTCCGGTCTCCCGCCTTCGCGCGGAGCTTTGATCTTGTCCGCGCGGCGAATATCCTGAACCGCGACTATTTCTCCGAATCATCGCTTGGTCGCGCCATCAGCAACATTCACTCCTATCTGCGAGGGCCAGGTGCGATGTTTCTCATCACCCGGACCGACTCATCATCGAACAATGCCGGCACGCTGTTCGAGCTGAACGACCAGCTCATGTTTCAGGTCGTCGAGCGGGTCGGGAGCGGCTCCGAGATAGAAAAATGGATCGTCGAGCGCAGCTGGAATGACAAAGTTCAATGAGCGCCTCAACCCGGGTCAACACAAATGCGCATCGCCGTAATCGCTAGCTTTACATATTCGCTGACCAATTTCCGTTTGCAGCTGCTACGCGAAATGGTCAAGGCCGGCCACGAGGTTATCGCCTTCGCGCCGGATCCGGACCCCGTGGTGGCAAAGGCGCTTGAAGATGAGAATATCCGGTTTGTTCAGATTCCGATGGCGCGCACGGGGCTCAACCCGCTTCAGGACTTGCACACACTGGTCACCCTATGGCGTCAGTTCCGACAGCTGAAGCCCGACATCGTTCTTCCTTACACGATGAAGCCGGTTATCTATGCCTGCCTCGCCGCTCGCGCGGCGGGCGTCTCCCGCCGCTTCGCCCTCATCACGGGGCTTGGCCAAGTATTTGCCACGGAGAACCCGAAGGGCCGCCAAGCCGTCCTGCAGCGTTTGAGCGTCGCACTCTATCGAGTGGCATTGCGCGGAGTCGATCGGGTATTCGTCTACAACGACGCCGATGACCGGGATATTCGCAAGCACAAATTGATCGACAACTATTCGCTGATTTCCCTGATCCCGGGATCCGGTGTCGATCTTTCCCACTATACGATGACCACTCCCCCGACGAGTCCACCCGTCTTTCTGCTGATTGCGAGACTATTGCGGGAAAAGGGCATATGCGAGTTTGTCGAAGCTGTCCGTCACCTGCGCCAGCGCTTCCCCGACATTCGCGCGCAACTGCTGGGCCCATTTGAACCAAATGCGGCAGGGATCAGCCAAGCCGACATCGACAAATGGACGGCTGAAGGGCTCGTCGAGTATCTCGGTGAAACGCGCGACGTGCGCCCCTACTTCGCGAATTGCAGCGTCTTCGTGTTGCCGTCCTATTACCGGGAAGGCATACCACGCAGCATTCTGGAAGCGATGGCATCGGGTCGGGCGATTGTAACGACGGATTTGCCCGGGTGCCGGGATACCGTCGTTGAAGGACAAAACGGCTACTTGGTGCCGCCGCGAGATCCCCTCGCGCTGGCAAAGGCGATGGAGTCCTTCATCGCCACGCCATCCGCAACTATCGAGATGGGACGCCGCTCAAATCAAATTGCGCGTGAACGCTTCAACGTCCATGCCGTCAATCGTCTATTGCTGACCCAAATGGGGCTGTCTTAGACGACTTCACGCAATCCCATTTGACGTTCCCTTCCGGCGCTTTGCCCTGGTCACGACGTTGTTCAAGACTGTGCCAAGGAGAGGAGCCTGCGTCATTCGCAACCGGGTGGCCGCCTTCGCCAGCACGTCTTCGGTAGTGCTGGCCCAGGAAACGACCAGGATCACCGCATCCGCAAGTGGTGAAACCCAGTTTGCGTCCTCGACAGACAGGATCGGAGGGGTATCAACGATAATGATGTCATAGTGCGGCCGCACCGCCTGAAACAGCTCGCGGAACCGGCTGGAATTCAGCAAAATGCCGGGTTCTTTCTGCCGCTGCGACGGCGCGATGACATCCAGGCCGTGCCAGTTCGGGACCTTGTGCAGGACCTCCGACACGCTGCATTCGCCCTGCAGGTAACGGTCCAGCGAGAGATCGTTCACCTCGAGCTTGAGCGCCTTTGCGACCTCACAGTGATGAAGGTCCAGATCCACGAGAAGCGTGCGCTGGCCGTCCGCGACGGCGCTGAGCGCCAGGCCGAGGGCGCAGGTGGTCGTTCCCTCGCCGGGCAGACTGGACGTAAAGGAGATCACTTTATGCAGGCGATCCGTGCCCGGTATGCGGCATGCCACATAGATCGACCTCATCGCCTCGGCAAAGGGCGACTGCGGGCGGCGCATCAAGTATTCAGGGATATTCAGATTGTTCTTTATATCCTTGGCTGCGACCGTCGGGACGGATGCCAGATTGGGAGTCCGCAGGATTCTTCTAATTTGTCCACTGTCACGAATTCTCGTATCCGCGGCTTCCAGCATTATCATCAGAAGTGCCGCCAGCACGCTGGAGCCGACAAACCCTCCCGCGATGATGAGGCTGGGCACGGGGAAATATGGCGCTGTCGGCACCTCGGCCAGTGACACCACACGCGCGCTGGGCTTGGCCGCCTCATTCTCCAGATCAAGCAGAATTCGCTGAATCTCCGTTCCGATCATTCTCTGAACGCTGGCGAGTTCGGCCTCCACGTTCAGCATTTTCGGATGGTTCTTGCCCAAGCTCGGCGCGAGTTCCGCGCGCTCGCGGAGCAGTTGCGCCTCTTCGCCGCGCAGCGTTACGAGCAGCGGCTGCGTCACCCGCTCGCGCAGGAACGCGACGGCGCCGCCGGTAGCGACAGCGCGCGCGCTGTCGGCCACCCTGTCGTCACGCTTGAATTCCAGGGAGGCTTCCACATAGAGACTGGCTATGGCATTCGCGATGGCGGCCGCCAGATCGGGGTCATCATGCGTAACCGTGACGGTGACGGCGAGACTCTCGCCGGTGCGCGCTACAGCGATCTTCGAGAAGACTTTCGTAATTGCGCGATCGCGCTGCTTCGACACGGGCGGCAGCGGGCCCTGGTCGCTCGCGAAGAGCGACTTCACCTTGGCCACGATGTTGGAAAAGAAGTTGCCGGATGCTCCGGATGCTCCAGATGCTCCGGATGCTCCGGATGCTCCGGATGCCTTGTCGTTGGCGTTCGTGTCGGGATCAAGATACGTATTGAATTCGGGGTCGTTAATGAGGTCCAGCTTATCGACGACGCGGCCCAGGAAGATGCGCGACGTCAGCACGTCGAGCTCGGTGTCGGCGGCTGAGCGGTCGCGTTCCAATGATTTCAAGTCGGGTTCAGAGGCAAACGGCCGCGTGTCGGTTCTTTCGAGAACCACCATGGAAATCGCCCTGTATGACTTGGGCGCGTAGTGCGCATAGGCGGCGGCGAGAGCAGTTCCAAGCACGACAACGGAAATGAGGAGAACGAGTCGTCGCCTCACGAGATCAAGAATCTCTCTCAATCCCACCATGCGATGCTGTTCATCGACCGGCATGAATTGGTTTGGATCAGGAATTCGAGGAGCGAGAGGGAGTTCTCTTCTAATCGATGCAGCCGTCATTTTTCGACCGGGGTTACAACTGATGCACTAAGCCGACGATGAGATCGTACGACCTTCCCTGCTGCCCTCTCGACGAGGAAATTAGCACAAGATTGGGCGACGCACTCATTAAATTGAATCAGGCTTACAACTTTAAATTGCACGCAGGATATGGAGATATCTCGCCGTCGCCTGCCTACAACTTGTGCGGCGTGCAAAAATCCTGCCACTCCAGTCGATTGCCACGTCCGCACAACGGCCCGAAGAGCGCGTTGTTCATAGGCGACGCAATCACCCGCTTGTGATTTTGTGAGTCAGCAATATTAACTAAAATTTAGAATTAACGCGGAGGCAACTGTGACTAAAGTCTTATTCATGGGACGGAACATGTTGCCGCGACTGCTCTACAATGGCTTGTCGACAATGGTCAGGAAATAGTCGGCGTCGTTACGGATGCGCATCTGCCCGTTTCCGTGACAGGCGATCTGGCAAAGAAGCTGCACCTCCCCCTGTATTCCAGGCACGAGATCGAGAATATGGTGCGACTGGGGACAGTGGATTTTGATCTGGGCGTGTCCGTATTGTACTGGCAGAAGATAAGGGAGCCCGTCCTTTCTGCGGCCCGAAAGGGCGTCATCAATTTCCATCCTGCGCCATTGCCGCTTTACAAGGGAACAGCCGGATACAACCTCGCCATCCTGGAAGGGTTGGACAAATGGGCAGTATCAGCGCACTACGCTGACGCGAACATCGATACCGGACCGATCATTGATGTGTCCTGGTTCGAGATAGAAAGCGGGAGGATCACCGCCCGGGATCTGGAGCGTCAGACGCAATCCCAATTATTGAACCAGATCAAGACCATCCTCCATAAAGCCATCGCAAGCACGCAGATGTTGTCGACGTTTCCCAACGAAGGTGGTCGGTATGTCAGTCGACTGGAAATGGAAGAAATGAAGGCAATTGCGCCGGGTGACGACATAGACCGGAAGATTCGGGCATTCTGGTTCCCTCCCTACAATGGAGCCCACATCACGTTGGAGGGAAAAACGTATACGCTCATTGAGGGAACCATACTCAGCTCGCTGGCGGATCCCACAATCAGCAGCTTGTTCACCCCTGCGAATAGCAATGACGCCTTGGGAAGGAAACCGTCCTCAGACCGCGGCGAATGAATTCTTAGGCCAGGATCAGCGCTCTCGGCGCCTTCGCATTGCCAGAGTGTTGCTCACGGGCGCGCTCGGTCAGTCAGACGGATTGTGCTCCTGTAGCTACCTTGGCGAGGCATCCCGTGACACGTTTCCAAGCCAGCCTGACAGATCCCGACCGATGATCTTGCCCAGTTTCTCGGTGTCATCCGAATAGTAGTCGACAAGGCGGGCCCGCAGCTCGGTGCCAAGCGGACTGTATTCAACCGGCTGCGAGAAAAACTGCTTCGCTGCCTTGTAGGCCCTGGTCGATCGAAAAGGAGACGCCATCGGCTTCAGCCACTTCAAATAACCGCTATGCCCGCCGCCGACGATCGGCATATTCTTGTCCTTGATGCGGCCCGACACCGGAGACGCGTAGCTGTCGTTGAGCGCCCCGAGATAGTGTCTTACTTTCCGCAATTGCGCATCGGGTTGAACGAGCAGGTCTTCATAGAAGATCACAAACAGTTGGCTGGATGGAAACAGGTCATAATATCGCTCAAGTTGCCTGTGATATCGCCCGCCACCGAGGAAGCGATTATCCGCGGCGGTGCGCGGGTCGAGATACTGGCCGATATCGCCATTCACCTCTCCGCGCCGAAAGAGCATGCAGTAGTCCGAATAGGCACGGTCAATCGGATTGCGTAACTGAGCAAGTAGTTTCACATTGCCCAACGAGGCGTGTATGCGCGATGCGGCCAGGGGTTCCTCGAGGTAGGAGTTTGATTTCTCGCCCACGAAGGGTTGACCGCTGTATTCCGGGAATTGAGCCAGATACCAATCCTGCCCACGATGAAACTCCCGACTGAAATAGTGCAGTTCCGGATCGGGCATGAGTATGTCCGGATCGTTCTGCAAGGACCGCTGCAGCCAGGTCGTGGCACTCTTCGTGGCGCCTATGATCAGAAAGTTCACATCCGTGATTTTCATTTTGAATTCAACCAACCTATGCACCGGAAAAGGGTCAAGCGGTGATCATTGCTGGATCGTCAGATCATCGGCGAACCGGCGCCCGCGAGTGCCGGTTGGCTTTAAAGCCACAAATCCTCTATAATGCCCTAGCGATACATTCCACTAGAAAATGAAAAATGGAAGACATTTCACACCCTAAGGCTGTCGTCTGCTTTCCCTTTGTCGGCGATGTCCTCGCCGGAAGCCATATCTCGGCGCTGGGACTGGTGAAGAATCTGGCGCCCACCGGGTTCCAACCCCTTGTCGTTCTTCACAAACCCGAAGGTCCGCTGGCCGAACTGTTGACGCGGGAGAATGTGACCTTCGTGCCGGCGCCCATGGCCGACACGCCAGAGCGCATGTCGCCACGGAACGGAGCGGCGGTCGCAAGCGTCCTGCGGCTGCTGCCTTCTCTCGTTCGCTTCCTGCGCAACAACAAGGTGGCCGTCGTCCATACCAATGACGGGAGAGCCCATATCATCTGGGGGCTCGCCGCCAAGCTGGCCGGCGCAAAGCTGCTCTGGCATCATCGCGGAGATCCCGACTCCTTCGGGCTTCGCTATCTCGCTCCCTGGCTCGCCGACAGCGTCGTGTCCGTCTCCAAGTTTGCGTCGCCGCGGCCCGGCCTGTTGTCGGCGGCCCGCAAATGCACCGTCATTCACAGTCCTTTCGACCTGCAGATGCCGGATCAGTTCGATAGAGCCGCCTGCCGGGAGCGCGTTTTGGCCGAGCTCCAGTGCCCTCCAGATACGAAGCTGCTGGGATATGTCGGCAGTCTGGTGGAGCGGAAGAGACCCCTGCTCTTTGTCGATACCCTCGCAGCCCTGTCGAAACACTCTCCAAACGAGAAATTCATCGGCCTCCTTCTGGGAAATTCCTTCAACGGACTGGATGAGCTCTGCAGGGCTCGTGCCGAGAGCCTGGGCGTGTCAGACAAGATCAGGCTGCTGGGCTTTCGGTACCCGGGCGAGCCTTGGATGGCCGCGCTCGACGCCCTTCTCGTGCCGGCGGTCAATGAGCCGTTGGGTCGGACGCTCGTCGAGGCGATGCTGCTCGGCACCCCGGTGATCGCCACCCGCTCGGGCGGAAATCCGGAAGCGATCCGGCATAATGAAACGGGCGTCCTGGTCGAGCCCGAGGATCCGGTTGCCTTTGCTCGCGCGATAGCGGAGCTGTTTCAGCATCCGGACCGGGTCACGTCAATGGTCGGTCGCGCCCGGGCCGATGCGCATGAGCGCTTTGGGGCGGCGCGGCATGTGACCTCCGTGACGCAGACTTATGACAACCTCTTGCGCCCGCAATGACAGACAGACCAAACACCAGACACCCATGTCCTCTTGACCAGGCACCGGGTCTCAGCCGGGTATTTTCGCCATGTCACTGACCCCCGCCGCCGCTTGGAACGAAAGCTACTCGAGCTCCAAGCACCCGACCATGATACGGCTGGAGACGATCTCGACATATCTCGCCGTGTTTCTCTCGCCTTTCGCGACGTTCAGGTTCTTCGGGCTCAACTTCACGATCAGCGACCTGTTTTATTGTGCAAGCTTTGGCGTGCTGATCCTCGCCGGACTCATCCCGCGTTCTCCCCTGCGGTCCGCGATGTGGTACTGGATGTTCGGCTCAGCTCTGCTTCTTCTCGGCCTGCTTGGAGCGAGTCTCATTAACGGCGATGCGGCTCGCGGTCTTCTTGTCTGCGTGCAGTATCTCTTCGCCTATGTCCTGCTGGTCCCCCTCGTCATTCGCGGCGACATCGACAGGATGCAAAAGCTCGCCATGCTTTTCCTGGCAGGTGTGATCGTCATCGACATTCACGGTATCCTGTCGTTCTATCTTGTCGGATACGTTCCCACCCTCCCTGGCGAGGGCAAGGGAATCGTCACAGGCGCGCGTCGTCTGGCGACCATCCTGGGAAACCCCAATCTTGCCGGCGCCATCAACGCCCTGGTAATTCCAAGCTTGCTGTATCTGTGGTTCGCCGGCCGACTTCCGCGTTGGCTCGCGTCCACGCTTCTCGCGATCATCGTCGTGACCGTCGTCCTCACAAGCTCCAACAGCGGCCTTGCCGCCATGACCCTCAGCCTGCTGATCTTTATCGGCCTCGTGGCAAATGTCAGGCTCCTGGTGCGGCTTTCCATCCTCGCGCTGATATTAGCGGTCATTCTGTATGTAGGCGGCTTAGACCTCTTGCCGTCAGCTTTTCAGAAGCGCGTCCTCGGGGCACTTACCACAGGGGACATTGACGAAGCAGGTTCATTCGTTTCGCGGACACAATTGATGCTCGAAGCGCTCAGCGTCATTTCGGCAAAACAGATTCTGCTGCTTGGCATAGGCGCCGACCAGTTTCGCACGATCAGCGTGCAGAACGCCCCCGTCCACAATATCTATCTGCTTCTCTGGGTGGAAGGAGGCCTGGTGGCCCTTTTCGGCTGGCTGTTCTACGCCGGCGTAGGCATCACTCTCGCCTATTCGGCGTGGCGCCTTCGTCTTGAACGCCATGTAGCGGCAAGCACGCTAGCAACCTGCGGCGTGTTTCTTCTTATTGCCTTCTCGAATCCGCACATGTACGGCCGCTACTGGACAACGCCGGTCCTGATCAGTATCGGCATTGTGGCGGTGCATCTACGCGCATGGGCGATTGAGCAGCGCAAGAAGGAAACCTACGTGACGATCAAAGATATCCGTAGCGCCGCAGCAGCCAGGCACAGAGCCAGGTGAACAGGGCCTGCTTGCGGCCGGGCATCTGCGACTTCCATTTGACATCGGGCGAGAGCTCTATGGTGGCATTCATTCTAAGACGATTGCCGGCCATCTGATGCCCCGGCTCCAACGGCATCCCCGCATTGATCTGATCGCCCAAGTCGCCGAAATCCGCGCCGATCAAGTCACCGATCTTCTTCAAACACTCCTTTGGATCACGCGTGAAGTCTTCGTAGCGGATCCGCACAAATCGCCGAGGGCCGAGCCTGCGCGCCAGACTTTCAGTCGCCAGATTTACGGTCGCCCATCGAAAGGCGGTGCGCATGACAGGCTTTGCTTCAATATCCTTCTGCAATCCGATCCGTTTGTCCCGTTGATAGGCTTTGAGGAGCGACCATGCCACGCCGCGGCCGTCGCGGACCAGGTGAATGACGTATAAATCAAGTCCGGGAATAAGGGCCAGCGCCGCCGCCCGGCCTGGATGCTTGGACGAATCGACGACGAGTCCTCTGCTGGAGCGCTTCGAAACCACTTCCAGCAGCCTCAGTGTGTGGCGGGAGTATGTATTGAAACTCTCCCGTCTCAAAGTCTTCCGTAGCATCCTGGAAATGCTGATCAACGACTCGAACTGGTCCTGGAGCTTCCCATAGTCGCTCACCAGCGACGGGCTCTCCTCTTTTCCCCAAAGAGCCACCGTTTCACGCCAGAATTCACAATCGTGAATAGGACTGCCACACGAGCAGTACTCGTTGTTCTCCCACACGTGATGCCCCAGAGTGATGATCTCGCCGCACCCGAATATCTCCTTATGCTGTCCGAGCGCGATGCTCAGGACGGTGCTGCCGCTGCGGCCGTAGCCGGCGATATACACCAGCTTCGGCAATCCACTTGCCACTTCAGATTTGAGAGCTTCCATCAGGCCTCATCATCGCGTTTTCACTGTCGAGCACATAGTTCAGCCCGCTTGCGCTACTGCGGATCACCGGCGAGATTGTGCAGAAATTCCTCAAGATTCGTCCAGCCATCGCCATTCCTGTCCAACTGTGCGTCCGAGCCGTCGTTCGGATTCAGTCCATGTGCCTCTTCCCATTGGTCCGAAATGCCGTCTTTATCACTGTCTGCATATGGCGTGCCAGATTCCAGCTGCGGCCAGCCTCCGACCTTTTCCGGATCCGATTTCAGCAGCTTGCCGCGGCGGTTCTTGACATCCTCGATCAGCCTCGCGTCGACCGCATCGCGCACCGGTCTGGTCGCGCCGGCATTGGCGAGCACGTCATCATAAGCCTGCTGCGGAGAGGTCGTTCTGACTTCCGGCGCCGGGTTTCTAGTCGTCACGATATATTTCCGCTGTTCTGGGGCCATGACCAGATCCTCCGGCCCCGCAGCATCCGGGCGATATGAGCCGTCGAAATTGCCTTGAAGAAATATCGAAAACCCTAGCCCACTTTCTTCGAACACAGCCACCAGGTGATCATTTTTCTCATTCACACCCGCGAGCTTGTAATTTCCCACCACGTTGGCACGCATGTGAACCCACTCATCGCCAAAGCTCACGACATACTGCCATTCGGGCGAGTACATTACGTTATTGACGACGTCGGCGACGGAGTCCGGAAGCTTCATCTTGACCTGGGGATTCCTGAACTTCCCCGTGGTGAAAAGCGTGTGGTGTATGGTCAGATTGCCGCCCTTGGTAAAGAGCATGTTGCGTGCGCGATTCTTCTTGCCCGGCCCGCCATTCAACAGCGGCTCGCCCACCAGTCCCCACTGAAACGTGAAGTTCGACGCGTCTTCCGAATCGATGGTCTCGTCCGACCCCCAGCTTGCGGAAATGTGATCGAGCATGATATTGCGCGCGGCGGGCGTATACATGCCCAACGCCCCGGAGCAACACGCCTTGACCGTATGGGGCCCCGGGCGAAGGCGCAGATGTCGGATGATGACGTCGTTCGTCTTGATCTCTATCGATGGCCTGATTTGAGTGCTGCCATTGCGAATGGCTATTCCACCGCCCGGAGCCGTTTCCCCCGCAATGGTGATGAATGGGTTACGGATGACCAGCGAGCCTTTGTCCAGTTGAATGGTTCCCCCAACCCGAAAGATGCAGGTACGAGGCCCGGTTGCTTCGATACACTCCCTCAGAGAACCCGGTCCCGCCTCGTCGGTGTTGGTGACATAGATGACGGCGCCGCCACGGCCTCCTTTGGCGGCAGCTCCGAACCCTTCAGCGGTAGGAAATGCCCGCTGGCTACCGTCGGGGAGCTGCGGCGAGAGTGCCTTGACCGGTTCGGCCTGTGCAGACAGGTTGACTTCAGTCACCGCCGTGATGAGCACGGGCAGCGTTAGCAGAAGAACACGGATATTCATGGGTATCTCCGTAAGCCGTTCGCCCAGCCCTGGGAAAGCGAAGCTTTTTCATATTTCGCCGTCATCGACGATCATGGCGCCCTTCGGCACTTCCTCGATCTTGTCTGTCGACCGGCGTCCCCGATGAAATGCAATCCCCAGCCCGACGACCCAGATGAGGCCAAGAACAATATGGGCAATGTTCGCTCCCATTGCGCCGATTTGCGGGATGAGCAGGATCGCGGTGGCATGGAACGCCACCGTGGCGACCAGGACGATCTTCAGGACTATCCGGTGCTGTCCCATCGCCAGCAATGCCGAACGCATGGCGCTGCCAGACAGTATGAGGACCATCGCCACGGCCTGGACAATGAGCAACTGGGAGGCCGCCGCAAATTCGGGACCGGCCGCAATGCGCAGGAGGGGCTCCCCAAGGAAATAGAACAACACAAAGATCGCGATGCCGGTGACGGTGAGAAGGACCTCGATCTGCATGACGGCGCGATAGAATTCTTCAACGGCGCGCTGGGCCCAAAGCCTGGCCAAGTCCGGATACAAGACCGCCTGTACCTGTGTTCCGACTTGCTGGCCCATTCGCCCGATGCGTTTCGCGATGTTGTAGAGGCCGGCTGATGCCGGATCAGCCAAGGCTCCTACAAGGAGCGTGTCAAGTTCCTGGGCGCTCGAGCGGATGGTCAGCGACAAGTTGCTTGACCAGGCAAAGTTCCAGATACCCGGGAACTGGTGAAGAGTGCCCCGGAGTGGAGCAAACAATACGCGCTTGGCGCCACGCAGGTGAAGCTGGCGAAACGCGAAGACGACTGTAACCACGGAACTGACGATCTGCGAGAACAGCCAGGCGAACGCGAAATACACGATGCCGCCGCCAGCCAGAATTCCGATGACGCAGAGGATCAGCTTGAACGTGACGCCACCCAGTTGTCCATAGGCTATGGTGCGAAAGCGGCCGTAGATCCGCAACACCGCCGTGGGCATGCCGGTCAGCCGGAACAACAGAACCGTAGAGTAGATCAGGACCAGATTGACCGTCTGATCGCTCCAGCCGAAGAGCGGCGCGGCAATGAGCACAAGCCCGATCGCCACGATCCAGGATATCACCGCGCCTGTTACATCAAGCACAAGACCGAACTTGATCAGCGAGCTGAATTTCGCCTGGTCCTTGTCCTCGCTCAGGGAACTTCCGTATTTGATGAGCGGTTGCCAGGATTGAAAGCTCACGATCCTCTCGATCGCCCTTGTATAAGAGTAGACGAGCGCCAGCATGCCGTAGTCATTCGGCCCGAGGGCGCGCGCCGTGAGTGCGAATGTGAGAAGGGAAACCAACGACGTGAAGAGGTTTCCCGTCAGCAGATGTGCGACGTTCAAGATGCGCTTGCCAAGCGCTTCCTTAGCCTGAAAGAGGTGCGCGAGGCTCTTCGCGATGTTCATTGGCGCTCGCGTCGACTCGAAATAAGCCAATCGACGGCTCGCACACAGAGCCAAGCTCTATTCTGCTTCATCCGACAGCGCATGGCGCAAATCAGCTCCGGATCGGTCCAGAAAATGGGGATACTATGCAAAGCTTCGAAAAGGGCGTCGACCGTTGCCTTTCTGGGTCCATGCCAGTCTCAAAAGGACTCCTACCAAAAGAAGCGGACGAATGCTATTTTATCGAATGGGTGATTGACAGCACATCGGTCAACCTGCTTTGCGGCCATTCTTCCTAGCAAAGGAAAAAGATGCCGCAAGTTCCCCATGTGCTTTCGAAAGTGCGCGGATGTAGCCTGGCATGGACGCACGAGATCCCGAAAAGAGCAGAACCGTCACCATTGTCATACCCGGCCTCAGCGCCGGGGGAACCGAACGGATAGTGAGCCTGATATCGGAACATTGGGCGAAGCGGGGTTGGCGCGTGTCAATCCTCACCTTCGAGGCGCCGGGAACGGCGGCATACTACCCCATTAACCCGGCTATCACGGTGCAGCAGCTGGGCTCTGCAGCCTCCCAACCCTCGAAGCTCGGCACCGTGCGCGCTGCGACGCACCGCGCTTTGGCGCTCAGACGGGCATTTCGCAAGTCGCTGCCCGACGTGATCGTGTCGTTTCTCACGCGGACGAATGTCCTCACCCTGCTGTCGACACGGGGACTGCCGGTGCCTGTCGTCGTGTCGGAGCGCAATAATCCGGCGCTTCAGCCATTTGGCGCTCCCTGGCATTGGCTTAGGGCCCTGACCTACCCCCGGGCATTTGGGTTGGTGACGATGACAAAGGGCGCGCTGGAATACTTTCCAAAGAAGATGCGCCGCCGCGAATGGGTCATTCCTAACCCGGTCGAATTGCCGCAGGCCTGGCAGGAGCGGCGCGGAAATCACACTCTAGTCGCCGTCGGGCGACTCGTGCCGCAAAAGGGTTTCGATCTGCTGCTCCAGGCCTTTGCGCGGGCGGCGGCGGCGGCGCCGGAATGGTCGCTGACGATCTGGGGCGAAGGTCCGGACCGGGCGAAGCTCGAACGTCAGCGTGACGAGCTCGGCCTGAATGGCCGGGTGCATTTCCCCGGTGTAACCGAGCGCCCTGGCATCTGGATCGAGACCGCCGACGCCTTCGTCCTGTCATCGCGCTACGAAGGTTGGGGGATTGTTCTGCTGGAGGCGATGGCGGCGGGATTGCCCGTCGTCTCCTTCGATTGTGAATGGGGCCCGCGTGAAATGATCAATGATGGCGTAGATGGATTGCTTGTTCCGGCCGAAGACGTGGCGTCGCTTTCCGGCGCTCTGGTTAAAATAATGAAGGACGACACACTGCGCCGGCAACTGGGCACGACAGCCGCCGAAGCTGTAAAGCGCTATTCGCGGGAGCGGGTAATGGCCGAATGGGACAACGTCGTCCGCGATGCATTGCAGACGAAGCATAAGCTTCCATCATGACCAATCTGGCATTGCGACTGCTCCGCAAGGCAAGGAACCGCACCCGTCTCGTGGCAGACGCCGCCGCCGCCACGAGCTTCCTGACATCCTATCCCAAGTCCGGCCGCACCTGGTTCCGGTTCATTCTCTCAAACTATTTCAATACGACGGCGGATCTCAAGGTCGGCGTCGACCTTCACAGCACATTCTCCATCGTACCCAACTTCGATTGCGACCCTGTTCGGGGGATCCCGGCCTTTCGGCAAGCGCGGTTCCAATCGCGGATTCCCCTGATTGTCGTCACGCACCATGGTTATCGCCGCTCCATATTCCTCAATAGGCCGGTCATCTTCATGGTGCGCGATCCTCGCGACGTGCTGGTATCCGCATATTTTCATGCGACCCGGCACAAGCACCGATTCAACGGCGGCATGTCGGAATTTCTTGCCCATCCCGACCAAGGCCTGACGCCGCTCATCGCCTATTTGAACGGCTGGGGGGACGGTCTCCAGCGCCATCCGCATTATGTTCTGAGCTACGAGGCTCTCAGCGCCGATCCTGTTGCCGCGACGACGAAAGTCTTGTCCTTCCTCAACTATGCGGTTGATCGTGAAGCAGTGAAGATGGCGGTCGATGCATCCCAGTTTGAGGCTATGCGCGACCGCGAGAGAAGCGAGGGCATTCCGGCCCATAATTACGATCTGACAGACAATGAAAGTTTGCGCATGCGCAAGGGCAAGGTGGGCGGTTTCTCAGATTACCTGAACAGCGATCAGGCCGAGCTCATAGAAGCGCGCTGCGCCAGGGAACTGTCGGCCCGGGCAAAGGAGCTCATCGCCACGACTGGCTGGCATATCGCGTGAATGGCCTCATTAGAGCAAATCCCGCCAAAGTTGAAGACTTTGGCGATAAGGATTTGCGCCAACATATTGATTTGGCGCGAATCCTTTTCGGCGAAGTGATTCCACTTCGCCGGGATGCGCGCTAGAGCATCGGACCGAAAAGTGCGAAGCGGTTTTCGGATAATCCGATGCGCAAATCAAAGAGTTAGAGCGCCGGCCCGATTCTATGTGAGCGTCCGGCGCTCTAGAAATCCGGCGCTCCGTTGACGGAGCTGTCGGGTGAGAGGCGGCCGGCGCCGGTGAGATGGCTGATGATCTGCTGGGCCGCCTGTTCGGAGGAGAGCGTCGTCGTGTCGAGACGCAGCTCAGGTCTCTGCGGCACCTCATAGTCGGAATCGATGCCGGTGAAGTTCTTGATCTCGCCCCGCCTTGCCTTGGCATAGAGGCCCTTCACGTCGCGGCTTTCGGCGACGGCGAGCGGCGTGTCGACGAAGATCTCGACGAACTCGCCTTCGCCCACCAGCTCGCGCGCCATCAGACGCTCGGAGCGGAACGGCGAGATGAAGGAGACCAGCACGATGAGGCCGGCATCGACCATTAGCCTCGCCACTTCGGCGACGCGGCGGATGTTCTCGACGCGGTCGGCATCGGTGAAGCCGAGATCCTTGTTGAGGCCGTGGCGCACATTGTCGCCGTCGAGCAGGTAGGTTATGTGGCCCATGGCATGCAGGCGCTTCTCGACCAGATTGGCGATGGTCGACTTGCCCGAGCCCGACAGGCCGGTGAACCACAGGATGGTCGGTTTCTGGCCGGCCTTGGCGGCGCGGGAAGCTTTATTCACATCCAGCGCCTGCCAGTGGATGTTGGAGGCGCGGCGCAGCGCGAAGTTGATCAGCCCCATGCCGACGGTGTTGTTGGAGAAGCGGTCGATGACGACGAAGCTGCCGAGATGGCGGTTCTCATCATAGGGCGCGAAGGGGATGGCGCGGTCGAGATCGATATTGACGACGCCGATCTCGTTGAGGCCGAGGGTCTTGGCCGCCACATGCTCGAGGGTGTTGACATTGACCTTGTGCTTGGGGTGCTCGAAGGTGACGGGTATGGTGAGGGGACCGGCCTTGATCAGATAGGGGCGGCCCGGCAGCATCTCCTCATCGTCCATCCACAGGATGCGGGTCTCGAACTTGTCGGCGACGGCAAGCGGCGAGGCCGCCGCACAGATCACATCGCCGCGGCTGATATCGATCTCGTCTTCGAGCGTCACCGTCACCGCCTGGCCGGCGGTCGCCTCAGCGAGATCGCCGTCATAGGTGACGATGCGCTCGACCTTCGAGGTGCGCCCCGAGGGTACGGCGCGGATCTCATCGCCGGGCTTCACCATGCCCGCCACGACATTGCCGGAAAAGCCGCGAAACGCCTGGTTCGGCCGGTTCACCCATTGCACCGGCAGACGCAAGGCGCCGTCGCTCGGGCCATCGCCGATGGCCACGCTCTCGAGATGCGCCATCAGGGTCGGCCCGTGATACCAGGCCATCGCCTCGGACGGCTCGATCACATTGTCGCCCTTCAAGGCCGAGAGCGGGATGCAGGTGAAGTCCTCGAGCCCGAGGTTCTTGGCGAAGGCGCGGTAATCCGCCTCGATCGCCTCGAACACGTCGCGGCGATAATCCATCAGGTCCATCTTGTTGACGGCGACCACGATGTTCCTGATGCCGAGCAAGGTGGCGATGAAGGAATGCCGGCGCGTCTGGGTGAGCACGCCCTTCCTGGCATCGATCAGGATGATGGCGAGATCGGCGGTCGAGGCGCCGGTCGCCATGTTGCGGGTATATTGCTCATGGCCGGGCGTATCGGCGACGATGAACTTGCGCTTGTCGGTGGTGAAGGCGCGATAGGCGACGTCGATGGTGATGCCCTGCTCGCGCTCGGCGGCGAGGCCGTCGACGAGCAGCGCGAAATCCAGCGCCCCGCCCTGGGTGCCGACCCGCTTCGAATCCGCCTCCAAAGCGGAGAGCTGGTCCTCGAACAGCATCTTGGCCTCGTAGAGAAGCCGGCCGATCAGGGTGGACTTGCCGTCATCGACGCTGCCGCAGGTGATGAAGCGCAAGAGGTCCCTCTCCTCCTGCGAGCGCAGATAGGCCTCGACATCGCCGCCCTGGAACTCGATGAAGCGTGACATCAGCGGTAAATCTCTCTCTCAGTGCTCTTATGTACCTTTGCCCAACTCGTCATGGCCGCCCTTGAGGCGGCCATCCAGCCCATCCCCACGGCAGCTCTCTGGCGTCCCGTCTGGATGGCCGGGTCAAGCCCGGCCATGACGAGCGTGGGGAATGGCGTCTCGGCGCCAGGTAGCCGTCTTACCTCATTCGTCATGGCCGCCCTCGAGGCGGCCATCCAGCCCATCCCCACGGCAGCTCCATGGCGTCCCGTCTGGATGGCCGGGTCAAGCCCGGCCATGACGAGTAGGGGGAACGGCGCCTCGGCGCAAGGATGGGGGAGTGCAACGCGCATCAGAAATATCCCTCCTGCTTCTTCTTCTCCATCGAGGCGGCCTGGTCCTTGTCGATCACCCGGCCCTGGCGCTCGGACGAGGTCGTCACCAGCATCTCCTGGATGATGTCGAGCAGGCTCGCGGCGGTGGATTCGATGGCCCCGGTCAGGGGGTAGCAGCCCAGCGTGCGGAAGCGGATCAGCTTCATCTCAGGGCTCTCTCCCACATGCAGCGGCATGCGCTCGTCGTCGACCATGATGATCTGGCCGTCGCGCATGACGACCGGGCGCTCCTTGGCGAAATACAAGGGCACGATCGGGATGTTCTCGAGGAAGATATATTGCCAGATGTCGAGCTCGGTCCAGTTCGACAGCGGGAAGACGCGGATCGACTCGCCCTTGTTCTTGCGGGCATTGTAGATGTTCCACAGCTCCGGGCGCTGGTTCTTGGGGTCCCAGCGGTGACGTGAGTCGCGGAAGGAGAAGATGCGCTCCTTGGCGCGCGACTTCTCCTCATCGCGCCTGGCCCCGCCAAAGGCGGCGTCGAAGCCATATTTGTCGAGCGCCTGCTTGAGCGCGTCGGTCTTCATGATCTGGGTGTGCAGCGCCGAGCCGTGATCGAAGGGATTGACCTTCTTGGCGAGGCCGTCCGGGTTGGTATGGACGATGAGGTCGAGGCCGAGCTTGGCCACCGTCTGGTCGCGAAAGGCGATCATGTCGCGGAACTTCCAGGTCGTATCGACATGCATCAAGGGAAACGGCGGCTTCGAGGGATAAAACGCCTTCATCGCCAGATGCAGCATCACCGCCGAATCCTTGCCGATCGAATACAGCATCACCGGATGCTCGCATTCAGCCGCAACCTCGCGGATGATGTGGATGCTCTCGGCTTCCAGTCGTTCAAGATGGGTCAGCTTGCTGCAAGCTAAAGGCAAGGTCATCTCTAATCCTTCCAGGCGCACCAGGGCGCCGGGCCAATTACGCGCCAAAACCAGCATCCGACCACGCTCCTCACGTCAGGCGGAATTCTTCCTGAAGTGATCGGGATATACGGAGGTGCCAGATAACTCGTCAATTTAAAGCGAGCAAATTGCAGTTGTCTTATTGGGAAATGTCGGTTTTCGGTGTTGCCGGGGGACGGCCTATGCTGAAGTACGAGAAGCCGCGTCGCGCCACCTCGTCAGGCCGGTAGACATTGCGCAGGTCGACTATCGTCGAACCACTCATGACGGCTTTGAGCTTGTCGAGATCAAGAGCGCGGAACTGCTCCCATTCGGTAGCAATAACCAGCGCTTCGGCTCCCTCCGCGCATTCATAGGGTCCGTCGCGATAGTTAACATCCGAGATCACATCCTTGGCATGCTCCATCCCTTCCGGATCGAACACATTCACTTTGGCTCCGAGGTCCTGCAGGGCGGTTATCAGCGGTATAGCCGGGCTTTCCCGAATATCGTCGGTATTCGGCTTGAACGTAAGGCCGAGCACCGCGATGGTCTTTCCGCGGATCTTTCCGCCAAGAGCCTGGTAAACTTTCCGCCCCATGGCGCGCATCCGGTTCTCGTTCACCGCGACAACGCTTTCCACGATGCGCAGCGGCGCCTCATTGTCGAAGCCCATCTTGATCAGGGCGACGGTATCCTTCGGAAAACACGATCCGCCATAGCCAGGGCCAGCATGCAGGAATTTGGAGCCGATGCGGTTATCGAGTCCTATCGCCCTCGCGACCTGCTGAACGTCGGCGCCGACTTTTTCTGATAAATCGGCAATTTCATTGATAAACGTGATTTTTGTAGCGAGAAAGGCATTCGCCGCATATTTGATCAGTTCGGCCGTGCGACGGTCGGTGTAGACCATGGGTGCCGCGTTCAGATAAAGCGGCCGATAGACCTCCGCCATGGCCGCTCTCGCCCGATCATCCGCCACTCCGACAACAATGCGGTCGGGATGCTTGAAGTCCTGAATTGCCGAACCTTCCCGCAGGAACTCCGGGTTTGACGCAACCGAGAAATCCGCGTCCGGCCGGGCATCGCGAATGATGCGCTCGACCTCGTCGCCAGTTCCGACCGGCACGGTCGATTTGGTCGCCACGACGGTGAAGCCGTCCAGTGCCTTGGCGATCTCGCGAGCCGCATCCCGAACATAGGTGAGATCGGCGTGTCCGTCGCCCCGGCGCGACGGTGTGCCCACCGCGATAAAGACCACCTCGGCGGCGGCGACGGCGGAAGCCAGATCGGTCTGGAACCTGAGCCGACCGCCGCTGATATTGTGCTCGATCAGCGCGTCGAGGCCGGGCTCAAAGATTGGAATTTTGCCGGAGTTGAGTTTGTCGATTCTGGCCCGGTCCTTGTCGACACAGGTAACGTCGTGGCCGAAATCCGCGAAGCTTGCACTGGACACAAGTCCCACATACCCCGCGCCGATCATGGTAATCTTCATGCCTACTCCAAGACAACAGTCCGGCCAATCAAGAACCGCCGGCGAAACTACTGGGCCGAACTCAATCTGGCAGTCGACGAAAAGTCAACGATCGGAACTAGATTAATATTATGGAACATACACTTAGACTGCCCCCTGCATTCTAGACTTACGCACCGTAACAGCCTCTGACGATACCATGGCTTATCCGTCTTGCACAACGGCAATGATCGGCCGGGGCAGAATCCTCAAACACGAAATCCGGGCGGCAAGCAACTGCATAGGATCAAATTCTGACACTTCAGCGGGGCGCCTCCGGCCCTGCCACGCGCACTTCATCAGCATACAGATCAATGTCATGCGGCCGCGCGCGATCGGATTGACGACCCGCTGGCGGAGAAACTTCGGAAGTTGGTTGGAAGACGGCCTGCGACCGATCGCCCGGAGCGCCGCGGCGGAGCCTCGCCCAGAATCAGGCGGAGTGGTCGCCATCCTTGAGATAGATCGCCTTGGCGGAGCGCTCAGACATGGCCGCATAGACGACCTGGCAAACGAACCAAAGAACACCGGTCACGAGGAACGAAACAAATGCGAATTGAAAAAATCCGACCGCATTGGGGAGGTCAAACAGGAGCGCCGCGATTCCCACACACAGAGCGGCAAATGCCATGACATAAGCCGTCACTGCGCGCGCGGTAAGCGCACCCGTAACCGTAGTTTTGCGAGCGGTCCCCACTGCATTCCCCTGATTCGGATCTCGTGACAGATTGCGGTTACCCGGAATGTGACGCTATCTGATCACCAAATCCCTAATAGTACACCGAAAATAAACTTGAAACTTTGCGAAGAAAAATTCAAGTCCCGATTGTTCGAATGGGCCATGACCCAAGGACAATTTCTGGTGGTATGAAAATGGGTTAGCGGAGAGCGCGCGGCTCGCTCCGCGGCTCTCCGCTTCAGGTCAGCCGGTCGTCTATTTTCCGGCCTTGGGTTTCACTGTTTCGCCAGCGCCACCAGCCTTGCCGCCGCGTTCGCCAGCGCCACCGGCCTTGCCGCCGGTCTCGCGGGCGCCGCCCGACTTGCCGCCGGTTTCGCCAGCACCGCCGGCCTTACCGCCGCTTTCACCGGCGCCGCCCGACTTGCCGCCACTTTCGCCCGCGCCACCGGCCTTGCCGCCATCAGCGGCCCAGGCGCTGGTCGCCGCAACGGGAGTGACAGTGATGATCGCTCCAAGAAGGAGCGTGCGGATGAAGTTCAGTTTGTATGACATATTCCCTCTCGACTTGCAGTTGCAATACTGCCTCAGTAGTTGAGTCGTTCTTTCTACGCAACGTAATCTAGAAAAAACAGTTCATGAGAATCTAATCCGGCCGGAAAAACTAAACTAAATCTCAACTGTTCTTTCGCCAGATCGCCGAATCCAAATTCCTCTTGATAGATATTATATCCTATACACTTCGTTGTAGCCGGTGAGCTACCTGGCCTAAAGACGACTGCCGCCAGGCATGTGGCGTCCCATTTTCAAGCACAATGCCGGCACGGCCCGAACGAAACAGCCATTGCACGCGAGCCTGCCGCATGTTCTGCTACCGATCAGCAGGTGCGTCTGGACTCCGGCCTCTGGGACATGAATTCTTAATGTTTTTGACGATCTCGCCCACGTGGATGCGCCTTGCCATTCCCCCGCGCCCGCGCGAACATCAGCCCCAGGGAGGCGGAGAATGAGCATGCCAGGCTCGACCCGGCATTCTGCCGATAGCTTCGCTGGGCTGTTCGAAAGATCCGTCAGGGATTGCAAACGCGATCTTCTGGGGGTGGGAGCCTTCTCGCTGGTGATGAGCCTCCTGCTGCTCACGGTCCCCATCTACATGGTCCAGGTGTATGATCGGGTACTCGGCAGCGGAAGCCTCGAGACCCTCCTGATGCTGACCATCATCACGGTCGGCGCATTGGCGCTGCTGGCCATTCTCGATGGCCTCCGGCAAGCCATACTCGTGCGGATCGGCATGAGATTCGAAGCCTCCGTCGCTGCCCCCCTGCTCGCCGCCTCCATAAAGGCGTCGGCGCGCGAGGGCTCCTATGGCATCGATATGCTGCGCGAGGCGGCGCAAGTTCGCAGTTTCCTGGCGACGGGCGGCGTCACGGCCCTCTTCGACATGCCGTTCGCCCTGATCTTCATTGTCGTTGTCTTTCTCATTCACCCTCTTCTCGGTTTTGTGTGCACTCTCGGGGCCGTCATCTTGATCAGCCTGACCGCCCTTACCGGTTGGGCGGTAAGACGGCCGTTCAAAGATGCCTCGCAGAACTCTCTCGCCGCCCTCGAACAGGCCCAGGCCTTTATCCGGCAGGCGGATCTCGTGCATGCCATGGGCATCTATCCCGAAGCGATAGCGCATTGGGGGGCCAAGCACCTGGCCTCGCTGCGCGGCTGGCTCACCGTCGCCACCCGCAATAATATTCTCGCTTCGGTCTCGAAATTCGTGCGGTTGCTGATCCAGATCGCCATTCTTGGCCTTGGGGGGTATCTGACCCTGAAGCATGAGATCACCGGCGGCATGATATTCGCCGCCTCGCTCATAACCTCACGCGCTTTGCAGCCCGTCGAGAGCATCATCGCCGGCTGGAAGAACATCGCGCAAACACGGCTGAACCTCGCTCGGATCCGTTCGGCTCTCGCCGACGAAAGCCTCGCCCGCAGGCGGCTGGTCCCGCCCGCTCCGGAAGGAGCTATCTCGGTTGAAAAACTGGTCTATCAACCGGCGCCAAATCGCCGGCCCGTATTAAGGGGGGTGTCATTCGAGCTCGGAGTCGGCGAATCATTGGGCATCGTCGGCCCGGCGGGCGCCGGCAAATCCACCCTGGCGCGCATCCTCGTCGGCACGATCGAGCCAACATCCGGAAAGGTACGCCTGGACGGCTCCGAAATCAGTCACTGGCCGCGAGAGGCTCTCGGCCAGCATATGGGTTATCTGCCGCAGCAGCCGGAGTTCTTCCCCGGCACTATTGCCGAAAACATCGCCCGTATGCAGCAGAATCCGCCCGATGCGGCCGTGCTTCAGGCGGCGCGTATCTCGGGAGCAAACGAGGTGATCGTGCATATGCAAGATGGCTATGCCACTGAAATCGGACACACCTCGTTCGAACTATCGGGGGGACAGAAACAGCGCATCGGCCTGGCGCGCGCCTTCTATGGCGCCCCCCGCGTTCTGGTTCTTGACGAGCCGAACGCCAATCTCGACGTCCAGGGGGATGAGGCCTTGACCAAGGCGCTTCTCGCGGCCCAAGCCGACAAGGTGACGATCATCATCGTCGCGCAGCGGCCATCGGCCATCAGATTTGTGGACAAGCTGCTGGTCCTGATGGATGGACAGGTCGAGGCTTTCGGCGCCCGCGACGAGATTCTGCCCCGCATCACATCACGGCAGGTGTCCTCGAACGTCACCAGACTGGTGCCGAAAGGTCCGAGCTGATGTCAAGGATACTCGAGGCCTACTCCGCCTGGCACCGTCCGCTCAATCTCGACATCAGCCGACCGATGGTGGCTGGCCTGATGGCGATCGCGCTGTTTATTGGCGGTGGCGGAATATGGGCAGCGACCGCACCTCTTTCGGGCGCCGTCATCGCGCCGGGGGTCATCATCGCGAGCGGTGAAAACAACACCGTCGCCCATCTGGAGGGCGGCATCATTGATCAGCTGCTCGTACACGAAGGCGATATCGTCACCCAGGGCCAGGTCTTGATCCGACTGTCGCTGACCGCCGCTCAGGCCAATCTCGACCGGCTCGTGGATCAATACAACACATTGCGAGCCATGCTGACGAGACTGGAAGCCGAGCGCGACGGCCTGGAGGCCGTCACCTTCCCGGCCGATCTGTCGACAAGCGATAATCCCCGGACCCAGAGCATACTCAAGGGCCAGGTTGCCGAGTTCAATGCACGTCGGGACTCGCTCGCTTCCGAACTGGCCATCTATCAGAAGCAGATTGAGTCCACGAAGGAACAGATCGTCGGGTTCAAGGCCCAGAAGCAGTCGGCCGATCAGCAGTTGGAGTTGATCCAGACAGAGACGGCCGACGTGCAGCGGCTTTTCGACCAAGGGCTGGCACCGAAGACCCGCTTGCTGGCGCTGAAACGGACCGCCGCGCAACTCATCGGCGTGCAAGGCGACATCACGGCCAAGATGGCCGAGGCCGACCAACAGATCGCGGAGACCGAAAGCCGGATTTTGAATGCCCACAAGGACTGGATGGAAAAGACGGTCACTCAACTACGCGGTGTCGAAGTCGAGGCCGGTGACTTCGGCGAACGTGTCAAGGCGGCACGTGATATTGCCGATCGCATCGAGATTAAGGCGCCGGTGCGCGGTGTCATCGTCAAGCTCTTCTACAATACCCCCGGAGGGGTCATCGCACCCGGCCAGCCCGTACTCGAACTGCTGCCGATCGACAAGGCGCTTCAGGTGGAAGCCCGGCTCAATCCAGACGACATCAACATTGTGGCGCCCGGCGGAAAGGCACAACTCCGCTTCCCCTCCCTGCGCAAGCGCGTGATCCCCACGGTATCCGGCGAGATCGTCTATGTGTCGGCTGACCGGCTGATCGACAGGGCGACCCAGCTGCCCTATTACACGGTGCGGGTGAAACCAGCCGAGGAGCTGCCGCCGGAATTCGACCAGATCCGGCTGCTACCTGGAATGCCGGTCGAAGTCTTCGTCGAAACCGGAGAGCGGACTTTCCTCAACTATCTCGTCGGCCCGATCACGGAGACCTTTGCGCGCGCATTTCGCGAAAGATGAACTGACAAGTGGCGCCAGGAGGGAACATGCTTAGGCGGGTGAGTAAGAGGTGAAAGTTCCAGCGACCGGGAACCTGCTCGGCGTGTTCCACGATGTTGAGCTTCGTCACCTTGACCCTTCACGGCTTCGTGATGTAGTCTAACGATTACGGCTTTCTCCATAAGTGTCGGCCTCGGAGGGCGGGCCCTGGGTCTCGGCTCGCAACTAATCACGTGAGTGGTGCCGCCATGTTAGTCAATATTGATGAGTGCATGCCCATTTTGCGATGCCCGAGAACAGGAGAAGTTCTCTCGCGAACGGGAGACGTGCTCGTCTCCCAACACAATGGAACCAAATTCGAATATCCGATCCTGGACGGCACTCCGGTACTGATCGACTTCGACCACTCCGTCCTCGAGGAAGACAGGACCATTCAACAATCGGCCAGCAGCGTCATTGAACGGAAGAGCTATCGTGGTCCGTTGCTCTTCATCAAACACCTGCTGTCGCCGAGAAAGCAGAGCACGCGAGGCAATGTGGGAAAACTCGTCGAGCTCTTGCGAGACGTCAGCAAGCCCGCGCGTGTCTTGATCGTCGGCGGCGGCAGCATCGGCCAGGGAATGGACCCGCTCTATGCCGACCCGTCGATCCATCTTTACAGCTTCGATATCTATGCTTCCCCCTATGTTCAGTTTATCGCCGACGCGCACCAGATCCCTTTGCCCGACGAGTATTTCGATGCGATCGTGGTGCAGGCGGTTCTCGAGCATGTCCTTCAGCCCGCCGAAGTCGTGGCCGAAATCTGGCGCGTATTGAAGTTCGACGGACTGGTCTACGCCGAAACACCTTTCATGCAGCAGGTCCATGAAGGGGCATTCGACTTCACGCGCTATACGGATAGCGGGCACCGATATCTGTTCCGACAATTTGATCTGATCAAATCCGGTGCCAGCGGGGGCCCCGGACTGCAGTTCATGTGGTCGGTCGACTACCTCGCGCGCGGCGTTTTCCGCTCCCGGCGGGCCGGCAGCCTGGCGAAACTGGCTTTCTTCTGGACCCAATATCTCGACAGGTTCATTCCGGACGAGTATCAGGTCGATGGCGCAAGTGGCGTGTACTTTCTGGGCAGAAAGTCACGCGAAACTGTGCCCCCGCAGGCGATGGCCAGATACTACAAGGGCGCCCAGGCTCACCATTGACTGGAGCGGGCCCTCCAGTCAGGCGAAAACGAAATCGGCGCTCGTGATATTCGCGGCCGACAGGCTGTGTGTCGGATCGTCGAGGAGTATCGAGACCAGGTTTCCCGATGCGTCAAAGCCCTTGATGAGCACATCCCCACCCGCCACATCATACGCATATACAGTGCCTGGGGCTCCCGAACTGTTGTAGCTCTTTATGCCGAGCTTCTCCAGGACGATGCGATCGACCCCGTCTTCAAAGTCCATGATCACATCCTGACCGATTGTCGCGCCGGCTCCCTTGAAGACAAATTTGTCGGCATCCGCGCCACCCCACAGTATATCGACGCCGGCATCTCCCGAGAGAGTATCCGCGCCGGCGTCACCGTGCAGCTCATCATTGCCATCCCCGCCGAAGATGAGATCGTTCCCGTTCCCGCCATAGAGCTTATCGGCCCCGGCCTCGCCATCGATTGTGTCGGCTCCTGCGTCGCCAAAGGCCAGATCATTGCCGGCGCCGAGCTCTATTCTGTCATTGCCATTCCCGCCATGCGCTTCATCAGTGCCGCCTTCCGCATCGATGATATCGTTTCCGTCACCGCCGTCGAGATAGTTGTTGCCATCCCCGCCATCGACGAAGTCATTGCCGTCGCCGCCATAAACCCGATCGTCTCCGGCCTGCCCCTTAAGCGCGTCATCGCCGCCTTCCCCATAAATCGTATCGTTGCCGGCGCCACCACCCACCGCTTGCTGCGTCACCAAGCCTGTCGCCGGATCGATCCGATTGATGAACCCATCGTTTCCCGGGCCGGCATAGATAATGTCATCGCCCGGGCCGGCGTCGATATATTCCTCTCCGGCGCCGCCATAGATGGTATCGTCGCCCAGACCGCCGATGATGTGATCATGACCATCACCGCCATCGATGGTGTCATTGCCCTCCTTACCATCGAAACTATCGTTCCCCAGACCACCGATCATCATGTCGGCGCCGTCGCCCCCATCCAGGCGGTCATTGCCATCATTGCCCTCCAGATAGTCATCGCCGTCACCGCCTTGGATGTAATCGTTTCCAAGACCGCCATACAGCGAATCCCTGCCATTCCCGCCTTCGATGAAGTCGTTGCCGCCATTGCCCCAGATGAAGTCGTTGCCATCATACCCGTAGAGATTGTCGGCAGCTTCGGTTCCGTAAAGCTTATCGGCCAGGGGAGTTCCCTTAATATTCATCTTAGTCTCCCTGAGTGGGTGCGTGCCGCCACAAGCACATAGACGCGACTCAACGGCGTCTCGCTCGCCGAAATGTCGCCTAACCGCGATTCGGAACTTTTAGCACATTGGCCTGAACGCTTCCACGCACCTCGCTTGAGCCGCGCTTCAGCGGCCTCACGTAATGTCGAGATAGTCGAATTTTGCCGTAGAATTCAGCCCCTGCAGGAGGGTGGCCTGATCGAGTATCGAGTCGTTGTTCGTGTCGGAGAACAGCCAGCCGTCGGTTGTGCCCGCGACAAACACGGCGACCGTGCCGCTCGCCATCAGAGAGTTCGCGGTCGCCAGCGCGGTGGTGTAATTATTCGTCGTGATGGACCCTTCGGCATAGGCCGAAGACGCCAATGGGCTGCTGACAAAAGAGAAATCTATCTTATCCACTCCGGTCTCGAAGTCGGTTATCCGATCATAATTGGCGCTGTTGAGGGAAGAGTCTCCGGGATTGAAGACGAATGTGTCGGCTTCAGTGCCGCCCGTCATTGTGTCCTTTCCGGTCCCCCCGATCAACCGGTCGGATCCAGCCTGGCCCATCAGGGTGTCGGTTCCGGCTCCTCCATCCAGCAGATCCGCGCCGGCGCCCCCTTGGAGAGTGTCACTTCCTGCCTGGCCAAAGAGAAAGTCGTCGTCATTCCCGCCGAACAGCGAATCATTCCCGTCACCTCCGTTCAGCGTATCCGAGCCGGAATTGCCGTTGAGGGTATCGTTGCCCAGATCTCCAGACAGAATGTTGTTGGCCGAGTTGCCGTTGATCGTATTGTCGAGTGTATTTCCCGTCCCATTAATGGCGGCCGTTCCCGTCAAGGTGAGCGTTTCCACTTCCGCCGCCAGTATGTAGCTCACGGACGCGTTCACGACGTCGTTGCCGCCGCCCGCCAGCTCGGTTACGATGTCGTCATTCGAGCTGTTGCCGTCATCGGAGAAGGTGTCGACGGTATATGTGTCATCATCCGCGCCGCCCTCCATGATGTCGGCGCCGGTTCCGCCATCCAGCTTGTCCGCTCCCACGCCACCGCGAAGAGTATCCGCATCGGCGCCACCGGAAAGGGTGTCGTTACCATCTCCACCATCGAGCACGTCAGCGCCGGCATTGCCGGTCAGCGTATCATTGCCGAGCCCGCCCGATAGGAGGTTGTTGCCCGAGTTTCCAATGATGATGTTGTTGAGCTCATTGCCCGTACCATTGATATTATCGGTGCCAATAAGTGTCAGATTTTCCACTTCCGTCGGGAGACGGTAGCTGACCAGCGCATTGACCAGGTCGGTTCCCGCCCCGGCGACCTCGATGACCAGGTCATCATTGCCGTCGAAGCCGTCGTCCGAATAGGTATCGACCGTATATGTATCGTTGCCGACTCCTCCTTCCATGTGATCCGCGCCACCACCACCGTCGATGATGTCATTGCCCGCCAGCGCGAATATCGTGTCGTTGAGCGCCGTGGTCTGAAGCGCGAGATTGGCCGTTGTTGGCGTGATCGTATTGTTGCCGGAGGTGCCGGTGATCGTCCTGCCGACCTCACTCACATCCGTGACAGTGATCGCGAGCGCCTGGGTCGCCGTGAATGTGCCATCGGTCGCACCGATAATGACATTGTATGTGCCGTCGTTTCCGGCATCCAGCGGATGCTCGAAATCAGGCGGCGCAATGAACTGCAGAGCGCCGGTCGTTGCGTTGATGCTGAACAAGGCCGCGTCCGCGCCCCCGGTGATGACGTAAGTCGGGACTGTCCCATCGGCGTCGCTGGCGGCAACCGTCGTCACCGCCGAGGTATTCTCCGCGATGCTCAGTGTCGCCGTCGCGCCGCCGCCATTCGAACTTATGACCGGCGTGTTGTCATTGGCATTCGTGACTGTCACATTGAGTGTCTGCATAACGGTGTTGAGGCCATCGGTCGCCGAAACGATAACCTCGTAGGTTCCGTCAGTACCGGCATCACCGGGGTTCTCGAAGTCCGGAGCGGTCAGGAATTGCAGCTCTCCCGTGGCGGCATCAATTCCGAAGAGCGCCGCGTCGGCGCCACCTGCTATGGCATAACTGGGCGTTGTTCCATCAGCGTCCGTTGCCGCCACCGTCGTCACCGCGGTCGCATTCTCGGCGATGCTCAGTGATGCAACGGCGCCACCGCCATTGGAAGTGATGACAGGTGCATTGTCATTCACGTTGGTAACAGTCACAGAAAGCGCCTGTGTGTCGGTATTTGCCCCATCCGTTGCACCGACAATCACTTCATAGGTGCCGTCATGCCCGACATCCAGCGGATTTTCGGCATCAGGCGCCGAGACGAAACTCAGCGCTCCGGTGGCCGGGTCTATGGCGAACAGCGCCGCGTCCGCTCCGCCCAGGATGACGTAGCTCGGCGTCGGACCGTCGGCATCCGTCGCCACCACCGTCGTCACCGCCGTCGTATTCTCGGCAATGCTGATCGAGGCCGTGGCACCACCGCCATCCGAACTGATGACCGGAGCAGCGCCGTCGGCCACATCTGAAACAGTCACTGAAATGACCTGCGTATCAACGCCGCCATTTCCGTCAGAAGCCCGCACGATGACGTTGTAGATGTTGTTCCCGTCCGAATCCGTCGGATTCTCGAAATCCGGGGCGCTCGCAAAGGAAAGCGCACCCGTCGATGTATCAATCGTGAACAACGCCCCATCGTCGCCACCGGCTATCGAATAGGTCACGGTCTGGCCGGCGTCCACGTCGCTCGCCACAACCGTCGTGACTGAAGTCGAGTTCTCCGCGATCGTCAGCGCGGCCGTGTCGCCACCGCCGTCGGATGTGATTACCGGAGGATGATTGAGAAGATTTGCCGGAATGGTTCCATCGGCAAACTGGAAGAACTCCACATTCTTCACGAGATCGACTCCGTCCGGCGAGGACGGGCGCAGGTCCGTGATGGTGAATGACACCCCGTCCGCATTCAATACGATCGAATAGTCATCTCTATTGCCGGAGTATATGGCTGTATCTATATCGGCTGCGCCGTCGATCGTATCGTTGCCGGCACCTCCCTGCAGCAAGTCATCCCCGGCATCGCCGCGCATGAAATCGTTTCCGGCCTCACCGTACATGGTATCGTTGCCCGTGCCGCCGTACGTTTCGTCGTCACCAGCGCCGGCAAAAATCGTATCGTTGCCAGATCCGCCGTCCAGCTTGTCGTTGCCGCTGGTGCCGGGATCGTCGCCATAGAGCGTATCATCGCCGGCTTCACCAAAGAGGGTATCGCCCCCGCGCCCGCCATAGAGCACGTCATTGTCGTCGCCGCCCTCGAGACGGTCGGTTCCGGCGCCACCATAGAGCGTGTCATTCCCGGCACCGCCCTGGAGCAGATCGTTGCCTGAGATTCCATTGAAGCCGAGGTCGTCGCCATAAATCGTATCGTTGCCGACGCCGCCTCTTATCGTATCTGAGCCGCGATAGCCGAATATGAGGTCATTGCCCGCATCGCCATCGATAATATCCTTGCCGGCGCCGCCAATGACGATGTCATCGCCGTCACCCGCGTTGATGGTCACATCCTTCGCATAGTCCACCCCGCCGGCACCGTGGCCCGTCAGGTCCAGGAAATCGTTGCCGCCGCCCAGGAAAAACTGCTCGATTGAATCGAAGCCACCGACACCACTGCCGAACGTGCCGTTATTGTAAAGGATCGCGTCACTGAGATTCGAGCCAAAGAGAACGTCAGACGCGTTTCCACCCTGAATAAGATCGGTGGAAACCTGGACATTGGTCATGTTGACCACATAAGCGGAGCCGTCGGCGTTCTTGATGGCCGTGGCCCAGTTCAGGGAGGGCAGCGTCGCGTCCGGCCGTATATGGTCAAGATCGGTGTCGCGGGTAAAGGCAAAGAACATATCCTGCAGAGCCGTTCCGACGACTGTGAAACTTCCCAATGTATTGAAGAAATTTGCCATGACACTGCTCCTTACGCCGGTCAGCGTCCAGTCTGGAACCTCCACGAATTTTTATTCGCCAACCCTGCCAGGGGCGCGGCTCACTTGCGAACCAGGAAGCTGCCTAGCGCAAGTACATCCATTCCGGTTCCATGGAATGTACGAATGGCGTCGATCGACGTGCAGACGATCGGTTCGCCCTTGACATTGAACGACGTATTGAGGAGGACCGGTACTCCTGTGCGCTGCTCAAATGCTTTGATAAGCCGGTGATACAGAGGATCGACATCGGCATGAACGAGTTGGACGCGGACCGTTCCGTCAACATGCACAATCGCCGGCGCGTCGTTCTTCAACCGATCCGTAGCCCGGAACGCGATGATCATGAACGGCGCGTCGTCCCATCCATCGAGATATCGATCGGCGGCTTCGGCCGCCATGGATGGGCAGAAGGGACGCCAGGGCTCGCGGTATTTTATGACGGCATTGACGCGGTCGCGGGATTCGATATTGCGCGGATCGGCCAGGATGCTGCGGTGACCGAGGGCTCGAGGGCCCGCCTCCATCCTTCCTTGGAACCAGCCACAGACGCGCCCATTCGCAAGTTCCTCCGCCACCGTTGCCGCGATGTCGGCGGGCCGCTCATACTGAATACCGCAGCGCCGTAGTGTCGTTTCGATCTGCTCGTCGCTTTCCTCATAGCCGAGGTCCAGAGACTTGAGCTTCTCGGGCCGCCTTCCTGTGAGCTGCCAGCACGCGGCCAGAGCTGCCCCGGCCGCCGCCCCGCTGTCGCTGCAAAGCGGATGCGGGAAAATTCTCCGAATACCGTCGACATCGAACAGCTGTGTGTTCATCTTGACATTGAGGCCGACGCCGCCGCTTATGCACAGATTGGTATGTTGCGTGGTTGCGGCCCCCCAGGTAACCAGGCGCATCGCGGCAATTTCAAGGGCCTCTTGCGCCGCATAGGCGAAGTCGAAATGCCACTCCTCGATGGTCTCCTTATGTCCACGGGGGCGCCGCCCGAACAGCTCTGGAAGATCATCCGTGAAGCGGTCTGACCAGCTATGATTCCCATAGTGGATAAAGGCGGGATTGATCCTGTAGCCGATGCCGTCGGGGGGCCGGATAGACGATTTTGCTCATCGCGTCGCGGATGGCGGCCTGAGGCTTGCCATACGCCGCCAGCCCCATGACCTTGTATTCACCGTCATAAGCATCGAAGCCGAGATACTCCGTGCAGGCCGCATAAAACCAGCCGAGCGAATGGGGTATCGTTATTTCATAGATCGGCTTGATTTCGTCGCCACGGCAGGACCACAGAACGGTGCAATGCTGGTCACCCGAACCATCCACGGTAAGGCACAGCGCCTCATCAAACGGCGACTGAAGAAACGCCTGGACAGCATGGACATAGTGATGCGGCAAGGGGTAAATGCGCAGCCGATGATCACGGCCGAAGGCACGACGCCACGCGGCGCTGTGACGGTGCAGAACGGCGTCCTGATTGTAGTAGGAAAGAACAGTGTTCTGCCATCCTAGGGTCCTGGCGTCGACGTCCCACTCGCCTCGCAAGCCCTTGAAAAATTGCGCCATCTTCCCATCGGTATAGGATGGCACATCCCAGTTGATTCCTATGGCGGCAATGTCGCCAGGCCCGACTTTGGCGCTATCCAGACAGAATTCCAGCGCGTTGGTGGGGTACCAGCCCTTCGCATGCTTGTTGCGCAGGAATCTTTCTTCCTCCGCAAAGGCGAGCAGTTTGCCGCCGCGCACAATGCCCACCGCGGGGTCATAGCCGCCTTCAAAGATTCCAAGAAATACTTCTTCCATCTTATGATTCAATGCCCATCACAGCCAACACAACCACCTCAACCCTCATACGAGAGCAAGATCCGCGCCACCATAAACGACCGTTTCACAATACTTGTCGTATCAAAACGAATGCCTCAGCGGCAGAACGATGAACAGCCGTACCACGCGTGACGGCCAAAGCCCGCAGAGAATCGAGAGATCGTTGGTGCGGAAAGTCGCGCAATTGAGACTTGTAGGCCTGCATCGCCTCCAGCTTTCGCGGCAGCGTCGCCTCGATGTCAATGAACACATTCGGCACGAAGCCCGGCGTCACATAGGGTGCATTCCAATGCGTCTCGGATACCGTCTCATAGGCCAAAATCGTCCTTGGATATTCCGACTGATGCGGGCGCGCCGCCACCATTGCGGATAGAGCCGCGAGTTGATGATCCAGGTGAATATCGCCCACAAAGGGTAGAAGCAAGGCGGTAGGGGCCAGTTCGGCCACGACCTGACGCAAGGCCTCATTGAGGGTCCGGTGCGGGACCTCGGCCAGCTGCGCCGCAGGCTGGTTGAGCCATAAGACCTTCTTGACGCCCAGCAGCTCATTGGCTCGGCTTGCCTCGCTTTGTGTGCGGGCAAAGTATTCTTCAGTATAGGCCGGCGGGACGGCTTTTGTGACTATAGCGACCGTGACCTCCTTGCCGGCGGCCGATAGGCGCGCCATCGTGCCCCCTGCTCCCAGGACTTCGTCATCCGGATGGGGAGCGATGACAAGCGTGCGTGCAAACGCCTCGAGAGATTCAATCATCGCTCGTCTTGGACATTTGCTGCGTGCTTTCGGACGACCGGTATCGCCGAGGCCGATCAGGCGAGAGTGATGTCGCGCCTTGACGACAGAGCCGGAAAGGCGACGGCACACTATCAGTCCGCATTTGTGCCATGGATCGGGTCATTTCAGGGTTTATTGGTCGAATCCGTTCAGAACTACTACCGAGCCCAACACTAGAGCGCACCCTCACGCGCGGAAATATATCTTTAGATAGAGCCTCATGGCGGTCTCTAACTCGCATTTCCGTGGTACATCATAGCGTTGGGCACCTCTCCAGCGTCGCCGCCCGACCACAATTCTGAAGTCTCGTTCTGGGGCAGATAACCCGCTATAATGTTCCTCGGTAGACGTTGAGGGCGGATATGGATCGCCTGAACTACGCTAGGAAGCAATTCGCAAGTTTTCTAGATGGGCGCCCATTGCTCTGGCGCAAGGACCTGGGCGACTTCCTGTTCGCGATGGAGCCGGAACGGCTGATCAGCCTGTGCAGGCTGGTCTTCGCCGGCTTCGCATTTCTCGCCGTTTACCTCGATCCGACCAAGCCGGCGCGCAATGTCGATGAAACCTACTTCGTTCTGATCGGCTATCTCGCCTATTCGCTCCTGTTGTCCGTGACTTCCTTGCGGCTGCTGGCCTGGGACCCGCGCGGCCTGCTGATCCACGCCACGGATATCCTCACCGTCGGCATTCTGGTTCACCTCACGGGAGGCCCTGACAGCCCCTTCTTCGCGTTCTGGACCTTTACCCTGCTGACGGCGACGATACGCTGGAGCTGGCGCGGGTCGCTGATTACTGCCGCCATTCTGACTCTGCAGTTGATCGTGGTGAGCTGGGATGACGTTGAAATGTGGCTCAGCCAGGATTCCGAACTGAACCGCCTGATTCTCAGGGTCGGCTATATCCTGGTGGCGGCGGCGATGCTCGGATATTTCGGCGCGTACAGAGAACGCACGCGCAGCCGTCTCTCCAGACTGGCGACGTGGCCGCCCGAGGCCATCGCCCATGAGGATGACCCGCCTCTGGCAAATTCGCTGCAGCATGCGGCCGAGGTATTGGGCGCCGGCCGGGTGCTGGCGCTGATGCAAGAACATGACGAACAAGGTGGCCGCCTGGCCTACTGGATAGACACATCCTGGGGCTTCGTGGACATCCCCGACATGAGCGTCTGGCCGCTGGACTTGGCGCAGCGCGAGCGGGCCTTCTTCACCATGGTCGATCCCAAGAAGGCCAAGTCGTTGGCGCAGTCTTTGGAAGCGCTCCTTCCTCCGCTGGCAGCCACCTCCGACCCGATAGCCTCGCGGGAATTCGCCAGCTACTGCACGGCCCCCTTCAGGAGCCTTCACTATCATGGCAGCGTGTTCGTCCTCGACCCACGCTATCGCAATGAAGACATTCTCTCGCTCACACAGATCGTCGCCGCACGCATCGCGTCGGATCTGGAGAGATTCTCGTTGATCGGCGATCTGGCCGCCGCGGTGATCGCGCGCGAGCGCATCCGTCTCTCGCGCGACATGCATGACAGCGTGCTCCAGGATCTGGCTGCTGCCAATCTGCAGATCCAGGCGGTCGCGCACCTTCTGCCGCTGGATACGCGCCAGCAGCTGAACGAGGTAAGCTGGCTTCTGCAGAATCAACAGCGAAGAATCCGGAGCTTCATCGAGAGCGCCAGGCCAAATCGCGTCGTTACGCGGCACAAGCTGGAAGACCACCTGCAAGAATTCCTGAAGACGCTTGGACGGCAATGGAAATGCGGCCTGGAGCTCGACCTGAAACCGGCCGATCTCGAGGTGGAGAGCAGCGTCTCGGCCGACATCTGCCAGATTATTTCCGAAGCCACGGCAAATGCCGTCCGGCACGGCAACGCCAATCGGATCGCCGTGGAAGTCCGGCGGCTTGATGACAAGGTCCAAATGCGGGTGCGCGACAACGGAAATGGCTTTGAAACAAACAAGCAGCTGGAGATAGAGTCCGAACCCTACTCGCTCAAGGAGCGGGTCAAGGCGCTGGGCGGGCGAATGTCGTTGGTGAGTTCCAACCGGGGGATCGACCTTTCGATTGAATTTCCGCTGTGACCGATCCCGCAATCAAAAGAACGTCCGTGCTCGTTGCCGACGACCATCCGCTCGTCCTCAGGGCATTGAATGAGCTCATCGCCGGCCAACCGGATTTCGAAGTTGTTGCAACCGTCGCGGACGGAACGTCGGCCCTTGCCAGGGCACGAGAAATCCTGCCGAATCTCGCAGTGCTCGACCTGTCAATGCCGGGCATCGGCGGTCTCGAGCTGCTCAACATCATCATGATGGAGAGCCTGCCCATACGGGTGATCTTTCTGACCGCGTCAATTCCGGACGACGAAATCGTCTACGCGATCGAGGCCGGAGTATACGGCATTCTGCTCAAGGAAAGCGCGCCGGAAGCGCTTCTTTCCTGCATGCGGCAGGTCGCACTTGGCAAAAAATGGCTTCCGCCCGATCTCGTGGATCCGGCACTCGAGCGTCAGACCTCGCGCCCGAGACGACCGGGCTCCGAGAGCGACCTGCTGACGATTAGAGAGGCGGATGTCGTTCGACTGGTTTGCGAGGGACTGTCGAACAAGAGTATCGGCCGCAAACTCAACCTCTCGGAAGGCACAGTGAAGATCCATCTTCACAACGTCTACAGAAAGCTGGAAGTCAATAATCGGACCACATTGGCAAAGGTGGCACTGGGGTGGCGCCGATAGAGCCCGACGCGGCGGTGGGCGCTTGACATCGTGGGCCAGACGGTAGGATTTTGGAAATATCAAGTTCAGGAGTTGCGTTCGGACGTCAACTCCTGAGTCTGACCGAACAGGCTTTAGTCTCCATCCGAACTCCGATAAAAGGATCAACCGAATGGCTCTCGGCCTCCGAATAATCCGTGAAATCGTGCAAGCTTTGCTGCGCGCATGGAACAAGAAGGATGAGGGTAATAGCCTCGAGAATGCCGCACAAACCAGCACGGCCTCTGGCGATGGAGCTGCAAGTCAATCGACCGGGACTCCATCACGGCTGGCGAATGTACGGACCGTCCATGGCCGGCCATTGAATGCGGCCAGATTGCGTGCCGTAGAGCATCGATGCCTTATTCCGACGGTCATGGGGCATTGCGGAACTGCAAGGACCACCCCGCCCGGACAGGGCGCAGCCATTCGCTGCAAAAGGTCCAGCGAAGTTAATTGGCAAAGTCGGCCAGCAACAAGTCCGCTGGCAGGTGTCGCCACGTAAACTTGGTAAGGCGGCCAGGTAATCCGGATGCGAAAAAGCAGATACCGGCTTTCGCAAGAATCCCGCACCACGGATCGATCACGTCTAAGAACTTGGATTGATTCAACCCAATTTCTTCCTGCTCTAGACGGCTTCCGCGATCCGCATAAATCTTGCCCTGACGGACACTCCGCCTATAGGTTGCGCGTGTCGATCCGGCGATCGATTCGCCATCACAAACGAGACCGAACGCCCCATCGCAGAGTTCCTTCACCTTATCCTCCCCCGAAAGCTCCTCACTTTGGCCATCGACAATCACCGACGCCCCATAGGGACGCGCGAGTTCATCGCCCTCATGGCGATGTTATCGGCGCTCGATGCGCTGTCGATCGATGCGATGCTTCCCGCCTTGCAGGATATCGGGCGTGAATTCGCCGTCGTCCGGGAGAACGACACGCAGCTCGTCGTGTCGATGGTGTTCCTCGGCTTTGCGATCGGACAAGTTTTTGCTGGACCGCTCTCCGACAGTTTCGGCCGCAAGAAAATCGCCTATCTCGGACTTTCGATCTATCTCGTGGGTTCCCTCTGCGCCATGCTGGCACTGAGCTTTCCGATGCTGCTCGGGGCACGCGTGCTGCAGGGCGTCGGTGCCTCGATGCCCTATGTTCTCTGCACCGCGATCGTGCGGGATCAATATGCCGGGCGCGCGATGGCGCGAATCATGTCTTTCATCACGATGATCTTCATTCTTGTTCCGATGATCGCTCCGGCGATGGGACAAGCAGTGCTGCTCTTCTTCGACTGGCGCGCGATCTTCGCCTGCTATCTGGGCCTCGGTGCTCTCACGCTGGCATGGTTTGCCCTGCGCCAGCCCGAAACGCTGGCGCCCGCGGATCGACATCCGTTTTCAATCCGAAGGATCGTCGTGACGGCGATCGCGATCTGCGCCACTCGGGTCACGCGCGGCTATATCCTGGCGCAAGGTTTCATCATCGGCGCCTTCATCGGATATCTCTCGACGGCGCAGCAGATATTCCAAGGTCAGTACGGTCTGGGACCTCTATTTCCGCTGTACTTCGCGACGCTGGCGGCCTCGCTCGGGCTAGCCTCATTCCTGAACGGCAAGCTCGTCATCCGCCATGGCATGCTTCGTCTCTCCAAATCCGCGTTGACGGTGATGATCATGACGTCGGCGGGCTTTGCATTGGTGGCTTTCGCTCTCAACGGTCATCCGCCTCTCTGGGCGCTGATGATCTATCTGGCGGTGACCTTCTCGTGCGTCGGTATCCTGTTCGGCAATCTCTATGCGGCAGCCATGGAGCCTCTCGGGCATATTGCCGGCATAGGCGCCTCCGTGGTCGGCTCGCTCGCGACGCTGATCTCGCTGCCGCTGGCGACGCTTGTCGGCCAATCCTATGATGGATCGGTCCTCCCCTTGATCCTGGGCTTCGCCATCCTCGGCAGCTCTGCCGCCCTGGCCATCTGGTGGGGAAGGTTACGGGTGCCTCAGGAAGCCCGGCAAGGCTGATTGAAGAGCGGATATGGGGTCGCCCCTGCCCCTTTGCGCCGAAGTTGGAAATCTGTTACTTCCCGACGTGGGATGCGCGATATCGACCGCCAATTGTCCTCAAATTCAATGAACCTGCCAGTTTCCATCATGTGCTCTCCCCGACTGCTTTCCCATTCAACGTCCAGCCAGCGTTTTCACCATGCCGGTTGACGGCGAGCACGAGCGGATCGGCATCATCGGACTTGGATATGTCGGCCTTCCCCTCGCGGTGGAGTTCGGCAAGAAGCGGCCGACACTGGGCTTCGACATTCGCCCGGCGCGCATCGACGAGCTGCGCTCGGGACGCGACAGCACCAAGGAAGTCGATCCGGCCGAATTGACCGACGCCCGGCATCTGAGCTTCACCTGTGAGCCAGCCGAACTCGCGCAATGCCGTTATTTCATCGTCGCGGTGCCGACGCCCGTGGATCTCGCGAACCGGCCGGACCTGCGTTTATTGCACGAGGCTTCCAAGACTGTCGGTCAGGTCATGGGCAAGGGCGCGATCGTGGTGTATGAATCCACGGTCTATCCCGGCTGCACGCGCGATTACTGCGTGCCCATTCTGGAACAGTATTCCGGCCTCAAGATGAACGAAGACTTCTTCGTCGGCTACAGCCCGGAGCGTATCAATCCCGGCGATCGCCTTCACCGGTTGACGACAATCACCAAGGTCACCAGCGGATCGACCCCGGAAGCCGCACAGATGGTGGATGCGCTCTATGCATCGATCGTGACCGCGGGCACTCACAAGGCGCCCTCGATCGAAGTCGCCGAAGCCGCGAAAGTCATCGAGAACACGCAGCGCGATCTCAATATCGCCCTGATGAACGAGCTGGCCATCATCTTCAACAAGCTCGACATCGACACCGGCGACGTGCTGGCCGCGGCATCCTCCAAGTGGAACTTCCTACCCTTTCGGCCCGGCCTGGTCGGCGGACACTGCATCAGCGTCGATCCCTATTATCTGACGCATCGCGCCCAGGAGGTCGGCTACCATCCCGAAGTGATCCTGGCCGGCCGGCGCATCAACGACCAGATGGGCCCCTATGTCGCCAACCGGGTCGCGCGGATGATGATGACCCGCAGCTTTCCAGTGGTCGGGTCGCGCATTCTGGTGCTCGGGCTCGCCTTCAAGGAGAATTGTCCGGATCTGCGCAATTCGAAGGTCATGGATGTGATCGCGACCTTGCGCGAGTACAATGCCGAGGTCGAAGCCTGGGATCCGCAGATCGACACCGGCGCGGCGAAAGCCGAGCTGGACTTCGCCATTCTCGAGGACCCGCCACCGGCCGCTCGTTATGACGCCGTCATTCTCGCGGTCGGACACCGGGAGTTCGCCGAGCTCGGGGCGGAGAAGATACGTGCCTTCGGCCGTCCCGGAGCGGTCTTCTTCGATGTCAAAGGTCTATTCGCCAAACATGAAAGCGATGGTCGGCTATAACCATGAGAGTACTGGTCACAGGTGCTGCGGGTTTCATCGGCTTCCAAACCGCCCGACGGCTCATCGAGCGTGGTGACGAGGTCGTCGGCTTCGACGTGGTCAACGACTATTATGACCCGGCGCTGAAAGAGGCCCGTCTGTCACTACTCGCCAAATCGGCGACCACCGCGCAGGGAAGCTGGCGCTTCATTCGCGCCGACCTTGCCGACCGGGACGCCGTCAATGAAGCCTTCAGCGTCGGCGTCGACCGGGTGATCCATCTCGCGGCCCAGGCCGGCGTGCGGCACAGCCTCGCCCATCCGCACGACTACATCCATTCGAACATTCTCGGCTTCCTCAATATTCTAGAGGCGTGCCGGAACAATGGCGCGCCGCATTTGACCTACGCCTCGACATCCAGCGTCTACGGCGCCAACCGCAGGATGCCTTTCTCGGAGCATGAGGGGGTCGATCATCCGTTGCAGCTCTATGCCGCGACAAAGCGGTCGAACGAGCTCATGGCGCATTCCTACAGCCATCTCTTCCGGATACCAACGACGGGATTGCGCTTCTTCACGGTTTACGGTCCCTGGGGCCGGCCCGACATGGCGCTCTTCCTGTTCACGAAGTCCATTCTGGCGGGTGAACCGATCAACGTGTTCAATCACGGCAAACATACACGTGACTTCACCTATGTTGACGACATCGCCGAAGGCGTCATTCGCGCCTCCGATCAGATCGCCGAACCCAATCCAGCCTGGGACGCGATGCGGCCGGATCCCGCGACATCCGACGCGCCGTTCCGGGTATTCAACATCGGCAACAATAGTCCGGTCGCGCTGATGGAATATATCAATGCGATCGAGGAAGCCCTCGGCAAGAAGGCGATAATCAACTTGCAGCCGCTGCAGCCGGGCGACGTGCCCGATACCTTCGCGGATGTGTCATCCCTCGTTCAGGCGGTAGGCTACAAGCCCGCCACGCCAGTCCGCGAAGGCGTGCGGAAGTTCGTGGAGTGGTATCGCGACTATTACCGCGCATAGCCCACTTCGTGCCGGCGCGACGCCGTGAATAATCAATTCGCGCTTGCCGCACCTTCGTTCTTCTGGACCATCGAATTGAACCGGACCTCGCCCTTGGCGAGATAGTTCAGCTGCTCGACCAGGACATCCTTGACCAGATCGGTCTTGAAGCGCTCATTCACCTTGGCCGCCATCTGCTTCGTCAGCTCATCGACATTGTATTTGTCGAGCCGTTTGAAATCGATCTTCTCGCCACTGGCGAAGATCGTGCGGTAGGCCTCGTCGACCAGAAAGACATCGGGCGGTACCGAGAGCTTGCGCAATGTGGCGCCGTCGACGGTGAAGACGAACTGGGCAATGACATAGCCCTTGATCTCGCCATCAGAGAGCATGGGCACACTGATCGAGCTGGTTTTGACGTAATCGAGCCCACCGAAGAACTCGTCCGCCTTGCCATCAACCGGCGCATCGGCCTGCCACAACACCGTGGCATAGCTCGCCGCGAGTGTGACGAGGCAGGCCCATATGCCGACCAGAAGGAGTTTCACCACGGGCTTTTGTCCCGCGCCGACAGGCTATTGGAGTAGGTTCCATCTGACTCGCCGTCCCTGATCGTCTGGGCGACGAGCGTGGTAATCTCCCGGGCGGCGGCGAGGTGCACGGAAAGGGCAGCCTGATTGGCCGCGAGCTTGGTGCGCAACGCCTCCAGGCGCACCGCCGTCCCTGCGTCCGGACGCCCGCCGTCGAGCGCACGGACGGCGCGCATCAGATCGAGAAGGCCCCGGCTCTTGCGGTTGTTGAATTCCTGCAGATCGACGACCCGCCGCTCCCGCAGCGCCTCGGTCTCGGCTTCGATGATCGCTCCAATACGCTCCACCACTTCATTGAGGGCGCCGGATAGCGGGGAAACGGAAGGCATCAATGGCATCATCCTTCATTACGCAGGTCTGCGACATCGCCCGGCTCATCGGGCAATTGCTGGTCGGCCCTGGCAAGTTGCCCCTCGAGGAAAGGCAGATAGCTCGCCCAGCCGGAGAAAGGGACGGCGCGCGAAATCGACTCGGACAGCGAGAAGCCGGCTTGCGATCCCTCTTCCTGGGCGCCCGCGGCCTTCCTGGCTTCGTCCGCCAGAAGGCGGTCGGCAATGCCGATGCCGCCACTCTCCGCGATCTCGGTACCCATCTTTTCCGCCAGCTGCGACCGCCAGACCTCGCCCGCGGTGCCGCTGCCGAAATTCGCTTCCGAGCCTTTCGGCAGCATGCTCTCGACGAAGCTCTGGATGAAGAAGGCCTCGAACGACCGGTAGGCGTCCGGCACGTCCTGCCCCCCCGGACGCGCCATCGTCTGGCCGCATGCGGCAGGTTGCGCGGCAGGCCTCACATCGCCGACAAAGCTCGCGAACTCGTGGCGGGTCGAGTCCGTCGCCGGCCGGCCGGTGAGCTTTTCGATGGCCGCCTGCCGGCGCGCCGGATCGGCGGCCCTGACGACATCGAGCACGATATCCGAAGGCGGTTTGATCGCCATGGGCAGAATTCTCCCGATTGGGCCTCGATTCTGCCAGTTGAACCTTACCGGAGGCTGGTCTTCGGCGGCAGCGCCGCCCGGTCGATCAGGTCGACGAGTTCACGCCTCTCCTGCTCCCTCTCCCAGCTCCCGCTCATCCCGGCATGCAGGCGTTCCGTGCGCTTTCTCTGCTTCGCCCGCTCGAGGAGCCTCTTCGAAACCCTGTCCTGCTCGGATCTCAAATTGGCCTCCTCCTCGTCGATGGCGCGCAGCCGCTTCGCCATCGGGTAGATAAAGGCGGCATATAGCGTGTCATGCCGGTCGAGAGCGTCCAGAAGCTCGCCCCTCTCCCGTCCCAACGCCGCCTCGCGCTGCTTCAGCACTCCGAGCTTGCATTCCTCGATGCGATGGAGCTCGGCCTGGACTTCAAGGATGCGGGAGAGAGAGCGCAGGCGCTTTTGCATCGGATCACTGCATCCTGAGCCAGTCGGCAAGGGAGGTGATGTAGATGGTCAGGAAATCCCCGAGCGTGAAATACAGCAGGATCAGCCCGGCCATCGTGATGAAGGGCAGAGAAACGAAGTATACGGGAATCTGCGGGGTGAGCTTGTTGATGAGCCCGATGGCCAGATTGAAGATGATGCCGAAGACCAGGAAGGGACCGCTCATGCGCAGCGCCAGCAGGAAGGTCTCCTGCATGCGATCGGCGATCTGGATGAGCCCGCCCTGAACGCTGAATGCCGTCCCCACCGGCCATGTGGCGTACGAAGCCACCAGCACGCCCAGAACCTCCCAATGGAGGTCGGTAATGAAAAAGAGGACCGTCGCAATCATGGTGACCAGCGAAACCAAGGACGGCATCGGCTCGGCCTCATCGATGGGAACGCCCGGCAGCGCGCTGAAGCCGACATAGCTGGTCATGGCCATGACCATGAATTGCAGGGCAAGAAAAAGATCCGGCCGAGAAGGCCGATGAGCGAGCCGGTAAAGGTCTCGGTCCCTATCAGATAAAGCAGAGAAGCGGGTGATGCGCCCTCGACCACCGGCCGAACCGACTCGAGCAGAAGCGGGCTCAGGGCCAGGGAAACCGCGAAGGAGATGAAAAGCCGGACCTGGGTGGGCACACGCGGGCTCGAAAAGCCCACCATGAGCATGAGACAGCCTCCGATCCGGCAAAAGATCGCAAATACGGCGAGGACCGTCGAAGGTCCAAGCTCGGTCACGACAGCGCGCCCAACGACTCGATCTGCACGCCCCGCGCGATTTCGACATGGGAGAGAACGGGAAGCGTCGGGAACAAGCGTTCGACGATCATGCGGACATAGGGTCTGGCATCGGGCGCGGTGACGAGGACGAAACGCTCCCCCTTGTCGAGGTGTTTGCGAATAACCGCCGAGGCATCGGTGCCGAACTGCTCGATCATGCGCGGATCGATGTCGAACTCGATTACCTCTCCCTTGACGTCGCGTTTGAGGCTCTGGTGGAAAGCGAGCTCCCAGCGATTCCCCAGCCGCAAGACCTTGAGCACGCTATTCTCCACCAGATCACCCCATATCTGCGGTGCGATACGCATGCGGACATGCTCGGCGATCTGCTCGGGGCGACGCGCATGCGGCGCGATCTCGGCAACGGCTTCGAGAATGAGATTGAGATTGCGCACCGATACCCGCTCGGCAAGGAGGAGTTTGAGAACGGCCTGCAGGCCCGAATGGGAGATCTGCGACGGGCTTATCTCCTCGATGAGGCGCTTGTATTCGGGCTCCAGCCGGTCGAGAAGCGCGCGCAGATCGCGGTAGGACAAGAGCTGCGCCAGATTACTGCGGATAACCTCGCTCATATGCGTGAGGAGAACGGAAATGTTGTCGATCGCCACGAAGCCGTCGCGCTTCACCTCACTGGCAAACAGTTCCGGGATCCACATGGCCTTCATTCCGAAGGACGGCTCGCGGATCTCGTCACCCGGCACGTCGGGCTTGCGCTGATCGCCGGTCAGCACCAGCACCTCGCCGATGCGCAGGTCATAGGTCGCGCAGACCGTGCCGTGGATCTTGATCTGGTAGCGCTTGGGCGGCGAGGTCAGGTCGTCCGACAGCTTGATGTCCGGCACCACGAAACCATATTGGCTCGCGAATTTCCGCCGCATTTTCTTCACACGGCTGGCGAGCTCGCCATGCGCGGCGAGGAACTGTGTCGCCAGTTGCTTGCCGAGGCATAGCTCGATCTCGACGATCTTGAGCGATTCCCTGACCGACTGGCGCGCCTCCTCCTCGGCATGCCGTTCCGCCGCCTTTACCTTCGCCTCCTCGGCTGCCAGGCTCTGTGCGCGCCGGCGCGGAATGGCGAAGCCGATCGAGGCCATGGTGGCGCCGAGCAGCGCGAAAGGCAGGAAGGGCAGACCAGGCGTCAGAGCCAGCACCGCCATGAGCAGTGCCGCGACCATGAGGGCACGCGGATAGTTGCCGAGCTGGCCGAAGACGGCCTTGTCGGCTGAGCCGTGATTGCCTCCCTTGGACACGAGAAGGCCGGCGGCGAGCGAGACGATGAGGGCGGGCACCTGGGTCACCAGGCCGTCGCCGACCGATAGCTTGGTATAAACGTCGGAGGCATCCGCGAGCGTCATGCCATGACGCGTCACACCAATGACGATGCCGCCGAAGATGTTCACCGCCGTGATGATGAGGCCGGCAATGGCGTCGCCGCGCACGAATTTGGAGGCGCCGTCCATGGAACCGAAAAAGGCGCTCTCCTGCTCGAGCTCGCGCCGCCGTCGCTGGGCTTCCTTGTCGTCGATGAGTCCGGCCGAGAGATCCGCATCGATCGCCATCTGCTTGCCGGGTATGGCGTCCAAGGTGAAGCGGGCGCCGACCTCGGCGATACGTGTGGCGCCTTTCGTGATCACCAGGAAATTGACGGTGATGAGGATGACAAAGACGATGACGCCGATGACGAAGTCGCTGCTCATCACGAGCTGCGAGAAACCGCCGATGACGTGGCCGGCAGCGGTCGTGCCCTCCGAGCCATGGGTGAGGATGAGGCGGGTCGTCGCGATATTGAGCGACAGACGCAGCATCGTCGCAATGAGCAGCACGGTCGGAAAGGCGGAGAAATCAAGGGGGCGCTGAATCCAGAGCGCCACCATCAGGATGAGGACGGAAAGAGCGATCGAGAAAGCCAGCCCGATGTCGATAATGATGGCGGGGATAGGAAGGAAGAGCACCGTCAGGATGAAGATGATGCCGACGGCGAAGCCGATATCCCGCCCATTTCCCTTGACGGGCGCGGCGTAGCTGGAGACTGCCAGATCACTCATAGATCATATTCCATAGTCGGAAGACGATCTTGGCGGGTGAACCTTGCGCGGAGGTGTCTCCGCCCGCTAGCGCGCATCCCGGCGAAGTGGAATCACTTCGCCGAGAAGGATTCGCGCCACATAAATCTCTTGGAGCAAATCCTGATCGCCAAAGTCTTCAACTTTGGCGGGATTGCTCCATGGGGATCAGAAGCCAGTCTCTATGCGAGCATAGATCATTTCGGTGAAGGTAAAGAGCTGCGCCCCGATGAAGGGCGCCGTCAGGGCGATCATGACGAAGATGATGAGGATCTTCGGGACGAAGGTCAGCGTCATCTCCTGGATCTGGGTCAGCGCCTGGAACAAGGCGATCACGATGCCAATCGCCATCGCCGCCGCAATGGCAGGACCCGAAGCGATGATCACCGTCCAGATCGCTGCCTGGACGATGTCGAGCGCGTCAGCCTCATTCATGAGCCGGAGACGACCACACCCGGACCGATGGGAAGCTGCTTGTCGCCTTCCAGAATGGCGACGGCGCCGCCCGAGATGATCTTGATGGCCGTGACCTTGCCGCTGATGGCACCGTCAGCCGAGGTAATCGTGCGTCCGATCAGGCTCTCGGCCTGACCGAGAGCCGATGTCGTCAGCAAGGCATCGAGCTTGTTGTTCGTCTTGATCGCCTGCTCGACATTCGAGAACGAGGCGAGCTGCGCCATGTATTGCGTGGCGTCATTGGGCTTGGTCGGGTCCTGGTTCTTCATTTCGGCGACGAGGAGGCGCAGGAAAGCATTGTAGTCCAGCGAGGCCGCAGCAGCTGAGCCGGGAGCCGGAGCCGTGTTCGCGCCCGTTGCGGAATTCGTGCCATTCACTTGCATGCCAGTGCCTCCTGCTCCTGTTTGGACCGTGTAAATTCGGGCGAAAGTTTCGTGGCCAGAATCTCGCTTTCGCGCGGGAACAAGGCGCGCAACGCCTTCAATGCCTCGAAAGTTCTGCCGTTTGTCACCAGACCATCGATGAACTTGAGCTCCGCCAGAATGGCGGCATTCTCGAAGGCCGCGAGCGATGCGGCATGAAACTCCCTGTACAACGAAAGTGACTGCGGCGCGGTCGCCGGATCCATCAAGATCGTCTGCACCACGAAATAGAGCTGTTTGAGCGGCGTGGTGGCATCCTCGGCCTGCAGCACGTGGTTCTCGAGAAGGAAGGTTGCGGCATTGAGGAATTCGAGCGACACGCGGCGATCAACCCTGAGCGCCGCGCCATTGATGAATATCCGCTCGCCCGGTTGAAGCGATATGCGGATCGACGTGCTCACTTGAGACCATCCCGGATGATCGATGAGATATCGATCAGTCCCTTGAAGCTGCGCGCCTTGTCCTCACGGGTGATATCGGCTTCCTTGAGTATCCAGAAGCCAATGGAGATCAGGTCGGCGCGCAGCTTTTCGGGCAGATCATTGCCGGGCCTGGCGAGGTCCTCCAGCAGCAGAGACCACAGACGCTGCACATAGAGCAAGGCCTCCAGGGCCACTCTCGACTCGCCGCCCTGCTGATCGGCCTCGCGCAGGAGCTCGATTGACCGGTCGAGCGCCAGCCGCTCGCGGTCTCGCGACGTGGAACCGGCGTCATTGATGATCTCGCCGTAAGAGAAATGATACATTACGCACCCATTTTTCGGTTCACTAGAGATAGTTCAGCAAAGAGAGCTTCTGGATCCGCCCGGTCAGTGCATAGGCGGTTTCAATCTGCGACATCAGCGTATTGACCCGGGTTGCTGCCTCATAGGGATCCACGGCCTCGAGCGCGTTGATCTCCTTGTTCAGGATATCGGCCTGCAGCGACATACGCTCATTGGCTTTCTCGAGCATCTCCTGCGCGGTCCCGAGGTTCCCCTGGGCCGAAGCCATCTCCCCCATAGCCTCTCCCAGAACCTTCATCGCGGTGTCGACGATCGCGCGGCCAGCCTCCTTGTTGAGGTTCTTGATCCCCAGATCGGCCACCATGGTGATGGCTTCCGCCAGCTTACGGATCCCCGGCGCGTTGGCGTTCTCGCCTGTGGCGATCGTCTCCGTCCCCGAAATGCGACTCTTGGCGTTTTCGCTCGAGGCCTCGGACCAGTTGGCCGTCCAGGCCGCCTGGTCGAACAAGGCGGCGAACTCGTTGTCGAGAAAGTCCTGCATATCAGCGGCGGTAATATTTGCCGCCGCCGGCGCCGATTGGGAGACGCCGAAGCGGGTCATGAAGGCGTCGGCGACAGCCTGGCGCGCCGCCGATTGCGGCGTGTCATAGTAATCGGCGACCGGCTTCACCTGATTATTGATGCCAGCAAAGATATACTCACCATTGACCGTGGTATTGAGGCCGGAAATCAGGGCATTCATCGCCGCCTCGGCCTTTCCCTGAGCAATGCTCGGATCCGATGTTCCGCTATGCGCGACGGACAGGGAGTTGAGCAGTTCCTGTCCGTTGGTACGCAGGCTGCTCATTATGTTCTGGGTCATGTCGAGCCGGGTCTTGACCAGCCCGTTGGCGTCGATGTTGCCTTTGAGCCTCGCGAAATCATGCCGGAAGCTGAGCGTCTGCGCGGTGCGGTGGCCAAGTTCCAGGCCGATATCGGCGTGCCGACGCGTGCCGAGTTCCTTCTGCGCCTTGAGGAGCTGCGTCTGCAACTCGGCGATGGAGCGGCGCGGCATATCGGTGAGCGAAAGCGTGGAGATATAGGATGTCTTCATGTCGTCAGACCGCCGCCAACAAGGTGTCAAACATCGAATCGATCGTGGAGACAAGCTTTGCCGATGCCTGATATGAACGCTCGAGCTCCAGCATGATCGTCATCTCCTCGTCGAGATTGACGCCAGTTACATTGGAAAGCGCGGAACCGGCCCGGTTGAGCAGCGTCGCACTATAATCGGCATCGCTGGTGGCGGACCTGCGCGCTTCCTCGAGCCAACCGGCCGAGGCGCCGGCAAATTTGACCAGGGTGACATTCGTCCCAAGGCCGGCCTGCGTGTCGAAACCTTGCGGCGTCGACATGATATCGAGCAGCTCGCGCAGACGGTCGCTGAAGCCCGCTGCTCCTGAATCATTATATACATAGGCCGGGTTCGCGGGATTGGAGATGCCGCCGTCACGCAGGAGATTGACATTGCCGCCCACGGCGGGATTGACATTGGCGTTCACCTTGATCGACCCGGCAATTCCCGGAACGATCGCGCCGCCCGGCGTGGCCGGGGCGCCGGACCAGGTGAAGAGGCCAGGCACATCGGGCAGCGCCGGCGCTGCGCTCTGGTCACTTTCACGGAAAGCCACGATCAGGCCACGCGCGACTTCGTCTAATTGGCTTTGATAGGCAGGAGCCAGCGTGTCGCGAACCGCGGCATAGCCGGCCAGGCGGCCGGAATGGGTCTTCATGCCGGCCGTATCTCCGGTAACCGGCACGCCATCGACATAGACGGCATTGCCTTCGATTCCCGCCGTGAACGCCCCGGTCGACTGGAAAGTGACGGCTCGCGCCCTGCTCTCGAACAAGGTAACGCCGCCATCCGTATAGACTACAAGATCGTTTCTGCCGCGCGACACGGTCTTGATCCCGATCTCCTCGGAGAGCTCGGAGATGATCTTTTCGCGTTGGTCGAGATAGTCGTTGAGATCGCCGGCCGTCTCGGATTGGCTGACAATGATGGCATTCACATCCTCGAGCCTGGACAGTAGCGAATTGATCCGATCGACGGAGCTTGCCATGTCGGCATCGGCCTGTGCCCGCACGCCCTGAACCGTCGAGGTCGCATCATTCAGCGCATTCGCCAGATTGGCGGCGGCGGCCACCGCCGACGACGCTGCCGTCACATCATGCGGCGCATTGGCGTAAAGCTGAAGCGCGTCGTTGAACTTACCGATCAGGGCGGAGGGCGACCGGCCCAGATTGGGATCGTTGATCGTATTCTCCAAGGCGTCGAGGCTGGCGGCGATCTCCTCATGCATCATCGCGCGCGAGGCGGCATCGAGCTTTGTCGTAAAGAGCACCTTGTCGGTCGACCGGGTGATGGATGAGATTTCTACGCCGCCGCCGCTGACGAGGGAGGCGACATTGGCGGTGCGGCGGGCGTAATGGGGGTCGTTCAGGGCGGAGATATTGCGCGATATCACCGCCGTCTGGCCCGAGACAGCGGCAAGAGCCGAGCGTGCGATATTCAATCCCGCGGACAAACTCATATTTGCCGGCTCCTCCGCTCCTATCGATACTTCGCCTTATCAGCGCTTGAGATTGACCAGAACATCCATCAGCTCGGCGCCGGTCTGGAAAACCTTGGAATTGGCGGTATAGCCGCGCTGGGCGTCGATCATTGTGGTGAGCTCCGTGGCCATGTCGACGGTCGACTGTTCGAGCGTGTTGGAAAGGATTGAACCGCGCCCGTCGGCACCCGGGAAGCCAATCTGTACATCGCCCGAATCCGGCGACGTCGAGAAGACATTCCCGGTGAGCTGGTTGAGATTGTCGGGGCTCGTGACATTGGCGAGCGGGATCTTGAAAACCGGCACCTTGTTGCCGTTCTCATAGGTCGCATAGACAACGCCATCGGAGCCGAAGTTCACCTTCTCGATCGAGACGGGCGCGTTGCCGTTCACGATGGCATCGACGACCGTGTAATCACCAGCGAGCTGGGAGGTCCCGCCAATGTCGAGCGTCATAGTCTGGCCGTTGGGAACGGGAATTGACAGCGACGGCGGATTGGGCGCGGTCAATTGGCCGGTCGTGGTGTTGAAGGTGAGGTTGGCGGTGGTCAACGGACCGCTCGTATAGGGGAAGCCGTTCGGGCCGGCGGCCGACTTGTCGAAGACAGCCATTTGCCAGGTTCCGTTACCCGTCTTGGTCAAATAGACGTCGAGGATGACTTCATTGCCGAGATTGTCATAGGTCACGAGCGACGTCTTGGCAGTGTAGGTGGCGGAGGCCTGATTGGCGGACGGCAGATTGGGCGGAGCGACAGCCGTAGCACCATCCGGCAGCTTCACGCGGAACTCTCCCTGGGTGGTCGGATTGGACCGCATGGCGAAGTCGTCCACATTGACGATCTCGAGGCCGGAATAACCGTTGGCGACGACATTGACCTGGCCATTGATGATCGGATAGCCCATCAGATTGAAGCCCGCGGCATTGACCAAGTTGCCCTCGCTGTCGGGAACGAAGGAGCCGGCACGCGTCAGATACGGCGTGCCGTCACTGTCAGACACCACGAAGAAGCCATTGCCCCTGACGGCCAGGTCGGTCGTGGAGGTCGTGCCCAGCAGATTGCCTTGCTGGCTGATCGCGGTGCGCACCACCGTCGAGACGCTTCCGGGCGTATAGGAGCTCGCATTTGCGTCGATGATCAGCGATGAAAATTCGGTGAATGAGCGCTTGTAGCCCGTGGTGTTCGAATTGGCGATGTTGTCGGCGACGGCGCTCAACCGATTGGCCTGCGCCGTCATCCCGGACGTGCTGGTCCGCATCACACCATACAGGCTCATGGCCAACTCCCTCGATTGACTGATCTCATCTCCCGACAGTAGACGCGATCAGACTTGCGTGAAGCTGGCTGCGCTCCCTCAGCAGGCCATCTCGTCCGCAAGTGCGGCCCGCGCAACGACGGAGGCCCCTTCATAGGCGACGACCGCTGCCGGCTCATCGTCATCGAGGTGCTCGGCCGACAAGGAGTCGGTTACCGGATCGGCGATCAGCCGATAGCCCAGATAGCGCTTCGATTCGATGGGATCGAACCCAAGGCGATTGCGCAGCTTCTTGCGCAGCTTGCTGATATGGCTTTCGATCACGTTCTCCTGGACGTCCTCGTCGAAGATTCCATAGATCGAGCTGAAGATCTGAGCCTTGCTGACAAGGCGGCCGTGGCGGCTGACGAGATATTCGAGGATGCGGCGCTCGCGGCGTGGCAGGAGCAGCACTTCACCCTTCACGATCGGATCGCAGCCATTCGAGAAGACGCGGATATCGCCGACGTCGGTATAGCCGGCCGCGTCCTCGCGGCGACGGCGAATGGCTTCGATGCGCGCCATGATCTCGCGCACATGCACGGGCTTGCGGACGACATCGTCGGCGCCAGCGGCGAAAATCTTGAGCGTGTGCTCGAGGCCGGGATTCTCGTTGAGGGCGATAACCGGCGCGCGCGACCGGTTGCGGATCTGCCGCGGATAGTCCTCGAGTTCAGCGCAATCGCCGAGGATGAACGCCTCCACCGCTTCAAGGTCGGGAGCGGCGGCACTCCCCACCCAGTGGTTGAAGTCGGCTGGTCCAAAGCCCATCGAGGCGATCCCCTCCCGGCCGAAACTCGATTCATAGGCCTGCGTGACCATCTGACGTTCATCGACAATAATAATCACGCGCCCAGCCCTTCCGAATCGTTAACCATCTTTTCGTAGTTGATCGCGAGTCCAGGGGTCAAATACGTGAAAATACTGAGGGATTCCGGATCGGTGACTTAATGGTTTATTAACCATGCGTGCTCAGCGGCAGAATTTGCGCGCGTTCTGCGTCCACACGCCGAAGCCGGTCGCCACCATGTTGGCGATCACGCGGCACACATAGCGCTTCTGCGCCGGGTCGTTGTTGGGACCGGCATGGTAGCGCGCCACGGCCAGCGTCCAGCTGCCTTCGCGCTGGCGCAATTCCTTCAGAAAACGGGCCGCATATTCGACATTCTCACGCGGCGCCAGCATGTCTGCGAGGCTGCGGAATTCCCGGCCATGATAATAGTGATTGATCTGCATGCAGCCGAGATCGATGAGCTTGGCGCCCGCGGCGCGCGCCGTCTGGAATTTTCGAATCGCCTCAGCCGCGCTCGCCGAGTAAAGCGCCCTGCCCTCGACATTGAGCACGAATGGTTGCAGCGATCCCTTGCGACCGGTCTCGGTCAGGCCCACCGCATAGAGAACGCCGAGCGGGACCTGATGCTGCTCGGAGGCGCGAAGCATCTCTCTTTCGCAGACCGTGAGCGGTGATGCCGCAAGCGCGACCTCACAGGAAGACGTCATGGCTATTGCGAATACCGCCCATGCTCTTGGCTTGATCATTGCCGTCCTGCTCCGCGCGATGGTCGTCATCGGGAATATGCCGGGATTGCCTCGAGGATCCTTCGGCGCCGAAGCCCGAGGCATTCGGGTCTCGTTGCTGGCCTTGCCCATCCTGCCCGGCGGCGCCGTGCTGCATCTGCTGGCCGCTGCCTGTCTGGGCGCCGGCATCAACCTGATGCATCTTCTGCACGGTCACCCCATCCACGGAGAAGCCCAAAGACTGCAGCGTTTCGGTAAGCCGACCGGCATTTTCCCGCAGGCTCGTGACCGCCTCATCGCGCATTGCCCCGACCCGCAGATCGAGCGCCTTGTCCTTGAGCGCCATGGTGGCATTGATCAGGCCGAGCTCATGCGAGCCGAGTTGGACCGTCAGTGTCTTGAGGGGACCGCTCGGCGCCTTGAGCGCGACCGGCGATTGCGGCTGCGCCCCGCTCGGTTCGTCAGGACCGGAGGTCGGATGCATGCTCGAAGCACCTGTCTTGATATCGTCAAACAGGAAAACAGGCGTCGGGGCGAAATGGGTCTCCTGGCCGGCGACCCGGATCAACGTGACAGGCGCGCATGCCGGACTCGCCCCCATGTCCTTCGATGACGTGGCCTCGCCGATCGCCTGTGACTTCCTCTCCACCGATAGCGCGACGCCGTCCCGCGCAGGTGCCCGGTCATTCTCCGATGCCGGAAGCTCCGGCGTCAGATCGGCCACCGCCTCGGTATCTGCAAGTTCGATGTGTGCCGGTACTGGCGCACTCGGCCCGACGGCAGGCTTGTCGATTGCCGGCTGGCGTCCTTCATTCACCGCAATACGCGCCGGCGGATCAAGCACTTGCGATTGCGCCAGCACCGGAATCGGCTCCGGCATTGTCGTTACCCCCTGTGTCGCGCTGTCGTCTGATGCGGTAGCTGAAACGTCACCGCCGCTGTCCGATACCCCAGGCTGCTCGGGTACTCCCTGCTTCGCCGGAAACTCCCGTCCACCGGTAAGGGCAAGGAACAAGACTTCCGGAGAGGCGAGCGCCTGCTGCGCAGGCGGGCCGTCGGAAGATGCCTGCTCCCTGTTCTCCGGCGGCATGTCGGAAATCATCGACTGCTTAGCCAGCAGTTCGTCGAAATCCGCCATCAGCTGGTCCGTTCCGGTGCGGGCACGGGGAGCCTGCCTGGCGCCGGTTTGCCCCGGCATCCCCTGTATCTGCGCCGGCTGCTCGGCTGCCGCTTTCATCATTGCGTTTGCCTTTTCAAGAACTCATCCGTGCGCGCGATGGCCTCTCGCACCCGCTTGGTCAGTTCCGCGATGTGCTGCGTCTCGCTATCGAGCTCGCGCGCCTCGCGGTCCTCGCGCTGAGCCTCCGGGAAAGACGCCGGATGCGGCCATTCCCGCAGGCGGGTAGCGACGGAGAGGGCGCTTTGGAGCAGCTGCGAATCCTCAGCCGTGAGCTTCGACTTGTCGATTGCCTTGAGCTTCTCCAGCGCGGCGTCGAAATCCTCAGTCACGACGAGGGCCGCGGCGGCATAGAGCTCGGCACGAGCGTCATCCGCGGCGGCGCCGGCGGCGAGTTCCGCCGCTCGATCGGCGGCAAATCGTGCCATCTCGGTGTTGCCCGCCGTCACAGCGCGTTGCGCTATGAGGAGATAGATCTCGCGCCGATCAGAGATCGGAAGCGCATCCAATATTTCCGCTATGACCTGCAGCCGGCCCGACTTGGCGTTGTAATCGAGCTTGATCAAGGCATCGGTAAACTGCCCGCGAAAGGCAGTGGCGTAGAGCGACTGGCGGAATCGCGTGAGCTGTTGACGCGCCAGGCGCTCGAATTTCTCGATGTCGCCGTCCTGGACGATCGCGGTGACTTCGCGCCGCAACGAGGCTTCCTCGACAAGCGTGCCCGGCATCAGAAGGCGCGCGATATCGAGCAGCTGCCCGGCCCGCTTGGGATCGACATCGGCGACCAGCGCCGACTGGGTGAGGGCTACATAGCCGCCCAATGCCGGCTCCAGCGAGCGGACATCGATGGACAGGAGCAGCTCTGCGGCGTCCTTGGACCGCCCCTCCGCATAGGCAAGCGTTCCTTCTGCCAAAGGCAGATCGTCGCCGGCGATCGCCTTTTGGCTGATCAAACCGCGCAGGACGACTGGATCACCCCCACTCAACGCATGGATGATCGCCGCGGCGAAGTTCTTCCGGTCCCGCCAGACCGGCATGTCGGCCGATTGAAAGCGTTCGGTCATCTGCACGAGATACTTCTGCTGCGCCTCCTGCGCGGCGCGGCTGCCGAGCGTGATATTCTCCTGGAGAAACTGTAGCGAGCGCACCATCTCGTAGGGCTGGGGTAAAGACTCGCCACGTGCGGCCGGCGCCAACCAGAGGCCTGCAAGCAAGGCGACGGCAAGCGGGAGCGCGACCTTCACGACTCTCCCTCTTCCAGCAGGATCTCTATGCGGCGGTTCTCCGCCGCTTCCGGATCGTTCGCAATCTTCAGCTCGCGATCGGCATAACCCTCGATACGCTCCACCCTCTTCTCATCGATCCCGCCGCGAACCAGCATGTAATAAGCCATATGCGCCCGGGCTGTGGACAATCGCCAGTTGTCGTAGACGTCGGACCGGAACGGCCGTCCATCGGTGTGTCCGCGGATGATGATCTTGCCGGGACGCTCATTCAGGATCTTGCCGATCTTCTCCAGGTAGCTCACCAGGACCGCCTGCGGTTCAGCCGAAGCAATGGCAAACATGCCGAATGTCGCGTCATCGGTAAGACTGATGAGAACGCCATTGGCGGTACTGCGCACTTCGAGCTTGGGCGACGCACCGGGCGATTTGACACCCAGGGCGTTCTTGATCTCCTTCTCGATCAGTTTGGCGTCCTGCTCGGGATTCGGCGCATGCGCCTCCTGTTTCGCGACGCGCGGTTTGACGGCGTCCTTGTCGTCGCGCGCCGCCGTCGACGGATCGGACTTCGGTTCATGCGGTGATGCCGACGGCATCGCCACCTCCGAAGGCTTTGGGTCGGATTTTGCCGCCGGCGCCGGCTGCGCCGGAGGCGGCTTCTCCATCTCCGCCTCGGCCGGCTTCTCCGCCTGCTTGCCTGGCGGATCTTCGGCCGGCCTTTCAAGCTTAGCCTGGTCATGCAGCGCGGGCGTACCGGGCCTTTCGGCCACAGTCTCACCCTTCGCCTCGACACGCTGCCACGTCTGTGGATCGAAAGGATCGAGATAGGCCTTACCGCCGAGCCTGCCGGGACGGCCCGCTTCTTCCGGAAGCGCCCCAACCTTTCTCTCCTCTGCCTTGCCGCTCTCGTCGGCAGGACCGGCAATCTGCTCGAGGGCGGCGAAGGGCTGGCGCAGAAGCATTTCCTCGGTGATCTTCTTCTCAGCTGCCTCCGATTTGCCGCTTTGGTCCGTCTTGGTGCGGTTTACCACCGGTTCGCGCGTGATGATGCCGTCGGCCCCGGCATCGAGATCCTGCAGCCCCTTGGTGCTGGTGCGCGAATCGACCAACTTGACCGGATTGAAATAGCTCGCCACCTGCGCGCGCGTCTCTTCATTGGCCGCATTGATGAGCCACATCACCAGGAAGAAGGCCATCATCGCCGTCATGAAATCGGCATAGGCGATCTTCCAGACGCCGCCATGATGCGCCTCACCTTCCGCATGAGGGCGCCTGCGGATGATCACCAGTTCCCGATTGGCCGGATCGGCCTCTTGCTGGTTCATCTCATTGCCTCTCTTAGACGGGCGGCCCATGGCTCAAGGCGCGTTTCGATGACCGTGTTGGCGGACTCGACACGAATATCCGGATCGGCGCTCGTCACGTAGACAATGTTCTTTCCACCGTGGGCGAGACTGTCGCGCATAGCGGCCAGAATATCTTCCGGCCCCGAGACATGGATCGTCGCGACCTCGGGCTTCGTCAGCATTTCGCTGAGCATTTCCTTCAACTCGGCAAGGGTGGTCCGGCGCGCTTCGGCGACGATCAGAGGCTCGAGGAGCCGCGCCGTCACATCGGCAATCGCCGCCTCAACCCGCGCCAAGCCTTCGTCGATCGCCTTGGCAAGCTCCTGGCCCTGAGTCTCGCTCCAGACCCGCCGCTCCTCAGCCAGGCGCGTATCGAAGCCCTGCCGCTCATTCTGCAGCACCTCCTCATGCGCAAGCCGTGACGCTTCGCGGCCCAGCCGCTCGCCTTCGCGACGGGCCTCGGCGATTTCCTCCTCACGGGTCGCTTGCGGCACGGCCGAGATCAGCGCCGGCACGTCTGCCGCCCCGGCGCTTGCTCGATCGAGATATGCGGCGAGCGGGATCACCCTCATGCGGGCTTCGCCTCCAATATCCATTGCTTCAGGATGGCGGCCGCCTGTTCATCGTCATATTCCACCATTTGCTCGAGCCGCTTCTGTGGCGTGCGCCGCATCCGGCTGGTCACGTCCTCGATGAGATTGGGCTCGTCCCCGCTCATTATTCCGAGCGCGCCGTCCTGCGCGGCGGCGGACGCGCCCGGCAACAGGCCGGGAGGCATGGATTGCGGCAGCGCCTCAGGCTGCATGATCGTACGCAGAGCGGGCTTAAGACCAAACCAGATCAGCAGCGCGGCCACGGCGAGCACGGTCACGGCATTGATCAACGTGCCCGACTGGCGCAGCAGTTGGTCGCCGATGCCGTCGCCCGCCACCGGCTCCGTCGCGGCGCCATTCTGGAAAAACTGCACGGCCGTTATCTTCACCTTGTCGCCGCGCGCCTCGTCGAGCCCGGCCGCCGAGGCGACGAGCTGTTCGATCTCGCGGGTCTGCGCCTGCATATCCTCCGGCTTAGCGTCCTTGCCGAGGAGCTCGACGATGCGATCGCGGTTCACCACCACGGCGACGGAGAGATTTTCGATGCGGTAACCGTCGCTCACCGTCGAAATCGTCTTCGAGTTGATTTCGAAATTGGTGAGCTCTTCGCGTCTTTCGGATTCCTGCGTCGAGTTGTCCGCGCTCGGCGCTTCCTGCTGGCCCTCCGGCAGATTCTGCGTCACGCTGACGGACGACTTGCCGCTGGTATTCTGGGTCGTCCCGCTTTCCTTGACCACCCGGACCGACCGCTCGGCGCGTGACTCGGGATCGAAGATGGTTTCATTGGTCTGCTTCTTGTCGGTGTTCAGCCGCGCGGCGACGCTGACCTGGAAATTCTCGAGACCCAGATAGGGCACCAGGGTTTTCGCGATATTGTCCTGGACCTCCTGCCCGACCGTCCTTTCGAGGCCGGCAAGCTTGCCCGGGGCGGCATCAGCCAGGTCGCCGCCCGAGGCGAGGAGCACGCCACTGGTATTCAGGACCGTTACCTGATCGACGGCCAGGCCCGGAACGGCGGCGGCGACCATGTGACGGATCGCCTGGGCGGAGCCGAATTCGTCGCTCGTATCGGTGCGGATCACTACCGAGGCGGTCGGCTGCTGCTGGGTCCGGCGGAAGGAGCCTCCATCGGGCATGACAATATGAACGCGAGCCGCCTTGATGCCCTTCATGGACTGAATGGTACGGGCGATCTCGCCCTCGAGCACGCGCACCCGGGTCACCTGTTGCATGAAGGAGGTGAGGCCCAGCGAGCCCATATTGTCGAAGAGCTCGTAGCCGGCGGTTTCGCTGCGCGGCAGGCCCTTCTCGGCGAGCAGCATGCGGGCCTTCGCGGTCTGACCGTAACGCACCATGATGGCGGTGCCCTCCGCATTCACGTCGAAGGGAATGCCCGCTTCGGTCAGCGCGGCGCCGACACGGGTGACATCCTGAGCGTCGAGCCCGGTATAGAGGATTTCATTGCTTGGCCGGCTGAGAAAATACGCAGCGAGCCCGACAACGGCGAGGACGCTGAGGCCGATAACGGCAAGCGCCATGATACGGCGCGCGCCCAGGCCAACTATGCTGCCCCATAGACGCTCTGCATGTTCCAGATAGGCCATTCCCCGTCCCTCGACTCTACGGCACTCAACTCCGTGATTCTCGGCGCGGAAGCTTGCGCGGGCATGACTCCATGAGAAAGGCCGCGCCCGCAAAGCCGGCGCGGCCTCAACTCAGATCGGAAGTCTCGTTTGCTGAGCAAAGCCCGCCAAAGTTGAAGACTTTGGCGACAAGGATTTGCTCCAAGTTATTGAGCTGGCGCGAGATCCTATTCGGCGAAGTGATTCCACTTCGCCGGGATGCGCGCTAGCGGAACAACGAGAGGATGTTCTGGCTGTTCTGGTTGGCGATCGAGAGCGCCTGGATGCCGAGCTGCTGCTGGACCTGCAGGGCGGCGAGGCGGGTCGATTCCTCATTCATGTCGGCATCAACAAGCTGGCCGACACCGCGGTCGATCGCATCCATGAGATTGGAGACGAAGTCCTGCTGCAATCCGACGCGCTTCTTGGCGGCACCGAGGTCGGCGGCTGAGGTCGCCATCGACTTGAGGGCGCCGTCGACCGTGCCGATGATCTGCTCAAGGTCTTCCAGGTCGTCGGCCTCGTCGGTGAGCGCCGCGATGTTCAGCGTGGACACCGAGTAATCGACAGTGCCGTTGGTGGTGGTGCTCTCCGCATCGAGAATGCCGTCCGCCGTGGTGCTGGCATCGAACAGCTTGCTGGAGGTAACACTGATCGAGATCGTGCCGATCGACACAGTGGCGCCGGTGCGCGTGAACGACGCGACAATTGTCTTGGTGGAATTGTAGTTGGCAGCGCTCGAGTCGACCGACAGCCAGTTCTCGCCGCTGAAGGATGCGGCAGCCGCCATGCCGACGAGCTGGCTCTGCAGCTGGGTGATTTCGGTCTGGATCTTGCCGCGGTCAACGCCGGCCTGACGGGCGGCAACGAGCTTGCTCTTGATCTCGTCGACAACCTTGATGGCTTTGTCCGTCGCGGTATAGGCGACGTCAACCTGGGCGGCGCCGAGGCCTAGGGCGTCCTGCACGGTCGAAAGAGCGGCGTTGTCGGAGCGCATCGAGGTTGCGATCGACCAATAGGCGGCATTGTCGGAAGCAGTCGAGACGCGCAGGCCGGTCGATATGCGGGTCTGGGTCTGGTCGAGCGACTTGTTGGTGGCGTTGAGCGACTGAAGCGCCGTCATGGCCGAGGTGTTGGTCATAATGCTAGACATGGATGATGCCCTGTTTGAACAGTTTTGTTTGCGGGAATACCGGATTTTCACCGGCATAGCAGAGCGGCATCATGCTCTCGGGGCCGATAAGTCGGGGCCCTAATCTGCCATGCTCATATTCTTAGAGGTGATTCGTTACCCGGCCCTTAACGGTCAGGAAAAAGATCTGATCAGGCTTCCGACCAGAAGATTCCAGCCGTCTATCAGGACGAAGAAGAGGATCTTGAAAGGCAACGATATCGCGGTCGGCGGGAGCATCATCATGCCCATCGACATGGTGAGCGTCGCGACGATCAGATCGATGACGAGGAACGGCAGCGCAATAAGGAAACCGATCTCGAAGCCGCGCCTGAGCTCGGAGATCATGAAGGCCGGGATAAGGACGCGCAGGTCGATCTCGGCGCCCTCTTCGCGCTTGGGGAAGTTCTGCGCCGCCATGTCCTCGAACATGCGCAGGTCCTTGTCGCGCACATGCGCCGTCATGAACTCGCGGAACGGATCGGTGATCTGCTTGTAGGCCGCTGCCTCGCTGATCTGATTGTCCATGAAGGGCTTGAGGCCGGTGCTCCAGGCCCGGTCAAAGGTCGGCGCCATGACATAGAAGGTCATGAATAGAGCCAGAGTGATGAGGATGATATTGGCCGGCGTGCTTTGCAGACCGAGGCCCGAACGCAGGAACGAGAGCGCCACCACGAAACGGGTGAAGCTCGTGACCATGATCAGCAGTCCGGGCGCCACCGACAGCACGGTCAGCAGCACGATGAACTGGATGATGCGCCCGGCGGCAGTCGGATCGTCCTTCGGCAGGATCGCCCCTATGTCCGGAACCTGCGCCGAGACCGTACCTGCGAGCAGAAGTAGAAAGACAATGGTGAGCGCGGTCCTCTTCATTCCACCGCCAGCCCCTGGATGACGAACTCACGCACCCGCCCTTCCGAGCGGATCCTGGCCCGCTCGGTCAGATCCTCGCGCAAATGCAGTAGTCCCGAGGCTCCTTCGATCTGGCGCAGAGATACGGTGCGCAGATAGGCCATGGCATCGCCGGATATCTGTGTCGCGAGCGCCTCGGCATCGTCGGGTGCGGCGCCCTCGAAGATGAGCGACGCTTCGATCCGGAGCAGAACATTGGACGGGCTGGCGAGATTGGTGAGCACCGGCGGCACTGTCTTCACGCTCAGATTGCCGGCATATTCGGAGGCGGGCTTTTCCTCCTTGGCCGTCGCCTTCTCCTTGGCGACGCTCTCGATTTTGGAATAGAGGTATATGCCGACGAGCCCGCCACCGCCGGCGGCAAGCAAAGTCACAACGACCACCGCCACGATCAGCGAAATGATCGACGTGCCGGCGATCGGCTTAGGCGCCGCATCTCTCTCCTCGGTCTTGTCCACGTCGTCAGCCATTGCCGCCTAGAAGGGTGTGAAGATGTCGAAGAGCTGCTGACCCCAGCCCGGCTGCTGCACTTCCGACAATCGCCCGCGGCCGCCGTAGGAGACACGCGCTTCCGCGATCTTGTCATAAGGAATGGTATTCTCGCGCGAGATGTCCTGCGGCCTGACCACGCCGGCAATACTGAGCACGCGGACTTCGAAGTTCACGCGCACTTCCTGCGATCCGCTGATGACCATGTTGCCATTGGGCAGAATGTTGGTGACGACGGCCGTGACCGAAAAATTGATCTTTTCGGATCTGTCGATCTCACCTTTGCCCTTGGAGGAGGAGCTCGAATCGACAGTGCCGCTGCCCGCGGTCGGATATTCGGTCGGCATGAAATCGAGGCCGATGGCGAAACTTGCATCGACCTCCGATTCGCGTGACCGTCTCGAGTTGTTGTCGAGTGTCGCCTTGTCGTTGATGAAGATGTTGACGGTCACGATGTCGCCGACGCGCCTCGCTCGCGGATCACGGAAGAGGTCGACGCTGGTGCCTTCCCAGGCCAGCGGGTTCATGTCGTCGCCGATGCCCTGATACGAGCCCGGCCCGGCGCCGGTGCTGATCGGCTGGATGCCGGATCCGACCGGAGTCAGATGTGGTTGCACATTGAAGTCCTGCGGATCCACCGCGCATCCGGCGAGGAACAGAAGGCAAGGCAACAAGAAAAATTTACTGTTCATGATTTCTTTCCGGGGGGCGCGCCGCGCGCGGCGTCGACCATCGCTCTGGTCAGTTGCGCGGCCCGGCCCGGCTCCATCTCGTTCAGGATGGCGCTGGCGGTCCGCGCATTGAGCTTGACGAGAACTGCCGAAGCGATCTGGTCGTCGAGCACGGCGAGCTGAAGGGCGGCCGCATCGGCGCGCATCTTGGCATAGATGGAGACGATATGGTCGGACGCCTTGGCGAGACTCTCCTCGCGCTGCCTCGACCATTCCTGGTACTCGGCACGCTTGGCTTCGAGCTCGGCCAGCCGTTTGTCGATTTCCTGCTCGAGCTCGTTGATCGTCTTGGCTTGCCAGGCAAAGCGGGCATCCGCCGCCTGATCGGCAATGTTCACACAATATTGCTGCGACGACGTCTGCGGCTCTGCCGGCGTGGTGGAGCCGGTTATGAGGCCGTAATCGGCCTTGAAGATCCCCGGCGCCACATCCTGTCCCACGGCGGCTGACGGCTGGAAAAGAAGGAGCAGCCCGGCGGCGATCAGGCATCTTGCGTTCATTGGACGACGAGCTCCGCCTGCAGGGCGCCGGCCGACTTTATCGCCTGCAGGATGGCGATGATGCCCATCGGCTTGAGACCCATCTGGTTCAATCCTTCGACAAGGGTGTTGAGGTCGGCCCCGTCGACGATGCGCAGCTGTCCGTGCTGCTCATCCGCGGAAATCGTCGTCCGCGGCTCCACCGCGGTCACGCCGCGCGCAAAGGGCTCGGGCTGCACAACCGTCGGCTCCTCGGTGACGCGCACTGTCAAGCTGCCATGGGTGACGGCGACCGTGGAAATGGTCACGTCCTGGCCAATGACGATGGTACCCGAGCGTTCGTCGATGACGACGCGGGCGGTCGTGGCGGGCATGACCGGAAGCTCGCCGATCTCGGCGATGAAGCGGGCCGCGCCGATCTGATCGGGCTTTTCGAGCTTGATTGTGCGCAGATCGCGCTCCTCGGCGACCGCGCGACCATAGCGCTGGATGGCATAGGCGTTGATGGCGTCCGTCACATTTACCGCGGTACCGAAGTCGGGATTGCGCAGCTCGAGCACAAGGTCGCTGATATCGGAGAACTGGCCGCGCGTCTGGCGCTCCACCAGGGCGCCATTGGCGATTCGCCCGGTCGTCGGCACGCCTTGCGTGAGATTTTCCGCATCGCCGGAGGAGGAGAAGCCCGAGACGGCGAGTGGGCCCTGAGCAACCGCATAGATCCGTCCGTCGGCGCCGGTCAGCGGCGTGAAGACGAGCGTTCCGCCGGCAAGCGACGTGGCGTCGCCCAACGAGGAGACGGTAACATCAATGCGCGATCCCTTGCCGGCAAAGGGCGGCAGATTGGCGGTCACGATGACGGCCGCGACATTGCGGGCTCGCAACTGCGAGCCCCGGATGTTGACGCCGAGCCGGTCGAGCATCGAGCGCACCGACTGTTCGGTGAAAGGCGAATTACGCAGGCTGTCACCCGACCCCTGAAGACCGATGACCAGGCCATAGCCGATGAGCTGGTTGTCGCGGACATTCTGCAGCATCGCAATATCCTTCACGCGGGCATATCCGCCAGACATCGGTGGCGAGGGCATAACGTCGCCTCCGCGGCCGGAGCGACCTTGCGTGCCGGGCGATTGCAGGAGATCAACCGCGTGGGCGGTGTGGGACAAGCTAAGCAAGGCCAGGAGGCAGACAAGCAGCATAGGCCTCATCGCACTATGCCCACGCGCAATGTCCCGTCGGCCTGAACCACGCCCCTGATGATCTGCCCGCTGTCGGTGTTTCGGGCTTCGATGACGTCGCCGACCTGGCCTGAGCGCAGCGGCGTGACAGTCGAGGTTATGGTGAGGCCGCCAACCTTGAACATGGCGATGACAGCGCCGCCGCGCAAAATGACATCGGGATCCTTTACCCCGTACTGGGGGATGGGCTTGCCCGGCAGGAGCGTGCGCCGCGCGATCTTCCCGACGACCAGCGCGCGCTGCCCGACGACCGGGAGCTTGCCGGTGGTGCCCGGCGCGAAGGCACGTTCGACGATCTGCGCGTCGGTGATCACATCTCCGGGGTAGATGGTGACATTGGGCACCGCGAGCATGGTGTCTTCGGCCTGCGACAGCTCAGCCGCGCCCGAGAGAGCGGTGAGCACGAGAAGCCAGCGGAGAACCTTCATCGACGCAAATCCGCCTATCTGATGCCTTTGGTGACGACGCTCGACATGTCGTCAGCGGCCTGAATGACCTTGGAGTTCATCTCATAGGCGCGCTGAGCCTGGATCAGCTCGGTGATCTCGCGCACCGGATCGACATTCGAGCTCTCTAGGTAGAACTGGCGCAGGGACCCATAGCCCGGATCGCCGGCATTTCCGATCACAGGCGCCCCGGAAGCGCCCGTCTCGCGATAGAGGTTGCCGCCCAAAGGATCGAGCCCCGCCTCATTGGCGAAGGTCGCCAGGGTAAGCTGGCCGATCTGCTGAATCTGCGCCTGGCCACCGGTTCGGACGAACACCTGGCCCGTCTCGGTGATGCTGATGTCGACGACATCGGGCGGCAGGGTGATGGCGGGCTCCACCGCATAACCGTCGACGGTGACAAGTTGACCGGTCGCATTGGTGTTGAAGGCACCGGCGCGCGTATAGAGGATCTCGCCATCCGTTCCCGTGACCTGGAACCAGCCATTGCCGGCAATGGCGACATCGAGCTTGTTATTAGTATTGGCGAGCGTGCCCTGGATATGCAGGTTGCGAATGGCGGCGGTGCGGACGCCAAGCCCCAGTTGCGCGCCTTCGGGCACGACATTCTCATTGCCGCGGGTGGGGACGCCCTGCAGCCTTTCGGTCTGGTAGAGGAGATCAGTAAACTCGGCACGCGCCCGCTTGAAGCCCGTCGTGTTGATGTTCGCGATGTTGTTCGCGATCACCTCGACGTTCAGTTGCTGGGCGGACATTCCGGTTGCGGCGATGGCGAGCGCTCTCATGAGTGGTCCTCAAATGGCCATGCGGGTGAGTTCGAGATAGGCATTCACGACCTTGTCGCGAATGGCGATCGCCGATTGCAGGTTCTGCTCGGCGGCCATTACCGCCTCGACGACCTTCTGCGCCGATGCCCGGCCTTCCATCCCGGCGATCGACACAGCCTCCGCCGTCTTCAGGCTTTGCGCGGCATCAGCTGCGGCCTGCGACAGCGCCGTCCCGAAGTCGGCACCCGAGGCGCCATAGGCCTTGGCGCCGGCGCGCGCCGGGCCATCCACCGTACCGGACGAGAGTTTCGACGCAAAGGACGAGATCGGATCAATCATCACTGGCTCCTCAAGAGATCAATGGTCATCGATAGAAGCTCGCGTGTACGCTTGATGATCTGAAGATTGGCCTCGTAGGACCGGTTCGCCTCACGCATGTCGGCAAGTTCCGTCGCCATGTTCACATTGGGCAGCTTGACGAAGCCGCGCTCATCCGCGGCGGGATGCCCAGGGCGGTATTCGAGCTGAAATGGCGTCTGATCGACGCCGATATCGTTCACCTGGACAATGGACGCCTCGCTTGCCCGGTCGAGGACATTGGCGAAGCTCACCGTCTTGCGCTGATAGGGATCGGCGTCCGGGGTCGATCCCGTCGATTGCGCATTGGCGAGATTCTCGGCGACGACACGCAGACGGGTCGATTGCGCCTTGAGGCCGGATGCCGCCACGCGCAGCGAGATCTGCAGAGGATCGGACATGGTCTATTTCACGCTCATCAACAGCATCTTATGGAATGTCTTGACGACATTGGTATTGAGGGCATAGGCGCGATTGACCTCGTCGGCCTTGATCAGCTCGCGCTCGACGCTCACGGAATTGCCCGAAGCGGAAACCTTGATGTCCTTGTCGCGCTCGGCGACCGGCGGCCGTATGCCGCTCATGCCGGTAGCCATATGGCCCGGGGTGGTGAGGCTCAAGTCGAGCCCGGCCTTCTGGAGCACGGTATCGAAGGGCTCGACATCGACCGACCGGTAGCCGGGGGTGCTGGCATTGGCGACATTCTCCGCGATCGCCGTCTGACGAACCGACAGCCACTGCGCCTGCTGAAACGCCACCCCGAAAAGACCGATCCCACTCATGACAAGGACACCCTGAATGCCTCTCAGGGTTTAAACGTGCAAGCTTGTCTGGAGCTTATGCGGGACGATAGGCGGTGAGCCGCGCATCGGCGATGGCGGTGATCAGACGAGCAGTGTTCCGGAGCGGATCGCCGAGCTTATCATTGAGATTGGTGTAGTTTATCTCGACACCGGCCCTGAGGCTTTCGAGCAGAAGCGAAAAATAGACGCTCACTTCCTGATTATGGAATTCCATATCGATCTTGATGGCCGGCTCCGATCCCCAGGAGAGGTCGATATCCGCCGCCTTGCCATAACGCAGCGTGTCGGGCTTGAAGAAGCGCTCTATCGACGAACTCACCAGATCGCCGAGATTGGCGAGTTGCTCGCTGCGGATATAGGCGATGAGGTCGGCGACATCGACCAGCCTGAGCTCGGTCGCAACTTCGCTCAACCCGTCTCCCAACGCCCGCTCGCGAATGAGGTCATGATCACTATCGTATCGACGCATAGTCTATTGCCTTATCTTCTCGACGAATATCGGTGTTTATGAGTGGAGATGAAATGAATGAGCTGCGCGACCGCCTGGTAGAACTCCGCCGGAATCATCATGTTGACTTCCACACTCTTGCACAGGGCCCTTGCCAGAGGCTTGTCTTCGATGACCGGAATGCCGTGATGCTCGGCGATCTCCCTGATCTTCAGCGCGATCAGATCCTGTCCCTTCGCCACCACGACGGGAGCGCCTCCCTCCTCACGCTCATAGCGCAGCGCCACCGCGTAGTGCGTGGGATTGGCGATGACGAGTGTCGCGCGCGGCACTGATGCCATCATCCGCTTTCTCAGACGATCGCGCGCCAGCGACCTCTGCCGCGCTTTCACGATCGGATCGCCGTCCGATTGCTTGTACTCGTCCTTGACCTCCTGACGGGTCATGCGCAATTCCCGCAGCCAGGACAACCGCGACCAGACGAGATCCACGGCCATCAGAACGACGGTGGCGACACATGCCGCCGCCAGCAGGCGCAACGAGATTGCCAGCACGAGTTCCGGAAGCGAGCCGGGCTCGACCAGCATGGCATTAAGAATGCGGCCTTGCTCGGAGCTGACGACGATGAAAGTGATCGTCGCGATGGCCGCAAACTTGAACAAGCTCTTAAGGAATTCCACCTGGCCGTGCAGGCCAAAAACACGCTTCCAGCCCTTGCCAACAGAGAGCCGCGACGTCTGCGGCCTGATGCGCTCGCCGACGAATTGCACCGGATTCTGCACCAGGGAGGCTACGAGACCGGCGATCATCAGAACGGCGACCGGCGGAAGAAGAAAAATCGCGAGGTCGCGCACGACAGCCCCGAAGAGAAGCGCCACATCGCTATTGCTCTCCAGCGACCAGCCGGCGGGATTTTCGATGAACTGCTCGAGCGCCAGCACCAGCCGCGCGCCGCTTTCGCGCATCAGGAACCAGGACGCCGCTAGCATCCCCAGAAGCGAGGCGAATATAGGGGCCTCGCGCGAGAAAGGGACCTGGCCCTTGCGGATCGACTCTTCGATCTTCCGAGGGGTTGCCTCTTCCGTTTTGCTGTCTTGGTCGACTGTTTCCGACATGGCCGGGACTTATGCGACCTGCGACACGCTTTCAGCGTCGGAGGAATTGAGGTCGATTTCACCGCGACCCGCCATCGCCAAGGCGAGATCGGCGATACCCCGTTGAGCCGAGCGGATGTCGCGCGGTGACGGATTCTGCCCGCCTTTCAGTTCGGCCTCGACCATGCGGCGGGTACGGGCGGTGAGCGAGGAGAGCGCCAGTTCCTGGAGACCGGGGTCCGCGCTCGTCAGCGCGAAGACGAGGCGGTCAGTCGGCACCTTGTCGAACAGCAAGGTCCGGGCGGCCTTGCTCAACTTGGCGATGTCGGTGAAGGAGAATAGCATGCCGCGCAGCGCATCCGCATCTTCGGGCCGGGTCTGCGCCAGATTGCTCAGCGCGTCCGCGACCTGTTCCTCGTCCAGCCGGTTGATGATATCGGCCACACGGCTGCGGGTCTCCGATTGCTGGCCGCGCACCGGGCCGGCCAGCAGATCCTCGCCGAGCGCGCGCTCCAGGATGACCACCGCCTCATCATGCAGACCGGCGAGACTGAGCATCCGCCCCATGACATCGCGGCGCAGGCCGGCATTGAGAAGGCCCAGAACTTTCGCCGCCAGTTCGGATGGCATCCGACTGAGGATAACGGTGGCAATCTGAGGATGCTCCAGCGCGACATAGGATGCGAGCACTTGCTCGTTCAGGGTCGAAAGCCGGCCCCAGACCGGCTCGCGGGCCTCGGCCACGGGCTCGGACTTCATCTGCGCGATCTGCTCGGGCGTCAGGACGCCGGAGATCAGGTCTTCGACCTCCTGGCTGGTGCCCAGGAACTTCATCCCGTCTGCGAATTCCCGACCGAATTCCTCGACGAGCCCCTCGATCTCGACGCCCGAAATGCGCTCGACATCCGGCCCGAAGCGCGGGATGAGGCGCAGCTCCTCGGCGGTGAAATGCCTGAGCACCTGGGCCGCATGCGCCTTGCCCATGGAGAGAAGAAGCAGGGCAGCCTTCTTGGCGCCCCCATAGGATTCGATCTTGCGTGCAGGACTCATCGGAGCCGCTATCTGGTCCGCGACGCCGCCGCGGCACCTGCGGGCGCACCGACAATTTCGGTGAGGGAAACGCCCAGGCGGGAAGTCTGCTCCTCCACCACGACCACTTCGCCGCGCGCGACAACCCGGCCGTTCACCAGCACTTCGACGGGCTCGCCGACGCCCCGGTCGAGCATCACGACCGAGCCGCGCCCCAGTTGCATGAGCTCGGCGACGGTCATCGTTGCCGAGCCGAGCACCACCTGGACCGAAACCGGGATGCGCTTGATGAGATCGAGGCCGGGGCCCTCGGCGCTCGACGCATATGCTTCCCTCGCCGGCGGTTCAGACGGGCGCGGCGCGTCGTTGCTCAGGGCCGCGCTGATGGAGGTGTCGCCATAACGGTTCATCGCAGATATTCCTTGCAGGTCTCAGTATCCCAATTCACGACCAGCGCCGCGCCGTGCTTGCGGCTTTCCAGCTCTGCGGCTCCTCGGAGCTGCGCCACTGGCTGAAGCGGTCGCCCAATGACGGCCATTGCACCGGCCTTTCGGCGTGCCGCGCGGCACGCACGGGAGCGGGCTGATGATAGTCGTTCAGCCCCTCGTCCTCTTCCATCCGCTCATGTGCGATTGGCCGCCCGCGCCGCGGTTCGGCGAAGCGCACGACATTGCTCGCCGCCTCGCGTTGCGCCTCGAAATGATCAGCAATCGCCTCCATGCGCTCGTCGATCTCGCCGATGAGCTTGTGGGCCTCGTCGATGCGCTGGCCGAGCGACAGGAGGATCTGGGCGCCATGAGCGTTGATATCGCGCACGGCATTGTCGATCGCGCCGACGGCATAGCCGGTCTCGGTGAAGACGCGCTGATATTGCTTGTGATAGGTGCGCAGCCGCCGCAATTGCCGATACAGGAGAGCAATGCCGATGCCGGCCGCAACGACGGCGACGAGAAGCACGCCGTCAATGAGATAGGATATCATCCAGGAACTCCTGTTCGTGATTGATGGCTTCTTCAACGTTGAGGGAATAGACCCCGCTGGCCTGCGCGAGCTTGCACCAGTAGAGTTGCTGGCCATTGCAATCGAGGCTTATGCGATGGCCGGAAACCGAGGTCGATCTCGATGATCTGCCCGATCTGAAGATCGGCGATCTCGCCAAGCGTCATCTGCTTGGAGCCGAGTACCGCGGTCACCGACACGTCGGCGCCATAAAGGCGGTTGCCGAGCAGGTTCCGCCATTGCGGGTCCATCACCGGCGCGGGGGCAGGCGCCTTGCGGGGCGGCAGCGGGCGCAGGAAGACGAATGCGGATTGGGGCAGCGCGACGAACATCCGGCCGCCGCCGCCAGCGCTGGCGAGTTCGATCGTCGCCACCGCGATCATGCTGCTCGGCCGTCCGATGCAGTCATAGGAAGGCGGGCTGTCGGTGCGCTCCAGGCTGAAGGCCGCGGGTCCCGTCTGGCCGAAGCTTCGTTCCAAAGCGAGCGCCACCTGCCGGAACACGACCTTGACGATCTCCGCTTCGATCTTGGTCAGGTTGCGGTCCGGCCGGAACGGCGCGTCGCCTCCCTGGCCGCCAAAGAGCACGTCGATCAGGGAGTAGATGAAGTCGCGGTCGAAGCCCGCCAGTAGCGATGCATCCCAGGAGTCAGCTCGGAGCGCGGCGCTGGCGATGCTTTCAGAGTGGCCGGCCAGCACGTCTCCGGCCTTGCCGAAATCGATCGCGCCGAGTTGGAGCTCGAGTTTCGTCTCGCCGCCCGGGGCCAGCAAACGTGTCAGGCCCTGGCAAACGTCGGCAAGGACCTGCCGGAGTATCGCCAGCTTGCCCGCGGCACTCGCGGGTCCGGTCAGGATTCCGGTTCCCGACACCGGCCGTTCCATATGGCTTTCGTAGTTCTGCATCGCCTCAGGCCGCCGCCTTGACCGCGGGCTCGGCACCGGCCGGCCGGCCGGCCGACATGGTCTCCTGCTCGACATCGTCGATGGAGGGCCGCTCATATGCCGAAATCGTCTTGCGGCCATGCTCCAGTGCCACTTGCGGTATGGCGCCGTTCATGAAGGCAAGCAGTGTCTGTTTCACAATTATGTAGAGCCTGATCTTCTTCTCACGGACGATCTTGATGTTGGTGGCGAGCGGGGAAACGACGCCATACGAAAAGAACACGCCGGCAAAGGTGCCGACAAGTGCCGCGCCGATGAGCTGACCGAGGAGTTCGGGCGACTGGTCGAGCGCGCCCATGGCCTTGATGACGCCCAGCACGGCTGCGACGATGCCGAGAGCCGGCAACGCCTCGGATACCGCCGTTAGCGCGGCATAGGGCTTGAGCTTGTCGCGGGTGATGGTCTGGATCTCCTCGTCCATCAGCGACTCGATCTCATGGGTGCGGGCATTCCCGATGAGGATCAGCCGGGCGTAATCGCAGATGAAATGCGTCAGATTCTCGTTGCCGAGCACGCTCTGGAAGTTGGTGAAAATGGGAGAGGACTCTGGATTGTCGATCTGGCTTTCGACCTCGTTGCGCGGCTTGCTGCGCAATTCGCGCATGAGCGAGTAGAGCACGCCGAGCAGGTCGAGATAGTCGCGCGACTTGGGCGCGGCGTGCTTGAGCGCTTCGACGATCGCCCGGCCGGAATCCTTGATTGTGCGCATGGGATTGGCAACGACGAAGGTGCCGAGTGCGGAGCCGCAGATGATGACATATTCCCAGGGCTGCCAGATGACGCCGATATGTCCGCCCATGGCGACAAAGCCACCCAGAAGACAGGCTACTGTGATCACAAAGCCGATGACGATCGTCAACGCACTACCCCATTGCAGCGAACCGACTGATGATAGGGGGACTTGGCTTGCGCGAAACTGTACTAGAGCGCTTCCCGCGAAAGTTGCTCGACTTTCGCGACAAGGAAGCGCTCCAGATATATGTAATCGAGCCTTTTTATCCCGTTTTGATCGAATCGATTGATTCGATCAAAACGGGAAAGGCTCTAGTGTCCCGAATCCGAAGTTCGCCACAGCCGGCGGGACCTTCCGAGCGAACTTCGGATATCAGGAACTTCGCGTTCAGCACACTAACCCGATCCTTCGGGCGTCAGCCTCGCATAAGGCGATGCCCGCAGAGTAGGCTCAGGAGAGACCCCGTGCTGACCACGTACGCAAGCTATCGCCTCATCACCAGCGACATGACACGCTCGCTCGAACGGGTCGCCGCCCAGCCGACCATTTCCCGCGACGCGGCCTATTATCTGAAGAACATCGAAGACGTGAAGTCGATCGACGAGTTCCTGGAGAACGACCGGCTCTATTCGTTTGCCATGAAGGCATTTGGGCTCAGCGATATGACCTATGCCAAGGCGCTGATCCGCAAGGCGCTGACCGAGGGCGTCGACAGCAGAGATGCCTTCGTCAACAAGCTCACGGATCCGCGCTACAAGGATTTCGTCTCCACCTTCAATTTCGAGCGCTATGGCGAGACGACGACGATCTTCGCCAGCACCAGGCAGGGCGTCGTCGACAAATTCATGCGCCAGACCCTCGAGGAGCAGGCCGGCGCGAGCAACGAGGGTGTTCGTCTGGCCCTATATTTCGAGCGCAAGGCGGCCGGCGTCGGCAGCGTCTATGGACTGCTCGGCGACAAAGCGATGCTCCAGGTCGTGCAGACCGCGCTCGGCATCCCTCCCGCCGCCGGGCGCGCCAATATCGATGCCCAGGCGAGGATGATCTCCGAGCGTCTCGACATCAACGATCTGAAGGATCCGGCCAAGCTCAAGGACTTCCTCACCCGCTTCACGAGTCTGTGGGAGGCCAGCAACCCCTCGAGCCCGGCGCCCTCGCCCGCCCTGCTCATCGGCAAGCCGGTGGAAAATGGCATCAGTACGAACCTGCTGATGGGCCTGCAGAAGCTCAGGCTCGGCGGAGGCTGAGCGATGCAGACCGGGCTCTATGTCGCGCTCTCGGCCCAGCTCGCGTTGCAGAAACGGCTCGACACGGTCGCCGGGAATGTCGCCAACACCGGAACCGCGGGATTCCGGGCGGAGGAGGTAAGATTCGAGACGCTGCTGATGCAGGCGGGGAGCGATCAGATCGCCTTTACATCGCCGGGACAGACCTATCTGTCGCGGCGCGCCGGCGAACTCGTGCAGACCGGCAATCCGCTCGATACTGCCGTCAAGGGCGACGGCTGGATGGCCATCGCCACGCCCTCCGGCACTGCCTATACCCGCGACGGACGGATGCGGATGCTGGAGAGCGGTGAGCTCCAGACGCTCAGCGGTCACCCAATCCTGGATGCCGGCGGCGCGCCCCTCCTCCTCGATCCCATTGCCGGTCCGCCAAAGATCGCCGCCGACGGGATGATCAGCCAGGGCTCGCGGCTAATGGGCGCCATCGGACTCTTCCGCATCCCCGAAAGCGCTAAGCTCCTGCGCGCGGGAGAATCCGCTGTGATCCCCGACAGGCCGGCTGAGCCGGTGCTCGATTTCGTGAAGGACGGTGTTGTGCAGGGCTTCATGGAGCGCTCCAACGTCAATCCCGTCCTTGAAATGGCGCGGCTCATCCAGCTCACACGCGCCTTCGAAAGCGTCGCGTCGGTCCTGAACGAATCCGAGTCGTCGCTGCAAAGCGCCATCAAGAATCTCGGAACCGGATCGTGAGTGGCGCACATGCGCTTCTGCGTCTCGAAAATGCGCTGGCCACGGCCAGAGCATACCAGAAACTCCGGATCGGCGGCCGCATAAAGGAAGTCACGCCCGCGCATTACCGGGTCTGCGGGCTTGCCGGACATCTGATGCTGGGCGAGCAGGTCTGCCTCGAGAGAGAGGACGGTCCGGTCATCGGCGAGGTCGTCCGTCTCGATGAGACGGGGGCCACCATCAAATCCTACGACAAGATCACCGATGCCGGGCTCGGCGAAGTGGCCTGGCGGCTCAGCCGCCTGACGATCAGTCCCAGCCATAGCTGGAAGGGGCGGATCATCAACGCCCTGGGCGAGCCGGTCGACGGACGCGGGTCCATCGTCGCAGGCGAACTCGCGATCTCCACCGACAGGTTGCCGCCGCAGGCGACGAAGAGGCGGATCGCCAAGACGCCGCTCGCGACCACCATCAGGGTGGTCGATCTGTTCACCCCGCTCTGCGCCGGGCAACGGATCGGCGTCTTTGCCGGCTCCGGCATCGGCAAGACGACACTTCTGTCGATGTTCGCGCGCGCCCAGGGGTTCGACACGGTCGTCGTGGCGTTGGTCGGAGAGCGAGGCCGCGAGGTCAGGGAGTTCGCCGAGGTCACGCTGAAGGACAGCCTGGAGCGCGCCGTCGTCGTCGTCGCCACCAGCGACGAAAGCGCCATGCTGCGCCGGCAGGCGCCGCAGACGGCCATGGCGGTCGCCGAGTATTTCCGCGACCGCGGCGAGTCCGTTCTGCTGATCGTCGACTCGGTGACGCGTTATGCGCATGCCTGCCGCGAGATCGCGCTTGCGGCGGGCGAGCCGCCGGTGGCGCGCGGCTATGCGCCCAGCGTCTTCGGAGACATACCGAGACTGCTGGAGCGGGCGGGACCGGGCGAGGACGGGAGCGGTGCCATCACCGGCATCTTCTCCGTCCTGGTCGATGGCGACGATCACAACGAGCCGATCGCAGACACGGTGCGTGGAATTCTCGATGGCCATATCGTGCTTGACCGTGCCATCGCCGAGCAAGGCCGCTTTCCCGCCGTCAATGTGCTGACATCAGTCTCCCGTCTGGCTCATCACGCATGGACAACCGAACAGCGAGGACTGATCAGTAAATTGCGCGCTCTGATTGCGCGCTTCGAGGATACACGCGACCTCCGATTGTTGGGCGGGTATCAACCGGGTTCCGACACGGAACTCGATCAAGCAGTGCAACTGGTTCCGATCATTTACGAAGCGGTGAAACAAGGACCGGATTCGCCCTATGGCGCCTCGGCCTTTCGCGATCTGGCCGATGCTCTGGCGGCGCAGACTGTTGCAGCCCCGCAATCCTAACGAAAATGTACACCCTGAGGATGCGTGTATGGTCTTCACGAATCAGGGTTGCCCGTATATGGCTGAAATAAGGCAAAGAAAATAACTGATTGTGTCAGCCCCGGCGGCAGGGGGATGACGGGACGGCAGATGCAGTCTTCATACGCTACCCGGACGGGTACGGTACGACATATTCTTGCCAATTGGGAAACTGTTGGCAATCGATGGCGTGCTTGGCGGCAGTCGAGCGCGGCCGGATCTTCGCTTGGCCTCATTGGGTATGGCGCGATCATCCTTGCCCTATCGCTCACCGCAATCCTGCAGGTTCTCACCTCCCGGTTCCTTGGCGAACACATCCAGTTCCTGATCTTCATACCCGCAGTGCTGACGGCGGCCTTTCTCGGCGGCTTTCGCTTTGGCGCCCTGGTCACGACGACCAGCCTCGCCCTCACGCTGCACGCCGTCGGTGAAACAGGAGGTGACGACCTTCACCTTCTCCTCAACAGCGCGGCTTTTGGCGTCATCGCGATCGGCCTGTCCATCTTCGGCGATACCATGCATCGCACCCGCTGCGAGGCCGGCAAGAGCAACCGAGACCTGACCGCTATTCTTGAGACGATGCCCGGCGCCATGCTGGTACTCGATGAAGCGGGCACGCTCCAGAAATTCAATGGCGCCGCGGTGCAGCTTTTCGGCTACGCCGCCGGCGAGGTAGTCGGAAAGAGAGCCGAATTATTGATGGAGGACTGGCAGGCGCGCTCCTGCCCGGCATCCGCCGACCGGCAAGCAGGCGCTTTCAAATATTGCGGCGTCGGCCTGCGCAAGGACGGATCGCGGTTTCCCATGGAACTCGTGCTCGCAGAATGGCGCTCGGGCCTCAGGCCCTATTTCGTCGGGCTGGCAATCGATCTCACCGAAAAGCAGCACGCGGACGCAAGGTTGCAAGCACTTCAGAGGGAGATGATTCACGCGTCCCGCGTGAGCCTGATGGGCACCATGGCCTCCGCGATGGCGCATGAGCTGAATCAGCCGCTTTGTGCGATCACGAATTATCTCAAGGGCCTCAAATACGCCGCCTCCCGGCATGCAGAGGAAAGGCAGCCCGATTTCACGACCATTCTCGACAAGACCGCCGACCAGGCCCTGAGGGCCGGCCTGATCATTGGCCGGCTCAGGGATCTGGTCGCACACGGCGAATCCGAACGCACATTTGAGAACATTGACAGGCTGATTGAGGATACGAGCGCCCTCGCTTTTCCCGATGCCCGTGACCACGGTGTTCACGTCACGGTCAACCATGAGCTGAGAGGTGAACTCGTATTGGTCGACCGCGTTCAGATTCAGCAGGTGATCCTCAATCTGATCCGCAATGCCACCGAGGCTGTGGCCGATGCTGGTAGGCGCGAGATCACGATCTCCACTGCGGTAGCTGACGAGTCGATGTTGAGCGTCATGGTCGCGGATACCGGTCCAGGCGTGGCGAGCCACCGCGTCCCCAGGCTCTTCGAGCCCTTCGCCACGACGAAGCGGGACGGCATGGGCATCGGCCTATTCATCTCGCGCGTGATCATCGAATCCCACGGCGGCAAGATCTGGCACGAAGCCAGCCCCGGAGGCGGTGCCGCCTTCTGTTTCACCCTCCCGCGCATAGCCCAAGACGAACTAGACCATGCCGCCTGAAATCGTTCATGTCGTCGATGACGACGAAGCCGCACGCGATTCCCTCGCATTCCTACTTCAAAGTGTCGGATATTCCGTCAAGACATATGGCTCCGCGGCCGCTTTGCTCGCCGAGCCTGCGGCGCTCGCGGCGGGCTGTGTCATAACCGATCTGCGCATGCCGGAGATCGACGGCCTGCAGCTGTTGCGCGAGTTGAAGAAACGGCCTGTCGAGATGCCCGTTCTGATCATCACCGGTCACGGGGATATTCCCCTCGCCGTCGAAGCGATGCGCGCCGGCGCCGTCAATTTCCTTCAGAAGCCTTTCGACGATGAGACCCTGCTGGCGGCGGTGAGCTCGGCGTTCAAAAGCCAGCAGGAGCAAAGCCGGCAAACCGGCCAGCGATCGGAAATCGCGGCACGGCTGGACCAGCTCTCGGTGCGCGAGCGCCAGGTTCTCGAGGGCCTCATCGCCGGACGGCCCAACAAGGTGATTGCCTTCGACCTCGGCATCAGCATCCGTACGATCGAAATCTACCGCGCCAATGTCATGACGAAAATGCGCGCCGGCAGCCTGTCCGATCTCATCCGCATGACCATGATGGTGCCTCTGCCGCCGCATCCGCAAGCCGCGGCCGAATAGTTCAGGCCACCTTTCGCGCGAGAGCGGTAATCGCATCCTGGATGATCGCTGTCGCCTCGCGGCGATCGGCATCGGTGAGCGGCAAACGTGGACGACGCACCGCGTCGGGCGCGCCATAGACCAGATGTTCGGCAAGCTTGATGTACTGGACCAGCTTGACGCTCGTATCGAGGTGGAAAGACGGCGTCAGGATACGATAGAGCTCGCGCGCTTCGGTGAAGGCGCCGTCACGACAGAGATTGAAAAGTCGCACGCACTCCTCGGGCCAGGCATTGGTCATACCCGAAACCCAGCCCGTGGCGCCAAGAGCTACGCTTTCGAGAATCAGATCGTCCACGCCGCAGAAAACCGCATAGCGATCCCCGACCCGATTGTAGATATCGGTGATGCGGCGGATGTCGCCGCTCTCTTCTTTGATGCAGACGATGCTCGGCATGTCGGCTAGTTGCTCGAGTTCCTGAGGACCGACATCGACCCTGTAGGCGAGCGGATTGTTGTAGATCATGATGGGGAGACCGGAGGCGCCGCCGACGGCGCGATACCAGGCGACCGTCTCGCGTGAATCGGTCCGATAGGCGAGGCTCGGAAACACCATCAGCCCCTCGGCGCCCAGTTTCTCGTAATTGCGGGCCGCAGCGACCGCATCTTCCTCGGAGAGTTCCGCGAGGCCGGACAGCAGTGGCACGCGCCCGGCCACGACTTCCTTCGCGGCCCGCACCACCATGTCGCGCTCGGCCTGCCGCAGGGAAGCATTCTCGCCCAGCATCGGCAGGACGATTACGCCCGATACGCCGTTGGCGATCAGACGGTCGAGACTGGCCTGCGTTGCCTTGATGTCGATCTCGCCGTCTGGCCGCATCTTCGTGGTCACGGCAGGAAATACGCCAGTCCAGGGCATGTCTCGGATCTCCATCGGGGGGCTCCCTACAAGCAGGGAGCACGAAATGTGAAATGTATACATTTCAGTCGAATCGCTTGCAAGGCATTTGGCTAGAAGCTAGAAAACAAGGAGATTTCAGGCGTAAAAATCCGAGTCGTCAGCAAAAATGAATGCAAAAATAAGTGATGTGGGCACAGCGGCGACCCAAGCAGCGCGCGAAATCCGGCGCCGGATCATCGCTGGCACATATCCAAGCGGCATGCGGCTGCATCAGGAGAACATCGCCGCCGAACTCGGCGTCAGCCGCAGCCCCGTACGCGAAGCCTTTCGCCAGCTCGAGGCGGAAGGGCTGGTCATCCTCACGTCGCAAAAGGGTGGCAAAGTCGCGCCGATCCGGGCCGAGGAAGTCGCCGAACTCTTCGAGCTCAGACTCCTGATCGAGCCGCATCTGCTGGCGCTGGCCGTGCCCAACTTCACCGAGACCGACGCGGCCGCGGCCGAACAGCTGATCCTCGAAATGGATGGCATCGACGTGGCCCAATGGGCGGAGGCGAATTGGCATCTCCATGTCGCCTTTTACGAGCCGGCCAAGCGACCGACCATCATGCGCCAGCTCGAACGGATCCACTCCGGCATCGACCGCTATCTGCGCATGCAGATCACGCTGACGGCCGGGCGAGACCGCGCCCATGCCGACCACAAGGCCATCCTTTCGGCCTGCCGAAGCCACGACACCGAGCTGGCGGTGGCCCTGCTCAGGAGCCACATTCTCGCCGCCGCCCGTTCTTTCGCTCCCGCTGGTTGAAGACGGTACTCTGCCGACCTCGCCGCTCACCAACACTGTTTTGCCTGCCAGCGCATGCATCGTTATTCCGCAAAGTAAGCATCAACGCTTTCCACATGATTCGGACATTGACGGCTGCGCCCCCACGCATAGCTGCGACAACGTATGCTTGCCTGGCGTAGCGGACGCCGCCAAGGAGAGAGGCTATCGGATGGTGAGAAACTCACCGCCAGACGCGGCATCGATTTGTGATCAGAAAGGACCTTCCATGACAGACCAGCCAGGCCTCGGCGCCCTGTTCGGCGCCGCCGACACCACCACGACATTTCTCGGCCTGCCCGCCTGCACCGACCTCGATGCGCTGACGGCACCAATCGCGCTGCTCGGCGCTCCCTGCGCAACGCCCTATGCGAGCGTCGGCGCCTATTGCCGCAACGCACCACGGGCGCTGCGCCAGGCTGTAGCTTCGCTTGCCGCCAATCTCCATCATCATGATTTCGACAATGATGGTCCAATCTTTCCCGACGATAGCCTCAAGGCCGCCGATTGCGGCGATCTCGCCTTCGACGAAAGCGACGCGGCGGGAAATCGCGACCTCATCCGCAAGACGGTCAAGCGAATCATCGCCCGAGGCGCCGTCCCCATCCTCCTTGGCGGCGACGATTCGATACCAATTCCCATGCTCGAAGCCTTCGCCGGCGCGCAGAAATACACGATCCTGCAGATCGATGCGCATATCGACTGGCGCGATCTTCATATGGGCGAGACCATGGGGCTTTCCTCGACCATGCGGCGCGCCTCGGAGATGGCGCATGTCGAGCGGATCATCCAGGTCGGCGCGCGCGGCATCGGCTCGGCCCGCCCGCAGGATTATCGCGACGCGCTGGACTGGGGCGTCAAGTTCGTCACCGGCCGCGAGGTCCACCGCTCCGGCGTCGGCGCGGTGCTCGATCTGGTCCCTAAGGGCTCGCAGGTCATCGTCTGCATCGATGCCGATGCGCTCGATCCCGCGATCATCCCCGGCGTCATCGGCCGCACCCCCGGCGGGCTCAGCTACTATCAATGCGCCGACATCATCCAGGGCGTGGCGCGCAAGGCGCGCATCAGAGCAATGGACTTCGTCGAATATATGCCGGAACGCGACGTCGACGGCCTGGGCGCCCTCAATTTCGGACGCCTCGTCATCACCGCCATGGGTGCCATCGCCAAGCAGATCGCGAAATGACGCTGCCTGGCGCCCAGCTTAATCGCGGGGCGCCAGATGCACTCCCGCCATGGTGCAGCGTACCGAGCCGCCGGCCAGCTCGATCGTCCCGATGTCGAGGGCGGCGATGCGCGCATGTGCCTCGATACGCGCGATCTGCTCGGGCCTCAGCGCATCGTATGCCGTGCGCGAAAGTGCGAGGACCCGCCCCTTGTCACCCTGGAGCTCGATTGCATTGCCGGCAAAGCGCGCGATCTGATCACGATCGAGCGCGATGACGTCGCGGCCCGACTGTTCGAGGCGCGGCACCACCTTCCGCCAGCCTTCGGATCCGACCATCAGTTCCGCGCCGATCAAAGCGAAGTCGGTCGCCACGCACATCAGCACATTGGTGTGATAGATCGGCACGCCATTGCCGTCCTCGGCCGGAAAGACGATCGGCTCGAAATTGAAATGGGTGCAGAAGCGCTCGAGCGCCACGGGATTGGTGCGGTCGGAATTCACCGCATAGGCAACCCGGTCGATATGGTCGAGCACCATCGATCCCGTACCTTCGAGGAAGAGCCCGTCCGGCTCCAGTCCGGAATAGTCGATCACGTCCTGGACGCGATATTCGCGTTTCAGAAATTCGATCACATCGGCGCGTCGCTCCTTGCGCCGGTTTGGCGCCTTCATCGGATAGATGGCGATATGACCGCCAGAATGGGTCGAGAACCAGTTATTCGGGAAGACCGCATCGGGGGTCTCGGTGCCCTCGTCTTCGAAAAGGTGGATGCCTACGCCCAGCTTTCGCAGGACATCGACGGCTCTGGTGATTTCCTCATAGGCGCGTCGCGAATGACTGGAACTGTCGAGGACGTCGCGCTGAAAGGCATTGTCGGCAGCCGTCTGGGTGTTCACAGTGAAATGATGCGGGCGCACCATCACCACCGCGGCGGGCGCCTGGGGCGAATAGACCGGCATGGCGTCAGTTCCCTTGCACCGGCCGTGCCCGCTGCAGCATGCCGAAGAGATCGCGCGGATCGTCCGGATCGGCGATCATGTCGAGAAGCTCGGCGCAATCGGTTCCCTCCAGCCGGTCGCGCACATAGCGCAAGGCGGAGAAATCCTCGATGGCAAAGCCGACGCCGTCGAACAAAGTCAGCTGATGCTGCGAGACCCGTCCCTTCGCCTTGCCGACAATGACCTCCCAGATCTCGGTGACCGGAAAATCGGCCGGCATCTGCTGGATGTCTCCCTCGATGCGCGTCTGCTGCGGATATTCGACGAAGACGTCGGCGCGCTTCAGAATGTCCGGATGAATTTCGGTCTTGCCGGGACAATCCCCGCCAATCGCGTTGATATGCACTCCCGCCCCGATCATGTTGTCGGTGAGAATCGTCGCATATTGCTTGTCGGCCGTGCAGGTGGTGATGATGCCGGCGCCTTCGATCGCCTCCTCGGCCGAGCGGCAAGCCGTGATCGCGAGCCCGAGCGGCGCCAAGTTGCGCTCGGCCTTGCGCGTCGCGGCGGGGTCGATGTCATAATGACGAACCACCTCGATGCCGCAGATCGCCCGCATGGCGATGGCTTGGAATTCCGCCTGGGCGCCCTTGCCGATCAGCGCCATAGTCCGGGTCTCCTCGGGCGCCAGATGGCGCGCCACCATGGCGGAGGTCGCCGCGGTGCGCAGAGCCGTTAGCAGCGTCATTTCGGTGAGCAACACGGGATAGCCGGTCGCGACTTCCGCCAGAAGTCCAAGCGCCGTCACCGTCTGGAGGCCTTCCTTTGCATTCTTGGGGTGGCCGTTCACATATTTGAAGCCATAGACCTCGCCGTCCGATGTCGGCATCAGTTCGATCACCCCGTCGCGCGAATGGCTGGCCACCCGCGGCGTCTTGTCGAAAAGCTCCCAGCGCCGGAAATCTTCCTCGATATAGAAGGCGAGCTCCTTGAGCACCGTCTCGACGCCAATCTGATGCACCAGCCGCATCATGTTCTCGACGCTCACAAAGGGAACGAAAGCCTGCGCGGAAGGTTGGAGCATGTCGTCAATCACCATTAGTTCATTCAGCCAAAAAGAACCCTAGTTTGAACGAATTTCGATCGAAACGGCGATTACTTGTAATATTGCACATCAGACTGATAAAAGTGCTCAAGAAGACTGAGCAGAATGACAAAGCAGACGGCCAAGAAAGAAATCGCCAAATACGCGTTCGACGATCTCGACCGCCGCCTCATCGCGCAATTGCGCGGCGACGGACGCGCGCCCCTGTCGAAGCTGGCGCACGTGCTGCGCGTGTCGCGCGGCACCGTGCAGAACCGGCTGGATCGCCTTCTCGAGACGGGCGCCGTCGCCGGTTTCACCATCCGGGTGCGCGAAGACTATGAGACCGATATCGTCCGTGCGGTGATGCTGATCGAGGTCGTGGGCAAATCGACCACGCAGGTCATCAAGAAATTGCGCGGCCTGCCCGAGATGCAGGCCCTGCATACGACCAACGGAAAGTGGGATCTCGTCGCTGAGATCCGCGCTTCGAGCCTCGCCGAGTTCGACCGCGTGCTGCGCGAAGTGCGCATGATCGAGGGCATCTCGAACAGCGAGACGAGCCTCTTGTTGAGCTCGGTGTGAGCGCCGCCCGGCCGTTCAGCCCGCCACCGCCGGCCAGACCGGCACCAGCGCCTTGTAGAGCATGCGGAAAGCCTGCAGGCGCGGCTGATAGGCCTCGTACAGCGATTTATCCGGTTCGATCACGTCGTGTATCCGCGGCGGCACCACGACCGTCCTGGCATCCTCTTTCGTCACCGCGAGGCGGGCGAGCCTAGCGGCGCCGAAAGCAGGACCGCGATCGGAGGCCTCGTAACGCACCAGGCGCAGATCGAGAGCCGATGCGATGAGCTTCGCCCAGAAGGATGAGCGCGCGCCGCCGCCGATCAGCGCAAGGCTTTCCGGTCGCGGCTTGTCGCCGATCAGGGCATCGAGGCCATCGCACAGCGAGAAGGCGATGCCTTCGAGCACCGCCTGGATCAGGTCGGCGCGCGTGGTCGAATGGGTCATGCCAACGATCGCGGCGCGTGCCAAAGGGTCATTATGCGGCGTGCGCTCGCCAAAGAGATAGGGCAGCGCCAGCAAATAGGACGGCCCGCGGAAATTCGCTTCAGCTTCGGCAAGAAGTGCGGCAATGTCACCGTCTCCGGTCCAGCGCGCGAAGGCGGACAGCGGGCCTGCGCCATTCAGCAAGGCGGCCATCCTGTACCATCGGTCAGGCAGAGCGTGGCAATAGGCGTGAACCAGGCGGCCGGGATCGGGATGATGCGCCGTGTCAGCGAGGAAGATCTGCGCCGAGGTGCCGAGCGAAATGAAGCCGTCGCCTGGATTGATGGCGCCGACACCGATGCCGCCCGCCGGGACATCGCCAGCCCCGGCGGCGATGACCACGTCAGACGGCAATCCCCAGCGTGCTGCAAGATCGCGCTTCAGGACGGCGCTCGCCTCTTGCGACTCCATCAAAGCGGGCAAAAGAGACCGATCGATTCCGCAAGCCGACAAGGCCGCGTCCGACCACTGACGTTTCGCCTCATCGATAAGCCAGGCTCCTGCCGCATCCGTAACATCGGTGACCTTCTCGCCCGACAACTTCAAGCGCACGAAGTCCTTGGCGAGAAGCAAGGAGCGCGTGCGCCGAACGGCATCGGGCTCGTTGCGCTTGAGCCAGAGGAATTTCGGTCCGGTGAAGCTCGGCATGGGCAGTATGCCCATTTCGCGCTGGAGCCCCGTACCCAGTTGCGCAAGCTCGGCGGCCTCGCCGGCGGAGCGGCCGTCATTCCAGAGAATAGCCGGCCGCACCGGGAGATCCGCGTCATCGAGGAGAACGGCGGCATGCATCTGGCCCGAGAGACCGATGGCGCGCACGCCTGACATGGCCTTGGGGTGATCGCGCGCCAGGAGGTCGAGACCATCGGCCACCGCCTGCCACCAATTCTCGGGATCGTCCTCCGACCACAAAGGCTTTGGCTGGACCGGATGCAAAGGCCGTTCGATATTCGCCACCAGGCTCTGCGCGTCATCGACGAGAAGAAATTTGACGGCCGAGGTGCCGATGTCGATTCCGATCTGCATTTGCGCTTGCCCCGAGGCCTAGAGGTTGTCGGCAACCCTTTGCGCGATTTTGGCGGCCGTCAAGCCAAACTCTTCATAGACCTGCGCACCCGGCCCCGAGAGGCCGAACCGGTCAATGCCGATAATCCGCCGATCCTCCCCGACATAACGATGCCAGCCGAAGGGCGAGGCCGCCTCGACGGCAAAGGTCGGCGCCTCGCCCAGCACCTGGCGGCGATACTGCGCCGACTGCAACTCGAAAGTCTGCCAGCATGGCATCGAGACGACCGCGGCCTCGAGGCCCTTGCCGGCCAGCAGTTTCTGGGCCGCAATGGCAAGGCTGACCTCGGATCCGGTGGCCAGCAACGTCAGATCGCGCGCGCCGGCGGCATCGGCAATCACATAGGCGCCCTGGCGGGCCGGCATGTCGCTACGCGGTTCAACACGCAGCTGGGGCACTTTCTGGCGGGCGACGACCATGACGCTGGGGCCTTTGCCGGCGATGGCGTCATACCAGCATTCGAGCGCTTCGACCTGATCGGCCGGACGATAGACGCGAAGCCCTGGCATGGCGCGCAACGAGGCGAGGTGTTCGACCGGCTGGTGGGTGGGGCCGTCCTCGCCGACACCGATGGAATCGTGGCTGAAGAGAAAGATCACCTTGATGCCCATCAAGGCGGCAAGGCGTATCGCCGGCCGACAATAGTCGCTGAATGTCAGATAGGTGCCGCCATAAGGCAGGAAGCCGCCATGCAGCGCCAGACCATTGAGCGCCGCTGCCATGCCATGCTCGCGCACGCCATAGGCAATATGGCTGCCCATGAAGCTCTGCCGGTCGAGAATAGCCATGTCGGCGGGCTTGCTCAGCACGCTCCCGGTGAGATCGGCCGAGCCGCCGACCAACTCCGGCAGATGCTTCGCCAGAACGCCAACCGCCTTCTGGCTGCCCTGGCGGATGGGGATCGCCTCAGGATGTTCCGTGAACGACGCGATAGCCTCCGTCACCGCGGCTTCGAGACCGGCCGGCAAATTGCCCGCCAGACGGCGATCGAAGTCATCCCGCCGCTCCTCGGCCAAGGCCATATGGCGCGTCTCCCAGAGCTGGCGGGCCGCCGCCCCCTGGCGGCCCGCCTCGCGCCACGCCGCCAGAAGTTCTGGCGGGATCGCGAAGGCGGCATGCGGCCAACCAAGCTTCTCGCGCATGGCGGCGAGCTCGGCGGCGCCCAGAGGCGCGCCATGAACGATGGACTTGCCTTGCTTGGTCGGGGCGCCAAAGCCGATCTGCGTCCGAGCGGCGATAAAAGTCGGGCGGTCGGCGACGCGCGCCCCGGCAAGCGCCCTGTCGATCGCCAGCGGGTCGTGTCCGTCGATGGCGATCGTGGCCCAGTTCGAGGCTTCGAAGCGTTTCCGCTGATCGTCGGAAGTGGCGATAGAAGTCGGGCCGTCGATCGTCGTGCCATTATCGTCGAAGATGACGGTGAGGCGCGCCAGGTTCAGATGGCCGGCGAGCGAGATCGCCTCCTGGCTGATGCCCTCCATCAGGCAGCCATCGCCGCAGAATACCCAGGTGTGGTGATCGACGAGGCCGTCACCGAATTCGGCATTGAGCAGGCGCTCGGCCAGCGCCATGCCGACCGCCGTCGCGATCCCCTGTCCGAGCGGCCCGGTGGTCGTCTCGATGCCCGGCATATAGCCATATTCGGGATGACCGGCGGCGCGCGAATGGGCCTGTCGGAAGCGCTTCAACTCATCGAGGGTAGCCGTCTCGTAGCCCGTCAGATGCAGGAGACCATAGAGCAGCATGGAGCCGTGACCGTTGGAGAGGACGAAGCGGTCGCGGTCGGGCCAATTGGGCGCGCCTGCATCATATTTCAGATGGCGGGTGAAGAGCACGGACGCGATATCGGCCATGCCGAGCGGCATTCCGGGGTGACCCGACTGAGCCTTCTCGACTGCGTCTGCGGCGAGGAAGCGCAGCGCATTGGCCATCTGCGGCAAGAGAGGATGAAGGGAGGACACACGCGAATCCATTCGGACTGCCCCTGATCAGTGGCGGGCTAGTTCAGACGTTTGCCGGTTCCTTCATCGAAGAGATGCACCGCGTCGAGATTGGGCGTGATTGGCAGCGCCTCTCCGGGTTTGGCGGCGACACGCTCGCGGAACACGCCGACAATCTTCTGGCCGCCGAGTCTGGCAAAGACTTGGGTCTCCGATCCCGTCGGCTCGACGACGGTCACTTCAGCCTTGAGCTCATGGCCTCCCAGCGTCAGATGCTCCGGCCTGATGCCATAGATGACCGGCCTTCCATCGGCTCCCGATGGCGCGGACGTCAAGGGAAGCGCCGTGCCATCGTCCATCACGAAAGTCGGCCCGCCGTTGATGCGGATCTTGCCTTTAAGCAAATTCATCGACGGAGAGCCGATGAAGCCGGCGACGAAGACATTCTCCGGCCGGTCATAGAGCTCGAGCGGCGAACCGGTCTGCTCGACCACACCGTCATGCATCACCACGATGCGATCGGCCATGGTCATGGCCTCGACCTGGTCATGCGTCACATAAATGGTGGTTGTCCTCAGGCGCTGATGCAACTCCTTGATCTCGGCCCGCATCTGCACGCGCAATTTGGCGTCGAGGTTGGACAAGGGCTCATCGAAAAGGAAGACCGCCGGATCGCGCACGATGGCGCGCCCCATGGCGACGCGCTGGCGCTGGCCGCCCGAAAGCTGGCGCGGATAGCGCTCCAGATAGGGCACGAGACCGAGGATTTCCGCCGCGCGCTTCACGCGCGTCTCGATCTCTTCCTTCGGCGCACGGCGAAGCTTGAGCGCGAAGCCCATATTCTCCGCCACCGTCTTATGCGGATACAGCGCATAATTCTGGAACACCATCGCGATGTCGCGGTCCTTGGGCGGCAGGTCGTTGACTACTTTTTGGGCAATCCGGATATCGCCTTTGGTGATCGCCTCGAGCCCGGCGACCATGCGAAGCAATGTCGACTTTCCGCAGCCCGACGGCCCCACCAGGATGACGAACTCGCCATCCTCGATACCGATCGAGACGCCATGAATGACCTCATGTACGCCGTAGGCCTTGCGCACATCGACAACATCAACCGAAGCCATGGATATCCCCCAAGCCAGCGTTCCTTGCACGGAGCGACCCTATTGCATGATCCGACCTTGGTCGAGGTGCAATCTCATGATGATTAGGAATGATCACACTATCACGTTGTAAATGATCGAAATTCGCCGCCGGCCTTCGCTGCAGTGCACAGCGAATTCGTCATACAAAACCAAATCGGACGGTTGTGCTTTCCCTTCAAGAATGTATGCTCGCTTCGTCAGATCAAGCCAGAGTGCGCCCGCACAACTGGTTAAAATGGGAGGAGTAAAATGGTGCATCCACTCAAGTGGCCGCTCTTTGCTTTGCCTGCCTTGACGTTGCTCGCAGCCCCCGCCCTCGCCGGCCAGTATGTCGAATGGAAGGATGACGGAACTGTCCTCCTCAAGCTCGGCGAGGCCTACAATAATCAAGTTATCACTACGAGCCGAGAGGAGCTCGGGAGCGAATTCGGCCCCGACAAGCAGCCCTTCAAGGACGTCACGATCACGGTAACCGTCAATGGCGCCGGCCCGAAAGGCGGCATCAGCGGGCCGCTCTATCAATTCCGCCCGATCTGGGAGGAGCTGTCGGGTGGCAAGGTCAATATCGTCGAGTTGCCCTTCGCCGAACACTATACAAAGATGATGCTCGACCTGCGTAACGGCACCGGACAATACGATGCCTTCATGGTCGGCGCCTTCTGGTATGGCGATATCGTGCCGGCTGGCTATGGCTACGCCATAGATGATCTGCAGAAATCGGGCAAATATCCGAAATGGACCTATGATGACATGCCGCCATCGCTCAAGGCGCTGTACCAATGGAAAGGTGTCGGCTATGGCGTGCTGAACGATGCTGACGGTCAGGTCCTCTATTACCGCTCGGACGTGCTCGGTAATCCCGAACATCAGGCTGCGTTCAAGAAGGAATATGGCTACGACCTGCCGAACCCGCCGCAGACCTGGCAACAGCTGCTCGACATCTCGAAGTACTTCAACGGCAAGAACTGGGACGCGGACGATCCCGATCCGGACAGCGGCACGGTTCTTCATTTGAAGGTCGGCGAGCAGGGCCACTATCACTTCCAGTCGCTCTCTTCTTCCTTCGTGATCAATCCAGGCGACAAGGTCACGCGCACGCAGAATGTCTACTGGTTCGATCCGGAAGACATGAAGCCTCTGATCAACAGCCCCGGCCATGTAAAGGCGCTGGAGTTCCTGCAGGAGTTGCATAAGACCGGCCCCTCCGCGCAGGTCGGCTGGTCGCTTGGCGAGGCCTGGGATTACTTCCTGCGCGGCAAGGCGGTGTTCGCGTTCAGCTGGGGCGATGTCGGCGCCCTGTGCCAGGATGAAAGCCGCTCGAAGATCAAAGGCAAATGTTCCGCGGCGATGATGCCTTCGTCGAACGAATATTATGACTTCGAAAAGAAGGCTTTCGTGAAGCTCGACAAGCCGCGTCTCGTCGGCAATACCGTCGGCGGCTCATGGCATGGCGTTATTTCGAACTTCTCGGCCAATCCGGAGGCGACATATTCCTTCCTGTCGCTGATGGCGATCCGGCCGGTCTCCAAGCTGATGGCGACCGTCGGCTGGGATGGCGTCGATCCGGGCTACTCCTACCAGTTCCTGGAGGAAGACGGTGGCACCGCCAAGATCGAGGACTATGTAAAGGCCGGCTGGGACGCCAATGACGCAAAGGCCTATACGCATGCCTATCACGAAGTCTTCTACGCCCCGACGATGCTCACCTATCTGCGCATCCCCGGTACCTTCGAGTATTGGGACATTCTCGACAAGAACCTGTCGGCGGCGATGAGCGGCTCCAAGAACGCCCAGCAGGCGCTCGACGATACGGCGAAGGCCTGGGAAGGCGTTACTGACCGTATCGGCCGCGACAAGCAGAAGGCCGACTATCAGGCAGCAATCGGCTACACGCCGTAAGAACTGACAACGCACCGGGGCGGCCAGCGCCGCCCCGGCTCTTTTCGAACTGAAGGGGGATCGATGCGTTGGACTGGAAAGATCCGCTTCCTGCTGCTGGCGCCGGCCGTCATCTGGGTGCTTGCCTTCACCGTTTTCCCGCTCGGCTACTCGCTCTATCTGGCCTTCTACAAGATCGAGCAGAAGGTCGAGGTGAAGCGCGAGAAGCAGCCCATGCTCGACGCGGCCGGCAAGCCCGTGCTCGATGACGCCGGACAGCCACGCACCAAGAATGTCGTCATCAAGGACCAGGTGAACATCGCCACCTTCATCGGGATCGACAACTTCAAGCGCATGTTCAGCGATCCTCAGGTGGGTGAAGCGATCCGCGTCACGCTGCTGTTCGTGCTGATCGCGGTGCCGCTCGAACTCGCCCTAGGCTTCCTGCTCGCTGTCCTGTTCAATCAGCATATTTTTGGAAGACCCGTGCTCAGGGCGGTGATGATTCTGCCGATTTTTGCGACGCCGCTGGCTGTCGGCTATACGTTCTTCACCATCTTCTATGAAGTCGGCGGCCCGCTCGCATGGACTGGCATTCCCTTCCTGTCCAGCCCGACCTGGGCCCTGATCTCGGTCATTCTCGTCGATATCTGGCAGTGGACGCCATTCTGCTTCCTCGTCTTCCTGGCGGCGCTCCAGGGCGTGCCCGACGAGCTCTACGAGGCGGCACGCGTCGACGGCGCGAGCGCACTCGACATGTTGCGCGAGGTCATGCTGCCGCTCCTCATACCGACGATCATTCTCGTGCTGCTGCTACGCATGGCGGAATCGCTCAAACTCTTCGACATCCCTTTCTCGATGACGGGCGGCGGTCCTGGCGTTGCGACGCAGCCCTTCTCGCTCTTGGCTTTCCGCACCGGCCTGCGCTTCTTCGATCTGGGCTATGCCAGCGCCATGGCCTATGCGCTGCTCATCGTGGTCATGATCGTCGTCACATTATTCTTCAAACGTCTGAGAGTAAGCTATGGCTGACCGGGCACCGGGCTTGAAGAACGGGTGGAGCGAGGTCATTGCCTCCCTGATCGCCGTTACGGTGGCGTTGCTCTTCGCCTTTCCGATCTATTGGGCGTTCTCACAATCGCTGCGCAACCCAATCGACACCTATACGGTCGCCGGTCTCGGCTTGCCGTGGATCAATTTCACACCGACGCTCAACAACTGGATCGACCAGCTCAGCACGCCGGAAACCGGGCAGGCGCTCTATAACAGCACGGTTATCGCGGTGAGCGCCGCCCTTCTTGCACTGGCGCTCGGCACGCCGGCAGCCTATGCCATCGCCCGCTTTCGTTTCGAACGTTGGAAGAACCGCGACATTACCGTCTGGTTCCTGTCGCAGCGCGTTCTGCCTCCGGTCGCCACCGTGATTCCGTTTTACCTCACCATGCGCTATCTGGGCCTGCTCGATACAAAATTCGCCCTCGTCCTGATCAATGCGACGTTCGTACTGCCCTATGTCGTGGTGATCCTGCGCCAGACCTTTCTCGACCTGCCGGTCGAGCTCGAGGAAGCCGCGCTCATCGACGGCGCCGGCCACTGGGGCGCCTTCTGGAGAATAGCGCTCCCTCTCGCGGCGCCCTCCATGGCGGCTGCGGGTCTGATCATTTTCGCCTTCACCTGGAACGAGTTTCTCTTCGCCGTTTCGATTGGAAGCAGCACCGCGATCACCGTTCCCGTCCATATCGCCGGAGCCATCGATACGCGCGGCGTGCAGTTCTGGTTCATGGGCGTGCGTGCCATGACGGCGATCATTCCACCGGTCATTATCGCGCTCATCGCGCAACGCTATATCGTGCGCGGCCTGACGCTGGGCGCGGTGAGAGGCTAGAACCTTGGCCTCCCAGTTGCTTGCGAGCCTCGATCTCGGCACCGGACGCGTGCGCGCGGTGGCGGTCGACCTCAAGGGCCGCATCGTGGCGGAAGCCGCCGAGCCGACGCCGACGCATTTCCCGCAATCCGGCTGGGCCGAATATCACCCGCAGGAGCTATGGCAGGTCGTCAGCCGGGTCCTGACGCAGCTCACCCAGGCGACGAAACCGCATGGCCTTGTCCAGGGCTTCGCCACCGGCAGCATGGGCGAGGCCGGTGTCCTGGTGGACGAGCAAGGTCGCGAGCTAGGGCCCATCATCGCCTGGTATTGCGGACGCACCGTTATCGATGGCAATAGGATGCGCGGCCAGCTCGGCGATGATTACGTCTTCAGGACCAGCGGGGTCACCGCTTCACCGAGCTTCAGCCTGGCCAAGATCCTATGGTGGCGGCGCTGCCATCCCGAGGTCTTCGGCAAGGCCCGGCGCTGGCTCAATATGGCGGACTGGGTCGCCTTCCGCCTGACCGGCGAGGCGCGCACGGACTTCTCCCTCGCCTCGCGCACCAACGCCCTCGATCTCGGCAAGCTCGCCTGGTCCGGCGAAATCCTGGGCAAACTCGATCTCGATCCCACCCTCTTCGCGCCGTTGATCGCGAGCGGCGCCGTGGTGGGCCGGGTCCATGCGAAGGGCGCGGAAGATACCGGACTCCCGCCGGGCCTCCCCATCTCCGGTGGCGGGCATGATCATGTCATCAGCACGGTTGCGGCCGACACCACCGCGCCCGGCATCCTGCTCGACAGCATGGGCACGGCCGAGGGCCTGATCCTCGCGAACGACCGTCCGATCTTCGAAGAAGCGCTGCGCCTGGGCGGCAATCAGCAAAGCGTGCTCAGCCTAGACAAGCCGCGTTACAAACTCATGTGCGGGCTCACCACATCGGGCGGCGCCATCGAGTGGTTCCGCCGCCAGACCGGCGGGGCGAGCTATGTAAGCCTGATCGCCGAGGCGGATAAGCTGCCGCCCGGCAGCAATGGCCTGTGCTTCCTGCCGCAATTGCGCGGCGGCGACCAGCCCTACCCCAATCCGCATGCGCGCGGCGCCTTCATCGGCATCACCGGCGACGCCACGCCCGGCGCCTTGTTCCGCAGCGTGCTCGAGGGCCTCTGCCTCTCCACGCGTCTCGGTCTCGACCATCTGAGCTCGATCAAGGGTGTCACGCCGATCAGCCGCATCCGCATCATCGGCGGCGGCACGCGCAACGATCTCCTGATGAAGATCAAGGCCAGCGTCTATGGCCGGCCGATCGAAGTGACTCCCTTAAGCGAAGCCACCTGCCTCAGCGCCGCGATCCTGGGCGGGCTGGGCGCCGGTCTGTTCGGCTCCGTCGCCGAAGCGCAAAGCCGCATGGCGGAAGGCCTCGGCCAGGTGCGCGTCGTCGAGCCGGATCCCCATTGGACGGCGCGCTATGAAGAGCTCTATCGCACCGTCTATGCGCAGTTGCCGGTGGCCCTTGGACCAACCCACGACGCGCTCGCCGCCTTCCGCGACCGCACATAAAGAAGCGCCGGACCTTGCGGCCCGGCGTAGTCCAGGGAGTAACAGTTAGCGGCTCTTGTTCAGGCCGCCTTGAGCGTCGCCCTCTTAAGCGGTTCTTCGGTGATGACGCGGTCTTCGTCCAGCGAACGGAAGGGCTTGAGGCCGAGCTTCTGCAGCTCGCCGTGATAAGCGCGCACGGCCTCGTCCGGCGCGAGCGTGCCGTCGGTCACCTGGCGCATGATGCTCAGAAGTGCCAGCGGCGCCTCGGCCTGGTTGATCTTGCGGCCGAACAGCGCCACGCGGGCGCCGTAACGCTCAGCCTGATGCAGGAGCTCGAAAGTGTCGCGCGTGGTGCCGGTTCCGCCGCCCAGAATGCCGATGACGAGGCTCGGATCATAGGTGGCAAGCTCTTCCAGCGCTTTCGGGCCGTTATAAACGATCTTGAGGAACTGCGGCCGGTCTGCCTTCATCACGCCGGCGAGGCAGCGCAGGAGGCTGTCGTTGATAAATTCACCGAGATGCTCGCGCTCCATATTGTGCGGCACATTCGGGTTAAAGACTTCGAGGAAGTATTTGAAGCCGTTGGCCGCCGCATCCTCTCGGAAGGCGCGGAAGGCTTCCATGGTGCGCAAATCGGCGTCGAGATCGTTCATCATGGTGATGGAGTAGAGGCCGAGATCGGTGCCGTAGATCTTCCTCGCGCCCTTCCCCGGCGACGCCGCATTATACATCACACGCGGCAGGCTCGCGGTGCGGAATGGCCGCGAGGCGAGTTTTGGATAGACACCGTGGCGCACCAGACCCCAGCAGTCCGTGGTGTCATTGGCGCGGATCACCGGCTTGACCTTGCTCTTCTTGAAGACGCCCCGCTCATGCAGCAATTCGAGATTGGACGCCGAAACCAGCATGACGTCGACAACGCCCTGCTTCACCACCGCTTCGATATCGTCGAGATATTCGGCGCGAGTCTTGCCGCGCAGCCGGGTGCCATCAGGCGCCCGCTTCGGCGCGGCGCCCAGTACGCCCGCTCCCATATCGCCATCCTTGGCATCGGCAATGATGAAGTCAGTGCGCTTGTATTTTCCGGCCCGAATTCTCGCCAACTTCTCGTCCAACTTCGTCATGCCCTGTCTCCCTGGTGACGGTGCTTTCTACCACTTACGCCAAAACTGAGCAATAACTATCAATATTTGCCAACATAGATTTAGAATTTAACCTCAACTTACTGATTTATCACTGAATCTTTGAAATCGAAACATTCCAAATCCTTCCAAAACCGATTGACAGAGAGCGACATCTGGCTCCTTATGCCTCTCATTGAGAGGAATCATGTCGCCGCATTTGGATTGGGCCGGCCTTTATCGCGATCTCATTGCCGACATTCCGCGCATCGCCCGGGAAGCGCCGCTGATGCTGTTCGGCCTGAGCGCCTGTGTCGACGCGCGCATCTTCGCTCATGATCTCATTCCGCTCTTCGAAGCCGACGCGCCTGAGCCGGCGCGCGCCTTCGGCAAGATGGTCAAGGAGCGCGCGGTTGCCAGCATTGGCGGTGAAGTGAGAATCGACTGGCCGGAAGGGCCAGGCTGGCTCGCCGCTCACGTGCCGATCAGCTATGCGCTGGGCGGCACCGGTCCCCAGGCCGCCTGGTCGCTCGCGGCGATCGGTGCTCCCGCTCTGATCGCGCTTGAAGACCGTAGCGCCCACAAGCTCGCGCAAATCCACCCCGATATCCTCATCGCCGAGAACGGCAAAGCGGTCCGCGCCGCCGACGTCGTCGCGCGTGGACCAAGGCAGCCCGAGATCTTCATCATCGAATATACGGCCGGCCGGGCGATCGACGGCGCGGCGCCCAGGCGCTCGTCGCGCATCATCGTGCGCTTCCATGATCCCGGTCTCGAACACGATGCGCAGTTCGAGACCTTGAGCGCGGCGCTTGCGCACGAGGCCGGCGCCGGTCTCATCTCCGGGTTCAACAGCATCCCCTATGAGCTGATCGATTCCGAGGTCGCGCAGGTCACAGGCATGATCCAGAAGTGGCGGGCGGCCGGGCTCGGCACCGTGCATCTCGAGCTTGCCGGCTACGACACACCCCGGCATCGCGATCGGACGGTCGAGAGACTGACCGGCTTCATCACCTCCATCGGCATGAGTCATTCCGAATTCCTCGCGCTCGCTCCCGGCAACGCTGATCTCGCCAGCGACATGTGCGCATTGGGCGACCGTCTCGGGCTCGACCGTGTCTGCGTCCATGCCGATCACTGGGCGGCCGCGGCGACGCGCGGCGACCCCCAAGCGGAGCGGCAGGCCCTGATGATGGGCTGCCTTCTCGCCGGCACACGCGCCGCTCACGGCGTTCCGGCCTATCCGCGGAGCATCGATACGCGCGCGACCTTCGCCACGCCGCCGCTTCCACCTCTGTCGCGGCACGGCGACTGGTCGCTCGTCGCCTGCGCCTCGCCCTATCTCGACCATCCGGCCGCCACCGTGGGCCTCGGCGACAGCTTCACCGGCGGCTGCCTGTTGGTTCTCGGGTCGGCCAATTCCAGAAATTCAGCAAGGACGCGCCATGGAGAGCCAGTCAAAGCGGGTTGAGATCATGCCGGCCAAGCGCCGGGCGATGATCCTCGAGCGCCTGCGCAAGGATGGGGCGGCAACGATCCTCGATCTCGCCGATGAGATCGGGGCGTCCGCCTCGACCATTCGCCGCGATCTCGAGCAGCTCACCGAAGGCGGCTATCTCGAGCGCACCCATGGCGGCGCGCTGCTGCTGCCGCCGCTGCAGGCGACCTTCGAGCATGAAGCCTCCCTCAATGCCGAACTGCAGCATCCGCAAAAGCGCGCCATCGGCATGCTTGCCGCCCAGCGCATCAATCCGCGCGAAAGCGTCATCTTCGATACGGGCTCGACCGTTCTCGAGGCGGTAAGGGCGGCGGCCGAGCGCCAGATCCCTCTGACCGCGGTGACCAACAGCCTGGAGACGGCGAGTCTGTGCGCCGCCTGCCCGAGCTGGCGGGTGATCGTGCCCGGCGGCACGGTTCGCACCGGCTCGCAAATGATGGTGGGTGAGCCAGGCAAGGAGTTCCTCGCCACCATCCATGCCGATCTCTGCCTGGTCGGCGCCTATGCGGTGACCGGGCGGCTTTTGACCGACGCCTCGCTCGAAGTCGCTTCGCTCAAGCGGGCGATGATCCAGGCGGCCAGGCGCATCATCCTCCTGGTCGACTCGACGAAATTCACGGCGCCGTCCTTCTCCACCTTCTGCGACATTTCGGCGATCTCGGAAGTCATCACCGATGACGGGATCAGCGCCGAGCACCTGGCCCAGCTGCGCTCCTTCGACGTCAAGGTGACGATCGCCAGCACGTGATTTTGGTTCTTCCGCAATTTACGTGGCGACATCTGCCGGCGGACTTGGTCTGGCCGCCCTTGCCAATTGACTTCGCTGGACCTTCTGCAGCGAGCTTCCGGCCACTCCTTCTCCTGGTGCGGAGCTTTCTTGGCCATATCGATGTGAACTCCGGGATCAAAGACCAATTGTGTTGTGCGCTCAACAGCACGCAATCCGGTCGCATTCAATGGCCGGCCATGGATGGCCTGTACATTCACCAGCCGTGATGGAGTCCCGGGCGATTGACTCGCTGCTCCATCGCCTGCAAGCGCGCTTCCATCGCCAGAGGCCGTGCTGGTTTGTGCGGCATTCTCGAGGACATTACGCTCATCCTTCTTGATCCACACGCGTAGCAAAGCTTGCAGGATTTCACGGATTATTCGGAGGCCGAGAGCCATTCGCTTGATCCTATCGGAGGTCGGATAGAGGAGCCTGTTCGGTCGGACTCAGGAGTTGACGTCCGAACGCAACTCCTCAACTTGATATTTCCAAATCCTCCCATCTGGCCCACGATGTCAAGCGCCCATCGCCGCGTTGGAAGGTGATGAAGACACTTCGAGTGGCGTGTACGAATGGGCAACCTATTGAATAGCCTTGCCGATCAGCGTTCTGGAAAAAGAAATGTCCACTGGGCACGCAACTGCCAGTCGGCTCCAGTGGTATCGGGGGTGACGACATTGTAGTAGGCGGCTAGATTTGCATTGATCGGCTGATCGCCAATTTTGAATATTCGCCCAAAGCCCCCGCCAATGGGCACGGTCCAGCGCTCATCTTCATCAACCTCCCAGTTGGCCGTCATGAGGGGGCTCGATGTCAGATACCAGCCCTCAGGCAGGTTATAGTTGAGGAACGGCTGCAACGTCATAGCATCGACATCAGCACGGTCGTCATCGCCTGCGAAGGACCATATGTTGAAGATCAAGAAGCCTGTCGTTATGTGGAGCGGCTTGGCATCCAGGAATACAACAAAGGCCGGTCCGGCAGACCACTTCCCCGTCCCAAGAAGATCATTCGTTGCCGTCGGAGATTGAAGGACCGGCCCAACGCCCCAAACCAAGCCGACTCCCGGAGCCAATTCTGTCGGCTCGCGCGGCGAAAAGAAATTCTCCCAGGTAAGGTCCCCGAGGCCGAACAGGTTGCGGCCGGCATCATCGCCGAGTATTTCTTCGGCTTCCTCGAGCTCCTCGCCAGCGAAGAAGGGCTCCTGATAAATCACCGGAAGGATTGGTCGGGTGATCAGGTTCCAACTGTCACTAAGATGAATCGGATAGACCGGCTGAATATTGAGGACGTTCTGAACATTGTCCGTGTCACCCAGGCCGAAGTTGAGATTGTCCTGAAAGGGCAAGCTGATCAAATTGCCGATGGGATTCTGCGCCGCCGCGCGCAAATCTTCCTGGGCATAGGCAGCCGGTATCGCCATCAAAAGCCCGACGGTCAGAGCCGCCACTCGTATCAATGCATTTTGGTACCGCATTCGTTCGAGTGCCCCCCATGCATCCATGCAAGTTAACATTCCGCAGTAAAATCCCCCTCGACATGGTCGCTTAAAGTCTACCTGGAATGGCTAGGCGTCAATTCCACGAGCTGTCCTTCATTACCTTTCACCTGCACTGTGACCTTTTGGCAACATTTAGGTTGCAATGCCTGACCTTCGTGGTCGCGGCCGCTCGCTGGCGTCACCGCTTCTTCTTAGGTTTGGGCTTGGGCGTCGCCTTCGCCGCTGCGCGCCTGGTCGAGACGGCGCCCACGGGCGGTGCCGGCGGGCTGGCGGATGCGAGGCGATCCCGCTCGGCTTTGTCCCCGGCAATGGCCGCGTCAAAGGCGGCAATCGCGGTGTCACGGCGGGCGATGAGCGCCGCGATGCGTGCATCGAGGTCGGCGATGCGCTGCTTGAGTTGTGTCTCGGCCATGGCCAGAGCGGCGGGGTCGACCCTGGCGAGCACCGGCTGCTTCAAAATCTCATCGAGCCTTGCGGCGCTCTCTTTCAAAAGCTTGTCGAGTGCCATCGGATGGGCCTTTCGTTCAATTGGCGATCAGGTTGAAATTAGCGACGGGGGATGGAAGATCTACATGGTTGATCGTGTCGCCGGCGGTGACATTGCCCATATAGGGCCCTGGCATGTTGTTGAAATTCACCGAGGTGAAGAAGCGCACCGTGGATTTGATATGATTGCCCATGACGGTGGCGGCGCGGCCCACGAGCCAGACGGTCGCCATCTTGCCATGCTCGAAATTCGGCGTGGACATGTGCCAACAGTGATTATTGCTGAAGGCGACCCGCTCGAAGCGGGAAAAGGTCTGATCGTTGATCTGCGTCTGGCGCAATTCCACCAGCGCCGTGCGTCCGGTGCCAATGAAGCGATTGCCGAGAATGAGGGCCGCGAAACCCAGAGATATGGAATCGGGTGACGGCGAGAATTCCAGGGCGCCCCGCATGACCAGCGCGCGATCCTCGCGGTTGGGATCGCGGGCGCCGGCATTGCCATAGGTGACCTGATTGCCCTCGATCCGCGCTTCGAGAACCAGATCTCCCAGAATGCCATAGTCGGCCTTGGATGTTGCCTGTGGGCTGCCGTCGCTGCCCGTATTGAACACCTCGTTCTCCGAGATGTTGGCTTCTCCCATGACGGAATAGCAGGCAATCGCATAAGCGAGGTTGGGCATCGCGCTGGCGCAGCGCGCCAGCCGGTTCTCTGTGATATCGAGACGTTCGGATATGCCGTAGGCATAGATGCCCCAGAAATCGATCGGATCCAGCCGATTGCCGGTAATCTGCGGCGCGGTTTCGCCGGTGAGGGTGATGCCGAAGCCGCCGGCGCGGCAGTCATTGCCGGCGAGCCGGTTACGTCGGCCATTGCTCAAGTAGATTGCCGCAAAGGCGCCGTTGATCCGGTTGCCGGTTATTTCCGCTCCATCGATGCGGGTGGCGGTGATGCCGAAACCCAGCCGGCCCGCCACGAGCGCCTCGATCACATTGCCGGCAATGACAAGACGCGATGCGTCGACACAGGCGATGCCGTGCTGCAAACCGGCAAGCGTATTGTTCGCAACAATGCCTCCCAGGATCGTCTTCGGCGCAAAAGCTCCCATGCCGCCAATCTGCACAGCGGTCGGTCCCTGGTCATCGCGCTCCTTGAGGCGCGCGATCACGGTATTTCCGCTCACCTCGCAGAGCGAACCACCGATGCGGATACCGATATAGGACGGGTCGGCATATTGAATGCGATTGCCCGATATCCGGCAGCCGTCGGCCGCGACATCGATCGCCACCGAGCGGAAATTGGCGGGCCCCTCCGGATTGGACGGGCAGATGACGAAATTGTCTGTCACCAGGGAGAGGTCGGCCAGCGACTGCGCATCGTCAAAAGGCCTGTCATTGACGATGATGCCGAAGGAAGCGCCCGATACGACGTTGCGTGTGATGCGGCACGAAAAAGCCGATTCCATATAGGCGATGCCGAACACCGAGATCTCGCGCTCCCGGGTCTCGAAAATGTTCTCGTCGGCCTCGAAGTCCTCGCAGCGCTGGCGCACCAGCATGCCGCCGGCAAGATCGGCAAAGCGCGAAGAAAGGACGCTGAGATGATCGCTTTCCTGGGCCACAAGTCCGATGAAAGCGCGGTTCTCCTTGGCGCCCACTCCGCAATGCGAGATGCGCACCCGCGACGCCTGGATCACCGTGATGACGCCGACGCCATCCGCTCCGGCGGATCCGGCCATGAAATCGATACCCAGAACATCGACGCCTTCGATGCGCACTTGAGCGCCGCCAATGATGAGAACCGGTCCGTCTCCCACGGACTGGACAACGGTTCCCGGACTTTCGGCCTTGAGCACGATGCTTCCGCGCGCGATGCGCAAAGGTGCGCGGACGACATGCTGTCCGGTCTTGAGGCAGACACAACCGCCTTGTGCCGGCAGGGCGTCGATACCGGCCTGGATGTCCTCGCCGGGGCGCACGATGATCGTGCAGCAGCAGTCGCCGGCCTGCTGCTGCGGCGGTGGCGGGCGGCAATCGGTGACGACGGGCGCCGGGCCCCCCAGTCCGTTGATGGCGGCAAGCTGCGCATAATGGTGGCGAATGCCGCGTGGCGGTGCCGCGACGAGTTCTTCGATCGTCGCGGTCGCGGTGCGGGCCCAGAAGACCCAGTAGTCGCCGGTGCGGAAAGAGCCGCCGGCCGGATCAGCCGAGAACTCCATCTCGATTCCGTCTTCGATGGCGATCGGTCCGGCGGCCGTTCCGATGAGGCCATCGGCGTCGATCGTGTTCGTCGCGGCGGTCTGATCCCAGCGTTGAATTCTGGTATGGCGCGCCGCTATCTCGGCGGTCGTGGCGCCGAAAGGCCGTGTCGCGGGCCGCGGCAACGCGCGGTCAAGAACGATCCGGCGATTGGTCTCGTCGATGTCGATAATGAGAGCCATGTCGGCGCTTTCGCCGGCAAGCTCGCGGTGATCGTCGGTCACGCTCACCCAGTCGCCGGCGCGGAAGCGCAGGAAAGCATCGCGGCCGATGCGGTTGACAATCAACGTGGTCTGCGATCCGCTCACCGCGATATCGCGCACGGCGGAAACGATGGAGCCATTGTCGCGCGACCACTTGAACAGCGCTGTGCCCAGCGGCCCGCCTTGATGGATCTCGACGCGATAGAACCGGTTTTCGAGACCACGATAGCCAGAGGCAGGCGGCAGGATGCACGGGTCGTCGGGTGCCGGCGGCGCGATGGCGCGGCTGGTCAGGCGTCCCGCCGACGGAGGATCGCCGACCGGCATGCCGCAGGCGGCCCCCTGAACAGAATCGACGCGCAATTGCCACACCGTCTGTCGGCGCGTCGTGGTGTCCGCGCCGCCGAGCGCCGGATCGAGCAATTCGCTATCTTCGATATAAGTGACCTCGCGTTCCCACACGTCGAGATAGGCGACCGCGTCGCCGGAGGCCGGCAGCGTCAAGGGTGGATGAAACGGCTGGTTCTGATAAGTGGCGCCATCCTCGGGGAAACATTCGACCTGGATTCCGTCGACATAGAGCCTACCGGGCGTGATCGACAGATCCGCCGGCGGACCCGCCATGAAGACGATCTTGAAGGCGTCCGGACTGACCTCGTAGGGAACGCCGAGCGGTCCCAGCGTATCGAGCGCCGTGGTGCGCAAACGGCGGCGCAATATGGCGACCTCCTCGTTCCAGTCGGAATCGAGCTGGACGCGTCCCTGCTGCATGAGCACGCCCGAAAAGCGCTTGTGTGGATCGAAAGTGAATCTCGTATAGTCACCACTCATCGTCGCGCTCCTTTGAACTCTTAGAGCCTTTCCCGTTTTGATCGAATCAATGGATCCGATCAAAACGGGACAAAATGGCTCGATTGCATTCATCTGGAGCGCTTCCTTGTCGCGAAAGTCGAGCAACTTTCGCGGGAAGCGCTCTAGGTCACATAGACCAGGCCATAATCGAGGCCGAAAGGCAGATACTCCTTGAGGCGGACATGCAGGTTCGCCTCACGCTGCGGCTGTTTGAGATGACAATAGGTGCCCATTTCCGACCCGTCGGCCGCGCCCTTGGCGATCTCCTCCGGCGCCTTCAGCGACAATTGCAGATAGGCCGGCTGGCCATAGGCCTCGGACGTATATTCGGGCTTGACGCGCAGCCACACGCGATTGCGCATCGCCTGCTTTTCGGCAGGCGTGAGCGGCCCTTGTTGCGCTTCCGCCTCCTCGATCGCCTTACGGGTGGTGAGATCGGGCTGACAGCGATAGCGTCGCGGCGTGCGCGACGTCGCCGGTGCATAGGAAAAGCGCACGCATCCCTTCTGCACGCGCGCCGCCTCGACATGGCCGTCGAAGATTGTCTCGGTGGCGAGATCGATCTCACGCACAAGGGTGCGGCCGCGGATCGTAACGCGCTCGCTGCGCAAAGCCGGCCCCGGCTGGTTCGCCGCCTCGATGCCGGCAATCGCGTCCTGCCCTGTTCCATCGACGATGCTGTCGAGGAGGGTCAACCCCTCGGCATGCACCGGCAGCCGGATCGCGCCCAGGATGGAGAAAGCGATCTCGACGGCGAGCTCCTGATTGGCCGGGCCTCCGCTCGCCAGACTGGCAACGGCGGCAAGGCTGGGCTCCGTCTGGGGCGGCGGCGGTGGTTCCGTCTCGGCGATCGAGCCTGCCGGCACCAAGGTTGAATGAAGAAGGCGCAAACGATGCAGCGAGCCTTCGATGACGACCCGCCCCTCGATCAGGAGGCCACTCAGCGTCACCGCGAAATCGGGACGATCACCCGCGATCCGCAAGGGCGCGGCCAGGCGCAGATGCGGCCGGAACCCATCGGCGGCCTCAAGGGCAAACGTATTCCCGCTCGCGCTGGTCACATCGAGGACGATCGTCTCGTCATAGGTGCGACTGTCCTGAATGCTGATGACCGCATTGTGCTGTCCGTTGTTCACCCAATCGGTCAATGCGGCGGCGACGGACGGATGGCCGGTCGCGCCGCCGACTACGATCACCTGCACGTCGGGGGCGAAATTGCGCCGGATGAGCCAGGACCGGCGGCGATATGGTCCACCGCCAAGATCGGCCGGGAAGCCATAGTGGTACGAGACTTCGACTTTGTCGGCCGGGACGAGCGCCGGTCCAAGAGACATACGGCCGCTAACAACGTCGATGGCGATGCGATCGCCGGCCGGCTGCGACCAGGAGGAAAGATTGCGGCATATGACCTGCGAGACAGGTATTTCGGTTCCATCCACATGGACCGTCAGGCTCGGGGAATCGGCCAGCGCGCCGTAGAAATCCCCGATACCGGCGTAGAAGCGGGCGGGGCGGATGGGCTGCGGCACATGCAACTCGGTCGCAAGGCCGGACTCGTCGCCTTCTCGTCGAACGCGGCTGAACAGCGGCGCCGATTGGCCGAGTGGACTGAAGAAGTAACGGAAATCACCCGCTCCACCGACGCTGCGCGCTGTCGTTCGCTCCAGCGCATAGGCCGCAAGCCGCCAGAGATGAAAGCCGATATTGCGGATATTGTACCAGCCCTCATCCTGTGTCAGGGGACGCACATCCACGCTATGCTGGATCTCATCAAAGGCGCCGCCCAGGCGGTCCATGCGTTCGATCGAGCGTATGTCCGGGGTGCGCAACGCATGCGGGCGCAGATGATTGCGCAGATACTGCGTCCAGCCGAGCAGCTCGAAATACTCGACCGCATGGGCGGGCCAGCCGGTGACGTCGCGCGCCAGCTCCTCGAGCATCGGCAGAGTGCCTTTGCGGCGTCGGTAATAGATCGTCTTCGCGACGTCGGCGCGTGAGCGCAAGGCGACCAGGGGCCTGAGCCCCCTGCCCGGCAGGCTGCGCTCGGCGCGGCCATGCAGCGCCTTGATGCGACGATCTTCGGCGCCTTCAAGATCGCGGAACAGTTCGACCGCGGTGTCGCCGTCCTTGATGCGGCTCTCGTCGAAGAGCGGCGAGGTGCCGACCAGGTCGCCGATATAGGCGACGGCCCAGGGCTCGCAGGTCTCGATGAAGGCGTTTTCCTGGAGCTGGCCGATATCCTCCTCGATGAGGTCCGCCTGGCTGTCGATGATATCGAGAAGAGCCCGCAGCGCTTCGCCGCTTTCCTGATCGCGCGAGCGGACGAACGCGGGAAGAAGATCATAGAGACGATCGCGCTCGGCGTTGGAGAAGGCCATCAGAGCGCCTCCACGGCTGTCAGGATGAGATCGGTGGCAGGATCCGCGATGAAGGCCTGCTCGGCGGCCAGCACCGGCGGCGGCGCGCCGGTGAACCCCGCCCGGGCGAAGCGGTCGATGAGCGCCAATGGCGGCGCCGGCCGCGCCGGGAAGATGCGGATATGCGGCTGGCGCGGCGCAAGGTCAACCGCACGGGCAGCCTGCTCGATAAGTGTCAGCTCGTCGTAATGCTTGAGCTGGAATACATCCACGTCGGCAGCCACGACACCTTTGGCCGATTGCAGCTCGGCATAAATCTGGCTGGCAAAGACGGCTTCGCCGAGCGGCATCGCATCGAAGGCGAAAAACGCCAGTAGCCGGGCGCGCGCATCTTCCAGCATCGCATCGGCCTCGTAGGCAGGGTTGCGCAGCAGCCTGGCGGTCACCACGATCGGAACGCGCACGAAATTGGCGAGAAACAGCGGCCGGTTCGGATCGCGCACCGAATCCAGCGCGCCGCGCAACCGCGCCAATGAGGCCGCCGACAGAGCGACGCCCTGCGGTCCCGCGACTGTCACATGCACGGCGCGCTCGGTCTCGCTCCAGGTCCAGGTGACCGATGCACGCGCCGCGAGGCCGGATGCCGTGGCGATCGCCTCGAAATCAGCAAGCGACACGGCCCGGCCGAAGGTGCGGACCGATCGGGGCGCACCGCTGCGCGCTTCATCGAGCGTTTCGGGATCGGCAGCGCCGTCGGCCGGCAGCGGATTGGTGACTTCTCGGAAGCCGACCGGCCGCTCGAGCGGTATCGACAGCTGATCAGCCTTCATCCGCCCCGAAAGCCCCAAACCGGTGCGGTAGACCGCGGAAATGTTCATGGCGCCCGACGGCAATCTGGCCCCCGTGGCGCCGTCGCCGAACATGATCCGCGTCTCGCCGCCATCGTTCTGCCGCGCGGTATAGACGCGCTCGGTGGACTTGCGGCCGAAGAAGCTCGACGTTTCCTGCCATTGTTCGCCGTTGACGCGAATTTCGAGCGCGGCGCTGCCCTCGAGCGCCGTCGCCGATTGCAGATAGGTCAGGTTGGGCCGCGAGAGCTTGAAGGCCTGGAAGCCCTTGGCGCCCTCGCCATGCCCCAGTGCCTCGATCGGCTGGGTTTCGCCATGGCTGGCCGCCGCGACATTGCCGAGGAGCGTTACATCGTTCAGCTGCGTCTCGGGGCCGGGCGTAAAATCAACAAAGAGATGGTCGTCGAGTTCACCTGCGACCGCGGCAAAGGGCGTGGCCGCGATCACGCTCACCGGATAGAGCCCTGAAGACGAGCGCAGCAGGACGTGTCTTCCCTTGGTGATATTTCCCACCGTCCGGGCGCCCGGCCGCATCCGCAACGCAAGGCGTCCCTGCCTGATCCTGGCCGGATAGTCATAGTTGCGGAAGATGATGTCCTCGGCGCCAAGCCGGTAGATCGCCGTCTTGCGCCGGTCGGGAATGGCGCCGATGCCATTGCCGTGGCTTGCCCAAGCGGTCCAACTGCCCCCGATGAAAGAGCGCGAGGCGATGCTGCCGTCGCCGCCCCGCGCATAAACATGCAGGCCAAGCACGTCGCGCACGGCGGCCGGGGAAGAGGTGAGGCGACCACCGAGCGAGTGCCATTCGCCCCAAGTCTCGCCATTGCGCGCATTCGTCCACAGCACCCCGTCCTTGTCGCGGACAAAGACATCAATGCGGTCGGGAGATCCGGCCACGAGGGTGACATCGCCCGTGAAAGTGCCGCCGAGCGTGCGCCATTCGCTCCAGGCGGTGCCGTCCCATTTGCGATGGATGACACCGCCTGCATCGTCGAGGGCGGCGACGTCGATCCGCCCACCCCCGGTCGAGGCGGCATCCGGTCCGCTTGCCAGGAGACCTTTCAGCGACTCCCATTCCGTCCAGACAGCACCATCCCACAGACGGTACCATAGTGCTCGGTCGGTGCCGCGCACGAAGACGGCAAGACTTCCAGGCTTATGGGATACCGGGGCCGGCGGCGATGTGAGAACGCCGCCAAGGCCGATCCAGCTCCCCGGCGCGCCCGAAGTCACATCGATGGCCCACAGGCCGAGATCGGTTCCCCGCACGAAGACGAAGACCCCGCCACCCTGCCGCACCACCGGCCGCGGCTCCGTCGTGAGAATGCCGCCATGATCCACCCAGGCCCCCCAGGCATCCGCCAGAAGCAGGCGCTGGCGCATGCGCAGGGCGCTGTCACGGACAAAGATGTCCTGCCGCGTGAGTGCGACCGTGACGGCGTGAACATCGGATGAAGCGTCCGGGAGGCCGAGATAATTCCAGCGCCGAAGGGCGGCGGGCGGATCGAGCGCCATGACGCTGCCACTACCCGAGCGCGCATAGGCGGCATGAAGCCCCGCGGGGCTTGGAGCCAGACCGGGGCGCCCGCGCAAGGTCTGGCGCAACTCCAGATGCGTCACCGTCTCGGTCAGTTGGTCAATCGTCCCCAATCGGGCTGGCCGGTCTTCCGTCCCGACAATCGTCGCGGTCCGCAAGCGTGGTACGGCGTCAGGCCCGGCATCGACGAGCAGTTGCGCCCCGGTGGCGATGTCGGCGAGGCGCGCGTCGAGCGGATAGAGCACGGTATCCGCGCCCAGCGAGGCATCGACGGTCTGCGTCTCCCATTTGGGCCATGTCGTCGGTGTGGGAGCCGGCACATAGACATTCACGTTTTCGGGCGCGGCACTCCCGAAGAAGCGCAATCGTCCATCGAGCCTTGCGATACGCGCGACATCGCCGACCCAACCGGACTCAGCGACCGCCGGCTCGAAAGCGATCAACTCGCCGTCTGCCCGGCTCGTCAGCGCCGTGACCAACTTCTCCTCTATGCCGCCAAGGCCGAAGAAGATGAGCTTCGCCCCCGGCGCCAGCTTTTCCGGCCGTGCCACGATCGGGCCGCCAGTCGAGCCGAGCGCGAAGCCGTTGAAAGGAACGGGCGGCGCAAAGGCGGCCGCCTCGTTGAGATCGCCATGCGCCGCAAGCGCTTCGATGGTCTCGAAGATCTGCGCCTTCTCGTCCTGCCCCGGGACGCTCATTACCTTGAAGCCTTTGCGGATGCGGGTCTCGGCCCCCGCGTCGAGCGCGAAGCTCAGCAATGTCTCGGCCGCGAGGCCCGGGCGCAGGCGATAGCCAAGCAGCCCCGTCAGGCGCAGAAGCGAATCACGCTCGCGTGCCGTACGAAGGTATAGCTCATTGGCGATCCGCTCATTATAGAAGCTCAGCACATCGGCGAGGGCGGCGAAAAGCTCGAGGATGGTGATGGCGTAGTCATCGCTTTCACGCGAGGTGAGATGCGCCAACGCCGCTTCCTGCGAGATCGAGAGCAGCATCGCCTCGCGGAAGCTGGCAAAGGTGCCAACGCGATAGGCGATCTCAGAAAGGCCGGGCCGATTGTAGATGACGAGCGGGCGCGCAGTGTCCGAGCAACCGCAGAAGGCGTCCTGGGTCATGACTACAACCCTCCCACGGCGGTGAGGCGCAGCACGCCGTTCTCGGCAAGATTGCGGTCATTGTCGAGGCGCGGGATCTCGAAGGGCGTCATGGCGATGGCGCCTTTGTCGATCTCGCCGCGCGGCGGATCCCAATAGCGTTTGAAGGTCGTCACCTCAGCCGAATTGACGCCCTCGACCGCGATCACCACGGCGTAGAGCTGCGAGAGATAGACCGCCGTGCCGAAGCCGAAGCGCAAGGGGAAGAAGAAGCCGACCGTGCCGTCGCCATAGGCGCGGTTGGACAGAACGCGCGTGACCTCGGCCAGAACGTCGCCACGGAAATGACCGTCACCCACGCACAGGCGGATATCGATCTCGAGCGGGACGTAGATGGCGGCACGGATATCGAGGTCATAGCCGGCAAGCTTGAAGCGGGTGAGATGCGCCTTGATGTTCTGGGCAAAGAGAGGCTGCAGTTCGACACCTCCACCCGGCAGGCGTTTCAGGTTGGCGGGATCCTCTGGATGAATCGCTATGAAGACAGTGTGCCAGGAGCCGGTCCAGCGGAAGCTCGCTTTCGCCGCCGCGACATCGGGATGGCGCAACGCCATTTCCTCCCAGTCGCGCTCGGTCACCGCGCGGAACTGGATGGCGCGGAAGGCCTCCGGCGCAATCTGGCGGACCTGCTCGATCGTTTCGGGCGTCTCACCGCCCGACGCCGGCAGCGGCTGCCAGATGCGGGATAGCGGCGGAATGGCGACGGTTCCGGGATCGACCAGATGCACGAGCGTGCCCCAGCCGGCATTTCCCGCGCGCCCATTGCCAATCCTGTAACGCGCGACGACGCGTTCCGCGTCATAGGGCCGCCTGCCATACTGATCATCGCCGAAACGAAGCGACGTGGCGCCCTGATTGTCGGTCTCGACAGTGAAATGCTGGTCGAAAGCCTGGCTATCGAGCAGGTTCGGCACCGGCGTCCATCTTTCGGCAACGGTCTCGCCGGGAAAGCTGATGTCGAGCGCGATGGCGGGTTCGGGCAGATGGGTGAGCGGCGCATCCGGAATCCGGAGATCCGGAATGGGCCAGCGGCCGGCACCCATGTCGGGAAGCCCGATCTTCCCTTGCAGGCTGTCTTTCACGATGCTGCGACCATGATCGACAGCGGCAATGTTGCCGCGCGCGACGGTGATGGGCTCGATCTCCAGATGGTCGACGGTCTCGGCCGAGATGCGCGGCGCGAAGCTGAGCGCTTCGTCGCGGGTGAGCGAGATGCGTTGCAGCGGCAAGGCCGGATCGGCGGGATTGGTGCGCGGCGTCAGCAGGCCGGCTGTCAAGGTGGCCGTGAAGGCCGCATCCTCGGTCGCCTCGACCTTGTCGATGAGCAGAACCTGCCGCCGGGCGGGATCGGCATCGGCCGGCAATCCGGTCACGGCGCTCAGCACTTCCTCGATCAGCACATATTCGCCGGCTTTGAGATCGGGGCGCTCCACCGTGCCGGCATTATCGCGATAGAGGTAGATGTCGCGTGCATCTTTTGCCAGGCAGCACAGGCTGTCGCCCCAGGTATGGATGCGCAGCTCGTTATGCGCCTCGATTACCCGCGTTTCGGCCTTTGTCTCGAAGACGAGAGTCTCGGTCAGCGCCGGGTCGCCATCGAAATCAGCGGCGGCGGGAATGATCGTGCCGGGCGGTGCGGGTGCTCCCACGAGCGGTGTCGAGACGAGGCTCGTCACCTTGACGCCAGCCGGGATGACACCGTTAGCGCCGGAACCACCTTCGAAATGCACGAAGGACCGGGCGGCCTGCCCCTGCCCCATCGCGTAATCGATGAGGCGCGCGTGGCGGGCGGCCGAGACGCGGTGGCGGCAGGTGTCGAGATAGCTCTCGGTGCCGGGCCCCGCATCCTGATAGTAGCTCAGATAGTCGGCGCCATAGGCCAAAAGCTCGACCAGCGTCATGCCGAGATCGGCCGGCAGGCGTTCCTGCCAGGATGGGTTGCGCTCGGCAATCAGGTCGACCATCAGTCGGCGGAAGCTCTGATAATCCTTCGCCAGATAATCGAGCGCGGGCTCGACGCGGGGAGGAAGTCCGCAATCGGACGTCGTCCGGCAGTCGAATTCGCTTGGGCACGCCGCCTTGAAGCTGAAAACAGCCTGGTTGCGCTCGAGATCCATGGCCGGATGATCGACGCTCAGGACATAGGGCGAGAAATCCCCTTCGCGATCAACGAGCACGCGCAATTTCAGAGGCTCGCCTGTCACGGTCTCGACCGCGGTCACGACGATATCGACGATGCGGATACCGCCGGTCACCGCGAAATTCTCGACGCCCAGGACCGGCGGCGCCTTCAGGAAGGTGACATCGAGGATGAAACGGGTCGCCGGCTCGCGCCGGAACTCGACGAAATCGATGCCGTTCAGCGGATGCGCCGGATCAAGCAGGATCCCGGAGCGCCGTTCATCCCCGCATTGCAATGTGCCGTCAGCCGACAGGATCGTCATGGATCGACCTCACACCGGAACCGGATGCCGGAAAACCTCGACGCGTTGCTCGCCCGTCTCCCGGCGCACATAGGAAATCCTGATCTCGAGCGTCGCATCGTCCGCCGTCGTCTCGACCTTTTCGAGCGAGATCACCGGGTCGAGCCAGCGGATGAGGGCGCCATGGATGAGTTGCTCGGTCGCCGCCGCCAGCGCGTCGGAGAGCGGGGCAAAGACGAGCTGCTTCACGCCGCAGCCGAATTCCGGCCGATTGGCGCGCTCGCCCGGCGACGTAAACAGGACGAGCGCGATCATGTCGCGGATATGATCGTCGCTGCCGGTGGCGGCGCTGCGGCCCTGTTCGTCCAGCGTGAACGGGAAATCGAGATATGACCGGAGCGTGTCCATCAGGAGAAATCCACATCGACGACGGTCACAGGCTTGGTTTGGTTATGCTCGCAGAAGACCTTGATCGCGGCCTTGCGCTGTTCGATATGGCGGACGACACCACGCGCGATGGCGATGAAGAAGCGTCGGCGGTCGCGCACGCTCTGCTCTGAATCGTCCATGCTCATCGGCGGAAGTCCGTCGGCGGTCATCATCGCATCGAGCTCGCTTTCGATCTCGGCCGCCATCGAATTGGCGAAATTGGCGAGCGATCCAGGCTTGAGTTCTACGGCCATTTGACTGATCTCACTCCAGCACCACCTTGTTTGACAGAAGAGCGCGCGTGGGCGGCGCCATCGGCTTTACCGGCGGCGCCGGCACCACCGGCAGGATGCCGAGTGCCAGCTGGCCCGGATGAACATGCGCGTTGAACGCGCCCACGAGGTCCGTCAGATATTTGAAGAGTCGATCACCGAGCACGGCCGATTCCTCGGCGCTGTCGCTGCCATGCCTGACGAGCGGCGCACTCGAGACAATTTCCATAGCTCCCTTCACCGTCACCGTGCCGTTTGCGACATTCACCTCGACCGAGTTGAGCGCCGCGCCATCCGTCAAGGTGAGCGTCTGGGCCTTATCGTCCATAACGACGGTAAGGCCGGTTTCGGTGCGCCAGATCCGGGTTGTCGGCAGGCTCGTCTCGCCCGGCGGCTTCTTGGGCAGTTCGCCCCTGCCCCAGTAGCATCCGGTCCAGATCGGCTGCGACGTGTCGCCATCCTCGAATTCGATCCACACGCCGGCGCCCGGCGGCGGCACCGAGAAGAAACCCGATGTCGGTCCGCCATAGGGAACACAGGGCCAGGCCCAGCCGCTCGGAACTCCCTTCAGCACGCGCGGGACAAACGCCTGAATGCGGCCGTAGCCTTCGGGGTCGAGATTGCTGGCTACCGTGCCCTTGTGCTTGCCAAAGACTTTTGTGCCGGATCTCGACGTCTCGGGTCGTGCAGCGCTCAGCATGTCTTTCCTCCTCTCAGGCAACCGCGGCCAACGGGTCGATGAAGACTTCCGCACCGGTCAGGAGCGCGGCGTTGCGCCAGACGGTGAAACTCTGCCGGTAATCGTCCCGCGAGATGTGATGCGAGACCTGGTCCACATAATAGAGGCCGCTGTTTTTCCGGCCGGCACCGCGCACCAGCACCGGCAAACCGACCCGCAAGGGCCGGGCGAGTTTGATGCCGTCGACTTCGCCGTGCGCCCGGATCGCCCGGCTTGTTGCCGAGGCGCGCGCCATGGCGCGCAACTGCGCTTCGGTCGGATTGGCGGCGCCGTCGTCGAATTGCTGCGCCATCGGCAGCGGGACAATGCGGAACAAGGCGGGCTCCATGCCCATCGGCAGCTCGCTCGAAGCCAGGCCAAAGGATGGCCTTGGCGCCCTTGTCACCGGATCGACCATAAGACCGACCACGGCGGTTGGTCCCAGCATGTCATCGGCCACCTTGAACTGGGTGAGATTCGACAGGATGCCAAAATCGAGCGAGAGCACGCCCTGATGCGGCACGAAAGTGAAGGGGCGATGCAAATGCCCGACGTCGCGGCCGGTAATTGGGTCGGGCTGGATGAAGAGCTCGAGATTGTTCGCATAGGCGAGCTCGAATAGGAATGCCGCGTCATAGATGCGCTGTGTCGTGGTCGTGTCCATGACGGTGCGGGTCGGCGGCATAGGGTCGACGAGTGACGCCATTGCGTATTTTCCGAAGATCGTCGCGGCGATCTCGCTTTCGGAGAGATTGGGCCAGGGAAACGGCTCCTGGTTGTTGGCCATCAGAGTGCCGAGCGCATCCATACCCACGACTTCAAGGCGCGAGGTTCCCGGCGACGCGCCGGCGCTCAGATGCGTATCCTTGATATAGCCGTTGATCAGGACTTGAGGGACCGGGAGGCCGGCGGCGATGCTGATCGTGACCGGCATCATCGGCCTGAAGATATCGATCGCCAGAGCGTCGTAGTCGCCCACGAGATTGCGCGAGAGATCGAAATGCATGCGGAAGATCGAAGCCTGACCGACTGAGGTCTCGATGTCGATCTCCCGCAAGGCCTGGAAGAACGGCATGGGCATCGGCGCGAAGGCCACCTGGATCGTGAACCAAGAGGGCAGCAGACCCATTTCAGCTCCCTCCCTCAGGTGATGGAACCGCGACGGGCGCGCCGGCTTCGGCCGTCAGATCGACCGGGCGCCGCACCAGGTTGAGATCACACAGCCGCCAGAACTGCTCGGGATCGCCGATTGCGCGGTAAGCCAGGAGATCCGGCCTCTCGCCTTGCTCGACCGCGGTGAAGAGGCGCGGCGGCGAGGCGCTCTGCGGGACGAAACGCATCCGCTTGTAGCGGATCGTGCGCCCGTCCTCGGTGGTCAAGGTTGCTTCGGCGATGGTTTCATAACGACTGCCGCGGAAGAACATGGCTTCCTCCTAGAGACGGCCGAGCGCCGCGATGGCGCTGGCCGCGCTGAATTTGCCTAGGGTGGAGATCACCTCCTTCTGCGTGAAGGCGGCGAGATAGACCCAGTAGCCCGGATTGGTGACGTCGAGATCGCGATAGGTCAGGACCCGGACGGACAGATCGGCCTTGGCGCGGATCGGATTGAGCTTCTGATCGAAGGCCTCCTCCTTGATCGACAGGCTCTGGATCTGAACCGGCAGAACCCGCCGCGGTCCCCAGACGAGAAGCGTCAGGGGTGCCGTCTCGTTGAGGATGAAGGCGGTGCCGGCGAGCGCCAGAGCCTCATTGGCGATGACCAGCGGATAGGAGGGATAGATGAGCCGCTCGATTGCCGCGATAACGGGGTGGAGGCCGTTCTCGACCACGGTTGCGTTCTCGCCCGGCTTCTCGAGCTGATCGGCGGCGTCGATCTCGATCGAAAAGGTCAGTGTCTCCTGCGGCGGTCCGTTCACGCGATTGGTCTCGCCGCGCCCGCCGCCAGGACCGGCCGCCTGGCTCTGCAAGGAGCGCGAGACTTCATCGGGATTGTATTGGAACGCGATCACCGAGGGCGACGTGCTGGGGAGGCGGTAGGCCACCAGGCCCCCCTTCATGACGCGGGGGCTGCGCGGAAATTCAGATGCCATGTTTCGCTCCCTTGGTCATGCGGCCTTCTTTCATCACAGAGGTATCTCGAGTGCGTATTTGGAGGAGGCTTCGTCGACGAGCTTGAAGCCGCGTTTGAGCAGGCTGTCGATCAGGCCTTCGGTATTGACGACGACATCCGCTTCCAGTCGTAAAGTCTTGGCGCCAAGACTCTTGGCCATCTCTGTCGCCGATCTGCGGAAGGTGAGATACGCCTTGATCATGCTGGACGGATCGCCTTTCGAGGCCGCGGACAGAACGCCGGCCACGAGCGTGTCGCCTTCCTTGATGAAGTAAGGCGTGAACTCGATGCCGCCGCGCTCGATCTGGCCGAATACCTTCTGGCCAAGGGCAAATTGGCCGATATCGTGCTCGGTGACGCCCAGCGTCTTCAGCGTTGTATTGACTTCGGCCGGGACGGCCTTGGCGACCGTCGAACTGACGATCCGCCGAGCCGTCGTCGTGCCGAGGCCGACGCCGACATTCTTCGGCAGACCGCCGGCGCCGGCATAGCCGCCAATGGCCGCCGTGCCGCCAATGCCGATCTTGACGGCCATATCGACCTGCTCTTCATAACGTTCGAGCGAACTCTGCAGCACGCCGCACAGGGTCGGCGCCGTCAACATGTTGATATGCGACGGCACGATGCGTCCGGTGCCCTGTTCGACGTAGAATTTGACCTCCGAAGAGTATTTCGTCCGGATCTCGTCGAAGGTGGCGGTGCGCGGGGTCTTGTCGCCCTCGCGGAAGAAGCGCGCCTCATTCTTCGCCGAAGAGAAGGGATGGAGTAGATGGCGTGGAGTGGTGTAGTCGACCTCGACGACGGGCGGCTTCATCCATTGCGCGGTGAGGCCGAGCTCAAATTTGGTGCCGTCCTTGTAATGGATGATGGCGAGTTCGGCGGTGAAATATTCGACCTTGGTGATCTCATTGTCGATATAGGACGGGAAATTCTTGAAGCGATCGAAGCCCGTCGCCATCGGGTCGGCAGCTGGCGTCTTCTTCTCCTCGGCCCCCATATCGATTTCTTCGCGGGTGACTTCGATGAGCGCCGGCTTCACCTCGGCGACATAGGCGTCATAGGCCTTGCCGTCGAAGAAGCGCATCTTCGCATTGATCTCGGCCCGATCGTCCGTCGAGAGGGTTCCCGCCTTGCGCAATCGCCTGGCGTCGGCCTTGCCTTGGGAGCGCGCATAGCGGATGTCGGTGGCGCGCTTGGGGTCACCGGCAAAGGCCCATTCCATCGGCATTTCGATCTCGCCCTTGTCATCGGGCTGGCGCTGGATCGTCGGGCTGCCGCCGCGCTGCTGCACGACATGGGTCAGCTCATGGGCGAGAAGCCGCGTGTCATACCCGCCTCTCGCGAAAGCGATATCGCGGCCATATGTGAAGGCGCGGGCTTCTATTCCACGCGCCGCCCGGCCGGCTTCGGCATGGGTATGGAGCCGAACGTCGGAGAAGTCATGCCGGAAACGTGGCTCGAAATAGGCGCGCTGTTCGCGCGAGAGCGGCATGCCACCTTGCGAGAAGGCTGTCGCCGCCATCGAGCTGCCGTTGCCTATGCCGGCCGTAGTCTTAGCAACCAAGTCTACAGCATGGGTCGACATCACGGCATTAGCGGTGCGATCGGCTTCACGCTCCAGAGAGGCGTTTTCCCGCAACACAGACGCCTTCGCCCGTGAGCGCTCGCCACTGGCGAGGTCTGCCTGGAACCCATGAGCTTGGGGCGCGTGCTGCATGACTAGAACGCGTACCTCCCGCCGTTTTGAATGGTCAGTTCGAGGTAATATTGGCCATTGAATGCGTTGGTATAGGGAAACTTCCCGCCCACATTGCCGTAGAAATAGACGAGCTCATGGGTCACTTCGGAAAGCAGCCGCTGGTTCGAATTGAAAGCGGCCTCCTCGATCTGGAGTATCCGCTGCCCCGGCACGGCGCGCACACTTGCGAAGTTCTTCGGATCCTTGGTCGCCCGCCGCACGACCTCATCGGCGACGACCTCATAAGCGAGCCTGTCCTCCTCGAAGGCGCGGTTCAGGACTTTCAGCAATTCGGCGCGCTGCGCCTCGCCCGTCAATCTCTGTGCATTGGCGAGCTGACCGAGTATGGGTTTCTCGCGCATGACAGCCTCGACAAAGGTCCGCATCTCGGCCGGCGAGATCTCACCACGCGCCACGAGTTGACGAATGAGCTGACGGTCGGGAGTACCCGTCGCCGCCATCATGGTGAGCTTATCGCCGTATTTGGCCTTGGCGGCTTCGGTGCGCTTGCGTGCTTCAGGGAGATAATCCGTCCAGTCCGCCTTCGGCGGCTCGAGATTTGCCGCCGGGACCTTCGGCTCTGTACGCGGCTGGAACACCGGAAGCTGGACCTTCTTGCCCTCATGCGGCGGAATCACGTCGGGCTTAATGGGAAAACCCGCCTGCTCGGCGAACTTGCCTCCGGCGGGCCGGTAGGTTCCGGATTCCGGGCTCCACCGCTTGAGCACGCCGTCTTCGACTTTCATCTGGCCGGCATAGCCTACCTTCTGGCCCATCGACGCCTCGGCATGACCGTAGCGCGATCCCCATAGGGAACCATCGGGCATGCGCGCGAAAGCGTAGTCGCCGGAAGCCGGCGTCAGCGCACCGGTTTCGAAATCGAGCTCGAAATACTTGCCATCCTGCTCGATGATCCGGACACGCTCTCCACCCCTCGGGACGCGGCCCGGCAGATTGCTATAGGTCGGCACACCGAGATCGGGTTTCGCCGTCGGTGCGTGTGTTCCAGAGCCCGTCGGCGGATCCGGCACCTTCGCTCCGCCGGCCACATCGCCGGCGAGCCCTTGCGGCGCGCCATGCTCGGCCGTCGATGCCGTGCGCGAGGCGACACCGGCGACGTCATCGGCGCTGCGCGCGGCACCACGTTCGAGATTGAGCGTGAGGCGTTCGGTCTTTGCGACCGCCGGAACATCGGGAATGACCTGGATGGCGGCCTCGAACAACGCATCGGCGACCTCGCCCGACCCGACGGATTTGGCGCTGAGATTGCCGCCATAGAGATCCCGGCGCATCCCGATATCGGTAAACCGCTTGTCGATGTTGATCGCCGCCACACCGATCCGCAGGCCCCAGCCGATCGGCCCCGGCACGAACATCGAGACGAACTCCACCACTTTCAGGATATCGTCCCAGATGGATGTCTGCGACTTGCGATATTTGGCCAGATCGTCGATCACCCGGCTGATCTCCGACGACTTCGCCCCCAAAGCCGCCTTGAGACGATCTTTCTCCATGTCGATGATCTTGTCGGCGGCATAGATGACTTTACGCTTGTTGATGTGGCTGCGCGCCCGGGTAATCTGCTTGCGGCCTTCGAAGAGGAAATTGGAGAGCCTGCTCCGGGCGTCGCGGGCATTCTCGGCCGACAGGATGTCCTGAGCGCTGAAGCCTTGGGTGACCTTGAGATTGGACTGCTCGGCGACGGTCTGGTTGAACGCCTGCTCCTGCTGCTCCATCTGTTTCTCGCGCTGCTCGGTCCGCTGCGAATAGCTGGGCTCACCCGACAGGACGTCGCCGATGACCCCAAAGGGATTGATCGCCCGCTGAATGTTGTCCGCCTGCTGCTCGGTGTCCAATACCCGCTTGACCTTGGCGCGCTCGTGGGCGGCAGTTGCCACTTTCTCATTGCGGTTGATCCGCTGGACCTCGTTCCAGAAGTAGTCCGGCGACCATTTCTTGTCCTGCCACATGCCGACATATTGCTGGTCCATTCTAAGGATGCTCGCTTCGGCATTATCGAGGGCGGCTACCGCTAGGTTGGTGAGATCGGCCACGAGTGCCGTCTCGAAATGGCCGATCAGCGCCCGGAACTCGTCCAGGAGACGCGCTCCCGTGCTGAAGAATTCCTGTCTGCTCGTGGGCACGATCTTGTTGAACTTTACGAGATTCCAATAATTGACCCGGGCCAGTTCGTCGCTCCCCTCTTCGAGGATGCTGCTGACGCCGCCGTGATGGAGGAGATGAACAGGCGCATCGGACATGATCTTGGCGAGTTCGACCAGCGCGTCCCAGTTGCTCCCCTCATCCAGCTTCTTCTTCTGCCGTTTCTGAATGTAGTCGAACGCCCAATCCGTTTGCGTGCCGAATTCGCCGGATGCGATGCCCATCTCCCGCTCGTGACGCCGGCTCTCCTGGACCAGGATCAGCTCGTCCGCCGTGACGCCGGCTTCTTTGAGGATCTGGCCGGCATAGGCGGCGTCGCGATATTCGTCGGCCGTGCCGGGACGCGCCCGGTCCGAGGTCACGAAATCACGGATCTCGGTCGGCAACTGCCTGACCTCCGCTGTCGGCGCGGGGCGAATGTGAATCTCGGTCCTAGAGGAGAGGCCGTTGATCGGCTCTTCCGTATAGGGGTCGACCGGATAGCGATAAATGAACTTGCCCGGAATGCCTTCGGCGGTCGGGTTGCGGACGCGGCCGACGGGTGATGTCACGTAGTCGCCGGGCGGCAGCCTGTTGATGAGGAGCTCCACGCCGGCCGAACTGCCGTCCGACAGGACGACATCGGCTGTCCGGGCGCCCTGCTCAGCTGTCACCGAAACCACACCTGGCTTGCCTCTGTCTTCCTCGTCAGCCCCCCGTCGCGGCTTGCGCTGGACGGACGCCACGCCATTGCGCTGCTGCAGCGTATGGCTGATCTCATGCGCCAAGAGCCGCCGGCCGGCCATTTCACCCAGTCTCACGGTGTCGCCGCCCAGGACGACATGGTTCTTGTAGGCGTAGGCTTGCGCATCGAGTGCGGCGGCGGAGTTTGTCGCCGCCCTATCGCAATGAAGGCGAATGCCGCTCAGGTCGCGGCCGAATCTCGGCTCGAAATAGGCGAGCTCGGCTCTCCCGAGCGGCTGGCCGGCTTGCGTCAGAACATGACCAACCGACAGCGGATGCCGCGCGGCGCCTTCGCCATGGCCGGAAGACGGGCTGATATGCGGGATCTTGTCCGGGAAGCGGCCTCTGACGACCGTATCGGCGGCCTTGTCTGCTTCGCGCTCGAGGGCGTCGTCCCTGCGCTTGCCGCGCGCGGCGGGCGCCTGCTCAACGGCCCTCACGGATTGCGGAGCGGCCCTCATCTGCGACGCTCCTTGTCCAGCGCGGCACGGATGGCCTGTTCGAGCGCCGCCGGTGCCGAATTCGCCGGAAGCCGGATGCGCAAAGTGTCGATGTGCAATTGCTCGGGCCTTGCCGCAACCGCGCTCGCGACGCCCTTGCTCACGGCCAGGCCAATCGCCGCGGCCTCGCGCCGCGAGCCCGCGCCCGAAACCTTGATGGTCGGATTGTCCGTCATGGCGACGCCGCTCCGAACAGATTGGACCTGAATTCGCGGTCGAGCTTGTGATATTCGGCGCGCGCCGCGCGCGCGATATGCTGCATGCCGAGCGGCGTACCATCGGCCGCCGCCAGGAAGGCCGCGTTGATGGCAATGACCGAAATATTACCGCCGGCGATGTCGAGTCTCGCCAGCATGTCGAAATCGAGCGCGGCGCAAGGAAGTTCGGGCGGGAAGGCCTTCCGCCATATTTTTCGCCGCGCCTCGGCATCCGGGAACGGAATGTCGATCACATAGCGGATCCGGCGCATAAAGGACGGATCGAAATAGTTCTTCATATTGGTGGCGAGGATTGCCAGGCCGCTGTAGCTCTCCATGCGCTGCAGCAGATAACTCACTTCTATGTTGGCGTAGCGGTCATGGCTGTCCTTGACCTCGCTGCGCTTGCCGAACAGCGCGTCGGCCTCGTCGAAAAAGAGCACCGCTCCGCTCGTCTCCGCCGCGTCAAAGACGGCGCGCAGGTTCTTCTCCGTCTCGCCGATATATTTCGACACGATGCGCGACAGGTCGACCCGGAAAAGGTCGAGATCGAGATCACGGGCGACGACTTCGGCGGCCATGGTCTTGCCGGTGCCGCTGGGCCCCGAAAGAAGCACCGAGACGCCGCGGCCGCGCGGATATTTGCGCGCCATGCCATGGTCGCCATAGACCCTGGCAGAGTGACGGATCTGGGCGACGGCGGCTTTCAGGTCGTGAATGACTTCCGGCGGCAGGACGATGTCGTCCCAGCCGAAATTCGGAATGATGCGATCGGCCAGTTCATCGAGCTCGCGGCTCGCTTTCTCGCGGCAGGCCCGCCAGAGATCGCCGCCTTCCCTGGCAACCGTTCCGATAAGCCGCGGGCCAAACCTGAAATGCTGGGCGATGAGCTCCATGGTCGCACGGGCCTCCGGCGAATGTGGGCCAGAGGCTTCGTGCCAGAGCTCGAGACGGTCCTGATCCGACAACGGATCGAGCCGCAGCATCGGCACGGCGAATGAAAACTCCCGTCGCCCATCAGCGATGGCGATGGTCAAGGCGGTGAAGCCGTCGAAGCGCTCCTCGATGAGCCGCTGTCCATCCGGCTGGGCGATGTCGATGAGAAGCGCCAGCCGGCCGAGGATGGCTTCGCGCGCCAGGATCGGCATGAGCTCGGGCGCCGCATCGAGCAGTCTCGGTTTCACTTCGACCAAAGTGAGGCCGAAGCCACGCGCCAGCGCCATTGCCGCGGCGCGGCGCCCGCTCTCCTTAGGTCCCGTGATCATCGCCAGGGGGCGCGACGCCTGGTGCAGCCTTTCGGCAAGAGCGCCGATCAAGGGCCGATGCCTCTTGAGCAGCGGCCCGCCCTCGACGGGGATGAGCAGCGGGGATATGCGCCGGTCGAGCGTATCGTCGCCCATAAGATAGCGTCCGACGCGTTCATCGATCAGCAAGGGCGTCGCCGCGGTGATGGTGTGATCCGGGCCATCGATGAGCCGGAAGCGCCGCAAGGGGGCGGAAGGCGCGAGACGATCCCACGCTCTGGTGGCCAGTTCGAAGCCGCCGATGCCAAGCAGAGCCTGTGCTGCCTGAACCGTCATCGGGCGGGGCTCGCCCTCAAGTTGGGCATGATGGCAAAGCAGCAGGAGGTCCTCATCGAAAGGAGTAAGGTCGAAGAGCGCCGACAGACGGTCGATACTGGGTGGGTTCTCCTCCTCGCGCAGGCGATGGCGGGCGTCCTGATAGGCGGCGGCCATGCGCGCCGTTTCCTCACCGCCTGTTCCGGAAAGTCTGGCGCTTATCCAGGCAAGGCCAAGATGCATGATCTCATCATTGCGCTCCCGCCATGACCGCGTATCCGCCGTCTTGGCCTGTTGCCGGGACATGGTCTTGCCGCGCGCCATGCTAGGGCCCCAAGGTGAAGGTTACGCCGACATCGCGGCTGCGGGCGCCGTCGACCTGGGCGGCGACCGGATAGGGTGTCGCCGAGACATCGAGAATATCGGTCGCCACAACGATCGGCACTTCTACCGCCGTCGGCGTCGGCGCGGCCCAGGGATCGCCCGGCTCAGGCATCCTCACCGGGATCGCCGCGTCGCCCACGATTACCTCCGCCCCGCGCGCAGCGGGATGCCACAGGCGTTCGCCCGTGACGCGCAGCAGCGAGGCGGCGTTGCCCACCGGCGGTATGGCGTCGACGACGGTCGGGACCAGTTGCATGAGCCGGATATCGGAGGCGTAGCGGCGTGACGTGGCTATGGCGCTTCCCGGACCAAGCCCGCCTTCCACGCCTTCGCCTGGATGAAAGGCGATGAGCTGCACCTCGAGCGGACCCGGCTGCAGTTGCTGGATCGGCGGAATCGGCCGTGTCGTCGGATTGTCGCCATCGATCGGATATGACGCGTCGGGCAGCGTGATACGGATGCGACCGTCGCCCGGCAGTGCAACGCGGATCGGATCGAGGGAGCCCAGGCGGACATAGAGACGATCGGCGGCCACGCGCTCCGCGACGATGGTGATCTCCTCTCCGATGCGCGCCCGCATTTCACCGAGAGGATCACCGGGATTGACGGGAGAGACGTAGAGGTCGGTGATGACCGGACGCCGTCGCAAAGACATATGCACGCGGCGGATCTCGACCGGCTTCGGACTGACCCGCGGCAAGGGCGTCTCGATCTGGACGACCTTGATCTCATAGACGACCGAGCGGCGGAAGTTGGTGCCCGAAACGGCGGACCAGACTTTGGTTATGTCATCGAGGGTCGCCGGGTGCAGCACGAAGCGCAGACGCTCGAACTCGTTTGTGAGATCGGGATCGAGAATGGGATCGCCCGGGGTACCCGCCACCGGATTGACGATCAACAGGCGGTCTATGCCATTGGCGAAGTCGTTCATGACGCGCATCGCGTCGCCCAGGAGAGTCTGCGCATTGAGATCGGCGTCGCGCTGGTTCTCGACGGCGCTGTGGGTCGTCATCAGATAACGCAGGTCGAGCGACAAAGGTGGATGACCATAGGCAGCGGGATGCCCGGCTCCGGGGATCTCCTGGTTCTTGAGCGCCGCATTCTCGATGACCTGCATCAGATAGAGATTGACGCGCGCGCCCGAGACACCCGCCAGCTCGACATCCGGCGGCGCCAGCGTGATCTCGGCGCCGGTGACCATGCGGTCGCGCAGCAGGGTGCGGAGCGTACGGCTGACGGCAGCGATGGCGGCGTGCGATGCCATGCGCCCCCCTAACGTGGCATGCCGCGCCTGGCGCGCGCATAGGCCTCGAAGCCGCGTGTCCGCTGCGCTTCAGACCGCGCCGGTGCCACTGGACGCTCCTGCGGCAGGAACTGGACGTCGATCCGGCCAATCGAGATCGTGGGGGGCGGCGGCGCCCGCTCGATCTGCGGGATGGCCCCCATAATCGCGGCGCGCGGCTCTTCGAAGAACAAGGGCGGCAGCTCGACTGCTTCGTCGTCCATCGGCTTCTGTCGAACCGAGTCGGGCTCGGATTTTTTAGCTGATCCCTGGTCGGGGCTCTCGGTTGCGGGTGGTGGGGGCGGTTGAACACGAGAGACCGCCATGGCCGTGTGGGGCAGCTGCGGCGCAGAGGAGACTGGCCGAGCCTTGCTTGTCTCCAATTCGGCTTCGCGCTCGATTGACTTGCCAGGTCCCTCCTGAGCCTCCCTTGTGGGAGGCGCGGCAGCGAGAGCGCGATCTGCCGTCGCAGCCGGATGCGGCTCTTCGCTCGGCCGTTCGGCAGGGACCTCCGTATCGACCGGTGTGGTCATCTCGCGTTCGAAGCGCGCCGCGGGCCTCGGTGTGAGCAGCGGCAGTCCGGTCGGCCGGCCGGCAGCGCGCGCCACCCATCGCTCGGCGAATCCGCTCATGTGTCCGCCTCCGCCGCCATGGCAATGGCGAGATAGCGCGCGCGTTTCGCCAGCGGCAGCGCCAGAATATCCGCCTCGCTCCAGTGATAGGCACGCGCCATGCGATAGACATCGCCATAGAGCGCCTCGGCGCCGCCGAAGGCCGTCCTCAGAAGCGCGAAGCCATCGAGCAGCGTGTCGAAGTGCTGCGTGCAATGCGGGCATTCGACGCCGATACGGCATTCAGCCAGGGGATCGAGCGCCAGAAGTTTCTCGGCGAGTTCAGCCTCGCATTCCTGTGGCAGGGCATCGCGCGAAACAGCTTGTCCCCGCGCGTCAAAGAGCGCCATGAGGCCGCTTTCGAGCAGCCGGCGCGCCGCTTCCGACCCCGCCTTCATGGCCCGGTCGAGATCCATGCCGGTCGGCGGTGTCAGCTCGGCGCTCCACTCTCCGTCACCGGCCACAAGCGAGCAGCGGATTGCCGCGCGGGCCGGCCGCGCCGAAATGAGATCACTGAAACGAATAGGCACCTCGACCAGCGCGCGGCAAGCCGGACATGTGACGGCAAGATCGGCTTGGGCGCCCAGGAGATGCGAGCAGACCGCGAGAAGGAGCCGCTCGCGATCGCCCAAAGTGAGCTTCGCAAGCTGGTCAGGCGTCGGTCTGGCGTTGCCGAGCCGGAGCAGGAGATTGGCGATGAGCGCGCTTGTCGAGCGCGCCGGGAGTGCCCTGTCCATCTCCGCGAGCAACGCCTGATCTTCTCCCGTGGGTTCGCGCAATTCGGCAAGGCGGTCCATCCTGTCCGCCCCGCCCAGGCCATGCAGCAACTCCACTTGAAATGAATGCATCGAAGATCGAGCTCCCACACGCCGCGATTGTCGCCTTCAGACTCAAGCCGGGACCGTGAAACTCGGCTCGACCGGCTCGGTCACCGCGACATCGCGCAGCCAGCCTTCGTTCTCGAGCTTCAGGGTCTGGATCGCGATCGCGTTGGCATTGGCGTCGAGATCAGGCAGCGCCTGGAAGTCCGACACCCAGCAGCGGAACAGCTGATAGGAGAGCACCTTCTGGCCGGCCTCGTTGAAGACATCGAGGATCACATCCTTGCGAAAATCGGCGAGCGAGACCTCAGAGCCGGGGCCGGCGCCGAAATTCCAGACCTTGTTGGCCCAGCGCTCGAATTCAAGATCATGGGTGACGCCGCGCTCCAATGTGACCGCCTCGAATTTGGTGCGGCCGGGCGATTTGCGCGAGGTCGACGGGTCGCCGCCCTCGCGGTGCTCGATCACCTCGGTGCTGTGCTTGAGCGCGCCGACCTTGCTGATGCCGGCGACATAACGGCCATCCCATTTCACCCGGAACTTGAAGTTCTTGTAGGGATCGAAGCGGCGGGCATTGACGGTAAAGGGCGCCATGGTTCTCTCCCTACTCGGCCGTCGCGCGGGCGATCTGCTGGATCTTGATGATGACGAACTCGGCCGGCTTCAGCGGCGCGAAACCCACCTCGATATTGACGATGCCCTTATCGATATCGCTCTGGATGGTCGTCTCGCCGTCACATTTGACAAAATAGGCTTCGCTCGGGGTCGAGCCCTGGAAGGCACCCTGCCGGAACAGATCCTGCATGAAGGCCCCGAGATTGAGCCGGATCTGAGACCAGAGCGGCTCGTCATTGGGCTCGAACACGACCCATTTGGTGCCGCGATAGAGGCTCTCTTCGAGGAACAGCGTCGTGCGGCGCACGGGGATATATTTCCAGTCAGAGGCGAGCACGTCGGCGCCATCGAGAGTACGGGCCCCCCAGCAGATATTGCTGTAGATCGGGAAGTTGCGCAGGCAATTGACGCCCAGCGGGTTGAGCGTGCCATTCTCGAGGTCGGTCATCACGTAGGTGAGGCTCTCGACATTGCGCAGTCTGGCGTCGGTGCCGGCGGGCGCCTTCCATACGCCACGCGCCGTGTCCGTCCTGGCCCACAGGCCGGCGATCGTGCCGCTCGCCGCCAGTGATCGCTGGCGGTTCTGGTTAAGCGGATCGGGCACGAAGGTACGCGGATAATATACGGCGGAATTCGGATGCCGGAGCGATTCATTAACGCCAAGCCAGGTCTGCATCTGGTCGATCGAAACAACCGCCTCGGGAATGTCGATGATGATCATCGAGCGCCGGCTTTCGGCATAGGTGATCGCCTCGGCATAGACCGATAACGCACTCGCTTGACCGAGACGCGGCACATCCGGCATCGCGATGATGTTCACGAGATCCATGTCGTCGATGGCGTAGAGCCCGGTCTTGAGGCCGGCATTGCCGCGGAAGGAGGCGGCAGGCACCAGGTACGTGCCACTCGCCGGATCGATGATCGTGCCGTCGGCGCCGCTGCCGGCGGTCGGGAGAAATTGCTGGGCGCGCGCCGACAGAGGCGCCGAGAGACCGTAACTGGCCGCGTCGGGTCCGGTAAAGGTGAAGATGGCGCCCGGGTCGAAAGGCTGCGAGCCCTTGCCGGCCCGAATGACGAAGCGGCGCGGATTGGTCGCCGACCCATTGCCGATGATATCGACCGTGGCGCCGGTGAAATAGGCGCGCAGCTCCGCCGGGATCGAGGCGGCCGCACCGGCATCGCGCAAGGCGGCCTGGAAGCCCGCGGCCCATTCGACAAAGCCGCTTGCCGCCGAGGCGGGAATGCTAAGCGGCACAGAGCCCGCCGCCACGCTGAGGATCGCGGAAATGTCCTTGATGTCGCCAATGGGCGGCACCGCCGCCGCCAGGTCCTTGCCTACCGTGCCGTTGGCGGCGGGCGGTGTTGCGTTGTTCAAGGCCGACGCGCGCGTAAGCTGAATGAGGCGCGATCCCTGATTGACCACATCGACCGCATAGTTCGGCGTGTCGGGCTTCATCGTAAGATTGAGGAAGCTTTCGGTCTGCAGCACCGTGGTACGGTTGCCTGAAATCGCCACTTCGCTGACGAAAAGATTGAACAGCGTGTCGGCGGCTGAACTCGCATGCTCGACCTCGAGCCTGAGAAAATTACCCCAGTCGCCCGGATTCTCGGCCGACTCGCCGCGGATGCGGCGGCCGGCCGTAAATTTCACGATCGCCGCCCCGCCGAAACTGTTGAGCGTGCCATTCGCCGCAGACGTGACGGCGGTAATCGGTCCGGCCACCGGTCCCGGCTGGCCGATGCGGATCACCCAAGCCTCGGTGCCGCCATTGAGGAAAAACTGCTGCACCGCATAGGATGCCTCGCTCGACCGCTCCAATCCGCCATATTCGCGCTCGAAATCGGCGACGCTCAGCAGCCGTACCGCCTCGTCGACGAGGCCCTTTCGAAAGGTTCCGATGAACGCGCCTGTCGACGTCGCGACCCCGGCTACGGAGCGCACTCCACTTGATATTTCTTCGACATAGACACCGGGATATGTAGGGCGAACGGGCACGAGCGCACCTCCCTCTGGCCAGCACATGTCTGTGCTCGCACAGCTAAAACCTAACCACGCCTTCTCTCAATGCGTAGGCTCAGTTCCGCCCTCATGTGGAGTATACAAGAGCAAAGGTCGGAGTCGAGTCATGATTGCACACCTGCGGCGTCTCGTTGTGTGAGAAACACCACAAGAGTGCAATAAAACTCGCGACGGCCGCTTCCAACGTGCTTACTGTATTGAAATGAGACGAGCAGGGAACCAGTCGAGCGTTCCGACATTATATAATGCGATGCAGCGTTCTCAGCGCCGCATTTTGTGAATTTGCCGTAACCTTTCCGCCGATCAATTGTTCGCTCCAGGACAAGATGTTATTCAGCATGCGACGCAGTGATCGGCCCAATCTCACGCAGAAAGAGGACCGAAGATGAACCCTCGCGATTCCAAGGCTTTGCGTACCGCCAAGCTTGCCACACCGAGCGATCTCAAATCCAATGCGGTGCGTGACATCGCCGGCGCGCTCACGATGCTGCTGGCGGATGCCTTCGCCCTCTATCTAAAGACCAAGAATTTCCATTGGCATGTCTCGGGGCCGCATTTCCGCGATTACCATCTGCTTCTCGACGAACAGGCGGCGCAGATCTACGCCGCCACCGACGACATGGCGGAGCGCGCCCGCAAGATCGGCGGCACGACCTTGCGCTCGGTCGGCCATATCGCCCGGCTGCAGCGCATCAAGGACAATGACGCGGATTATGTGACGCCACTCGACATGCTGGCGGAACTGCGCGAGGACAATCAGCAGATGCTGACCAGCCTGCGCGAGGTCCACGATCTGTGCGACGAACATAACGATGTCGCCACCGCCAGCCTGATCGAGAACTGGATCGACGAAACGGAACGGCGCATCTGGTTCCTGTTCGAGACGACACGAGCGGGCGAAAGCGCGTGAGGTTCATGGCGATGCCGTGAATGACCTTTCTTCCCTGCGCCTGTTCACCTCCCTCCGGGGTTCGAGCCTCGCGCGAGCGGGCCACGACCTCCAGGTCGGGCTGACGCTCGCCGCCATCACCATCCCCGAGCAGATGGCGACCGCCCGGCTCGGCGGCTTCGAGCCCCAGATCGGCTTCTACGCCTTCATCGGCGCCACGCTTGGTTTCGCGGCCCTGGGCGCGAGCCGGGTGCTGACGGCGGGTGCGGATTCAACAATAACGCCGATCTTCGCGGGAGCCCTCGCGGCGCTCGCAGCCACCGGCACGACATCGCTTGCGGCATCGGCGATGGCCCTCGCTCTCCTGGTGGGTTTGATGCTCATCCTCGCCGGCAGCCTCAAGCTCGGCTGGGTGGCACATCTCCTGTCGACACCGATCATCACCGGATTCCTCGCCGGCATCGCTGTCCATATTGTCGTCTCGCAGCTGCCAGCGCTCTTTGGCGTCACAACGGCAGGCGACAATTTGCCGGCGCGCGCGCTGGCGATCATTCAACAATTTGGTACGATCAATCCCTACACCGCGACGATCGGGCTCGGCGTGTGCCTGATCATCCTCGCCGCCGAACGCATCGATATGCGCATTCCCGGCGCCCTGCTCGCCCTGATCCTGGCCACTCTGGCGGTTATCACATTCGATCTCGAGACCAAGGGCGTCGCCGTGCTCGGCGTTCTGCCGGGTGGCCTGCCGCAGCCGATCCTGCCTGATCTCGACGACTTGCGCCAATTGCTGCCTCTGGCCTTGATTCTGACGCTCATCATCATGATGCAGACCGCCGCGGTCATCCATTCTTTCCCGGGGCCAGAGCGGCATGCACTGGGCACCAATCGCGACTTCATCGGGATCGGAGCCGGCAATCTCCTCTCCGCGCTCGGCGGCGCATTCCCCCATCAATGCCAGCCCGCCACGCACCGCGGTTGTGGCGGAAGCCGGCGGCGCCTCGCAGCTCGCCGCGCTGGCCGCCGCCTTCATCGTGCTCGCTCTGGCCCTGTGGGGCGGCGCTCTCCTTGCCCACGTGCCGCAGGCCGCCCTCGCCGGTGTTCTCCTCTTTGTCGCTCAGCGCATATTCCGCCTTGGCGACATGGCCCGGATCGCCCGCGAGGCGCCGCTCGAATTCGTGCTGGTGGCGCTCACCGCCATCGCCATCGTCCTGCTGCCGATCCAGGCGGGTGTGGCGATCGGCATCGGCCTATCGCTGCTCCATGGCGTGTGGATGACGACCCATACGCATCCGCTCGAGCTCCATCGGATCCCGGGCACGACCGTGTGGTGGCCGGCGGGAGCATCGCCGCATGAGGAAACACAGGAAGATGTAGCGGTCATCGGCTTCCAGGCGCCGCTGCTCTTCGCCAATGCCGAGACATTCAAGACCGGCATGATCGCAGCCATCGACGCCCGAAGGCCGCAGCCGCAGCTGGTCGTGCTCGAAGCGAGCGGCATCGCCGATATCGACTTCACGGCCGCGCAGGCGCTGATCGATGTCATCAACCATTGCAAGGCGGCAAAGATCCGCTTCGCCATCGCCCGGCTCGAATCGGTCCGCGCGCAATCGGCGCTCGAGCGCTTCGGCATTCTCGCCGAGCTCGGATCCGGCCATCTCCTGCATAGTGTCGATGAGGCCGTGAGGGCGCTCTCGTCCAAAGGATGACAGCCATGCAAAGCCATAGCCGCGATCCCTTTGTCAAACCGACCCGGATCCTCGATCTGCGCCCGACACAGATCACCGTCGGCATGCGCGAGGTCGCCGACAAGCGCCGGCGCTGGCGCCGCGAGCATGGCAAGCACGCAGCGACGTTCCTCGGCCGCCATATGATCCCGATCGTCATGGGGCCGAAACAGCGGCCCTATGTGATCGATCACCATCACCTGGCGCTGGCGCTCCACCAGGAAGGTGTCGAGCATGTGCTGACCACCGTGTTTGCCGATTTCGGCCATTTGCAGAAGGATGCATTCTGGACGGTGCTGGGCCAGCGCGGCCTGGCGCACCCCTTCGACGCAACCGGAAAACTCCGCGCTTTTGCGGATATCCCCGTTTCCCTGGTCGACCTCGTCGATGATCCCTATCGCTCGCTTGCCGGGGCCCTGCGCCGCGCCGGCGGCTATGCCAAGGACGCCCTGCCCTTCAGCGAGTTCATGTGGGCGGATTTCCTGCGCCGACGCATCAAGCTGGCGGTGGTGGACGAGAATTTCGAACGCGCTCTCAAGCAGGCCCTCACCCTCGCCCGCAAGCCGGAGGCGAATTACCTGCCCGGCTGGTGCGGCCCGATCAACGAGGATTGAACTAAATTTTTCATTGAAGAACGGATCGCGCAGCAATCTTCGCGATTTCGCTGGGTATCCGAACGATACAATTGACTATAGTATACCGTATGCTAGAGGGTAACTTTGACGAGTGGTGACATGTCAGGTCGCCCAGAAGAGCACGCAGAAGCATGGTCACATATTCCAAGGCGCGCCCGCGCAAAAGCCCGGTCAAAGGCTGGTCCCCTGGCGCGTCGGCCTCGCCGCTTTCTCCCATCGAACGCAGTAAGACGACGGCGGACGAGGTCGAGGAACGCCTTATCATGGCCATTGCCATGGGCGACAAGGCGGCCGGCGAGCGCATCACCGAGGCCGAACTCGCCCAGGCCCTCAGTGTCAGCCGCGTTCCCGCCCGCGAGGCGATGCAGAAGCTCCTGCTGCGCGGCATTCTGGTGGAAAGCGAACAGCGGGGCCTGCGCGTCACCGACTATGGTCCCGAGCGGATCAATGAGCTGTTCGAGCTGCGCTTCGCGATCGAGAAGATCATCTTCCAGCATGTGATGCGGTCGGGCAGGAGCCGGGCGCCGCTCATCGGCGAGCTCGAGGCCATCGTCGGCCAGATGCGCAAGCTTTCGGGCTCCGGCGATCCGGTGATCCTGGGCTCGATCGACCTCGATTTCCACCGCGCGGTCGCGCGCCACTCCGGCAATGTGCTCGCCGCCAAGATCTGGGAAGGTCTCGCCCAGCACATGCTGATCATCTTCTGCCGCGACTGGATCAACACCAAGGACCGGACCGGCGAAGTCAAGCTCCACGAGCAACTCGTCGAATTCGTCCGCAACGGCTCGGTGAAAGACATAGACGATGTGCTGAAGAAGCACTTCTCCGATCCCGCTAGCCGGACCCGTTCGCACAAGAGCTGATCGCTCCGGATCGCTTTCACGGAACACAACAAGCAGGACGCCTCCATGAAGATCCAATCCGTCGACTGTCTCGGCCTTTTCGGCAAATCGCCCAAAGGTGGATGGAGCAATGAGATCCGGCCTGAGGATTCTGTGCATGCGCTGGTGGTCATCAAGACCGACGAAGGCCATGTCGGCATCGGCAGCGTCTTCACCGATGCGCGCCTTGTCGAAGCGGCGCTCGGCGTGCTGCGCCCGCTCCTCATCGGCGAGAGCGTCGAGCCGATGCGGGTCGCTGAGAAACTGCATCAGAATACCTTCTGGATGGGCCGCGGCGGCAGCCTCACCCATGCGATTTCAGGCATCGACATCGCGCTCTGGGACATTTTCGGCAAGGTGACGGGCCAGCCGATCGGCCGCCTGCTCGGCGGACGCTATCGCGACAAAGTGAAGGCCTATGCCTCGATCCTCATGGAAATGCCCGATCTGATGCGAGAGCGCACCGCTTTCTATCGCGCGCAGGGTTTCCGCGCGATCAAGATCGGCTGGGGTCCGTTCGGCCGCCGCGAAAGCCGCAAGCTCGACGAAGAGATCGTGCGCGCGGCGCGCGAAGGTGCGGGCGATGACTGTCTGCTGATGGTCGATGCGGGAGCGAGCGACGCCTTCTGGCCCAATGGGCTCAACTGGGCCGTCAACACGGCCCAGATGCTCAAGGACTACGATGTGCGCTGGTTCGAGGAGGCGCTGGTACCGGACGCGCTCGAAGACTTCAAGCAGCTGCGCCAGAGGAGCCCGGTGCCGATCGCGACCGGCGAATGCATCACCCGAAGGCAAAACTACCTGCCCTGGTTCGAAAGCCGCGCCCTCGACATCGTGCAGCCGGACGTCACCAAGGTCGGCGGCATATCGGAGCAGATCCAGATCGCCCGCTTGGCCAATGAATTCGGCATCCAATATATCGGCCACGGCTGGAACACCGCGGTCGGCCTCGCCGCCGACCTGCAGATCGCGGCCGCCATCCCGACGGCGGAGCTCGTCGAATATATCGGCGGCTCTCCCTATGTCGATGACATCACCGAAGGGGGTTGGCGGCTCGATGAGGACGGCATGCTGGCCATTCCCGATGCGCCAGGCCTTGGCATCAAGCTTGATCACGGCGCCCTGCGCGAGCTTACCCGCAATGCCGACGCGGTCCTCGGATGAGGGATCCTCGCCCTCAAGGGGAGAGTGTCTTGACATTCAGTATACCGTATGCGGAAACTGGAGATAAAGGCTCCTGGGAGGATATATAATGAGTGACGTGAAGCCGGAGCGGTCGCGGGTCACCAATCCGATCGACTTCGACAAGGCCGGCCGCCAGGCGGGCGTGCTCAGGGCGCCTTTGTCGCGCAACAATTCGGGCTGGGGCGTCGTCGAAATTCCCATCTACTCCTTCAAGAATGGCTCAGGCCCGACGATCCTCCTCACTGGCGGTATCCATGGCGATGAGTATGAAGGGCCGATCGCCATATCGCGTCTCGCCCACACGCTCGATCCCGCCCGCATTCAGGGCCGGGTGATCATGATTCCGGCTTTCAATATTCCCGCTGTCCTCAATGATACGCGGCTCAGCCCGGTCGATGAGCGAGACATGAATCGCTGTTTTCCCGGCAATCCGCGCGGCACATTCTCGGAGATGCTGGCGCATTTCCTCGACAGCCATGTTTTGCCCTTCGCCGATGTGTCGCTCGACATGCACACGGCTGGACACTCCTTCGACTCGGCTCTGTCGACCAACATGCATTACCTCGCCGATCCCGAAAGGCGGAAGCAGACCATGGCCGCGGCGGCGGCCTTCGGCGCGCCCTACAATGTCGTGTTCTGGGGTGTCGATGAGGGCGCCACCTTCACCTCCTGCGTCGAGCGCCGCCAGATCATCTCGCTCGGCACCGAGCTCGGCGGCTGGGGCCGGGTCAATGTCGAGGGCGTGCGCATCGCAAGGCGCGGCATCGACAATGTCCTCAAGCATTTCAACGTCCTCGAAGGCAAGCCGGACACGCGTCAGCGCGACGGCTCGGAAGCGACCCGCCATATGATGGTGCGCGATCAGACCTGCTATGCCTTTTCGCCTGCCGGCGCCCTGTTCGAGCCCGGCAATGTGGTGGGCGATGCCGTGAAGGCCGGTGAGCCTGCGGGCTGGCTGCATTTCGTCGAGGATGCCGATCGACCATCGATAGAGGTGCGTTATCCGCGCGACGGAGTAGTCTGGATGGCGGCCGGACCCGGGCGCATCAAGCGCGGCGATCCGGTCGCGGTCATCATGACCGATTACGACGACAGACTGGCCGCCGGCTAATCAAGGGAAGCTCCTCGCATCATGTCTGAGGCGCTCATCGACATCCGCAACCTCACCGTCCGTCTCGCGGGCGGGCGTGACGCCGTGCTGGTCGACGACGTGTCATTCTCGGTGGCGAAGGGTGAAGTGCTCTGCATCGTGGGGGAATCGGGCTGCGGCAAGACCGTGACGGCCCGCTCGATCATCGGCCTTACCCGGCAGGACCCACGCTTCGATGTATCCGGCGCAATCCGATTCGACGGGCGCGACCTTGTGCAGCTCGCGCCCCATGAGCTGCGGCAAGTGCAAGGCGCCGGCATCGCGATGATCTTCCAGGACCCCATGACCTCGCTCAACCCGCTGCACCGCATCGGGCGGCAGATCGGCGAGGTCATGTCCCTGCATACGAAGCAGTCGCCGCCGGAGATCCGACGCCGCACGCTCGAATTGCTGCGGCAGGTCGGGATCCCCAACCCCGAAGCACGGATCGACGACTATCCGCATCAATTCTCAGGCGGCATGCGCCAGCGCGCCATGATTGCCATGGCGCTCGCCTGCTCGCCCTCCCTCCTCATCGCCGACGAACCGACAACAGCGCTCGACGTCACCACGCAAAAGCAGATCCTGGCGCTGATCATGCAGCTCAAGGCCGAATACGGGATGGGCTTGATCCTCATCACCCATGATCTGGGCATCGTGGCCGAGATCGCCGACCGGGTGATGGTGATGTATGCCGGGCGCTGCGTCGAGATCGGCGCGGTTCGCGCGCTGTTCCATGCCCCCCAGCATCCCTATACCGCCGGGCTTCTCGCCTCGATGCCCGCCGCCAATCGGGCGCGCGGCGTGCGTCTGCCCTCGATCAGAGGTGTGCCGCCGATCCTCAGCGAAGGCCGGCCGCAAGGCTGCGCTTTCCTGCCGCGCTGCGACTTCGCTCTCGGACAATGTCGCAGCCTTCCCCCGCTCACGGCATCGGGAACCGATAGGGGGCATCTCGATCGCTGCTGGCTTACACCTGAGGTGAAGCGTGAGACCCTGGGCCGCCTCCGCGAGGAGGCCCGGCGATGAGCGATACGCCCCTCGTCCGCATCACCGGCTTGCGCAAATATTTCGCCGTCAAGGGTGGCTGGCTCGGTGGCCGGCGCGGCCAGGTCCATGCGGTGGACGATGTTTCCTTCGACGTCGCGCAAGGCGAGACACTGGGTCTGGTCGGTGAATCCGGCTGCGGCAAGTCCACGCTGGCGCGTTGCATCGTCCGCCTCGTCGAGCCGGATCAGGGCAAGCTCGAATTCGCCGGCGAGGACATTACCCATCGCTCGCCCAAGGCGCTCAAGCCGCTGCGGCGGCAGCTACAGCTCATCTTCCAGGATCCCTATGCCAGCCTCAATCCGCGCAAGCGGATCGGCCAGATACTCGACGCGGCGCTCGATCTGCGCGCTGGCGGCACCAGCCGAAGCGAACGACGGGCCGAGATCGCGCGGCTTCTCGAGCGTGTCGGCCTCGCCCCGCAATTCATGGACCGGCGCCCGCGCGAGTTGTCGGGTGGACAGCGCCAGCGCGTCGGCATCGCCAGAGCCCTCGCCGTCGGCCCCCGGCTGATCGTCGCCGACGAACCCGTCTCCGCCCTCGACGTCTCGGTTCAGGCCGACATCCTCAATCTGCTCAAGGATCTGCAGGCGGAGCTGGGGCTCACCGTCATCTTCATCTCGCATGATCTGGGTGTCATCCGGCATGTCTCGGATCGCGTCGGTGTCATGTATCTCGGCCGTCTCGTCGAGCTGGCACCCGCCGATCAATTCTATGCGGCGCCGTTGCATCCTTATTCGGAAGCGCTGCTGTCGGCGATTCCGATGCCCGATCCCGATGCGCATCTGACGCGCAAGGAGATCGTGCTTGAAGGTGATATTCCGAGCCCGCTCGCCCCGCCCAGAGGCTGCCGCTTCCATACGCGCTGTCCTTATGCGCAGGCCCTTTGCGCCACGAGCGAACCCACACTTTTAACTCAGGCCGGCGGCCGTCTGGTCGCCTGTCATTTTCCACTCGCAAAGCAAGAGAGCATAGGGAGGTAGACGTGACTAAAACAACAAAGACAGGACTATCCGGAGCCGCGGTGATGAACCGCGCGCAGTTCCTCAAGCTCCTCGGCGGATCGGCCTTCGCCGCCATGGCGGGAAGCTTCGGCTTCGCCACGACGGCGCTTGCCGAAGGCGGAGACCTGGTGGTGGGCATCTCGAGCGACATCAAGACGCTCGATCCGCAGATGTCGCCGCTCGACGTGTTCCGCCACACCATACGCTCGACGGTCTTCGAGGCGCTCGTCTTCATCAATCCGGAGACTCTCGCGGCCGATCCGATGCTGGCGGAGAGCTGGCAGAAGTCAGACGACGGCCTCACCTGGACTTTCGCTCTGAAGTCCGGCGTCACCTGGCACAATGGCTCGCCCTTCACCGCCGCCGATGTCGTCTATTCGATCAAGCGCGTGCAGGATCCCAAGGTGGGCAGCCCCTTCGCGCCGCAACTCACCGCCATCTCCAATGTAGAGGCCAAGGACGACAAGACCGTCGTCCTGACGCTCGCCCACACGGTGCCTGGCCTTCTCGCCAATCTGGCGGTGATCCAGATCGTCAATGAGGCGAGCATCGGCACGATCACCACCGCCCCCGTCGGCACCGGCCCATTCAAATTCGCCAACTGGGCGCCGGGCGACCGCATCCGGGTGGAGAAATATGACGGCCATCGCGAGGCGCCCAAGGTCGCGGCCATCGAATGGCGCATCGTGCCGGATTCACAGGCACGCCTCGCCGGCCTCCAGGATGGCAGCCTGCAGATGGTGGCGCTTGTCGAAGGCAAGGACGTCATCCAGGCGCAGTCCATGGCCGGCATCGCGATCATCCAGACCAAGCCCTATGTGCTCTACGAGAATTTCAACATCAACACCAAGCGCGCGCCCTTCGACGATAAGCGCGTGCGCCAGGCATTGGCCTTCGCCTTCGACCGTGCGGCCTATACCAAGTCGATCTGGTTCGGCTTCGCGCGCCCGACCATCAATCCGGTACCGCCCGAAATGGCGACCTATCTGCCGGATTCGGCCGAGCAATATCCATTCGATCTCGAGAAGGCGGCGGCGCTCCTCGCGGAAGCGGGCTTCAGCAAGGACAAGCCGCTGACGATGGAGATCCTCACGCCCACCGGCTTCGACTCGCTCAAGTCGATGGCGCTCATCCTGCAGGACAACCTCAACCGCATCGGCCACAAGGTGACCGTGCGCGATCTCGAGATCACTGTGTGGATCGATCGCATCCTGACCAAGCCCGACTACGACCTCACCACCAACAACTACAATACGGGCCCTGAGGATCCGGCGAGCATGTTCAACTCGCCCAATCTCGCTCCCACCGCCAATGTCTCCTTGTGGAACCCGCCCGGCTATGCCGATCTCGTCGCCAAGGCGGCGGCCGAGATCGAGCCCAAGAAGCAGGTCGAGCTCTATCAGGAGCTGCAGAAGCTGCTGCTCGAGGAAATGCCGCAGATCACCATCGATCATCTGCCGCTGTTCTTCCTCGGCAGCGAGGCGTCCAAGTCACTCGTCATCGGGCCGAGCGGCATCGACGACTACAAGAAGATCGCGCTCTAACGTAAACTCCTACGAACAGAGGCGCCGACTTCCAAGGTCGGCGCCGCGTTCGGGAAAAGTGCATGGCAATCTATCTCCTGGTGCGCATTCTCGGCGGTGTGGTGACGCTTTTTTGCGTCAGCGCCCTCGCTTTCTTCGCCACCGCTTTGGCGCCCGGTAATCCGGCCGCGGTGCTGCTCGGCAATCTGGCGACGCCGGAACGTATCGCCGCCGTCACCGAGCAGATGGGCCTCGATAAGCCGCTGCCCATCCGCTACGCCATCTGGCTCAAGGAGATGCTGCAGGGAAATCTCGGCACATCCAATCTCAGCTTCAAGCCCGTCAACGACCTGGTTCTCGCCGCTCTGCCGCCGACACTCGAGCTCGCGGCTCTGAGCCTTGCGCTCGCCGTCGTCATCGCCATTCCCATGGGCCTGATCCTGGCCCAGAACCGCGACCGCTGGTGGACGCGGCCGCTGTCGGGCCTCGTCACGCTCGGCATCTCGGTGCCGGGCTTCTGGGTCGGCCTCCTGCTCATCGTGCTGTTCTCGATGACCTTCAGGCTGCTGCCATCGGGCGGCTACGTACCAATGTCGCGCAGCGTTTCCGGTAATCTTCGCGCCATGGTCCTGCCTGTGCTGACGCTTGCCATCTATCTCGTTCCCTCGCTGGTACGCTTCGTGCGCGTGACCGCGGCAGGGGTCCTACGCGAGGATTATATCGACACGGTGCGCGCCAAGGGTGCGGGGCCATGGCGCATCCTGCTCCAGCATGTGGCGCCCAATACACTCATTCCCACCGTCACCTATATCGGCCTGCAGCTCGGCGTGCTGATCTCCGGCGCCATTGTGATCGAGATCATCTTCTCGATCCCCGGCCTCGGGCGCCTCGGCATGAACGCCGTGCTCAACCGCGACTATCCGGTGATCCAGGGCGTCGTGCTGATCGCCGCCACCGGCTATGTCGTCGTCAATCTTCTCATCGATCTTGCTTATACGCTGATCGATCCCCGGATCCGCACCAGATGACCAACCTCTCCACGCAACAAGACGCCCCCGCGGCGCCGATTACTCGCCCGCAAAAAGGCTCCCTGGCCTACATCCTGCGGCGGTCGCCGGTGGCGGTGCTTCTCGTGGCGTTGTTCCTAGTCGCCGCCCTATTCGGTCCATGGCTGGCGCCCCACTCCATGACCGACACCAATCTCACCCAGGCGCTGCAGCCGCCCAACGCGATCTATTGGCTGGGCACCGACGCGCTCGGCCGCGACGTGCTGAGCCGGCTGCTCGGGTCTGCCGGCGTCGCGGCCCAGGCCTTTCTTATCGTCGTCCTCATCGGCGGCGTGTTCGGCACGCTGTTCGGGCTTTTCGCCGGCGGCATCGGCGGCTTGACCGATCTCGTGCTGTCGCGTGTCATCGAGATCCTGCAGGGCTTTCCGACCGTCCTCGTCGCCATCGTCATCGTGGCGTTGCTCAACCCTTCGCTCACCAATGCGATGATCGCGGTCGGCCTTGCCGCCGTGCCCGATTTCGCCCGGGTGGCGCGGGGTGTCGCCATACAACTGCGCGAGCGGGAATTCATCCAGGCGGCGCGCGGGCTGGGACTGAGCGAAACCCGCATTCTGCTCAGTGAAGTGCTGCCGAACATGGTCGGGCCCCTCATCATCATCGCGAGCTTCGACGGCGCCCAGGCGATCATGTGGGAAGCGGCGCTTTCCTTCCTGGGCCTCGGCGTGCAGCCGCCCTACCCGTCCTTCGGATCGATGCTGCGCGAGGCGCAGAACTTCCTCGCCATCCAGCCCTCGCTCGCGGTCACCGTCGGCCTCACCGTGTCGGCCATCATCCTCGGTCTCAACCTGCTCGGCGACGGCCTCAGCGATTACTATGAAAGCGGCGATAAGTGAGTATCGTCACGCCGTCCAGTGGACCTCATGCCACGCTCCGGTGTCGGGAGCGCCAAGGCAGAACTGCGCCTTAGTCGTTTCGGACAGTGAAAAGACAACCGACCCGAAGGTCGATCCCGGCCGCTCCTGCATCGGCAGTATGCAGATCGGTGTCGTCCGATCGGACAGAATGTGCTTTGCCTCCTCCACCGACATGGCCGGCGCCATCCGACCGTCGACAAAGCCCAGACGCCGACGCGACTCGGCCACGCGACCGTGTGCTTCGAGGATCGCCAGCGAGGCCGGCGCGATATCGGTGCTCGTCAGCGGATGGTTCGTATGCGCGAGCGCGGCCGCCGCCCCGCGGGCGGCGCTGACCGCCGAGCCCCGCGCTGAGCATTCAAGTCCGGTAACGCCGTCCTTGTCGGCAACCGCATAATGCTGTCCGCTGGCATGGGGAACCGACCGCACGAAGCGGACCGCCTCCTCAGCACTCGCCTGCGCCAGCGCTCCCCGGAAAACCGCCGCGACCGGCAGTCCGGCCTTGTTGTGATTGAGCATCAGTAGCGTGTTCACGCAGATGCCGAAGCCGGCATGGCTGACACCGGTGAGGCCGATGAGACCGGCCGAGCTCAGGACCAGCGCTTCCGGCGCATCCGCCGGCCTGATACGCAGGACGACCTGCGAGCCATCCATGAAGGAGGGCAGGTCCATGTTCTGGGCCAGCAGCCTCCCTTCATTGCGCTGCGCCGTCGACAGCACGCTGCAGCCGGGCTCGACGTGCGGCGGGTTCTCGAGATCGTACCACCACTGCTCGTCCATCAGATTATAGGCCGCGATGATGTCGAACGGCACATCGGCCCCTTCCGCGATGCCGCGGATCTCTTCCATCAGATCGGGGACCTCGCTTTCGATGCGTTGAATGAGCGCCGTGCCCGCCAGGAAGCCGGCCACGTAGCCCTTGAGGGCGGCGGCGCCGGCCCCTTCCCCAAGCGTCGCCTCGTGCCAGCGCGCCAGCGCCGCTTGCACGAGGTCGCGCGCCGATTCGCCATGGGCTCGGCCCCGCTCCCGACCGGTTCCGCGACAATCGATGACAATCATGTTCTAACGAGTCCCCATTCCAGAATGCGCGCCGAGATCCGGCGTCTTGCTCAAAAGTGTGCGTACATAGTCATCGGACGGCACGGTCGGAATGTCCAGAGTCCGGCTGTGTACGGACCGGAGAGGTCTCCTGCCAGGATGGGCTCAAGTACTGAAGAAGGCAGAGAGGAGCGTGCTCCATTCGCCATGCGCAACTTGCCGGCGAGGTCTTCGCGCGAATATAGGCGGCTAGCCCCTGCTCACCTTGCGCAGCTGGCGCACATACCAGACCATGATGAAGGCGAGACAGGCGAAAACGGTCAGCGCCAGGATGACGGAGGCCACCGCGAGCCTTGGCGTGCCGGCGGAGCGCAGGCTCAGCCACATCAGAACCGGCATGGTCTGGGTATCGCGGTCGGTGAGGAACAGCGCCATCACGAATTCGTTGAGCGAGATCACGAAGGCGAAGAGCGCCGAGGAGATGACGCCGGTCGACACCATCGGTACGACGATCTCGAAGAAGGTGCGCAAGGGGCTGGCGCCGAGATCGTAGGACGCCTCGACCACCCGGTAATCGACGGTGCGGAAGGTCGCTTCCATCAGCATGAAGACCAGCGGCATGGCCCAAAGCGAATGAGCCACCATCACCAGCGCGCGCGAGCCGTAGACATTGAAACCCGCGATCTGGACGCCGCCGAACGTCATGGCGATGCCGAGACCCAGCACCACGCCCGGCATAAAAAGCGGCAGCATGATCAGAATATAGAGCGCGTTCTTGAAGGGGATGGGGAAGCGCTCGAAGGCCCAGGCCGCCAATATGCCGGAGGTGGTGGATATGACGGCCGTGCCGACAGCAATGATCACGCTGCTCTTCAGCGCATCGTTCCATTGCGGGCTGGCGAAGAAGTCCTGATACCACTTGAGCGACCAGGCACTGATCGGGAAGCGGATCATCGAGGCGTCGTTGAACGACATGACCAGCGTGACCAGAACCGGGATCAGGATATAGGCGACAATAAAGACGATGAAGGCGGCGCCTAGCGCCTTCAGCATGACGGGCTCGAAGCCGCGACGGCGCGCGATCTCAGACATGATAAGAGGCCCGTTTCGGCATGAGCATGCGGGTCAGCACGATGACCGCAGCCACACCCAGAACCAGAACCATGGAAAAGGCCGCGGCCAGCGGCCAGTTGTGCTTGCCGAGCATCTGCTCCTGGATCAGATAGCCGACCGTCCACAGCGTGTCGGGACCGAGCGCCGACGGCGTCGCATAGGTGCCCATGGTCCAGATGAAGGATTGCGAGAAGGCGACCAGAAGCCCGGTCCAGGTCAAGGGCAGCAGGACTTCCCGGAAGGTGGTCAAAGGCGGGGCGCCGAGATCGGCGCTCGCCTCGATCATACGCTTGTCGACGCCGTCGAAGATCGACAGCAGGATGAAGAAGCAATAGGGCAGCGTCACATAGATGAGGCCGACAAAGGCGGCAAACTCGGTGTACATCAGGCTGACCTTGTCGGTGACGAGACCGAGCGAGACGAGCGCGTAGCTTAAGAGGCCGTTCTTGGGGAAGAACATCCACCAACCGAAGATGATGGCGATCTCGGAGATGAGCAGCGGACACAGCGCCAGGCCGATGAGCAGCAGGCGCCAGCGCGGCGGCTTCAGCCACACAAGCAGCGCGAAGGCGTAGCCGATTGCCACCGTGGCGAAGGTCGCCATCAGAGCGAGCTTCACCGTGGTCCAGATGGCGTTGGTGAAAACCCGGTTGGAGATCAGTTGGACATAGTGATCGAAAGTGAAGCCCGGCACATAGAGGCGCTGATCGGGATGGAGATTGAAGCTCATCCGCGCCATGAAGAGCGTCGGCAGACCGAAGAGGATCAGCACGATCACCAGCGCCGGCAGCAGAAGCAGCAGAGCCGTGCGCTGCTTTTTGCCTCGGGAAGTCATGAAGTAACTTCCTCCTTCTCCCGCTTGCGGGAGAAGGTGCCCGAAGGGCAGATGAGGGTGTCCTTGGAGAATTGTCGACCTGACCGATGAAACTCGAGTTCAAGTCCGGTTATTGCGGGCTGCGCGCGTGATTGACCGCCCAACACCCTCATCCGGCCTATCGGCCACCTTCTCCCGCAAGCGGGAGAAGGGGAAACGCGGAGAGAGCTCCTCATCGAAAGACCTTCATGTCTTCGCTGCGCCAGCCGACCTCCACCAGATCCCCGACCGCGTGGCCGATCGTTCCCGCATGATCGGCGAAGACCTCGAGCGCGCCGGCCTTCAGATGATAGCGGTGCACGTCGCCGAGAAATTCGATGAAGTGGATGGTCGCCTTGAGCCGGTTGGGCAGGCCCGCGGCCTCACTTGCGAGCTTGAGCCGGGACGGTCTTATATAGAGCCGCGCCTCGCCTTGCGGCAGGTTGTCCTTTAGTGTGAGCGCCACGGCATGTCCCTGCCGGTCGGTGACCTCGCCGCCGGCCCGGCGCACCGGAAAACAACAGCTCTCCCCGATGAAGGTAAAGACGAATTCATTGGCGGGGTCGTGGAAGATCGTCTCCGGCCGGTCGATCTGCTCGATGCCGCCCTTGTTCATGACCGCGACACGGCTCGACATGGCCATCGCCTCGCCCTGGTCATGGGTGACATAAATGGCGCTGAATTCGAGCTCGTCATGCAGCCGCTTGATCTCGCCGCGCAGCTGCAGGCGCAACGACAGATCGAGCGCCGATAAAGGCTCGTCGAAGAGCAGGATGGCGGGCCTGACCACCAGCGAGCGGGCAAGGGCCACGCGCTGCTTCTGACCGCCCGACAGCTGGCTCGGATAGCGATGCTCGTAGCCCTGCAAACGCACGATATCGAGGGCCTGGCGGATGCGCTGGTCGCGCTCCGGCCGATCGACCTTGCGCATACGAAGCCCATAGGCGACGTTCTCGGCCACCGTCTTATGGGGAAAGAGCGCTCCCGACTGGAAGATGGTTGCAGTGTCGCGCCGGTAGGGCGGCAAATGGTCGACACGCTCGCCCTTGATGCGGATGGCGCCGGCGTCGAGCTCTTCGAAGCCGCCGATGAGCCGCAAGGTCGAGGTCTTGCCCGAGCCTGAGGGCCCGAGCAAAGTCACGAATTCGCCGGGCGCCACCGCGAGCGATACATTGTCGACCGCCACGACCGAGCCGAAGCAGCGCCGCACAGTCTCCAATTCGAGCGCCGTCCGCTTTGTCACCCGAGTCCATCCCCTTCATGGTGCTGGATTTTGGATAGCCGGGGAAATGCGCCGGCGCAACCATGACGGGCCGGGCATCCCCTATGTCCCTCGTGTCAGGCCTTGATGCGGGCGCCTTGCGGGTCGTACCAGGGCTTCAACTGCGTCTTCACCTTGTAGCGCTTCCAGGCCACCTCCACCTCAAGAGCAGCTTCGGCAAGTGATGCCTCGCTGACCCCCTGCGGCAGGCTCAGATATCCCATGCCGAGGGAAGCGCCGATGCGATGGCCATAGGCTCCCGAAGTGACGGAGCCGACGATCTCGCCGTTCCAGCGCAGCGGCTCATGATGATAGAGCAGCGGCGCGTCCTTCTCGGGCAGCATCAATTGCACCAGCTTTCGGCGCGGACCGCCCTCCTCCTTCTGCTTGAGCAGCGCCTCACGGCCGATGAAACCGCCCGGCTTGTCATAGGCGACCGCGAAGCCAAGACCGCCTTCGAGCGGTGTATCTTCCTCGCCGATGTCATGGCTCCAATGGCGATACCCCTTTTCCATGCGTAGCGAGTTGATGGCGAAGTAGCCGCCTTGCTTCAGCCCCAGAGGTGCCCCCGCCTCGACCAGGCTATCATAGACATGGGTGGCGAACTCAGTCGGCATGTAGATCTCCCAGCCGAGCTCGCCGACAAAGGTGACGCGGCTGGCGCGCACTCGGGCATAGCCGAGATCGATCTCGCGGCTGGTGCCGAAGGGAAACGCTTCATTGGAGAAGTCGGCCGGCGACAGAGCCTTGAGTAGCTCACGCGATTTCGGCCCCATCAGCGCCAGCATCGGCATGCCCGAGGTCACATCCTTCACGAAGACATGGGCATCGTCCGGAATGTGGCGGCGCAGCCAGGCGAAATCGCGCCTTTGCGAAACCGCAATGGTGACGATCAGGAAGGAGGTCTCCGACAGGCGCGTGACGGTGACGTCGGCCTCGATGCCACCCTGCTCGTTCAGCCACTGTGTATAGACGATGCGGCCCACCGCCACGTCGATATTGTTGGCGCAGATGCGGTTCAGCACCCGGCAGGCATCGCGGCCCTCGACCTCGAACTTCACGAAGCAGCTGTGGTCGAAAAGCGTGACATTCTCGCCCGTGTTGCGGCATTCGGCGCCACAGAGATGGAACCAGTTCTGCCGTCCATAGGAGTAATGGATCTCCGGCGTCTTGCCCGGACCTGCGAAGAAGCCCGGCCGTTCATAACCCGCCGCCTCGGTCATGAAGGCGCCTTCGGCGAGCAGCCGGTCATGGAAGGGGCTGCGTCTCACATCGCGCGCGGTGGCGAACTGGCGATAAGGCCAGTGCATATCGAACAGCAGCCCCAGCGTCTCGGTCGTGCGGTCGAAGAGATATTTCTTGTTGGTCTGGAAGGACTGCATACGCCGGACATCGACATCCGCCAGCTCCATGGGAGGGCGGCCGTCGCGGATCCACTCGGCCAGCGCCTTGCCGACGCCGCCCGAAGACAGGATGCCGATGGAGTTGAAGCCGCAGGCGCAGAAGAGGCCGTCGACTTCTGGCACTTCGCCGAGAAGATAACGGTCGTCGGGTGTGAAGCTTTCCGGCCCGTTGAAGAAGAGCTGGATGCCGGTATTGGCGATCAGCGGCACGCGCTTGGTCGCCATTTCGAGGATCGGTTCGAAATGATCGAAGTCCTCGGGCAGCGAATCGAAGCAGAAATCCTCCGGGATGCCGTCATGGCCCCAAGGCTTGGCCTTGGGCTCGAAACAGCCGAGCAGGAGTTTGCCGGCATCTTCCTTGTAGTAGGCGCATTCATCGCCGAGGAAGAGCACCGGCAGCTTCTTCGGCAGATCGGGAATGGGCTCAGTGACGATGTAGAAATGCTCGGCGGCATGAAGCGGCAACGCGACACCGATCTCGGCGGCGAGATCGCGCGACCACATGCCGCCGCAGATCACCACATGCTTGGCGCGGATCTGGCCCTTGTCGGTCTCGACGCCGGCGATGCGGCCGCCTTCGACCAGGATGCGCTTGACCCGCGTATGCTCGAGAATGCGGGCGCCGCCCATGCGCGCACCCTTGGCATAGGCCATGGTTACGTCGGCCGTATTGACCTGGCCGTCATTGGGAAACCAGTAGCCGCCGACAACGCCCTCGGTATTGATCGGCTCCCACATCTTCTTGATGTCGTCGGGAGTCACCTGCTCGACCGCGAGGCCGAAATTGCGACCCATCGAGGCACCACGGCTCAACTCCTCGAAACGCGCTTCGGTGTTTGCCACGCGCAGCGAGCCATGTTTCTTGAAGCCGGTCGCCTGGCCGGTCTCGGCCTCGAGCGTCTGGAAGAGCTCGCCCGTATATTTGGCCAACTCGGTCATGCGGCGCGTGGCACGCAACTGCGTGACGAGACCAGCGGCATGCCAGGTGGTGCCGCAGGTCAGCTGCTTGCGCTCGCATAGAACGACATCGGTGATGCCGAGCTTGGTCAGGTGATAAGCGACCGAACAGCCGGCGATACCGCCGCCCACAATAATCACATCCGCTCTGTCGGGCTGTCCTGTCGTCACGAATTACTCTCCTCTATAAGTAACTTTGGGGAGATTGCGACAAGCATCAAAAAATCGCAACTGTGAAATTTTGGCTTGATAATTTCACATAAGTGAACAATTATGGCGTTACACCAGTCAGCAGGGAGTATCATGTGCTGAAGGAAAGCCATGGCCAGAATGGCGGAGCGGCCAGCTCCAATACATCTCCCGATCAGGCTGGGCGCGAGATCCGCGATCTGCGCAAGGCCCGGCGCATCACCATCAAAGCCTTGTCCGAACGCACCGGCCTTTCCGTCGGTTATCTGAGCGAGATCGAACGCGGTCTCGCCTTCCCCAATATCAAAGCGCTGCATGACATCGCCACGGCGCTCGGCGTCACGATCAGCTGGTTCTTCCACAAAGACGGGGCTAAGGAGCCGGAAGAGCACGCTCTGCTCGTGCGCGCCGCGAACCGGCGGCGCGTCTCCTTTTCCAGCGGCATCACCGACGAGCTCCTGTCGCCGCACCTGCGCGGCCAACTCGAGCTTCTGCTCTCGCGCTTTCCGCCGGGATCGGCAAGCGGTGCCGAGCCTTACAGCCACCAGGGCGAGGAAGCCGGCATCGTGTTGTCCGGCATGCTCGAACTCTGGGTGGGTGACAAGCACCTCGTCCTGCAGGAAGGCGACAGTTTCGGCTTCGACAGCACCAAGCCGCACCGCTACCGCAATCCCGGTGAGCGGGAAGCGGTGGTAATCTGGGCGATCACGCCGCCCAGCTATTAGCGGCTAGGCCCGCTCCGACGGATCGCCATAGCCGCCACCCGTCGGGGTGCGTAGGATGATCGCGTCCCCCGCTTCAAGGCTGACCTGGCAGCAGCCGGACTGGATTTCATGAGAGCCGTCGCGGCGGCGCACCATGTTCACGCCAAGCTGGCCAGGCTCGCCCCCCTTCAATCCGAAAGGCCGCACACGCCGATGGCCGGAGAGAATGGCGCATTCCATCGCCTCCAGGAATCTGATCGTGCGCTCGGTACCGTCGCCGGCAGACCAGCGCCCTTTGCCGCCCGAGTTCTCGCGGATGTGGAAATCCTCCAGCAACACCGGATAGCGCAGCTCGAGGATCTCAGGGTCGGTGAGACGCGAATTGGTCATGTGGGTATGAACGCCGTCGGCGCCGTCGAAGCCGGGTCCGGCCGGCGCGCCGGAGCAGATCGTCTCGTAATATTGATATTTGGCATTGCCGAAAGTGAGATTGTTCATGGTCCCCTGCGCGGCCGCCATGATGCCGAGCGCGCCGAACAGGCAGTTGGTTACCGCCTGGCTCACCTCGACATTGCCGGCGACGACGGCGGCCGGATAAACGGGCGACAACATCGTGCCCTCCGGAATCACCATCTTCACCGGCCGCAGGCAGCCGGCATTCATCGGGATGGCGGCATTGACCAGCACCCGGAAGACATAAAGCACGGCGGCGCGCGCGACCGGGGTCGGCGCGTTGAAATTGTCGTCGCGCTGCGCCGATGTCCCGGTGAAGTCGACCGTCACCTCGCGCGCTGCCCGGTCGACGCAGATGCGGACACGGATCACGCTACCCTGATCGATCTCGTAGGTGAACTCACCGTCGGACAGGCCGACAATGGCGCGCGCCACGCTCTCGGCCGTATTGTCCTGCACATGTTTCATATAGGCATGAACCACGTCGAGGCCGAAATGGTTGACCATCTTGCGCAATTCGGCGGCGCCGCGCTCGTTGGCGGCAATCTGCGCCTTCAGGTCGTTGACATTCTGCACCACATTGCGGACCGGATAACGACCGCTCGTCAGCAGGCGCTCGAGCTCGCTTTGACGGAAGCGGCCGCGGTCCACCAGCTTGAAATTGTCGATATAGACGCCCTCTTCCTCGATGGTCCTGGCGCGCGGCGACATGGAGCCAGGTGCCGTGCCGCCGATGTCGGCATGATGGCCGCGCGAGGCGACGAAAAACAGGATGCTGCCATCCTCGGCGAAGACGGGCGTCACCACGGTGATATCGGGGAGATGCGTTCCGCCATTATAGGGCGCGTTCAGCGCGAAAACATCGCCGGGCGCGATCGCGTCGCCAAAGGCCTGAATGACGCTGCGCACCGACATGTCCATCGAGCCCAGATGCACCGGCACATGCGGCGCATTGGCGACGAGCGCCGCCTCGTGGTCGAAGACGGCACAGGAAAAATCGAGCCGCTCCTTGATGTTCACGGAATAGGCAGTGTTCTGCAGCGTCAATCCCATCTGCTCGGCGATCGACATGAAGAGATTGTTGAAGACTTCCAGGAGAACGGGATCGGCGGTCGTGCCGGTCGGCGCGGCGCGGCGCATGGGTATCGCGCGCTGCATGAGGACATGGTCGCGGCCGGTGATGCAAGCGCGCCATCCCGCTTCCACGACGATGGTCTGATGCGGCTCGATCAGCAGTGCCGGTCCGGCGATGATGTGGCCGGGCTTCAAATCGGCGCGAAAATAGACGCCCGCCTGATGCCCCTCGCCTTGCGAATAGAATTGCGTCGCCTGAGACGGCTTTGCTTCGGCGGCAGGCGCGGCCGCCTCCGCCTCGGCGATCGTGCGTCCGCCGCCGATCGCCTCGGCGAACAGGGCATCGAAGGCAATCTCGTTGGTCTCATCGATGAAGCCGAAGCGGGTGCGGTGGGCGGTCTCGAAGGCGGCCACCATTTCAGTCAGCGGGCCGAAGGGAACGGCGAGCGCCGTGTCGGTTCCGGCATAGCGCAGATGCGCCTGCCGGCTGACCGTGATGTCCACTTCGGCGACGCCCTGGGCCAGGACCTCGGCAATCGCCTCGCCGGCGAGGCCATCGAGCACGACTGCTGCCTCGGCGAGGCCTTCCTGTGCGAAGGGCGCATGCAAGGTGCGCTGGCGAACGGCGCGAATATCGGCCAGGCCCATGCCATAGGCCGAGAGAACGCCGGACATGGGATGCACGAGCACGGTCTCGATGCCAAGGGCATCGGCGACCAGGCAGGCATGCTGGCCACCCGCGCCGCCGAAACATTGCAGCGCATAGCGGGTGACGTCATAGCCGCGCTGGACGGAGATCTTCTTCACCGCCGCCGCCATGTTCTCCACCGCGATGCGAATGAACCCGTCCGCCACCTGCTCGGCGCTCATGCCGGTTCCAACGTCGCAGGCGAGCGCGGCAAATTGCGCGCGCACGCCCTCGCGGTCGAGCGGCTGGTCGCGCCCGGCGCCGAAAATCGCCGGGAACAATTCGGGCTGCAGCTTGCCCAGCATGACATTGGCGTCGGTCACGGTCAGCGGGCCGCCGCGGCGATAGGCGGCGGGCCCCGGATTGGCGCCGGCCGAATCCGGCCCCACCGTGAAGCGGGAACCGTCGAAATGCAGGATCGAACCGCCGCCGGCGGCAACGGTGTGGATCAGCATCATCGGCGCCCTGACCCGCGTGCCGGCCACCTCGGTCTCGAATGTGCGTTCGTACTCGCCGGCGAAATGCGACACGTCGGTCGAGGTGCCGCCCATGTCGAAGCCGATCACCTGATCGATGCCGGCCCGGCGCGCCGTCTCGATGCAGCCGACGACGCCGCCGGCGGGGCCTGAGAGAATGGCATCGCGGCCCTGGAAAAGTCCGGCCGCGGTGAGGCCGCCCGATGACGTCATGAACATCAGGCGGCAGCCGCTCTCGGCACCACCGAGCTCGGCGGCGACGCGGTCGACATAACGCAGGAGGATCGGGGACAGATAGGCGTCGACCACCGTCGTGTCACCCCGCCCGACCAGCTTGACCATCGGGCTCACGAGATGAGAGGCGGAAACTTGCGTGAAGCCCACTTGGCGCGCGAGGTCCGCTACCTGCTTCTCGTGGTCGGGATAGCGATAGCCGTGCATGAAGACGATCGCGCAGGCGCGGATTCCCGCGGCAAAGGCCGCTTCCAGGTCACGGCGCGCACCGGCGAGACCGAGAGGCGTTTCGACGGTCCCGTCGGCCCGCACGCGTTCGGCGACCTCGCTAACCCTTTCATAGAGTTGCTCGGGCTTGACGATCGCCTGCGCGAAAATATCGGGGCGGGCCTGATAGCCGATGCTCAGCGCATCGCGAAAGCCGCGGGTGATGAGAAGAAGGGTGCGATCACCCTTGCGCTCAAGAAGCGCATTGGTGGCCACAGTGGTGCCCATCTTCACCGTCGCGATCTTCCCGGCCGGGATAGGATCGACGGTCGCGACTCCGAGAAACTCCCGGATCCCCTGCAATGCGGCATCGGGATACGCCTCTGGATTGTCGGACAGAAGCTTCCTGACATGGAGCCCGCCTTGCGGATCTTGCGCCACCACATCAGTGAAAGTTCCACCACGATCGATCCAGAATTCCCACTTACCCAAGTCTGTCTCCTTCATTCTCTGACATTATAAGCACGATATATCGATAAAATGTCAATATGGACGGCCAATAGTTTCGCACGTAGAGATAGAGTTATTGCTCAGCGCGAGGATTCTCCCATGGTCGACCCCACCAACGAGTTCAATGTCCCGATCGTCTCGTCGGCCCATCTCGCCGCCGGTGCCATGCCGGCACTGTCTGAATTCGAGTTCGGCTCGATCATCGTGGCGCATGCCTTCGACCGCTGGATGGTGCGCTGCATGGCCGCCGCCGGGGTGCCCGATATGTCGCCAATCGACGTCCTCGTCCTGCATTCGGTCTATCACCGCAACAAGCCGAAGCGGATGGCGGATATCTGCCTGGTGCTCAACATCGAGGATACCCATGTCGTCAGCTACGCCATCAAGAAGCTGGCACGCCTCAAGCTGGTGGCGAGCCACAAGCAGGGCAAGGAGAAGCTCGTCTCGGTGACGGCGACCGGGGCGCGCGCCTGCCAGCGCTATCACGAGATCCGCGAGGCGCTGCTGGTCCGCTCGGTCGGCACGATCGGGCTCGATCAGCAAAGCCTGTCGCGGATCGCGGCGCAGATGCGGGCTCTGTCCGGACACTACGACCAGGCCGCGCGCGCCGCCGCCTCGCTCTGACGCGACATCTGCCGCTCACCTCGCCGTGAAGTCGGCGGAGGCCGTTGCGAAAGCCGCTTGACTCCCCTCTGACGATTTGACAACGTTTCGTCGATAAAAATTAAAAAACCTGCTTATGGGATGGTTCAGCGCCGGACGAGTTGGGTAAAAGTCCTGCGGATTCCCTCGCCATGGGTCGACAAAAACAACAATTACAGGAGGGTCGCCTTGTCTTATCATCAGACATTTCGCCGTTTCGCCCTAGCCCTCGCCTTCTCGGCGGGCACTTTGGCGCTCACGCCGCTCACCACACTCGCGCAAAGCGGCGGTACACTGATCTGGGGCATGCCGGCCGAGACCGATACGCTCGATCCGCACGCAACAGGCGGATGGAGCACCTATCAGGTCACCTATCAGATCTTCGAGGGGCTGGTTAAGGAGGATCTCACCAAGGCGGACGTGCCGACGCCTGAACTCGTGCCGGGACTCGCCAAATCCTGGACCATCTCGGATGACGGCCTCCAATACACATTCCATCTGCGCGAGGGCGTCAAGTTCCATGACGGCACGCCCTTCGATGCCGAAGCGGTGAAATTCAATTTCGAGCGGTTCTGGGATGAGAGCTCGCCGAATTTCTACAAGAAGGCTAAGGCCTTCGTCATCGCCTATACGAAATGGATCAAGAGCGTCGAGGTCATCGATCCGATGACAGTGCGCGTCACCCTCAAGGCACCCAACTATCAGTGGTTGCGCCAGGGCCTGCAGAGCTACGGCCAGCCCCTGATGATCAGTCCGACGGCAGTCAAGAAATACGGCAATGAAGGCATTGTCGCGCATCCGATCGGCACTGGCCCCTTCAAATTCGTCGAGCGCGACCAGGGCGTGAAAACAGTGCTCGAGCGTAATGATGACTATTGGGGCAACAAGGCCAAGCTCGCCAAGGTGATCTTCCGGCCTCTGCAGGATCCCGCCACGCGCATTAACGCGCTGGAAAACGGCGAGATCCACATGATTACCACCCCGCCCTGGGACGAGATCGAGCGCCTGGCCGCGGCCGGCTTCCAGGTTTCAACCAACAAGAATGTTCCCTATATCAACTTCATCCATCTCAACTTCAAAAATCCGGCGCTGAAAGATATCCGGGTGCGCAAGGCCATCAATATGGCCATCGACCGGGAAGGCATAGCGAAGGAGATCTATCGCGGCACGGGCCGTGCCGAATATGGCATGCTGTCGCCCGGCACCGATGCTTATGATCCCAACTTCAAGAGCTTTTCCTATGATCCGGAAGGCGCCAAGAAGCTCCTCGCGGAGGCCGGGGTGAAAGATCTCAAGCTCATATTCGAGGTGCCGCAATATGGCACCGGCGAGGTCGTCGAGACCTGGATCCAGCGCGATCTCAAGAAGGTCGGTATCGACGTCGAACTGCGCAAGTATGAATGGGTGACCTATCTCGGCAAATGGGCCGGCGGCATGCCCGAGGACGTCGCCATGAACGAGATTGGCTGGGGTATGTCGACGCCATCCTGGATCGACATTGTGTCGCGCTGCGACTCGGCCCCGCCCGGCGGCATCAATTCCGGCTACTACTGCAATCCGGAGGTCGACAAGCTGCTTGACCAGGCGATCCTCGAGCGCGATCCGGTCAAGGCCAAGGAGATCTACCAGAAAGCAAACCGCATCATCATGGACGACGCGGCCTTCGTTCCGCTGGTCGATGACCTGCAGCCGATCATCACGGCGCCCAGCGTCAAAGGCTTCGTCAACCCGCCGGAAGACTGGTACGATCTCTCCATCGTGTCGGTGGAATAGCGGAAGGCCGGCCGCCCAAAAGGCGGCCGATCTGCAAGGGCGCATATGGGATCGTTCATCGCCAGACGTCTTCTCGGCATCGTCCCGGTGATATTCGGCGTGTCGATTGTGATCTTTCTTCTGGTCCAATTGACACCCGGCGATTCCGCCACAGCACTTCTCGGGCCACAGGCCACGGAAGAGGCCAAGCAGGAACTCAGGCAAACGCTCGGCCTCGACCGCCCCATACCCATCCAGTATGCGGCGTGGCTCAAGCGCACGCTGGGCGGCGATTTCGGCACATCGATCGCCACTCAGATTCCGGTGACCAAGCTCGTCCTGCCGCGCTTCGTGAATACGCTGATCCTCACCAGCGCCGCGCTCCTCCTCGCCATGATCATCGGCTATTCGATCGGCATGTTCGCGGCGCTCAGAGCCAACTCCCCCTTCGATCGGACCGCCATGTCGGTGAGCCTGCTCGCCGGCAGCGCACCCGAATTCTGGCTCGGGCTGATGCTGGTGCTGCTCTTCGCCATCAAGCTCAAATGGCTGCCGGTCTCCGGCATGGAGGACATGGCGGGCGATGGCGGCCTCGTCGATCTCCTCGAGCATCTGATCCTGCCGGCGATCACAGCGGCACTCGGTCCGGCTGCAATCATCACCCGCATCGCGCGCGCCAGCCTCATCGAGACACTTCGCCGCCCGCATGTCCGGGTGGCGCGCGCCAAAGGCATAAGGCGGGCATCACTGCTGCGCCGCCATGTCATCCTCAACGCGCTGCCTTCGATCACCACCATCACCGGTCTGCAGCTCGGCTATCTCCTCGGCGGCGCGCTCCTCACCGAAGTCGTCTTCGCCTGGCCGGGCCTGGGTTCGCTGCTCTATGACTCGATCACCGCCCGCGATATCCCGGTGCTGCAGGCAACGACCCTGCTGATCGCCCTCACCTTCGTTCTCACCAATATCGTGGTCGATGTCATCAATGCGATGATCGATCCCCGGCTGCGCGAGGCGTGACGGCGATGACGAGCCCCAGTCTCGATGAAGCAAGACCTCTGCAGGCGCCGGCCAAATCGGCGCGGCGCTTCTGGCGCCTCAAGGCCTTCTGCCGCAACTGGACAGCGGTGATCGCCGCGACATTTTTGATCATCGTCCTTCTCGCGACGCTCTTCGCCCCCCTGATCAGCGTGCACGGGCCCTATGACGCCGACAATCTCTCCCGCTATGTTCCGATCGGCACCGAAGGCTATCTGCTCGGCACGGACCAGCAGGGGCGCGACATGGTTGCCCGTCTCCTCTATGGCGGTCGCATCTCGCTGCTCGTCGGCATCATCCCGACGCTGACCGCGAGCGCCATCGGCCTGGCGCTCGGCCTCATGGCGGGTTACACGCGCGGCCTCACCGACCACGCGATCATGCGTTGTCTCGATGTGGTCTTCGCCTTTCCGATGGTGCTGCTCGCCATCGCCATCGCCGGCGCCATGCAGCCCGGCGCCTCGACCGAGATCATCTCGATCACCGTGATCCTGATCCCCTATTTCGCCCGGCTCGCCCGCACTGCTACACAGGAGGTCGCGGCGATGCCCTATATCGAGGCGGCCCGCGCCGCCGGTGGCTCGCCGGCCAGCATCATGTTGCGCTATCTCCTGCCCAATGTGTTCAGCCCCGTCATCGTCTATGCGACGACGCTGATGGGCCTGATGATCGTCGTCGGTTCGGGCTTGAGCTTCCTCGGCCTCGGCGTTCAGCCGCCGACGGCGGATTGGGGCGCCATGGTCGCCGAAGGCCGCGTTGTGCTGCGCCGGGCGCCGCATGTCACTGTCCTGCCCGGCCTCCTCATCCTCCTCGTCTCGCTCGCCTTCAACTTCCTGGGCGACGGAATCCGCGACGCGCTTGATCCGAGGTCGATCCGGCGATGAGCGGTGCCAGCGACATCACCCTCGAGGTGAATGATCTCACGACGCGCTTCGGCGACGCGCGCACCGGCGTGACTGTCGTCGATGGGGTGAGCTTCAATCTCCGCCGCGGGCGCACCACAGCCCTGGTGGGTGAATCGGGCTGCGGCAAGTCGGCCACCGCTCTGTCGCTCATGCAGCTGCTCGAGCCGCCCGGTGAGGTGATCGGCGGGGAGGTCAAGCTCGCCGGTGTGGATCTAACCCACCTCAGCGAGACGGAGATGGCCGATGTGCGTGGGCGCCGCATCGGCATGGTGTTCCAGGACCCGATGACGTCGCTCAATCCCCTGCTGCCGATCGGCACCCAGATCGCCGAGACGCTGCTCGCCCATACCGATCTCTCGCGCTCGCAAGCCGAGCAGCGCGCCATTGATCTTTTGACCCGTGTCGGCGTTTCCGACGCGGCCCGGCGCGTCCACGATTATCCCCATCATTTCAGCGGCGGCATGCGCCAGCGCGCGCTGATCGCCGCCGCGATCAGCTGTTCACCTGAAATCATCATCGCCGATGAACCCACGACGGCGCTGGACGTCACGGTCCAGGCCAAAATCCTGCGCCTTCTCTACGATCTGCAGCAGGCCATGCATGCCTCGCTGCTGCTGATCACGCATGATCTCGGCGTCGTCGCCGCCATGGCCGACGATGCCATCGTCATGTATGCCGGCCGGATCGTCGAACGCGCCGATGTCGACACGCTGTTTCATGCGCCGCGCCATCCCTATACCAAGGCGCTGCTCGCCTGCGTCGAAGGCATGAATGACCGCCAGGCGCCGCTCGAGCCGATCCAGGGCATGGCGCCCGATCTGAAGGAACCGCAACCGGGTTGCCGCTTCGCGCCGCGCTGCCCGATGGTGCGCGCTGAATGCCGACGCCGGGATCCGGAGCTTCGGGCGGTATCCGCCGCCCACGATGTCGCCTGCCTGCTCGTTCGGGAGGAGGCAGTCCATGGCTGAGATGCTTCTCGAAGTCGCCCGCCTCATCAAGAGCTTTCCCGCCCGTGGCAAAGCGCGAAGTGTGCAGGCGGTGGCTGATGCGAGCCTCACTCTGGCGCGCGGCGAGACGCTGGGTCTCGTCGGAGAAAGCGGCTGTGGAAAGTCTACTCTGTCGCGCCTCATCCTGTCACTCATCGAGGCCGACCAGGGTGTGGTGAAGATTGCCGGCGAGGATTTCCTCCAGGCGTCGCGCGAGCGGCAGCGGGTTATGCGGCGGCGCATCCAGATTGTCTTCCAGGATGCGCTGTCGTCGCTCAATCCGCGCATGACGGTCGGCGTGAACATCGCCGAGCCGATGCGCCTGCAAGGGCTGGGCACGAAGCAGTCGCGGCGCGACGAGGCGCGGCAATTACTGGAGCTGGTGGGGTTGCGCGCGGCGGATGAAGACCGCTATCCGCATGAATTCTCCGGCGGGCAATGCCAGCGCATCGCCATCGCCCGGGCGCTGATCCTCAAACCCGAAATCGTCATCTTCGACGAAGCGGTCTCGGCGCTCGACGTCTCCATCCGGGCCCAGATCCTGCGCCTCATTCTCGATCTGCAGCAGAAGTTCGGCCTCTCCTACATCTTCATCTCGCACGATCTGAGCGTGGTCAAACGCATCTGTGACCGTATCGCGGTCATGTATCTCGGCCGCATCGTGGAGATCGGTCCCTCCCAGACCGTATGCGACCGGCCGCGCCATCCCTATACGAAGGCGCTGCTCAGCGCCATTCCGGTCGCCGATCCGCGCCAGATGCGGGTCAAGAATCTGGGGCTGATCGAAGGGGACAGTGTCACGGCGGTGGTCTCGGGTGGGTGCGCTTTCGAGGCGCGCTGCCCCTATCGTTTCGAGCCCTGCGGCCGGCAGGTGCCGCTCCTGATCGACCTCGAAGGCGGACAGCGCGCCGCCTGCTTCCTGAACGAGCCAGACCGTCAGCAAGGAGATCCAAGACCATGACCGCCAAGATCGTCGTAACCGGCTTCGAGCCCTGGGAGCATGGCATCGAGAATCCTACCCTTCAGGTGCTCGATCAATTGCACGCCGCAAATGACATCGACGGCGAGCTTACGCTGGTTCGGCTGCCGGTCGAATCCGACAGGATCGCCGATATCACCTCGAAGACGCTCGACGAGGTGAAACCCGATCTATGGATCAGCCTGGGTCTGGCGGCGGGGCTCTCCGTCATCGCAGTCGAGCGCATCGCCGCCAATGTGATGGACTTTCCCGTCCCCGATAATGTCGGTGTCCAGCATGGCGGCGTACCCGTCTTCACCGAGGGGCCTGCCGCCCACATGGCGACGTTGCCGGTCAAGCTGATCGCCGAGCAACTGCGCGAAGGCGGTATCCCGGCGAAGATCTCGAACTCGCCTTCGACCTATCTGTGCAATCAGATGATGTATACGGTGCTGCATCTCATAGAGAAGAAGGGCATGAAGACGCGCGCGGGCTTTATTCACGTGCCGGCCCATCCGCGCCTTGCCGCTCTACAGCGCTACCCCCTGACCGAGATGCCGTCGATGAGCATCGAGCTGATGGCCGAGGCTGTGAAGAGCGCCATCAGCATATCGATCCGCACGACCCAGGATAGCCAGGCACCGGTCCTCAACTATTGAGCTGTGCTGTCCAGATCATTCGGAATTAGAATGAGAGCGCCGCGCATCCTCCTCGCCGGTCTCTTCCATGAGACGCACAGCTTCACCGAAGACGTGACCCGAATGGCCGACTTCGCCATCCGCCGGGGCGATGACGTTCTGGCGCGGCGCGGCGACGGATCGACCGTCGACGGTTTTCTCGAGGTGGCCGAGGCGCAAGGATGGGACGTCGTCCCGGCCTCGGATTATACCGCCCTTCCCTCCGGCATCGTGGCTCATGACGTGTTCGAGAGCTTCTGGGCGGATCTCGCGCGGACGCTCAAGCCTGCCCTCGCCCAGGGACTCGACGGGATCTGGCTGGCCCTGCATGGCGCCATGGTCACGACCGATTGCCTCGATCCCGAAGGCGAGCTTCTGGCGCGCTTGCGCGCCGTCGCCGGCGCCGAGCATCTGCCGATCTTCGCCGTCTTCGATCTCCATGCGAATTTCACCGCCGCCATGGCGCGCCATGCCAATGGCCTCGTCGCCTATCGCGAGAACCCACATGTCGATGCGCGCGATGCCGCGGTGCTCTCAGCGAAACTCCTGGCGCGCTCTCTCGTCGAGAAGACCCGGCCCTATATGCTGGCGCGCAATGTGCCGATCGTCTGGGCGCCGACGGGTACCGGCACAGCGGACGTGCCGATGCGCGATCTCGAATCTCTAGCGCGCCGGATCGAAGCTGAAGACCCGAAGATATGGGCCGCGAATGTGATCGGCGGCTATTCTTTTTCCGATGTGCCGGAAGCGGGTGTCGCCTTTTCGGTGGTCACCACGGGACCGGCGGCCAAAGCCGAAGCGACGCTCGACCGGCTGGAGCAACTCGCGGTATCCCTTCGCGAATTTGGGCAGCCGCGGGAATGGAACCTCGACGCGGCGCTGAGCGAGATCAAGGGCAGATCCGGCGGGCCTTATCTCGTGATCGAGCCCGCCGACAATATCGGCGGTGGCGCGCCAGGCGACGACACCGCGGTGCTGCGCGGCTTTCTCAAACATGGCTTCAAGAATGCGGCGGTGGCGATCGCCGACGCGGCAGCCGTGGCGGCGCTCGATGGGGCGAGGCCCGGCGACACGCGCCGCCTGAGCATCGGCGGCAAAGGCAGCCGGCTCGGCGCCGGTCCTATTGATGCGGATGCGGTCTTCGTCAGTCGCAGCGACGGCAATTTCACGCTCGAGGACCGCAACAGCCATCTCGCCGCCTCGCAGGGGATCCATTTTAGCATGGGTCCTTCGGCCGTGGTGCGCATTGACGGCGTCACCGTTCTCCTCACCAGCCGCAGGACACCGCCTTTCGATCTCGGGCAGTTGCGCTCGCAAGGCATTATCCCGGAGAAGCTCACGGCAATAGGCGTCAAGGCGGCGGTGGCGCATCGGCGCGCCTACGATCCGATCGCCAGGGGCAGCTACACGGTGGCGACGCCGGGCCCATGCAGCAGCGCGCTCGCGAACATTCCCTATCGCCGATTGCGCCGGCCGATCTTTCCGCTCGACGATGCCTGAGCCGTCAGGCCGGCGGCGACCAGCTGTTCTGGATCGCCAATATGCCGCCATCGATGACAAGCATGTGGCCGGTGATGTAGCGCGCGTCGTCGGAAGCGAGGAACACGGCGGCCTCGCCCACATCGGCGGGAAGCGCGACCCAGCTGGCGCAAGCCTCACGACGAACGCAAGAGACCCGATATCGATGACGGAATCTGCGCCGGCGAATTCATGACCGGCGGCAGTTTGCAATCGAGCATGAGGGTGGCCGTCCCATGGACCAGCGCCCAGACGGCGGCCGCCTTGGCGACGACCTCATCCTGACGGCGAGGTCCGAGCGCCGCCGCGACGGCATCGCATAATTGTTGCCAGGCTGCCGTCGAAGCGGATTTGAGATGCGGCGATTGCAGGGAGCCGGCGCTCCCCCGGAACATGAGGCCATATATAGCGGGATTGGCGAGCGCGAAAGCGACATAGGCCTGGCCCATCGCGGCAAGCCGCGTCACAGGCGTTGCATTTTCCGCGTCCGCCGCCTCGCCGAGTGCGGCGACGAAGCGCTCGAAACCACGCGCGGCGATCTCGGCCAGGAGATCGGCCGCAGTGGCGAAATGATGGGCGGGTGCGGCATGCGACACGCCGGCACGACGGGCGCATTCGCGCAGAGTGAAGCTCGCCAGCCCCTTCTCTTCCAGAAGCGCGATGGCGGCCACGACCAGGGCCTCGCGCAGATCGCCATGGTGATAGGACTTGGGTCGTTTGCGTGTCGGCATGCGTCCCTACCTATCCATGAACCCAGCCCCTGTCAAAATCAGTCTTGACAGTGACAAGATTCTGCCACCTATATCTTGTCATTGTCAAGATGGGAGCCGGATATGACACCCGAAACCATGTTCACGCTGGCGGGTTTTGCCGCGATGGCGGGATGGGCCGCCCTGGCGGCCGGCGTCGCCTTCAACAATGCGTTGCTGCGCGACCTCATTGCCGGGCGGGTCGCTCCCGCCCTTCTCGCCTTGGCCTATGCCGGACTCATCGCCCTCTTCTGGGCAGGCTCCGACGGCGGCTATGACAGCCTCGACAATGTCGCCCGGCTGTTCGCCAATCCCTGGCTGCTGCTCGCCGGCTGGATGCACTATCTCGCCTTCGATCTCGCGATCGGCGCCATCATCGCACGCCGGACCTTTGACGAAGGCCTGCCACGCCTCGCCCTCATTCCTATCCTGCCGCTGACCTTCCTGTTCGGGCCCATCGGCTGGCTGGCCTTTGAAGCAGTGCGCGTCCTCGGGCCGAGACTCCAATCCAAGGCGGCTGCTTAGGGAGTATGTCGATGGCTACCTCCGGATTGACCACTGCCCGGATCGTGCTGCCGCGGATCACGCGCCACGGCAGCGCCGGGTCGCCGTTCCTGTGGCATGCGGCGGTCGCCTTCCTCACACTATTCGTCCTCCTCTATGCCGGCACCTTCTTCGATGACCGCCTCTTCAACGGCGTCAGCGTCTGGGAGAAGCCGGCCAAGTTCTTTCTGTCGCTCAGCCTTCACATGGCGACACTCGCCTGGGGCCTGGCCTTGCTTCCGGCGCAGGAGCGGCAGACGCCTGCCATCCGGATGACAAGCATCATCGTCGTCGCCGCGGCAATCGGCGAGGTGATCTACATCACGTTCAGGGCGGCGCGCGGGGAGGCTTCGCACTTCAATGAGACGACGGTAATCGCATCGGCTTTCTACATGTTGATGGGCGTGGGCGCCGTGACACTTTCGGTCACGACCAGTTTCCTCGGCTGGCGCATCCTCAGGCGCGCACCAGACTCTTCGCTCGCTTTCGCGACGGGACTGGGTTTCATGCTGTCCGGCGTGCTCGCCACCCTCTCCGGCGCCTATATGAGCGAGCAGGGGGCACGCTGGGTCGGCGGAGATCTCACCGATGCAACAGGGCTTCCCTTCTTCCACTGGTCGACCACCGGCGGTGATCTGCGAGTCGCGCATTTCTTCGGACTTCACATCATGCAGGCGCTGCCGGTTCTCGGCTTCCTGTTTCGCGACTTCACCCGTCTGCAAGCGCGCGGCCTGATCGCGCTGGGCGCCATACTCTGGACCGGGCTGACCGTCTTGACCTTTTTCCAGGCGATCGCCGGCAGGCCATTCATCGCGCCGTGATCGGACGACATCTGCACTTCGGGCTAACTACCTGATTTTCCTCTCCTTTGAGGATCGCGGGAGATGATTGTCCACGGCTAAAGTGGACTCCCCTCTTGACGGCCCACCGGTTTTGTAACACGCTTTACTAAAGCGCTTTACAAAGAGCTCCGCCAGATGACCAGGAAGGCCACGATCGGGGATGTCGCAAAGCGGGCGAAAGTCTCGCCCACCGCCGTATCACGCTGGCTGAATGGCGGGCTCGAGCTACCGGAAGTCACCGGCGAGCGCATCCGAGCCGCCGTGCGCGAGCTCGATTACCAGCCGCATGCCCAGGCGCGCCGCCTGTCCAAAGGCAAGGCCGAGGCCATCGGCATCGTGGTGCCCGACATCTCCAACGCCTTCTTCGCGCTGCTTGCCGGCGAGGCCGAGCGCGTCGCCGTCGCTTCCGGCCATGATGTGATGATCTGGTCGTCGCGCAACCGAATCGAACGCGAACTCGCCTGCTTCGATCGTCTGCGGGCGGGCTATATCGACGGGCTCCTGCTCATCACCAACCACGAGGATGACGGCCGCCTTGCCGAGCGCATCCGCGCCATGCCGGGCCGTGTCGTCATCATCGACGAGGATGTGGCGGGCGGCGACAACGCGCCGCGTTTCTTCGTCGAAAACGAGGCAGGCGGCTATGCCGCGACCCGTCACCTTCTCGACCATGGCCATCGCCGCATCGCCCATATCGGCGGGCCTAAGGGCGTGATGAGCGCCGCCGAACGCGCCCAAGGCTGGCGCCGGGCGCTCATCGAAGCGGGCGTCACGCCCGATCCGAGCTGGCATATCCGCACCGAATATGAAGTCGAGCCCGCGACCCGTGACGCCGAGCGGCTTTTCGCGCTCGATCCCCTGCCCACCGCCATCTTCGCCGGGAGCGACGCGGTTGCGCTCGGCGTGATGACCACGGCGCGGCAAATGGGCATCGCCATTCCACGCGACGTCTCGCTCGTCGGCTTCGACGGCATGCCGATCAACGATCTGCTCGGGCCACCGCTCACGTCGATCGCGCAGCCGATCGACGATCTCGGCCGCCTCGGCGCCGAACGCCTCATCGCCATGATCAATGGCGAGAAGTTCGACGGCGCGCCGACCAGGCTGCCGGTGCGGCTGGTGGCGCGCGGCTCGGTCGCCGCACCCGTCAAGGAGAATGTCTCGGGCTAGCGCCCGCACCACCATCGGTGAGCATGGGCCGTCGCCCATGCCGCGATCACAGGGAGAGTAAGTATGATGAGCATAAGTCGCAGAAATATCATGCTGTCCGCCGCCGGCGCCGCTTTGGCACTGTCGCTCGGCACCGCCCAGGCGCAGGAGAAGACCATCGCACTGGTACAGATCAACCAGCAGGCGCTGTTCTTCACGCAGATGAACGAAGGCGCCCAGAAAGCGGCCGACGCGGCCGGCGTCAAACTGGTGATCTTCAACGCCAACAATGACCCGGCGGCGCAGAACAACGCGATCGAGACCTATATCCAAGAGAAGGTCGCCGGCATCGTCGTCGTCGCCATCGATACCAACGGCATCATGCCGGCGGTCAATGCCGCGGCGGCCGCTGGCATTCCCGTCACCGCGGTCGATGCGGTACTGCCCGCCGGTCCGCAGAAGGCCCAGATCGGCGTCGACAATGCGGGCGCCGGCAAAGCGATGGGCGAGTTCTTCAACAAGTATGTCGCCGACAACATGGGCGGCAAAGCGAAGCTCGGCATCGTCGGCGCGCTCAACTCGACCATCCAGAACATCCGCCAGAAGGGCTTCGAGGATGTGGTGAAGACGAATGCCGGCGTCACGACGGCCGGCGTGGTCGACGGCCGCAACGTGCAGGACTCCGCCCTTTCCGCCGCCGAAAGCCTGATCACCGCCAATCCCGATCTCAACGCCATCTATGCCACGGGCGAGCCGGCCTTGCTCGGCGCCGTCGCCGCGGTCGAGAGCCAGGGCAAGCAGGGCCAGATCAAGGTCTTCGGCTGGGACCTGACCGCGCAGGCGATCAAGGGCATCGATGCCGGCTATGTGGTCGGCGTGGTGCAGCAGGATCCGGCCGGCATGGGTGCCGCCGCCGTCGACGCGCTGGTCAAGATCACCAAGGGCGAGACGGTGCCGGCCACCATTCCGGTGCCGATCACCATCGTCACCAAGGATAATGTCGAACCCTTCCGCGCCATTTTCAAATGAACGCCAAACACTCCCAGGGGGCGGCGGCAGCCGCCCCCATTCCCCGCATCGCGCTCAGCGGCATCAAGAAACGTTTCGGCAGCGTCGAGGCGATCCGTGGCGTCGATCTCGCCCTCTATCCGGGTGAATGCGTCGGTCTCGTCGGCGACAATGCCGCCGGCAAATCGACGCTCACCAAGATCATCTCCGGCACCTACGTGCCCGACGAAGGCACGATCGCCATCAACGGCACGCCGGTGCGCTTCGCCACGCCGGCGGATGCGCGCAAGCACCATATCGAGATGGTCTATCAGGACCTCTCGCTCTGCGACACGATCGATGTCGCGGGCAATCTGTTTCTCGGCCGCGAACCGATGAACGGCCTGTTCCTCAACCGCAAGGCGATGCGCGAGGGCGCGCGCGCCATGCTGGAACGGCTCGAAATCAAGATCCCCAATCTCGACGCCCTTGTCGCCCAGTTGTCGGGCGGCCAGCGCCAGTCGATCGCCATCGCGCGCGCCGCCGCCTTCGACCCGCAAGTCCTCATCATGGACGAGCCGACATCGGCGCTTGCGGTAAAGGAAGTCGAAGCGGTGCTCGACCTCATCAACCGCGTCAAGGCCAAGGGCGTCACCGTGGTGCTGATCACCCACCGCCTGCAGGACCTGTTCAAGGTCTGCGACCGCATCACCGTCATGTATGAAGGATTGAAAGTGGCCGAGCGCAAGATCGCCGAGACCGACCTCACCGACCTCGTCAGCCTGATTGTCGGCAAGGGCCATGGCCTGGGAGCCGCGGCATGACCAGCACCTATTCCTCGCGTCCACAAGGCTCGCGCCTCGCCGACCTGCTCGCCGCCCACGCGCAGCTTCTCTCCATCGCCGGCTTCTTCCTCATCATGGTGGTGATCTTCTCGATCGCGAGCCCGGTCTTCCTGTCGACCGGCAACATCCTCAATCTGGTGCGCCAGACCGCACCGATCCTGATCGTCGCGCTCGCCATGACCTTCGTGATCACGACCGGCGGCATCGACCTCTCGGTCGGCTCGGTGGTGGCGCTCATCAATGCCTCCTGCGCCATCATCCTGCAGATGGGCCTGCCCTGGCCGCTGGCGGTAATCGGGCTCCTGATGCTCGGCGCCGCCATCGGCGCGATGCAGGGCTGGTTCATCGCCTATCAGGGCATCCAGGCCTTTATCGTGACACTGGCCGGGCTTTCCGCTCTGCGCGGCATCGCGCTGCTCATGACCGAAGGCTTCTCGATTCCGATCTCCACAGATCTCGGCTTCGTCAATATCGGCCGCGGCTGGTTCCTCGGCGTACCGGCGCCGGCCTGGATCGCTTTTATTGTCGTCGCGGCCGGATTCATTACCTTCTGGGGCACGCGCTTCGGGCGCTATGTCACCGCCATCGGCGCCAATCAGGAAGCGGCCCGGCGCTCCGGCATCTCGACCAAGCGCATCGTTCTCTGGGTCTATGTGCTGACCGGCGTCGCCGCAGCACTTGCCGGCATCATCATCGCAGCGCGGCTCGGCTCCGGCAGCTCCAATGCCGCAGTGGGCTTCGAGCTCGAAGTCATCGCCGCCGTGGTGCTGGGCGGCACGTCGCTGATGGGTGGGCGTGGCTCGATCGCCGGCACGGTGCTCGGGGCGCTTACCATCGGCGTGATCGGCAATGGGCTGATCCTCTCGCATGTCTCGCCCTTCTTCACCCAGATCGTGACCGGCTCGATCATCCTGCTCGCCGTGTGGCTCAATGCGCGGGTGTTCTCGCGCCTCGCCAGCGGCTCGCGGCGCAAAAACTGAGGCCATTGCCATGACAGAACTCTCGCAAGCCCATACCGGCTCCGGCCTGGTGATGACGGTGAACGGGCCGATCAAGGCGGCGGAGATGGGCGTGACGCTGATGCATGAGCATCTCCTCAACGACTGTCGCTGCTGGTGGAACCCGCCCAAGGAGCCGGAACGCGCGCATCTCGCGACCGCGCCCGTCCATGCCGGAATCCTCGGCGAGCTGCACATGGATCCCTTCGTCAATCTGCATAATTGCGGGCTCGACGACCATCGCCTCGCCATTGCCGAGCTGGCGCCCTTCAGGAAGGCCGGCGGACGCACGGTGGTCGATCCGACCTGCCGCGGCATCGGCCGCAATCCGCAGAAGCTGCGCGAAATCTCGGCCGGCTCGGACCTCCATATCGTGATGGGCTCGGGCTACTATCTGCAGGCCTCGCATCCGCCGGCACTCAAGACGATGAGCAAGAAGGATGTGGCGGACGAGATCGTGCGCGACGCGCTCGACGGCGTCGATGGCACCGATGCGAAGATCGGCCTCATCGGCGAGATCGGCGTCTCCGGCGATTTCACGGCGGATGAAGAGAAGTCGCTGCGCGGCGCGGCGCAGGCCCAGGCGCGCACGAAGCTGCCGATCATGGTGCATCTGCCGGCCTGGTACCGCCATGGCGGCCGCGTGCTCGACATCGTCGCGGAGGAAGGCGGCGACCTCGATCACACGGTCCTTTGCCATATGAATCCCTCGGGCGAGGATGTGGATTATCAGGTGGCCTGCGCCAAGCGCGGCGCCTTTATCGAATATGACATGATCGGCATGGACTACTGGTATGCCGACCAGCAGGTGCAATGCCCGTCGGACGAGGACAATGCGCGCGCCATCAAGCGGCTGATCGATCTGGGCTTCCTCGAAAAGATCCTGCTGTCGCAGGACGTGTTCCTGAAGATGATGCTCAGCCACTATGGTGGCTTCGGCTACGCTTATGTCGTGACCCATTTCGCCGAGCGGCTGAAGCGGCACGGCGTCAGCAACGAACAGATCACCACCATGCTTGTCGACAATCCCCGGCGCGTTTTCGCCGCCGCATAAAAGGAGACCGCAATGACCAAGAAGAATGTGCTGCTCGTCGGCGAAAGCTGGGTGAGTTCGGCGAACCACTATAAGGGCTGGGATACGTTTTCGAGCGTGACCTTCCATCTGGGCGCCGAACCGCTGGTCAACGCGCTGAAGGACAGCGACTTTGCCCTCACCTACATGCCGGCGCATGAGGCGGCGGAAGGCCTGCCCTTCGCCATGCACGGGCTCGCCAAATATGACGCCATCATCATCTCGGATGTCGGCGCCAATACGCTGCTGCTGCCGCCCGATGTGTGGCTGCATGGCAAGACGGTGCCGAACCGTCTGAAGCTCATCCGCGATTGGACCCGGCAGGGCGGCGGCCTGATGATGATCGGCGGCTATTTCTCCTTCCAGGGCATCGACGGCCGCGCCCGCTGGCGGCGCACGCCGGTGGAAGAGGCGCTGCCCGTGACCTGCCTGCCCTATGACGACCGCGTCGAGGCGCCGGAAGGCATCATCGCCGAAGTGCTGAAGCCCGATCATCCGATCGTCGCCGGACTGAAGGGACCATGGCCGGCGCTGCTCGGCGTCAACGAGGTCGAGGTCCGGGACGGGGCCGAGGTCATCGCCCGCCTGCCCGAAGATCAGGGCGGCCATCCGCTCCTTGTCACAGGCAGCTACGGCAAGGGCCGCACCATGGCCTGGACCTCCGATATCGGCCCGCACTGGCTGCCGACCAGCTTCGTCAACTGGCCGGGCTATGCCAAATTGTGGCGCCAGTCGCTCGCCTGGCTCACCGGCAAATAAGGTCGTCGCCCGTGACCAGCGAGCGCCCCCGGCTTGTTGTGATCGGCAATGCCTGTCTCGATGTGACCTATCATCTGGACAGGCTGCCGAAAGCCGGCGAGACGCTCAACGCGACGCGGGTCATCACCGATCTCGGCGGCAAGGGCCTTAACCAGGCAGTTGCCGCCGAACGCGCCGGCGCCAGTGTGCATCTGATCGCCGCCGTCGGAAACGATCAGACTTCCGAGAAGATCCGAGCCGCCTTGCATGCCGAAGGCATGACGGATCAGGGCCTCATCGCGCGCGAGGGAGCAAGCGACGACTCAATCCTCCTGCTCGACATCCGGGGTGAGAATGTCATCGTCAGCAATACGCTCCAGGCCCAATCCCTCAAACCGGCGGAAGCCGAGGCTGGCCTCCCGCCCGTCCTCAAGGACGCGGCACTCCTGCTGCTGCAGGGCAATCTGAGCTTCGAGACGACGCTTCACGCCATGAAGCTCGCGCGCCAGGCGGGCGTCGCCATCGCTTTCAACCCCTCGCCGCTGCAGCCTTGGTTCGACCATCTGCCCGAAGCCGATCTGGTCATCGCCAATGAGATCGAGGCGGAAGCGCTCGGCAGCCGAACCGGGCGAAAACTCACCGTCATCACGCTCGGCGCCAAAGGCTGCCGGATCGCGCGCCCGGGACAGGCCGATGTGGCGGTAATCGCGCCCACGGTCGAGGCCATCGCGGCCGGCGGCGCGGGCGATGTCTTCGCCGGCACCTTCGTCGCCGAATGGCTCGCCCAAGGCGATGCCGAGAAGGCCGCCCGCCTTGGTGTCAGCGCCGCCAGCGACAAGGCGACCCGGCATGGCACGCTCTCCGCCTTTCCGACACGCGCCACGCTCGCGCAATTGCGCCGCGCTCTTCTTTCCCTCCCAGCTTGAAAGACTTGAATCATGACTGACGCTTCTCCCCTTCTCACTCCCATCGCCGTGCGCGAGGCCGCTGAGCACATGCTGACGGACGGGCTGTCGGACAAGCTCCATCACTGGTCTGTCGATCTCGACCAGCTGCCGAAGGTCGCCCGTTTCGTTGCGCAGGTGACGCGCGGCAATTATCCGTCGCTGAGGGTGCCCTTCCATTCGCGCTGGCGGCATTTCGAGGCCGGCGGCATCGCGCGCTGGCAGAAGGCGCAGACGCAACGCAACTGGCCCACCAAGGAAGCGCAAGCGCGCGCCGCCTTGGATCTCGCCATCGTCTCGGTGCTGCTCGATGCCGGCAGTGGCGGTCGCTGGCACTATGCCGAGCCCGGTACTGACAAGCGTTTCGCGTCGTCGGAAGGCTTAGGCGTCGCGAGCTTCCATCTCATGGCCAGCGGCGTTTTATCGAACGATCGGTCCGATCCATGGCGCGCCGATGCGGAGCGTCTCATGCGTTTCACCAAGGCCGATCTCGAAAGGGCGTTTCAGGTCAGCCCCGACAATCCGCTGGCGGGTGTCGACGGCCGCGTCGCCCTTCTCAACCGATTAGGCGAAGCCTGTTACGCCCAGGCTTCCCATTTCGCCATCAGCGATGCGCCGCGACCGGGCGGGCTCGCCGACAGTCTTGCCGGCGAGGCGACGGCAGGGCGGATCGAAGCGGCACAGATCCTGCGCCGCCTCCTCGACACGCTGGGCACGATCTGGCCGAGCCGGCTCACCATCGGCACAACGCCACTCGGAGACACCTGGCTCTATGAGCGCTGGCGGACGACGGGCGATCCCCTTTCGGGCCTCGTACCCTTCCACAAGCTGTCGCAATGGATCACCTACTCACTCATCGAGCCGTTGATCGCGCGCGGCCTCGAGATCGATGCCATGGACGGGCTGACCGGCCTTGCCGAATACCGCAATGGCGGCCTCTTCATCGACATGGACGTGCTGCGTCTCAAGGACAAGGCCGCGGCGGCCAAGCCACATGAGGTCAATTCGCCGCTGATCGTCGAATGGCGGGCGCTGACCATCGCTCTTCTCGACCGGCTGCTGGAGCCGGTGCGGCAAGAGCTCGGCGTCAGTGCCGACCATTTCCCGATCGCCTCGATGCTCGAGGGCGGGACTTGGGCGGCGGGACGGCGCATCGCTCGCGAGAAGCGCGCCGACGGCTCGCCGCCACTCAATATCGTGAGCGACGGCACCACGTTCTGACGTTCGGATTTACTGCCTGATCTCGATGACGAAATCGCGCGGGCTGCCGTCGCCACCATTGGTCGGATAGCAATCGTCCGGGCAGGCTGAGACGATGATGGTAGCGTCCGTTCGCATTCTCAATGTGACGCGGCCATCGGGAAGGAAGGGCGGGCGCGCATAGTCGATGGTGCCGTCGGGCTTGACCGTGGCGCGCATGAACAGATTCCAGGGCGACGGCACGAAGGGGATGACAAGTCCCGCTTCCTGCACCGCCGCCCGGAAATTGCCGGCGCAGCTCGGATGGCCGTCGGGGCGGCCGAATTTCCGGTACATGTCAGGATTGCAGGGCGCGATCAGCGTGTCATGCAGCCCGCCCGCCGTATCCGCGACATAGTCGAGGACGGGCTCATAACGGTCGGAGACCAGCACGTCGCCCGGCGCAAAGTAGATCTTGCCCAGCACCTCGCGGCAGTGTTCGAGCGAGAGATATTGCTGCGGTGAGGACTTCGCCAGGCACCAGAAATCAACAACCTGCGTGCCGCTCACATTGACGACGGTGACTTCATTGCCGGCGCGGACAGGTACAAACGCCCCCTTTCCCGCCGACACGGTGATTTTCCCCAGCTTGCTCATGCGCGCTCTTCTACACGGCCGGCTCCGGCCTTCACAAGCCGGTCGCCCTGCGGATGGTGCGGTGCATGGCGAGCGGAATCAGATTGCGCGCCCGCTCGATGGCCTCGGGCTCGAGCATCGCCTCGATCAGACCGTCGCCGATGCCACGCCGCGCCAACACCGTGCCCCAGGGCTCGACGATGAGCGAATGGCCGTAATTGTGATAGGTCTTGCCGTCCTCGACATAGGCGCCCTCCTGGCCAGGGGCCAAAACATAGCACTGGGTCTCGATGGCGCGGGCACGCAGCAACGCCTCCCAGTGCTCTTTGCCGGTCTGAAGCGTGAAGGCGGCGGGCGCCGCGATCACCTTGGCGCCCTTGTCAACGAGCGCCCGGAACCGCGACCGCCCGGGCATTCGATGATGATGCGGATGTCGTTTTAGTCGCGGTCGGAGCCACCATTTACCGCCGGACGGTCCCGTCAGCTCGGATTTTCCAGCGAGAACGTGTCCGACTGCTCATCATAGGCGAAATACTCGGCATAACGGGCCCAGTTGGTGACGGTCTGCAAGGTCTCGGCCGCATCCATCTCCGACATGTGGTCCTCGAGCTCATCGCGGAAGCGCCTGGCCGGCGCCATATGGGCCGGCCGTTCACCGAGGATAAGGTGGATATGGGCGGCCAGCGGCACATAGGCCTGAAGCTGCTGGGCGAAAATGCGCTTCCTTTCATCGACACCGCCTTCGGCGAAGTGCTTGCCCGTCTGGGTCAACTGGATGTCGCCGCCCGCCAGCTCGGCGAAGCGCAGGAGCTGCAGGGTCTCGGCGACCGGAAAGAGATCGTCGATCTCATGCTGAAGGCTCGAGGCCAGAGGCGGCAGGTCGGCGCGGCCGTTATAGGGCGGGGCCGCGACCGCCTCGATGAGTCCCGACAAAAGGTTGGTCGACACCCGGCGCAAGACCAGAGTAATGCCGGTGCCGGGAAATATGCCGCTTTGCTCACGTACCTCATCGCGCATCGTCATCTTCACATAGATCTTCTCGACCAGCTCGCGGAAGGCCGGGTCGAGACGGTTGCGCGGCTGCGAGAGAGCGACGGGGATTTCGGCGATGACCCGGCCCGGATTCGAGCCGAAGATGAGGATGCGGTCGCACATCAACACCGCTTCCTCGATATTGTGCGTGACCATCAGGATCGACTCGATCGGCATGCGGCCCTCGCACCACAGATCGAGCAGATCGGTGCGCAAGGTCTCGGCGGTGAGCACGTCGAGCGCGGAGAAGGGCTCATCCATGAGCAGCACCTTCGGATGGACGACCAAGGCGCGGGCGAGGCCGACGCGCTGGCGCATGCCGCCCGACAATTCTTTCGGGTAAGCGCTTTCGAACCCGTCGAGACCGATGAGATCGATGGCACCGAGTGCACGCTTGCGCCGTTCCGCCGGCGCCACGCCGCGCGCCTCGAGACCGAGTTCCACATTCTGCAGGACGGTGAGCCACGGAAACAGTGCGAAGCTCTGGAACACGACGGCGATCGCCGGCGACGGGCCGGTCAATTCACGGCCCTCGCAGGTGATGGTGCCGCTCGACGGCTTGATGAGCCCGGCAATGGCGCGCAGCAAGGTAGACTTGCCCGAGCCCGAGCGGCCGAGCAGACCGACGATCTCGTTGCGTTCGAGCCTCACATTGACATTGTCGAGGACGACCAGCGTACCCGAAGCGGGCTTGTCATAGAATTGGCACACATCCTTTGCAGTGACGAGTGCCTCACTCGCGATGGCGTCGTTCATGGCTTTTCTCCCAGGCCTTCCTGGTCACGGTCAGGAACAAGATCAATCAAGGCGCAGGCGGCGCTCGGCGAAGACAAAGAGCGGGCGCCACAACGCGCGGTTAATAAGCGTGACGAAGATCGACATGACAGCGATCCCCAGGAGCACGCGCGGAAAGTCGCCGGCGACGCTTGCATTGGCGATATAGGAACCAAGCCCGTAGGCTTCGAGCCTCGTATCGCCCCAGCTCGCCACCTCCGCGACGATACTGGCGTTCCACGACCCACCGGACGCGGTGATGGCGCCTGTAACATAAAAGGGAAATATGGCGGGCAAGGCGACATAGCGCCACCAGGGCCAGGACTTTATCTGATAGACGGCGGCAGCTTCGCGCAGATCGGTCGGGATCGCGCTGGCGCCGGCGATCACGTTGAAGAGGACGTACCATTGCGTACCCAGGATCATCAGCGGCGACAACCATATGTTGGGATCGGCGCCGGCCGCGACGATGGCCAGGACCGCGATGGGAAAGAGCACATTGGCGGGAAAGGCGGCCATGAACTGGGCCAAGGGTTGGACCCGCCCGGCAACCTTGGGACGCAGGCCAATCCACACCCCGATCGGGACCCAGACGAGGCTCGCCAGCGCGACGAGGACGGTGACGCGCAGGAGCGTCGCGAGGCCCCGGCCCAACGCAGCCAGGAGATCGGTGTAACCCAAAGTCGTCTTGAGATAGTTCACGACGAGCACCGCTCCCCAGGCCGCCAAAGCCAGGATCAGCGCCATCCAGATATAATCAGTGAGCCGGAAGCCCTTGCCCTGGCCGCCGGCCGGAACAATGAACCTGGGTCCGGAGCCGCCGAGGCGGAGGAGCAGCAGACGCTGCCAGGTCCAAGAGACGGGCGCCAAGACGGTCTTCATCAACCGGGTGCGGCGAGCGAGCTCATAGACCCATGAGCGCGGCTTCTCCTGGCTCGCCACCTGCTCGGCGCGAAAACGGTCGGCCCAGGCGACAATGGGCCGGAACAGCAACTGATCGTAAAGCGCGATGACGATGGCCATGGCGAGCACGGCCCAGCCGACGGCGGCGAAATTGCGCTCGGTGATGGCGGTCGCTAGCCAGGAACCGATGCCCGGCAGGTCGACCGTCGTATCGCCGACAGTGATCGCCTCCGAGGCCACGACGAAGAACCAGCCGCCCGACATCGACATCATCATGTTCCAGATCAGGCCGGGCGTGGCAAAGGGAGCGTCCAGGCGCCAGAAGTGCTGCCAGGCGGAGAGGCCGAAGCCGCGACTCACCTCGTCGAGATCGCGCGGCACGGTCTTCAGCGACTGATAGAAGGAGAAGGCCATGTTCCACGCCTGGGCCGTGAAAATGGCGAAGATCGCGGCGCATTCCGCGCCAAGCTGCCGGCCGGGAAGCAGGCCGGTAAAGAACGTGACAGTGAAGGTGAGAAAGCCGAGGACCGGCACCGACTGGAGGATGTCGAGAGCCGGGATGATGAACATCTCGGCGCGTCGACTCTTGGCGGCGAGCGTCGCCACGATGAAGGTGAAAACCAGCGACGCGAGCATCGCCGCGAACATGCGCAAGGTGGTGCGCAGCGCATATTCGGGAAGTCGCGCCGGATCGAGCTCGATCGGCTGGCGGGCGAGTTGATCGAGCGGCGCGCGCATCTCGACCGCGCCATGGGCGATCAGCACGATGCCGGACATGACCAGGATGAAGGCGACAATATCGTAGCCGTTCGGCAGAACCCGAACATGGCTCAGCACCGCAAGACCGCTGCGGCGGGTGCGATCGTTGAAGAAGAGGCTCATCGCAGACCTCAACGGTGGAGGTTCCCAGACTATGCCAGCAACATGGCGCCCCTATGCCCAGGTGGATCGCCGAAACGGTCCCGACCCAAGGAATATGGGCCTTGCTCGCAAGACGGGTGAGAACATGACCTGATGTTCACTTTAAAAATCCTCCATGTTCGACAAACAGCCAATTCTCTAGCCAGGAGCCCATGGATATTTCCCCGTATCAGCTCGATCTCACTCAAGCCGGCACGCGGCGGCTCGATATCCGTCTCGCGCAAGACCTGACGCTGCCGCTGACCGTTGTCCGGCGCGGCGACGGCCCCGCCGTACTCGCGGTGGGCGGCACTCATGGCGATGAGTTCGAAGGCCAGATCGCCGTGACCCGCCTCGCCCGTACGATCGATGCCGGTGAGATCCAGGGCACGCTCATCCTCATGCCCTTCCACAATGTCCTTGCCTGCCGGGCCGGCACGCGGCTCACCCCTGGCGACAGCAGCGATCTCAACCGTCTCTATGGTCGGCCGAAGGGCTCAGGGCCCGCGCAGAGCATCGCCGGTTTCGTCGAAGAGATGCTCCTCCCCCACGTCGACTGGGTGATCGACCTCCATTCGGGCGGCGACGCACATGAATTCGTGCTGAGCTCCAATGTGCAGGCGCGCTTCCCCTCGCCCGAATACAACGCCATGCTGGCGCCGCTCCTCGCCTTCGACGCACCCTATGCAATCGTATTCGACGAGGTCCCCTCCTCGCCTCATATGCCGCATGGCGGCACGTTGGAGGGTGCGGCGCGGGCACTCGGCAAAAAGGCGATTTCCTCCGAGCTCGGCGGAGCGGGCCGCGTAAGCGCGCAATCGCTCGCCGTCGCCGAGCGCGGCTTGCGCAATCTCCTGAGCTTCATCGGCGTCGTCCCTGGCGACCAGGCGACACCTCCCGCGCAGAGCCGGTCACAGCTGCTTTTCCTCGGCCGGCCGGAACATCATGTGACAATCAGGACCAGCGGCTGCTTCGCGCCTATGGTCGATCTCGGCACGGAGGTCCGGCAAGGCGATCTCCTCGGTCACATAGAAGGCCGTAACGACGCCGAACCGATCCACGCGCCGACCTTCGGCGTGGTCGTCGCGGTGGCGAGCCAGGGCCGGCAGCAGGCCGGCAATGCGGTGTTCTATCTGGCCGACAATATCAACTCAGCAAGGACTTGAAGCCGATCATCATGGCGGTCAGCTCATCGCCCTCGGTGACGAAGCTGGCGCCGAGACCGGCCGCCAGCTTGGAATAGTTCCGGGTCGGCCCCGCGGCGGCGAAGAGCTTCCCCGCCTTGCGCGCGGTCTCCGCCACTTGCTTCAGGTCGGCCGCGTCCGCCGCCGTATCTGCGAAAAGGCCGCGGCCGCGGGTCAGCGACAGGTCGCCGGGGCCGATGAAAAGCCCGTCGACGCAAGGCAAGGCGGCGATCTCTTCCATGGCGGCGAATGCACCCGGCGTCTCGATCATCGCATAGCACAGGCGTCTGGCGTTCTCGGCCGTAATGTAATCGGGGCCGACGCCGTCGTAGTTCATGGTCCGGCTATAGCCGATGCCACGCGAGCCGAGCGGGGGATATTTGGCGAAAGCGGTGACACGCGCCGCGTGATCGAGGCCCTCGATCTGCGGAAGGATGACGCCCACGGCGCCCATATCGAGCGCCGCCTGGATCTGCGGCCGGCTGGCCTCGCCGACCCGCACGAAGGGCTCGAGGCCGATCCCGGCGCAGAACGGCACCAGCCGGTCGAGGGCTGCCACATCGAAGACGCCATGCTCGCCATCGAACACCACCATGTCGTAGCCGGCGAGACGCGCGATCTCGCAAGCCTGCTGATTGTTGGTCTGCAGCCAGAAGGCGCGCTTCATGAACTCACTCCCGCAATGACGTCGACCTCGAGCCTGGCCTCGATGGTGAGGCCCGCCACCATGGAAATACGCGCCGGCGGGGATTTCGGGAAGAGCGCGCGATAGGCAACATTGAAGGCGTCGAAGTCCTCGGCATGGGTGAGGATGATATTGACCTTGAGCACATCGGCCAGCGAGGCGCCGGCCTTCTCGAGGACGCGTTCGATATTCCTGAAGGTCTGGCGGGTCTCGGCGGCGATGCCGCCTTTGACGATTTTCCCCTTGTCGTCGAAGGCGACCATGCCGGAAACGAAGATGATGTCGCCGAAGCGCACCGCATCCGAGAGCGGCAGGCCCTCCGCATTGTCCAAGGTGAATGTCTGGCGCTTCATGATCACGTTTCCTTCAGTTTTGTCTCGATAAATAGCCATGGCGAGAGACGGCGCTCCATCCCGCGTATACAAGTGACGATGAGGAGTGCAAAGACGAGATAGATCGCGCCCGCGACGAGAAGCGGCGTGATGGGATCGAAAGTGTTGAAATAGATCTGATTGGCGGCGCCGATGAGGTCGGTGATGGTGATGAAATTGACCGCGGCCGTGCCTTTGAGGACGAAGACCAACTCATTGCCATAGGCGCGGATGCAGAGCCGCGCCGCCCCCGGCAATGCGAAGCGGAAGAAGGTCTGCACCCGGCCGAATCCGAAGGCGCGCGCCGCCTCGATGTCGCCCACCGCCACATTGCGCAAGGCGATGGCGAAGATCTCGGCCAGGAAGCCGGCGGAATTGAGCGACAGCGCCAGGACGGCGATCGGCATCGGTCGCGCGATCAGGTGCCATAGGATGCTCTCCTTGATGCCGGGTATCTGCGGCAGTCCGTAATAAAGGAGGAAGAGCACCGCCAGGATGGGCGCGCCGCGAAAGAAGAAGATGAAGCTCTGGGCGAATGCTCTCGCCGCCCGCGATGCCGAATTGCGGGCGAGCGCCACCGGCAGCGCGATGAGGAAGCCGAACAAGGCGACCAGCATAGTGAGCTCGATCGTCGTCACCGCGCCTTGGATCAGCAAGGGCACATAAGTGACGAAGGTTTCCCAGTCGAGCATCATGACGACGATCCGCGCCGCAGATGGGCATAGAGCGAGGTCTCGGCCTTCACCTGGACGATCTGCATCAGCGCGGCGATGATCAGGTAAATCGCCAGCGAGGCGATGAAGAACTGGAAATAGAGCTTGGTGTTCTGGCCGGCATCGCCGGCGGCACGGATGAGATCCTGGAGCCCGATGGCGGAGACAAACGGCGTGTTCTTGAAGGTCGTCATCAAGAGATTGGCGAGAGCGGCGAGCGACAGACGGAAGGCCACCGGCCATTTGATACGCCGGAACACCAGAAAGCGGCTCATGCCGAAAGCCTGGCCGGCTTCGATCTGGCCCTTGGGGATCGCCTGGAAGGCGCCACGGAACACTTCGCTCGCATAGGCCGCGTGGATGAGGCTGAGGGCCAGCGTGCCCGCCCAGAAGGGGCTCACCTCGATGAAGCTCGTGATGCCGAAGGGCCGCAGCAGCGCCATAAGGAGGAAGGCAAGGCCATAATAGAGCAGCAGGATGACCAGGAGCTCCGGCACGCTGCGCATCACGACATTATAGGCGGTGAGAGCACGCGCGAGGACGCGGAAGCGGGAGAGTTCCCCCAGTGCCGCGACAAGGCCGAGAAAAGTACCAAGCAGGACCGAGGTCAGGCCGAGCCTGAGCGTCAGCCACAGGCCGGCGAGGAGTTCATCTCCCCAGCCCGTGGCTCCCGGCAGAAACAGAGACCAGTCCATGCTCTACTGACAGCGCTCCCCCAGATCCGCATTACCGCCAGAGCTTGTCGGCGCGGATATCGGCGCCGGGGACCCATTTCTGCTCGATCTTGTCGAATGTGCCATCGGCATAGATCGCGCGGATCGCCTCGTCGACCTTCGCCTTCAAGGGATCGCCCTTGGCGAACATCGCGCCGACGCCGCGGCCCAGCACTTCCGGATTATCGATGATCGGTCCCGCCACCTCGAAATCCTGGCCCTGCGGCGAGGCAAGAAACTCGTTGGCCGGCAATTGCTCGCCGAAAGCGAGATCGATGCGGCCATTCACGAGATCCGCATGGATCTGGTCGGCATTCTCATAACCCACCGGCTCGAGCTCGCCGGCATGGAACTTGCGGACATACTGATCCTGTGTGGCGCCGGCATAGACCCCGACCCGCTTGCCCTTGATATCGGCGGCGAAGTCCTTGAAGGCGCCCTTCTTGCCGTAGAAGACGAATTTGGTGGCGTAATAGGGAATGGAGAAATCGGCGACCTTCTCGCGCTCCGGCTTGATCGACATGGAGGAGAAGACCATGTTGAATTTACGGGCGAGCAGTGCCGCGATCATGCCGTCGAAATCCTGCTTGACCCATTCGCAATCGAGCCCGGCCCGCTTGCAGACCTCATTGCCGAGGTCGATCTCGAAGCCCGAATAGGTTCCATCGGCTTCCGTCTTGGAGAAGGGCGGGAAGGAGGCTTCCGTCGCCACCGTGATTTTCTCCTGCGCCAGCGCCTGGAGCGAGGTGGCCGCCAGAAGTACCGCTGCCAAAGCGAGATGTTTCATTCCCGGCATATCTTGTCTCCCCATTGCTTGATCTTCTTGTCGATACACCCGAACGAAACCAGATGACCGGTCCTGGTTAATATGAGCAGTTGCGGAAGTTTGGTTCGACGCCCGTCGAAGCAAGCGCGGGCGATCAGTCTATTTGCCTTTCTTCATTTCGGCCGAAGCGGCCCGCAGATCGCCTTGGAAAGTCTTGGCGGCAAGGCTCAGTTCGGCACCCTTGCGCGTGACGGTGAAGAAGTCCGGCGAATAGGCCAGGATATCGGGGCGCAGCGGCCTCATCTCGCCGGCGGCCACCCAGCGCTGGGCATAATAGGACGGCAGGAAGCCGCCGAAACGGCCAGACAGGATCAGGAGCGCCGAGGCCTCCATGCTGTAAACGGTGGCGTGATGCGGCGCATCCTTGAAGAAGCGCTGATCGAAATTGGAGAGATAGCCGCGGCTGATGAGCCCGGCGCCGGCGATTTCCGCCAGTGATGGTTTGCGGCTGGTCTGGGTGAAGAGCGGGTGCTTGCGGCCGCAATAGAAGTAATTGATCTCGGACAGAAGCTTCTCATAGCGCAATCCCGCCACCCGCTGATGGCGCGGCGCGATGGCCAGATGCAATTTTCCATCGAGAACGCCGCGCTCGAGATCACGCGGGGTCAGGACTTCCACCGTCACATGCACCGCATTCTCACGGCCATAAAAGCGGTCGAGGGCAGCGGAGAGCGGGAACTCCGGATGGGTGATGATATTGTCCGGCATGCCGATGACCAGTGGCCCGTTCAACTGCCGCTTGCGCGTGGCGATCTTGGTCTGAAAGCGGTCGAGCGAGGCGAAGAGCTCGCCGGCGGCGCGGGAGACCGCCTCGCCATCCTCGGTCAGCCGGAAGCCGCCGCGCCCGCGCTGACACAGGCGCAGACCCAGGCGTGTCTCGAGATCATGCATATGGGTGCTGATGGTGGATTCGGAAACATTCAGCAGCGCCTGGGCTGCGGCAAACCCGCCGCATTCGACCACCGCGGCGAAGACCCGCAACAGACGCAAATCGGCGTCGCTCACCCGTCCCAGCATCTTCCCTCTCCGATCGCACGAGGTTTACCTCGGCAGTTTTCGATGTTTGATCCGCGGCAAAACCACATTCTGCCGGCTCTACGTCAACTACTATGAGATCGGCCATGCCAACAACCCGGAAGACCGGAAGTGACTTTTTCGACCGCCTCGCCATCAGGCCGGTGATCAATGCCTGCGGTATTTATACCGATCTCGGCGGGTCACGGCTCAGCCCCGGCGTATGGGCGGCGGCGGAAACGTTCAACGGACAGTTCGTGCGCATGACGGAGCTTCTCGACAAGACCGGTGAGCGCATCGCCGATCTCCTCGGCGTCGAGGCGGCGCGCATCACGCCGGGTGCCGCTGCCGCGATCTTCCTCGGCGCCGCCGCCTGCCTCGCCGGCACGGACGGCGAGAAATCGCAGCAGCTTCCCGACACGGCCGGCATGAAGAGCGAAGTCCTGATCCAGGCCGGCCATCGCTACAAATACGACCGCCAGGTCGGCATGACCGGCGCGAGGCTCATTGAAGTGGGCTCGAAGAACGGTACACGCGCCGATCAGCTCGAAGCGGCGATCGGCAAGGATACCGCCGCCATCCTCCACCCCGCCCATCTCGACGGCAAGCCCGGCACGCTCGCTCTCGAGGAGGTCGTCCGGATCGCCAAGGCGCGCGGCGTTCCGGTGATCGTCGATGCCGCCTATCTCAACTATCCGACCCAGGTCATGGGCGACTTCATGCGCCGCGGCGCCGATCTCGTCTGCATCAGCGCAAAATATTTCGGCGGTCCCAATGCCGGCGGCTTCATATTGGGCCGGCGAGACCTTATCGAGGCGGTGAGCAACGTGCATTTCACCCGCTATGAATCCGGCAGGTATCTGAAGCTCGGCCGCCCCCTCAAGATGGACCGGCAGACAGTGATCGCGGTTCTGGTGGCGCTGGAGGAATGGCTGTCAATGGATCACGCGGCGCGCTTCGCGCACTATGAGCAGCAAGTCGCGATGCTGAAGGAACAGCTCTCCAGCCTCAAAGGTCTCAAGCTCGAGCCCAAATGCTTCACCATGGACGAGCGCTTCATCGACGCGCCGGTCAATTGCCTGCTGGTGACCTTCGAGAAAGCGGCGGTGAAGTCCGCCGGCGAGATCTCGCGCGCGCTCGAAGAGGAGAACCCCTCAATCCTCGCCATACAGGAGGGCGACAAAATCGGCTTCGTCATGGATGTGCTCGCCGATGACGAGGTCGCTCATATCGGCGCGCGGGTGCGGGCCCTATTGTCCCTCTAGAACTGTCCCCAATATTTCCCCCTCTCCCGTTGCGGAGCAATGGGAGAGGGTGGCCGAAGGCCGGGTGAGGGCTCTAAGAACGTTCCGCCGCTCTCACTAGAGAGCCCTCATCCGCCCTATCGGGCACCTTCTCCCACGCTGCGCGCGGGAGAAGGGGAAAGTACGGGTGGATGATGTAATGATCAGACCTGAACCGATCGAGCCACTGCTACGAGCATGCTCGCCGACTTGGTCACATGGGCGATCTCGACATATTCGTTGAGCGAATGCGCCTGGACGATATTGCCCGGACCGAAGACGATGGTCGGGATGCCGCCCATCACCATTTTGGTCGAATCCGAGCCATAGGGCACGCCTTCCGGCTCGGGATCGATGCCATATTGGGCGCAGACCCGCGACATGAGACCGACGATGGTCTCCTCCGCCGCGACATCCATCGCCGCCGAGTCGATGAAGGGATCATGCGTCTCGACGCGGAGGCCGGAGATTGCGGCGGCGAGACTATCGGCAATTGCCTTGAAGCTCTTCCAGACTTCGGCGCCCCTCTCGCTCGGCAGATAGCGGTAGTCGAAGCGCAGACGGGTGCGCGAGGGCACCGTGTTGGGTCCCTCGCCCGCCTCGAACTGCGTGCAGGTCAAAGTCGCCGGACCGAGCCGCGGATGGTTCTCGGTGCGCCCCTTCATCTCTTCCTCGAAGAGATCGAGAAGCTTGCGCGCCGCCTTCACCGCATCGACACCTTCATGCGGCTTGGCGGTATGGGCGGCACGGCCCAGCACATCAACATGCCAGCGCACGCAGCCTTTGCAGGCCCGGACCACGCGCAGCTCGGTCGGCTCCCCGGCAATGCCCATGTCATAGCGCTCGGGACGCTGCATGTGATGGGTGATGCCGGTGAAGCCGAATTCCTCATCCGAGGCCGCGAGGAAAGTCACATCGCCGGGCGGCGGGTCACGGGCGAGATCGCGCAGCGCCAGCATGAAGGCAACGAGGCAGGCCTTGTCGTCGACGGCGCCGCGGCCATAAAGCCGCCCGTTCTCGACGCGCGGCGTGAAGGGTTGGGCCATGCCGGTCACCTGCACCGTGTCGAGATGGCCTTCCCAGAGCATGCTGGGCGCTCCCTTGCTGCCCTTGACGCGGGCGATGACATTCGGCCGTTCGGGCGCCACCATGTCGATCTCGACGTCGATGCCCTCGGCGCGCAGCCAGTCGGCGATGGCGGCGCCGACGCGTGCCTCATGGAACCATTCATCCGGGTCGCCCGACTGGCGGAAGGCGATATTGACGCTCGGCACCGCCACAAGTTGCGACAGGAGCTTCGCCACTTCGGCATCATCGATGCCCGCGGCTTTGGCATACTCGGACAGGTCATTCATCGGCTTGCTCGATTCCTAGTGGATCCCCCCAGAAATAGCAGAAGCGGGCAGATGAAGAGAATGTCCTAATTGGACGAGGCCGTCTCAGACCCATCCGCCATCGACGATGAAGTTCTGCGACGAACACATGCGGCTGTCATCGGCGGCGAGGAACAAGGCCATGCGCGCGATGTCGGGCGGATAGAGGCGGTCCGGCAGGCATTGGCGCTCGGCGATCTGGCGTTCGCCTTCGGGCGTCAGCCACAGGCGCATCTGGCGCTCGGTCATGACCCAGCCGGGCAGCATGCAGTTGACTCGGATGCGATCGGGGCCGAATTCCCGGGCCAGCGCCCGCGTCATGCCGGTGATCGCCGCCTTGGCGGTGACATAGCCCGGGCAATCGCCATCACCGACCAGCCAGGTGATGGAGCCGAAATTGATGATCGAGCCGCCGCCGGCTTTCTTCATTTGCGGCCGCACCGCCTGGGCGGCAAAGAACTGGTGCCGGACATTCACCGCCATGCGGTCGTCCCAATAGTCGACGGTCACATCCTCGCTCTTATGCCGATCGTCATTGCCGGCATTGTTGCACAGGACCTTGACCGGGCCGTTGCGATCCGCCGCCTCGGCGATCGCGGCGCGCAGGCGTTCGATGTCGCGCAAGTCTCCTTGCATGAAATGCGGGGCGGGATCGCCCTTGGCGGCGATTCGAGCGACCAGGCGTCGCGAGGCATCCTCGGCCAGATCGATAAAGGCGACACGGCTTCCTTGCTCGCAGAAATGCTCGACCAGGCTTTCGCCGATGCCGCTGCCGCCGCCGGTGATGAAAACGCTGCGCTCCTTCAGGCTCGGATAGACGGCACCGTTTTCGATGTCACCGGACATAGCCTCACCCTCTTCAATGCGAATGGCGCGGAACGCCGGCATCGCGCCGGCCGACCAGGAAGTCGAAATCGCAGCCCTGATCGGCCTGCAGCACGCGTTCGACATAAAGGCTCTGATAACCGCCACCTGACGGCGGCTCAGGTGGCGTCCACGCCTTGCGGCGCGAAGCGAGCTCCGGCTCATCTACGAAAAGCTCGAGCCGCCTGCCGGCCACGTCGAGCTCAATCAGATCGCCATCCTGCACCAAAGCCAGCGTGCCGCCGCTCGCCGCTTCCGGCGCCGTGTGGAGGACGACGGTGCCATAGGCCGTGCCGCTCATGCGGGCGTCGGATATACGCACCATGTCCGAAACCCCCTGCTTCAGGAGCTTCGCCGGCAGCGGCATGTTGCCGACCTCGGCCATGCCGGGATAGCCGCGCGGCCCGCAATTCTTCAAAACCATCACCGAATTCACATCGATATCGAGCGCCGGATCGTCAATGCGCGCATGATAATGCTCGATACTCTCGAAGACGACGGCGCGGCCCTTGTGCTGCATCAAGGCCGGCGTCGCGGCCGACGGCTTGATGACGGCACCCTGGGGCGCCAGATTGCCGCGCAGAATGGCGATGCCGCCCTGCTTGGTCAGCGGCTTGTCGAAGGGACGGATCACCTCCGCATTGTAGTTCGGCGCGTCCCTGACGATCTCGCCGATGGTCTTGCCGAAGATGGTCACGACATCGCCATGAAGGAGCCCGGCTTCCGCCAGAGCCCGCATGACGGCGCTCAGGCCACCGGCATAATAGAAGTCCTCCATCAGGAAGCGGCCCGAAGGCATGAGATCGACGATGGTCGGCACGTCGCGGCCGAGCCGGTCCCAATCGTCCAGGCTGAGATCGACGCCGATGCGGCGGGCGATGGCGATCAGATGCAGGACCGCATTGGTCGATCCGCCGATCGCGCCATTCACCCGGATGGCATTCTCGAAGGCGGCGCGGGTCAGGATGTCCGACATGATGATGTCGTCATTGACGAGTTCGACGATGCGGCGGCCGGCGAGATGGGCGAGCACGCCGCGGCGCGCATCGACGGCGGGAATGGCGGCATTGTCGGGCATGCCGATGCCGAGCGCCTCGACCATGCTGGCCATGGTGGAGGCGGTGCCCATCGTCATGCAGCTTCCGGCCGACCGGCTCTGGCCCTGCTCGGCGGCGAGGAAGTCGTTGAGCGGCATACGGCCGGCCTTCACATCCTCGTAGAATTTCCACACATGCGTGCCGGAGCCGATGGTCTGGCCACGGAAATTACCGTTGAGCATCGGCCCGCCCGACACCGCGATAGTCGGCAAATTGCAGCTCGCCGCTCCCATCAGCAGAGCCGGCGTGGTCTTGTCGCAGCCGACCAGCAGGATCACGCCGTCGATCGGATTGCCGCGGATCGATTCCTCGACATCCATGCTGGCGAGATTGCGGAACAGCATGGCGGTCGGGCGCAGATTGGATTCGCCGAGCGACATCACCGGGAATTCGACCGGCATGCCGCCCGCCTCATAGACGCCGCGCTTCACATGCTCGGCGATGCCGCGCAAATGGGCATTGCAGGGGGTGAGCTCCGACCAGGTGTTGCAGATGCCGATCACCGGCCGGCCGTCGAACAGATGGTCGGGCAGGCCCTGGTTCTTCATCCAGCTTCTGTGCATGAAGGCATTCTTGCCGGCGCCGCCGAACCAGGCAGCCGACCGCAACTTACGCCGCTCCGTCATTTTTTTATTCTCCGTTGGCTTGACGTCTCTGCCGGGACGCGAGGATGCGCCGGACATCGTCCTCGGCCTGGTCGATCAAGGTGAGCATGGCCCGGCGCGCGCCTTCCGTATCGCGCGCCGCGATCTTGTGGACGACCTCGCGATGGAGCGGCACCGACGGGCGCTGTCCGCCGGGCAGATCATTGGTCAGGCGGAAGCTTGTCACCAGGGCCGTCTCGATCAAGGCGGCGAGCGAACCGATGAGCTCGTTGCCGGTCATGCGCAGGATCGATTGATGGTAGACGAGATCGGGCTCGGCGAAGCGCTCGCTGTCGTCGGCCGCGTCCTCCATCTCGGCGAGCACCGTCTCGAGCTCGGCCACCTGCTCAGGACTGGCGCGCTCGGCGGCAAGTGCCGCCGCCATGGGCTCGATGGCGCGGCGCAGTTCGAAGAGGCTGCGCACATCCTCGCCCGAGCCCGCGGCGGCATAGCGCCAGGCGAGCACATCGGGATCGAGGAAATTCCAACGCGAACGCGGGCGCACCCGCGTGCCGGTCTTGGGCCGCGACTCGATGAGGCCCTTGCCGGCGAGAACCTTGATCACCTCGCGCAGAACCGTGCGGCTCACGCCGTGGGCGGCGCTCCAGTCATCGGCATTGGGCAACGGATCGCCCGGCACGAAGTCGCCGCGCACGATGCGCTGCCCGATCTGGTTGAGGACCGTCGAATGAAGGCCGCCGGATGCCAGTCCCGTTGCTCTTACCGGCTTCCGGCCGATGAGATTCGCAAAAGAATTCCGAGGTTTAGCGCGGCTCGTTGCATTCTTCATATTATTCATATAATAGCTTTTAATTAGACGGTGAAGGGCCGTCAATACGCGGCGGGACAAACTCGCCCCTTCGCGGTCCGAAGCCCTCCCGTCGAAAAAATATTCTGGGAGAAACGCATCATGACGATCAAACTCAACCGCCGCGCGGTGATCGCGATGGGCGTCGCCGCGCCCGCTTTGCTCAGGGCGACATGGGCGCGCGCCGCCAGCGAGCTTCGGGTGATGGCCTGGCAGGGTTATGCGGATGACGACTGGATCAAGGAATTCCAGGAGCAGACCGGTATCAGCCCCAAGGTCGTGTTCATCGGCACCGATGACGAGATCTGGGCCAAGATCAAGGGCAGCGAAGGCAAGGACTTCGACGTCTTCGCCGTCAACACGGCACAGCTGCAGCGCTATATCGATGCCGGCCTCACCACGCCGCATGATCTCGCCAAGCTGCCGAACCAGAAGAAGGTCCTGCCGCGCTTCCAGGATCTCGCCCAGATCAGGGGCATCATGCGCGACGGCAAGGTGCATGCCATCCCGTTCTGCTTCGACTCGATCGGCATCATCTATGACAAGGCCAAGGTGTCGCCGGCGCCCGACTCCTTCACCATCCTTTGGGACCCGAAATACAAGGGCAAGGTGCTCGCCTATGACAATGGCGAGCACAATTTCTCCTTCACGGCACTCACTCTGGGTTTCCCCGATCCGTTCCATCTGACGCCGGAGCAGATGGACCAGATCAAGGCCAAGCTTTCCGAGCTCAAGCAGAATGTGCTCAGCTTCTACACGACCCCCGACGAGGCGCTGCAGCTCTACAAGAGCAACGACGTGGCGCTCATCTGGGCCAATTACGGCCAGCAGCAGGTCAAGGCGATGAAGGATGCCGGCGCCGATATCGGCTATGTCAACCCGAAGGAAGGCGCGCTTGCCTGGCTCGACACCTGGGCGATGACCAATGGCGTCCAGGACAAGGATGCGGCGGAAGCCTGGGTCAATTTCCTGCTGCAGAAGAAGATCGGCGAGCAGCTCTCCGAGCGCACCGGCTTCGGCAATACGGTCGTCGAGACCGGCAGCGCCAATCCGAACGACAAGCTGGTCTGGCTCGAATTCGTCGAGGATCCGACCAAACGCTCTGACCTCTGGAACGAAGTCAAGGCGCAGCCCTAATATCGCAAGATCGGGCGGCGGCTCGTGTCCTGACGCCGGGCACAGCCGCCGCTGTCACCGATCTTGCGAGTACCGTCCATGCGAAACCTTCGCCCCTCCTCCCGCCCGTCATCCCGGCGCAAGCCGGGATCCACAAAAACCAATCCTGGTCCCGGCTTTCGCCGGGATGACGGCTAGCGCATGTTGTTCGTCGGAGACCGGCAGGCGCAGGGCTGGCGTTTCGCCCTCTCGGTCATCGCCTATGGGCTTCCCCTCCTCTTCATCGTGGCGCCCCTGGTGAGCTTCCTGACCTACAGCTTCTTCTGGGTCGAGGGCGGCCAGATGCATTACGATCTCACCTTGCGCAATTACAGCCGGTTCTTCACCGATGCGATCTTCGTGCCCGTGCTGTGGCAGACCTGCCTCCTCTGCCTCGCCGTCGCGGTCCTGGCCGCCCTCATCGGCTACCCGGTCGCCTTCCGCCTCGCGACCCTGTCGGGGCGGCGCAAATACATCCTGCTGATGCTGGTGCTGGTGCCGCTCCTGATGAGCTACATCATCAAGATCTATGCGATCCGCAGCATCCTCGGCGGCAATGGCTTCCTCAACCGCTTCCTTGTCTGGGCCCAACTCGTCGACCAACCGCTCACCCTTTTCGTCTTCAACCTCAATGCGGTGCTGCTCACCCTCACGGTGCTGCTCATCCCCTTCGCCATCCTGCCGATCTTCCTGTCGCTCGAGCGCATCCCCAAGCCGCTCATCGAGGCCTCGACCGATCTCGGCGCGTCCAACTGGCAGACCTTCTGCCGGATCATCCTGCCTCTGAGCCTGCCCGGCGTGGTGACGGCGGCGAGCTTCGTCTTCGTGCTCGCCATCGGCGACTTCCTCACGCCACAGATGGTCGGCGGTCCCAACGGCTTCACTTTCGGGCGCATCATCTACAGCCAGTTCGGCGCCGCCTTCAACTGGCCGTTCGGGGCAGCGCTCTCCGTCATCCTCTCCGCTGTGATGGTCGTGGTGATTGCCCTCGGCCGGCGCTTCGAGCGGCACACATGATGCGGCTTTCGCGCCTCGCCTCGCTCGGCCTCTCGGTCCTGACGGCCCTCGTCTTCGTTCTGCTCTACGGGCCGCTGCTCGTCCCCATCGTGTCGTCCTTCTTCGAGATCGCGCGCGGCGACGTGCAGTGGACGAGCCCATCGCTCTCCTCCTATGCCGCGCTCACCCGGAACGAGGGCATCATCACCGCCTTCCTCAACACCCTGATCGTCGGCTTTTCGGCGACTTTCCTCGCGCTGCTGCTCGGCCTCGCCTTCGCCATCCATTACCGCAATGGCGCCACGCTCGGCCGCGACCTCATGCAGTTCGTGATCTTCCTGCCGTTCCTGATGCCGCCGATCATGATCGGCCTGTCGCTCCTGATCTTCTTCCGCGAGACGGACATTCCACGCTCGCTCGTCACGGTGATCATCGGCCACACGATCTTCGTGCTGGCGCTCGCCTATCGCACCATCGTCGTCAGGCTGCAGTCGCTGAGCGTCAGCCTGCTCGAAGCCTCCTACGACCTCGGCGCTTCGAGCTGGCAGACCTTCTTCTATATCGTGCTGCCCAATCTCAAGAGCGCCCTCATCGGCGCCGCGGTCCTGTGCTTCGCGCTCTCCTTCGACGAAACGCTGATCACCATACTGGTGACTGGGACCGACAATACGCTGCCGATCCGGCTCTGGGCGATGATGCGGCTCGGCTTCACGCCCGACATCAACGCGCTGGTGGCGCTCATCCTCGCTTTCACCACCCTGATGTGCGTGCTCGCGGTACGCTATCTGCTACCGAAGGAAGCCATCGGGGACTAGTGTGCTGAACGCGAAGTTCCTGAAATCAGCCCTGCCCGCTTCCGCAATTTACGTGGCGACACCTGACAGCGGACTTGGTCTGGCCGCCCTTGCCAATGACTTCGCTGGACCTTCTGCAGCGAAGTTCCGGCAACTGCTTCTCCTGGTGCGGAGCTTTCTTGCCATATCGATGTGAACTCCGGGATCACTTAATCCCTTGTTTGTATTCTCGGGGCGCTGATGTGTCCCTGCTCCGCCAAAGACCAATTGTGTTGCGAGCTCAACGGCGCGCGATCCGGCCGCATTCAATGGCCGGCCATGGATGGCCCGTATCTTCGCCGGCCGTGATGGAGTCCCCGGCGATTGACTCGCAGCTCCATCGCCAGAGGCCGTGCTGGTTTGTGCGGCATTCCCGAGGAGATTACCCTCATCCTTCTTGGTCCCCACGCGTAGCAAAGCTTGCACGATTTCACAGATTATTCGGAGGCCGAGAGCCATTTGGTTGATCCTATCGGAGTTCGGATAGAGGCTACTGTTGAAGTCCGAACGCAACTCCTAACTTGATATTTCCAATCCTGCCGTCTGGCCCACGATGTCAAGCGCCCACCGCCGCGTCGGGAAGATGATCAGGCGGCTTGCTAGCGTCGCTGTGACTCCCGGCCCGACAGCAGGAGCAGCAACAGGACGAGCGAGCCGAAGAGAATGCTGCGCCAGCCGGCCGAGGCGTTGACGACGGTGATCAGCGCGGTGATGGTGACGAGGAGCACGGCGCCCGGAATGGTGCCGGCATAGGAGCCCGATCCGCCGAGAATCGAGGTGCCGCCCAGGACAACCGCCGCGATCGAGGCGAGCAGATAGGGATCGCCGATCCCAACATAACCCTGGCCGTTCATGCCGAGAATGAGCACGCCGGCAAGCCCGGCGGTGAGACCGCTCACCGCATAGACCGCCATGGTCGTCGCCTGGACATTGATGCCCGACAGCGCGCTTGCCAGCGGGTTGGCGCCGAGCGCGAACAGGCGCGCGCCGAAAGGCGTCGCATGGAGGACGGCGAGTGCTGCCGCTGAGACCACGGCCCAAAGCAGAACGCCGGCCGGAATGCCGAGCACTCTGGCATTGCCGAGCCAGGCGAGCACCGGATTCTGCGCCGAAATGGCGGTGCCGCCGGCGATGAGAATGAGAACGCCTTGCAGGAAAGTCGCCATGGCGAGCGTCATGATCATCGGGTGGATGCGCAGATAGGCGACACCAAGACCATTGAGGAAGCCGATCGAGGTGGCCGCGGCGAGAATGATGAGGACAGCCAAGACGCCGCTGCTGTCACCCGACAGCGCCACCAGCGGAACGCCCACCGCGCTCACCGTGACGATGGCGCCAACCGAGAGATCGATGCCGCCGGCGATCACCACATAGGTCTGGCCGATGGCGACGAGGCCGATCACGGCGGCGAGCTCGAGCAGATAGCGCAGATGGCCATAGGAGCCGAAGCCCGGCTTGGCGAAGCCGGCGACGATCCATACCAGCGCCACGATGAGCACCGTGAGGAAGGCGCGGTTGCGCAGGAGCGATCTCGGGCTCCAGGCCGGAAAGCGGGAACTCTGCGGCTCGCTCATCGCGTCCTCCGGAAACGGGCGGTGATCTGCGGCAAGGCCACCGCCCCGATGATGATCAGGCCTTGCGCCACATACTGCGCGACCGGCGAGAACCCTAGGAAGAACATGACATTGATCATGACACTCAGCAGCAGGCTGCCGGCGATAGCGCCGCGCATCGTGCCGCGCCCGCCGAGAAAGCCGACGCCGCCCAGAACGGCGGCAGCGATCGAATTGAGGGTGAAGGCTTGGCCGATGACCGGATCGCCGGACCCGGTCTGGGCGGCAATGAAGAGGCCGGCCAGCGTCGAGAGCAGCCCACTGATCGCATAGGCAGCGATCCGCGCCGCATCGACCGGCACGCCGGCGCGGTAGGCGCCGACCGGATTTTCGCCCGCCGCATAGAGGCTCAAGCCCAACGGCGTGGCGAGATAGAGCTTCCACAGAAGGGCGATGAAAATAAGGATGAACAGGGCCGCCGGCGTGTTGCCGGCGAGAAGATCGGAGAACCAGCCCGGTATGGCGCCGCCCGGGCGCGGCAGGATGAGGAGCGCCAAGCCGGCGATGATGAAGGCGGCGGCGAGCGTCACGATGATGGCGGGCAGCCGCAGCCGGATGGCAATGACGCCGCAGAGAGCACCGATGGCGAGGCCCGCGGCCGACACCGCCACGACGCCGCCGGCGACGCCAAGATAGCCGGTCATGGTGGTCGCCGCGATCACGGCGCCTAGGCTGACGGTGGCGCCGATCGCCAGGCTGATGCCGCCGGTCAGCATCAGAATGGCCTGCGCCATGGCGACGAGCGCCAAAGGCAGCCAGCTTTGCGCGAATTTGGATATGCCGGCGACGGTCAGAAGCCCAGGGAACAGATAGGCATAGAGCGCCAGGAAGGCGGCGACCACGGCGAACAGGCCGAGAAGCCCGCGATTGCGCTCGCGCTGCGCCCGCCAGTAAAGCGCGGTATCGCCGCTGCGGATCATCGCATTCATGCGGCATTCCTCGCGGCTTCCGCTCCCATGGCGGCGGCGACAATGGTTTCCTCGCTCACCTCATCGCGCTCCAGGAGCGCGGCGATGCCGCCTTCGCGCATCACCGCGACACGATCGCAAAGATGCACGAGCTCGGGCGTGTCGGAGCTCGACAGAACGATGGCTCTGCCCTCGGCGGCGAAGCGGCGGAGCAGGACATAGATCTCGCGCTTGGTCTCGACATCGACCCCGCGCGTCGGATCGTTGAGCAGCAGGATCGGCGGATCGGCCGGCATCCATTTGGCGAGCCCGACTTTCTGCTGATTGCCGCCAGACAAGGCCTGGACCTGGCGGGTGAGATCACCCTTGATGCTGAGGCGGTCGGCGAGCTCGGTCGCGAGCTTGCGCTCGGCGGCCCGGTCGCGCCGGCTCAAGACGCGCGCCTTGCCGAAGCCCGGCAGCATCATGTTCCAGCCGATGCTGTGAATGAGATGCAGGCCCTCGCGCTTGCGGTCGGCCGGCACATAGACAGCACCCAGCGCGTTGGCGCGCGATACCGATGACGGCAAGCTTCCAGTTCCGTTGAAGACGGCGCGGCGCGCCGCGGCCGGCGAGGCACCGTAGAGACCGAGGAGGAGATCCTCCTGGCCCTGGCCGACAAGACCGCCGATGCCGAGAATTTCGCCGCGCTTTATCTCCAGATCGATGTCGCGCAGGAGACCTGAGGAGAAGCCCGCGACCTCGACGATGGTCTGGCGATCCTTGCTTGGCGTCCAGCGTGGGAAGAGGTCGCCCGGATCGCGCCCGACCATGAGGCGAACCAGGCCCGCCGCGTCGACGCCCTCCAGCGAGCGGTCGGCGGTCACCTTGCCGTCCTTGAGCACGGTGACATGCTCGCACAGCCGCATCACCTCATTGAGGCGGTGCGAAATATAGAGAATGGCGGTTCCCTCGTCGCGCAGCCGCTGCAAAAGGCGCGTCAAGGTCTGCGCCTCATGGGCAGAGAGCGACGATGTCGGCTCGTCGAGCACCAGGATGCGGGGCGTGCGGAACAGCGCCTTGGCGATCTCGACCATCTGACGGCGGCCGAGCGGCAGATCGCCGACCGGCGTCGCCAGGTTCTCCTCCAGTCCCACCAGATCGCAGACCGCGCGTGCCTTTTGTGTCAGGGCCTTGTAATCGATCAGGCCGAAGCGGCGCGGATAGGCACCGAGCCCGATATTCTCGGCAATCGACAGATCACTGGTCAGACTCAGTTCCTGCTGCACCACCGCGATGCCGGCGCGCCGCGCCTCGGACGGGGTAAGCCGGTGAAACGCGCGTCCGTCGATCTCGATCTCTCCACCATCCGGCGTGAGCGCCCCCGACAGCAGATTGATCAGCGTGGATTTACCGGCGCCGTTCTCGCCCAGCAACGCGTGGATGCGTCCGGGCGCCAAAGCGATGGACACATTCTGGAGAACGGGATTGCCGAAGAACGACTTCGACAATCCGTGCGCCTTGATGATGGCTTGCGACGACATACCCGACCTAAAGCTTACCCTCTATCCTCACCCTGAGGTGCGACCCCGGTCTTAAGCCGGGGGAGCCTCGAAGGGTGTGCTTCAGCATTCGCGCCCAATCCTGGCGGACGCTTCGAGGCCCGGCTACGCCGGGCACCTCAGCGTGAGGATATCAAGACAATGACCGATCACTTCGCGGCGAGCAACTCGTCGAAAAGCTTCTGATCATAGGGCGAGTAGATATAGCCATCCGCCGGGAAGTCCTTGGCGCGGGCGAGATAGCTGTCGATGGTGCTGTTGTCGATGATCGGCAGCGGCACCTTGACGAAGGCCGGCACGTCCTTGCCCTCGAGCGCCTGCACGGCGGTGTAAGTAGCGAGCGCGCCGAGCCAGTTCGGCTGCATAGTCGCCCAGGATTTCAGATCCTTGTCCTTCCACAGTTCGAGGAACTGGCGGGCATTCTCGCCGGTGATCGGCACCATGGGCCGGCCCTGCTTGTCCATGGCGAGAATGGCACCCGCCGACAGTGCGCCACCGAGCGACAGGATGCCGTCGATCTGCGGATGGGCGAAGAGCAGGCTCGTCACCGCTTCCTGCGCCGGGGCGACATTATAGGCGGTGTTGGTTTCGGCCAGAATCTCGATGCCGGGATTGGCGGCAAGCGCGGCATTGGCGCCCTTGCGGCGGTCATCGCTCACTGAAATGCCGGCTGGACCGTTGAGGACGAGGATCTTGCCTTTGCCGCCCAGCTGATCGATCAGCCATTTTGCGGCGGTGTCGCCCCATTCATTGGAATCCGTGTTGATCTTGGCGGTCACTTCATCGGTATCAACGAGGCTGTCGAAATTGATGACCGCGATGCCCTTGGCGCAGGCATCGGCGACGACGCGGGCGGGTGCCGTGGAGGAGCCCGCGATCAATATGATAGCGTCGACATCGGCGTCGATCATCGACTGGATCTGCTGGATCTGGACATTGGCATCACCCTGCGCGTCGGTGATGACGAGCTTGTCGACGAGCCCCTTCTTCTTCAGCTCCTCGACCTCGGCGGCGATGGTGCCTTCAGTCTGCTTCATCCAGGTCGGCACCGAATAGATGTTCGCCCAGCCGATGGTATAAGGCGCCTTGCGATCGCCCTTGATGCATTTGGCGGCGGCGCTCGCCTCGCTGACCAGCCCTATGCAGGTGAACAGGCCAATGCAGAGCGCACTGACCGCCGCTTTCATCATTGACTTCCTCATTGTCTTCCTCCCAGGGATTATTCCATTATAGTGGAATAGCTATCGCTATAATGGAAGGGCGATGCTATCGCCGTCCTAGTGGGCCGGCAATAGGACCTTAATAGGGGTGGAGAACGCCATGACCGTGGAGACGGTGAGGGACATCGAAAATGGCCGGCGGATGCGCGGGCTCGACCGCGCCGTCGAAATCCTCGATTACCTGCGCAAGCGGCGGCGACCGGCGCGGCCGAATGAGATCGCCGTCGACATCGCGGCGCCGAAATCGACGACCTATGAGCTTGTCGATCTCCTGGTGAATTCCGGCATGCTCGAATATGCCGACAAGGAAGGCCGCGTGTTTCTCGGCCGCAAGCTCTATTTTCTCGGCCTCGCCTATCAAACGCAGTTCGATCTCACGCGCGAATGCAAGGCCTATCTCGACCATCTGGCGCAGCTGACGCATGAGACGTCACAGCTCTGCATGCTCGACGGCAACAAATATACCGTCGCCATGATGTGCGAGGGGATGCGCCCCTTCCGCATCAGCTCCGATGTCGGCGAGCGCACACCCATTCCCTGGACCGCTTCCGGCCGCCTGCTCGTCGCGCATATGAGCGATGAGGAAATCCTCAATTTCATTCCGCCGCAGGATTTCATCCTGCCAAACAAGTCCCGGCTCGCGCCGGAGACGTTCCTCGCCGATGTCGCCGAGGCGCGCGCGTCGCAGTTCTTCTCCTTCGACTCGGTCGCCGACAACTTCACCCACTGCTTCGCCGCCCCGATCCACCAGCGCGGAAGCGTCTGCGTCGCCACTTTGTGCCTGATCGCGCCGCGTGGCGATGCCACCCGCAATTACGAGCGCTATCGCGATACACTGACCACCTCGGCGCGCGAGCTTTCGGACAAGCTGGGCACGGCGCCGATCCGGATCGGCAAGGCCGGCATGGCCTAAAGTATCCGTTTTGGTCAAGCAGGCTTAGAGGTCCATTTTCGGTTGGCTTTGAGCAGAGCGTTGGCGAGGACGATGAGTTTCCGCATGAGCGCGGTTAGGGCGACTTTTGGTGGTTTCCCGGCGGTTAGTAGTTGTTGGTATTTGGCGCTGAGATCGGGATTGAAGCGGCTTGCGACGAGGGCCGGCATGTAGAGGGCCTGACGGAGATTGGCGCGTCCGCCGCGAATGGAGGCGCGGCCGCGCCACGTGCCGGATTGGCGTGTGATGGGGGCGAGGCCTGCAAGGGCGGCAGCTTCTGTGGCTTCGAGCCGACCGAGTTCGGGCATGTCAATAATCAGGAGGAAGGCGGTGATATCCGAGACCCCCGGGATTGAGGTGAGAATGGCGAAGCTGCGCGCCAGATCAGGGTCGGCCTTGATGCGGTGCATGATTTCAGCTTCGATGGCCTCCATCTGCCGCTCGATCTGCGTGAGGCGCTCGCCATTGTGGCGCTTGAGCAAAGGCATGGAAAGGCTCTTGGCTCTATTCTTCGCGGCGGTCCTGTCCTTCACCAAGGCCGTTCGGGCCATGTGGAGATCCTTAAGTTCGTGGAGCAGCGGGCTGCGCGCCAGGCGCGGTGCGATCGCCAGCAGCGATCCCATTGTGGCCAACATAGCGGCGTCCAGCCGGTCAGTTTTGGCGAGCTGGCCGGCGCCCTCGAAGAAGCGGCGCGCCTGGCGCGGATTGACCTTCACGAGCGGCAGATCAGCCGCCGCCAGAGCCTGTTCCAACTTGCGGTGATAGGGGCCGGTCGGCTCATAGACGATGCGCACGGCATCACAGCCGATCCAGGCGATGAGGGCTTTGTGACCGCTCCTGTCGTTGACGAAACGGCGGCTTTTGCCGTCGATCAACCGGTGAGCGTCGAGATGGTCTTTCGAGATGTCGATGCCGATGGTATGGTCTGTCATCTTTTCCGTGCCTCTGCTTGTCATGCGCAGCTTCACTGCGCGTATCCGTTCAGGCCAATGGAAAAGACGAGGGCCGATCAAACTTTAACTCGACCCGTCGAACGGTCTGCGTGATGACGATCCGACCCTCGCCGCTGAGGAGGGAGCGTTACCTCCCTCCCAGCGGTTCCTTTGTCGCCCATCGGGCACAGAAAGTCATAAGACAAGCGTGATGGCTAGTGCGATTCGCCATCACGCTTTGCCTTCTTGTTTGGGCATGATCTTTTCGGAAAACCGCTTCGCACTTTTCCGGATCATGCTTTAATTCGACCTCGCCATCTGTGTCCGCTGCGAGGGGGAGAAAGCCCGGGTGAGCAGATAAATCGCCAACAATGTGCCGAGATAGACGAGAAGCTGCAGAAGGCTCGGCTGGTCGCTATAGCCGATGAGCGTGTGCAGGACACGGCCCAGGAGGCTCTTCTCCGAGAGTATGGCCGATGTATCCCAGACCGCATCTCCCAGAAATTCGACGAGGCCGGCCTGCTCGAGGAAGAAGGTGGCCTGCGCCGCAAGGCCTGCGGCCAGGAAGGCGATCATCACGCTCGTGAACAGATGGCGCGCCGGTATGCGCAAGAGGCCCAGATAGGTCACAGCCGAGAGGCCGACACCGAGGGCAAGTCCCGCAAAGCCGCCCAGTAAGAGCGCGATGCCGGAGCCGCCATCGGTGATGACAACGCCATAGAGGAAGAGAACGATCTCGGCCCCCTCACGCAGTACCGCAATCCCGACCACCAGCGCCAAGGCGAGGAGCGATTTCCGCCCGCGCGCCACGGCCTCGCCTGCCGCCCTGAGCTCGTTCGCCAGATCGCGGCCGTGGCTCGCCATCCATACATTGTGCCAGGTGAGCATAACGACCGCGACACTCAAGATCGCGGCATTGAAGAGTTCCTGGCCAGCACCGGAAAAAGCATTGGCGATGGCACCGGCAAATATGGCAACGAGGCAGCTGCCCAGCACACCGCCGGCGACGCCAAATGCCGTCCACAGTCTACTGCCGCCGACCGATCGGGTGGCGGCGAGAACGATGCCGACGACGAGGCCCGCTTCGACGACCTCGCGGAACACGATGATGAGTGCAGCGAGCATAAATCTGTTCTATTCGGCGGTGATGATGCCACGCGTCTCATCGGCATGATAATCATCGAAGAACACATAGGTGCCGGGTTTCAGCGCCTTCACGCGGGCCAGGATATCCGAGTGGCCGGTCACGATCTTCTCGATCTTGAGATCCTTCGATTCGAATTCGGCGGGCGCATCATTCTCATTCTTGATCCTGATGAAGAAGGTCTTGCCGGCATGAACCTTGAGCTGGTCCGGTGAGAACGCCTTGCCTTTGAGGATGATCTCATAAGGATCATCCGCACGCACGGATGGAGAAGCCAGAGGGGCGATCGAGAGAACGAGCATCGAAAGAGGGAGCGCGCGCCAAAGGGCACGGCGAAGATACGGCATCGTCGGATTTCCTTCCACCATTCCCCGATGGGGCGCGAGAACGACTCCCGCTCGAGATGTCCGAGCACGCTACTCGGCTATTCGGCGCAGGTCGAGAAGCAGTCGGCTCCATGACTGAAATTTAATCCGTATACGTCTGTAAATTCGAATTGGAATAATTCTATTCCGAGGTGAGCGCTCTCAGTGCATCGCAGAGCACCGTTACGGCAGTTCGGATCGCTTCCGGCGACGACATTTCTTCCGGACAATGGCTGCGGCCGTCGATACTTGGTACAAACAGCATACCCGTGGGGCAAATCGACGCAAAGAGCTGCGCGTCATGTCCGGCGCCCGATGGCATGTCGAGGAACCTCACGCCGCGCGCCGCCGCTGAATGCCTCAGCAGTGCCCTCATGCTCGCATCCAGAATCGCAGGCTCGTCGCGCGCGAGCACCCGCAACTGCGCCGTCGCATTTGAGTTCTGAGCCGCCTCGGCGGCGATGCGCTCCGCCGTTACGACGAACTCCGTCAATGCAGCCGCGTCGGGATGCCGGATCTCCTGCCTGAATCTCACGCGCTCGGCCACCACATTCAGCGCCTGCGGTGTCATCGACCAGTCGTCGAAGTTGAGTCGCAAAGCCTCATCCTTGTCGGCCTCATCGTAGCAGCGCTGGCAATAGGCGACGGCCGCCCGCATGGCATCCTTGCGCTTGCGCATCGGCGTGGTGCCGGAATGATCGGGCCTTCCGTTGAATGTTACTTCAAGCGTCTCGATGCCGACGATATTCTCGACGATGCCGAGATCGAAGCCACGTTCTTCGAGAACCGGCCCCTGCTCGATGTGAAGCTCGAGATAGGCGTGGAAGTCCGACGCGGGGCGGCGCGCGGCGCTGATCTTGGCAGCATCGAGGCCGCCTTCGCGCATCGCGTCCGCCATGAATATCCCCCGCGTGCCGCACGCGGCTGCGACCTCCTGGGCATGGACCAGCCCCAGCATGGCGCGCGAGCCGAAGAGACTGAAATACTCGCCCTCCTCGTCGGCGAAGGCGATGATCTCCAGCGCGCGGGCGAATGAGTGCCCTTCGGTCTTGAGCGCGCGGAATGCGGCGAGACCCGAGAGAACGCCCAAGGCGCCATCGAAACGGCCGCCATGTGGGACGCTGTCGATATGGGAGGCGCAGATAATGGCGGGTCCCGGCGGCCCGTAGCGGCCGATGAGATTGCCGGCCGCGTCGATGTGTACTTGGAGTCCGGCCTCGGTCATCCTGACGGCCAGCCAGACTTGCGCCTCATTGAACGACTTTGAGAAAGCGGTGCGGCTGACCCCGCCTCCCGTTTCGCCGCCATAGGTGGCGAGGCTGCGCAAATCGGCGAACAGATCCGCAAAAGCCGTCTCATCCCGCATGATCGCGCCGCCTTTTTCCTCCATTATTTTCCAGTATAGGCGACGAAATCCATTTCCACACGCGCATCGATGGTGAGGTCGGCCACCAGGCTGACACGCGCCGGCGGATCCTTGCGGAAGTACCTGGCGTATGCTTCGTTGAAGGCGGCGAAGTCATTGGCGTCCGTCAGGCAGATGCTTACCTTGACAATGTCGGCCAGCGAAGCGCCGGCACGTTTCAGGAGATCAGCGGCATCGGCCATGATGCGGTCGGTCTCGGCGGCGACACCGCCCTCGACGATCCGGCCATCTGGACCAAAGCCGACCATGCCGGAGATGAAGATGAAATCGCCGGCGCGGACCGCTTCCGATAGAGGCAGCCCCTCCATGCCCGGACCCGAAATGACGTGCTTGACCATGATCGCTCCTCTTCGCGTGATTGATGGCCGCACAGTCTCTCAGGCCGGTCCCCGGAAAGCTCTCATTTGAGGAAACTTCAGTTGACGGTTTTGCGAACGACCGGCGCCCCGTCCCGGCCGAGCATACTCCCGACTTTACGTGGAAGGCATGCGGGACGTGTTCGATCACAACCAGACGGAACCGGGGCAAGGTCGGGCCAAACTCGAGATCCGAGACCTGCACAAATCCTTCGGAGCGCTTGAGGTCCTCAAGGGCGTCTCGCTCGATGCCCATCAGCACGACGTCATCGCCATTCTGGGCGCCAGCGGCTCGGGCAAGAGCACCTTCCTGCGCTGCATCAACTTCCTCGAAACGCCAAGCCAGGGCACCATCGCCCTCAACGGCGAGACGATCCGGACAAGGGCGTCATCCACTGGCCAGCAGGAGCCGGCGGACCGCAGGCAGATCGAAGCGATGCGCGCCCGACTGGCCATGGTCTTCCAGAGCTTCAACCTGTGGTCCCATATGACACTGCTCGAGAATGTCATCGAGGGGCCCATCCATGTCCTGGGCCTCGGCCGCAAGGAAGCCATCGAACGGGCCGAGGCGCTTCTCGCCAAGGTCGGGCTCAATGACCGCAAGACCTATTATCCGGCTTTCCTGTCGGGCGGACAGCAGCAACGCGGCGCCATTGCCCGCGCGCTCGCCATGGAGCCCGAGATCATGCTGTTCGACGAGCCGACCTCGGCGCTCGATCCAGAGCTCGTCGGCGAGGTCCTGAACATCATCCGGGCGCTCGCCGAAGAAGGCCGCACGATGATCGTCGTCACGCATGAGATCGCTTTCGCCCGGGAGGCGTCCAACCGAGTCGTCTTCCTGCGCGAAGGTGAGATCGAGGAGCAAGGCACTCCCGAAAGCGTGATGACAAATCCCACCTCGCCCCATTTCGAGCGCTTCCTGGCGCGGGCGCGGCATTGAAGCTGAACTAATAACGGAGGAGACGGACGATGAAGAAACACATGCTCATGCTGGCGAGCGCCATCATGCTGATGGCGGGCGTAAGCTCCGTGCAAGCGGATGAAACTATTCGCTTTGCCACCGAAGGCGCCTATCCGCCCTTTAATGAGCGCGCTGCGGACGGGTCGCTCGTGGGCTTCGAGATCGATCTCGGCATGGCGCTGTGTGCGAAGATCAAGCGCACATGCGAGTTCCAGGCGCAGGATTGGGACGGCATGATCCCCGGTCTGCTCGCCAACAAATTTGATGGCATCTTCGCGTCGATGGCGATCACCGAAGAAAGAAAGAAGAAGATCGATTTCACCAACAAATATTACCACACCGGCGGCGTCTTCGTGTCGCGCAAGGGCACCAAGCTCGACACCGCCGACAAGGCGCTCGGCGGTAAGGTGATCGGCACCATTCCGGGCGTCACCCAATGCTATCTCGAAAAGGCATTCCCCCAGGCAACGGTGCGCGTCTATGAGACGGCGGACTCGCTCTATCTCGACCTCGAGGTCGGGCCGCGTCGACGCCATCCTCTCCGACTCCATTGGGGTCGATTTCGGCCTGCTCAAGACCGAACGCGGCAAGGACATGGAATTCGTTTCCGAGATATTCACTGACCGCGAATGCTTCGGCGAAGGCGTCGGCATCGGCATGCGCAAGGAAGACTCGGCGCTGCGCGACGAGTTCAACAAGGCGATCGCCGAGCTCCGTGCCGACGGCACCTATGACGCGATCATGAAGAAGTACTTCCAGTACGATATCTACGGCGAATAAGTCCTGCGACGATCTCGATCCATGGATGCCGTGGTCACATATTCGCCTTTCGTCCTCTCCGGCATCCGGATTACGGTGGCCCTCAGCCTTCTGTCGCTGTCGGTCGCCGTCATCCTCGGACTGCTCGGCGCCTGGGCCAAACTCTCAGGCTCGCGCGCGGCGCGCCGGATTGCCGGACTCTATACGACCCTCATCCGCGGCGTGCCCGACCTCGTCTTGATGCTGCTGCTCTATTTCGGCGGCCAGATGGCGCTCAACAAGCTGGGCGCCATCACCGGCCTCTGGCGTCACATCGAGCTCGATGCGTTTACCGCCGGCGTGCTCGCCATCGGCTTCATCTTCGGCTCCTATATGACCGAGACGTTCAGAGGCGCCGCGCTCGCCATTCCGCGCGGCCAAGTGGAAGCCGGCCTCGCCAGTGGCATGAGCCGGTTCACCTTGTTCCACCGGATCATCTGGCCGCAGCTGGTACGCCACGCACTGCCGAGTTTCACCAATATCTGGCTCACCCTAATGAAGACGACGGCGCTTGTCTCAGTAATCGGCCTCGAAGACCTCGTCTATAATGGCTATGCCGCCGGCAAGGCGACGCGCATGCCCTTCACCTTCATGTTCGTCGTACTTCTGACCTATCTGATCATGACGGCGATTTCCGATCTGGGTCTTCGCTGGCTCGACCGGCGCTATAGCGCGCATGTCCGAGCGGAGCGGCAGGCATGAGCGGCCAGAACCTCTTGAATATCCTGACCGAGTTCAGCGAGACCTATTCGCCGGTCGATTTCATGCTGGCGGCCCAGCATGCGGACCTGTTCCTGCTTGGCGTACGCAATACGCTCATCCTGCTGGCGGGGCCTCTGGCGCTTGCCTGCCTCTTCGCCGTCCCGCTCGCCATCGCCCGGGCCAGCCGCGTGGCGGTCGTGAACCCGGTTCTCTTCGCTTACACCTATCTGTTCCGTGGCACGCCGCTGCTGGTGCAGCTCTATCTTCTTTATTATGGCGCCGCGCAATTTTCCTTCATCAGGGACTCCTTCCTCTGGAACATCCTGCGCGAGGCCTGGTGGTGCGCCTTCATCTCCTTCACGCTCTGCTCTACCGCCTACATTACCGAGATCCTGCGCGGTGCCATCGAGACTGTCCCCAAGGGCGAGATCGAGGCGGCCAAGGCCTGCGGCATGAGTCCCGTAATCCTCTATCGACGCATCATCCTGCCCAATGCATTCCGCCGTGCCCTACCCGCTTTCTCGAATGAAGTGATCTTCACGCTGCATGCGACCGTCATCGCCAGCACCGTCACCATCATCGACATTCTCGGCGCCGCGCGCCTCTTCAACAACAAGTACTATCTGGCCTTCGACGGCTTCATCGTCGCCGCCCTGCTCTACATGGCGCTCGTCTACGCCATCAATCGCGGCTTCAAATTCTGGGAAAGCAAATGGCATCGTCATCTGCCCCAGCAGCGGACCACCTGATCCCCATCATCACCGAGAGAGGTCACTATGCAACGCCTTGGCACCATCGATGTCTTTCCGCCCGCCGAGAACTTCGTCTATATGGACGCGGCTTCCGTCGGCCTCACCCATAAGGGTGCGGCGGCCGCGATCAACCGCTGGCAACAGGCGCTCGCCGACGAAGGCACAATCGCCTTCGACGAGCAGGACGAGGTCGAGTGCCTCGACAATCTGAACGACGCGGCGGCCCGCCTCTTCAATGCGCAAGTCCGCGATATCGCGACCGCGTCCAGCGAGACGGTACTGATGCAGTCGCTCGCCTGGGCGGTCATGCCGCCCAAGGGCACGACTATCGTCGCGACAGACACGACGCATCCGAGCACCGTCTATCCCTGGATGCGGGTCGCCGAGACGACCGGCGCAGAGATGCGCTGGGCGCGTGCCGACAATCTTTACATCGATCCCGACCATCTCGAGAGCCTGATCGACGACAGCACGTCTGTCGTCTGCCTCTCGCATGTGGAATATGGCACGGGGCAAACCTTTGACCTCGCGCGTTTCGCGGCCAAGGCTCACATGCACGGCGCCATCTGCGTCGTCGACGTGACCCAGTCGGCCGGTCAAGTACCGATCGACGTGGCCGCGACCGGCATCGACGCCGCGGCGGCCTCGACCTACAAATGGCTATGCGGCCCCTTCGGCACCGGCATCATGTATGTCTCACAAGCGCTCCAGAAGCTCAGGCCTGGCATTGTCGGCTGGCGCAGCCACAAGAATATGTGGGACTTCCAGGCCGACCGCCTGGAGCTGCCCGACACGGCGAAGCGCTATGAATTCGGTACCATGGCCTATGGCACTGCATATGGTGCCACCGAAGCGATGAACTACCTGCTCGGGCATTCGATCGAAAAGATCCACGCTCATAACCGTGTGATCGCCGATCGGCTGATGACGGGACTGCAGGCGCTCGGCGCCGAAGTCCTCTCGCCCAGGAAGGCGGCGGAGCGCTCGGCCACCATCGCGGCGCGCTTTCCCGGCAAGAACAGCCGTGATTTCGCCCGCACCCTCAAGGAGAACAATGTCATAGCCTCTCTGCGCCGCGACTTCATCCGCTTCTCACCGCATCTCTATAACAATGCGGATGATATCGATCGCGGCCTCGCCTCGATCAAGGCGGCACTCTGATCCCGATGCGCGCGTCCATCGACATCGATCTCGATGCGCCTGGCAGGCAATCGGGCCGGGTGAGCCTTCCGGCTCTCCTGGCCAATGGCGAGGAGCGTCTCATCACCACGCCGATCTACTGCCTGGCGCAAGGCGAGGGCCCGACCCTGGTTCTCACCGCGGGTGTTCATGGCGATGAATATGAAGGCCAGATCGCGTTGTCGGAGCTGGCGCGAAGCCTAGACATCGGGAGCCTCAGGGGCCGGGTCATCATCCTCCCGCGGGTGAATGGCCCCGCCTGTGAAGCAGGTGTGCGAAGTACCCCCATCGACGGGCTCAATCTCAACCGCGCCTTTCCCGGGCGAGCCGACGGTTCCTTCACCAGCCGGCTCGCTTTCTTCGTTGAGTCCGAACTCTATGGCCGCGCCGACTATGCCGCCGATTTCCATTGCGGCGGGGCCATATTGCATTTCCTGCCGTCGACGCTGTTCGTCGTGACCGGTGAAGTCGAAGAGGACCGGTGCCGGCTCGACCTGGCGCGGGCCTTCGGGGCGCGCCATTGCATGCTGTTCGGCGCCAAGACCATGGGCGTCGAGGTGGGCATTGATGCGGCGATGCTGCGTCGGAAGGTCATCGGCATCAGCGGGGAATATGGCGGATCGGCGGAAGTCACGCCGGTTGCTTTGGACCTGTGCCGGACGGGGCTCACGCGCCTCCTCGATCATCTCGGCATTACACCGTCAGCTTCGCCATTCAAAGTCGTCGAGCCCGAACTCATCGATGTCCGGCTTGATGATTGCTATGTGATCGCCCAAACGGAGGGACTATTCGAGCCACTGGCGCTGCTCGGCACGCGGATCGAAGCGGGTGCCCCGGTCGGGCGTCTTCATCGTCCGGACCGGCCGGGCGACGATCCCGTGCTTCTTCATAGCCGGTCTGGCGGCGTGGTGATGGCGTGCCGGTCCTTGGCGCGCTCGGCCGCCGGCGACTGGCTCTATATCATCGGCCGGCCGGTGGCCGGGCTTTAGCTTCCGGCTTGCTCGCCTTCACCATCGACAGGAAGCTGCGCACCATCGGATTGGCGAGGGAGGCACGATGCGCCTTGACGACGATCTTCGTTTCCTTGGCGATCTCTGCCGGACGGATGGGACGGATCATTCCGCGTGCTTCCCAGGCGCCGGCATAATGTGTCGGCAGGAACCCCAGATGGGTGCCGGCGAGCACCAGGAAGAGCACGCCCTCGGTCTGATGCGATGTGGCGGCGGATTTGAGCCCCATTTCCTCGAAGGCGCGGTTCTCGGCCAGCGAATAGCCGTGCTGGACCAGCTTGTACTGCGCGAGGCGCTCATCGGTCAGGTCGGCGTCGGAAAGGGCGAAAGCCTCATGGCCTGCGCCGCAATAGAGCAGGCTGCGTTCCACCGCCAAGGGCGTGATGAGCGCCCCTGACGGCCGCTCGTCGGCTACCGAGACGCCGATATGAAGCCGCCGCTCATCGACGGCGCGGTCGATCTCGCTTGCCGAGCCGATCATCATGTTGAGACGCACCGCCGGATTGGCCTTGGAATAATCGGACAGGATCTCACGCAGTGGCGCCGTCTCATTGGTGACCAGCGTGTCGATGAAGCCGATGTAGAATTCACCGATCAGTTCGGAATGGAAGGCGTTGATGCGCGAGCGGAATTCCTCAAGCGATACGAGAAGCTGCGAAATCGCTTCATAGACGACTTTGCCCTCCTCGGTCAGGGCGAAGCCGCTGCGGCCGCGCTCGCACAGCCTGACACCGAGACGAATCTCGAGATCGCTCACATGCTTGCTGATCGCCGATTTGGTGAGGCCGATCTCGGCTTCGGCCGCCGAGAAGCCACCGCAATCGGCGACGGCGCGGAAGACGCGCAGGAGCTTCAGCTCGAAATCGGTGAATTGTCCGGCAAAGATACGGTGCGGCCAGCTCATCTCAATGTCCGCTCACACTTCCTGCTCGATGCTCGCCGCTTCAAAATCGCCCTCCATTTCCGACATCCTCGACGTATCAAACCTATCTACACCACATCGATATTTGTTGAAGCCAGTAAACATGGAAGTCTCCGGTCGCGCCAAAACACAGAACGGCGCCCAGAACCAAGGAGATGAGCACGCAGACCGGCATTCTCGCGACGGCGAAAGGAGCTACGCCGGAAAAGGGCGAGATCCAGTTCAAGGAGTATGTGGCCGACATCAGCGCCGCGACGCGCGAAGCCTTCGGCCTTGGCGCGTGATCAGAAGAAGTGGATACCGGTTTCTGGCGTTTCAATGCAATCATGTGCTGCAACACGAGCGACGCCCGGCCCGCGCGGATCGACTCACCATAAGTGAGATTGCACAGCGGCTGCCGCGGCCATGGTCGAACCGCGCAAAGCAAGCTTGAAGCCGAGGTCGATGCGTGTCTTTTTCGGCCGCATACCCGAGCCGCGCGTGATCTCCAGCACGATCTCGGCGCTGAGACGCCCCATCTCGTGGCGCGGCACGGCGATCGTCGTCAAAGCGGGACAGGAGCTGGCCGCGAATTCGAGATCGTTGAAGCCGACGACCGACATCTCCTCCGGCACCTTGACACCACGGCGCGCGCATTCGAACAGCGCCCCCAGCGCCAGATCGTCATTGGCGCAGAACACAGCCTCGAGATCGGGACGGCGGGCAAGCAGGACGGAAAAGAGCTCGCCGCCCTGGCGCACCGTGGAGGGCCGCGGGCTCAGCTCCAGCAGGGTCTCATCAAAATATCCCGCCGCCTTCATTGCATCGGTATAGCCGGCGACGCGGTTGCGCGTACGTGAATCGAGACGCGCCGCGAGTGTGCCGATGCGGCGATGACCCAGGTCAATGAGATGCCGGGTCGCGAGACCGCCGGCCTCATACTGCGATATGCCGATATTGATATCGATAGGCGTGTCGGTAAGCCCCATGGTCTGGACGATCGGGATGCCGGCATGCTCGAGCAGCTCGCGCGCGTAGGGTGTCTGGTCGACATCGGCGAGGATCAGCGCCTCGGGCCGCTGGCCCAGCAAAGTCACGATCGCTTTTTCTTCCTCAAGCGGCGAATACCGGCTGTTCAGCACCATGACCTGGAAGCCCGCCGGCTGGAACATATCGTGCAGCGCCCGCAGATAATCGGCGAAGACGCCGTTGGTGAGGGATGAAACCACGACGCCGATGACATTTGACCGCGAGGACGCCAGTATGCTGGCGGCGCGATTGGGAATATAGGCCAGATCCCTGATCGCCGCATCGATACGCTCGCGCAACTGCGGTGAGACCATTTCCGGCCGGCGCAATGCGCGCGACACCGTCACCGCGCTCACCCCGGCACGCGCGGCGACATCCGACAATTTACTACGCGGCCGGCGCTGTTTACGCGGCATATCCGTCCTCCCTTCAACTATATTATTAACCTAGCGTAGCTTCATTTGACAGCGCTTTCATCATATAATACTCTCAACCTGCTTCATCGGATGGAATAGCCTTTTCGGCTTATTCTTCAAGTGCTTCGCTGAAAATGGCGACCTCCTCCGGCATGCATCGATCAGCCAACTCAAAAATGGCGTATGGGAGGACTCATCCATGAACTCGCTAGTGAAACGGGCGTGCCTTGTTTCCGTTGCCGGGGCATTCTCTCTCGGCTTGAGCTTCAGCAGCACCAGTTGGGCGCAAGAGGTCGTCGCCGGTCCAAGCGCGGATGCCAATTGCTTCGTACCCTGGACGGCCGAAACCAAGTTCTTCAAATATCCGAAGAAGGAAGGGCCCTACCGCATCGCGCTGGCCAACGGCTATATCGCCAATACCTGGCGCATCCAGATGATCCAGACCGCTAAAGCCTATGCGGCGCAGCCCGATGTCGCCGCCAAGCTGAAGGAATTCAAGGTCGTTTCGACCGGCGAGGACGTGCCGGCACAGATCTCGGCGATCAACAACTTCATCGACTCGGGCTATGACGCGATCGTCGTCAACGCCCAGAACCCAACCGCCTTCGCTCCCGTCATCAAGCGCGCCAAGGATGCCGGCGTCATCCTCGTCGCCTTCGACAACATCCTCGACACCCAGGATGCGATCAATGTGAATGTCGATCAGAAGGGCCTGGGCGTCCTGTGGGCGAACTGGCTCGCCAAGCATCTGCCCGATGGCGGCAAGGTCCTTGAAGTGCGCGGCGTCGCCGGCACCTCGGTCGACACCGACCGCCACAACGGCATCCATGAGACGCTCGATGCCACCGGCAAGAAGTGGGAAGTCGTCGAAGTGCTTGGCAAATGGGACGACCCGACCGCCCAGAAGGCGACTGCCGACGCGATCGCCGTGCACAAGAAGTTCGACGGCATCACCGCGCAGGGCGGCGACACCGGCGTCGTGCAGGCGATGATCGACGCCAAGCATCCCTTCGTGCCCTTCGGCGGCGAGACCGAGAACGGCTTCCGCAAATTCTGCGCCAAATTCGCCGGCGAAGGCCTGAAATGCTCGTCCGCCGGCACGGGCCCTGCCCAGGTGGCGGTGGCGATCAAGACGGCCATCGCCGCACTTGAAGGCGAGGTCGTGCCGCAGTCGGTCAAGCTGCCGCTCGCCATCGTCGAGGATCCGAACTTCAAGGAAGGCCAGGACTTCTTCCCGGACCAGTCGGATAACTTCTTCGTCGGCAATTCCTTCCCCACCTGCGGGATCAATTTCTCCGCCCAGGAAATCATGGGACAGACGAAAGAGAATCAGTAAAGCTCGTCTCTGCGCCGCGGCTTTGCATGCCGCGGCGCAGGATTCCGATTGCTGGAAGGTCCCATGACCAGTCAGGAAACCGCGACGGCGCCCCCGCTGTTCAGCATGTCGGGGATCTCCAAATATTATGGCGGCGTGCGTGCGCTTGAAAAAGCCGAGCTCACCGTCATGCCCGGCCGCATCCACGGCATTCTCGGGGAGAATGGCGCCGGCAAATCGACGCTTATCAAGATCATGGCCGGCGTCGTGGCGTCCGATGAAGGCCGCCTCCTACTCGAGGGCCGCGAGGTGAGTTTCGCGTCACCCGCCGACGCCGCCTCTTCCGGCATCGCCTGTGTTTTCCAGGAGCTGTCGCTGATCCCGGATCTCAGCGTCGCCGACAATATCTGCATCTCCAATCCGCCGCGCCGTTTCGGCATGATCGACCGCCAGGCGCAGCGCGTCATCGCCGGCGACGCGCTGGCGCGTGCCGGCGCCGATGATATCCATCCGCGCACCCTGGTGAAGGATCTGCCGCTGTCGCGCCGCCAGATGGTGGAGATCGCCAAGGCCCTCGCCCGGAAGCCCCGCATTCTGATCCTCGACGAGGCGACCTCGGCCTTGACGGCCGGCGACGTCGCCAAGATCTTCGCCGTCCTGAAGAGATTCCGCTCGGAGGGCATGGCGCTCCTCTATATCTCGCATCGCATGCATGAGATCGCCGAGCTCGCCGATGAATGCACAGTCTTCCGCAACGGCCGCAATGTCGCGACTTACAAGGCCGGCACCCGCAGCGAGACCGAAGTGGTCGAGATGATGATCGGACGCGAATACAAGAATGTCTTTCCCCCGAAGCCCGTGCATGTTTCCCGTCCTGAACCGCCGGTGCTCGAATGCCGCGATCTCGGTTGGGATGATCGCCTGCGCAACATCTCGCTGACTGTCGGCGAAGGCGAGGTCGTCGGCCTGGGCGGTCTCGACGGCCAGGGCCAGCGCGATCTGCTGCTCGCTCTGTTCGGCGTTCTGCGTGGCACCACGGGAGAGATCCTCATCGATGGCAAGCCCAAATCCATCGCCAGTCCCTCCAAAGCCTGCGACCGGAGTATCGGCATGGCGCTCATTCCGGAGGACCGCAAGACCGAGGGTCTCATGCTGCCGATGACGGTGCGCGAGAACCTCTCCTTCGCCGCGCTCGATCGCGTGGCGCGCCGCGGCATCATCGACCGCGACAAGGAGGAGGAGCTCATCGACGAGATGGTGCGCCTGCTCACCATCAAGACCGCCGGACTCGACATCCCGGTCGGCGCGCTGTCGGGCGGCAATCAGCAGAAGGTCGTCATCGCCAAATGGCTGATGCGCAGTCCGCGCCTGATCCTGCTCAACGATCCCACCCGCGGCATCGACGTCGGCACCAAGCAGGAGCTCTATGCGCTGCTGCGCCGGCTCGCCGATCAAGGCGCGGCTATCCTGTTCTATTCGACCGACTATGACGAGTTGATCGGCTGCTGCGACCGCGTGCTCGTCCTCTACGATGGCAGCATCATCAACGAGCTCTCGGGCGACAGGCTCACTGAGCGTGCTTTGGTCGCCAGCGCCCTCAATGTCGATCAGGCGCGGATGAAGGAGGTCCGCACATGAAGGAATGGCGTTTCTGGCTGGCCGAGCAGCGCCAGACCTTGATGGCAATCGGCATCTTCGCCGTCATGTTTGCTATCTATGTCTCCAATCATCCGGCGGGCTTCACTGCCAATGTGGTGCAGACCGCCGCCAATAAGAGCGTGCTCCTCGCCTTCGTCGCGATGGCGCAGACGCTGGTGGTGATCACCGCCGGCATCGATCTCTCCGTCGGCATGATCTTCATCCTCACCAACTGCCTCGCCTCCTGGCTTGTCGTCGGCGGTGCCGGCGCAACCACGCTGGGCGTGATCGCGGTGCTGGGCTCTGGCCTCGCCTGCGGCATCCTCAACGGGCTGATCGTGATTTATGGCCGGCTGCAGCCGATCGTCGCCACCATCGCCACCGGGGCCGCCTATTTCGGGATCGCTCTGCTGCTGCGGCCCTATCCAGGCGGCTCGGTGAATGAGGTTCTGGCCGATGCCTTGACCGGCAAGTTGTTTGGCGTTGTGCCTGCGAGCCTCGTGGCTCTCGCTGCCGTGGTGCTGGTGGTCTGGGTGCCGTTCAGCCGTTCGGTGCTGGGCCGCGCCGCCTATGCCGCAGGCTCGTCCGAACCCGCGGCCTATATGTCCGGCATGCCGATACGCCGGGCGAAATTCCTGGCCTATGCGCTCGCCGGCCTGCTCGCCTCGATCGGCGGCCTTTTTCTCACCTTCTTCACCTATACGGGCGAGGCCGCTTATGCGAGCGGCAATGCCTATACGCTCTTCTCCATCGCCGCCGTGGTGCTGGGCGGCGTATCGCTCTTCGGCGGCAAGGGCAGCGTCATCGGCGCGATCTTCGGCGCTTTCGCCTTCCGCACCATCGGCGATCTCCTCTTCGTCTTCGATTTCGACCCCCTATGGCAGCCGCTGTTCCAGGGCGTAGTATTGCTGATCGCCGTCAGCCTCGGCGCCTTCGGCCTGTTCCGTGTCCGCAATCGGCTGGAGTGGTTCGGATGAGCGATATCACTGGAGAACGCGGGATGGAGCGCCGCCTGCCGAAATTCATTCGCCGCATCGATCCGGCGGTCGCCACCGCTTTCGGCTGTATCCTGCTGCTGCTCGCCGTGGGCAGCATCTATTCGACGAGCTTCCTGTCGGTCGAATACCTTCTGCAGCAATTGAAGGTGGCCTCGTTTCTGGGCGTCATCGCCACCGGCATGATGATCGTCATCCTGCTCGGCCAGATCGACCTGTCGGTGCCCTGGTCGGTGGCCGTCGGCGGCATGATGGCCTGTGCCGCCGCCGCTTTCGGGCATGTCGGCGAGGCGCTCGCCATTCCCTTCGGCATCCTGTGCGGCATGGCGATCGGCCTGACCAATGGCGTCGGCGTCGCCTATCTGCGTATCCCATCGATGATCATCACGCTCGCCACCAACGCGGTCGCGCAAGGGCTGATGGTCGTCTATACCGGCGGCTTCTCGCCCCAGGATTCAGCTACAACTGCGATGCGCTACATCGCGACGGGCTTCCTCGTGCCGGGCGTGCCCAATGCGGTGATCATCTGGGCGCTGATCGGCGCCGCGGCGGTCTTCGCCTTGACCCGCACGACCTTCGGCCGCAGCGTCTACGCGATCGGCAACCGCGAGCGCGCCGCCTATCTGTCGGGCGTCGACACGCGCCGCGTCGTGTTAATCGCCTTCGTCGTCTCGGGGGCTTGAGCGCCTTTGGCGGCGTGCTGCTGGCGGGCTATGCATCCAAGGCGGCGCAGTCGATGGGCGACACCTATCTCCTGCCTTCGATCGCCGCCGTGGTGCTGGGCGGCACCTCGATCCTCGGCGGACGCGGCTCCTATCTGGGCACCGTCGCCGGCGTCATCCTGATCACGCTGCTGCAGTCCATCCTGTCGGTCATGCAGATGCCGGAAGCCGGGCGGCAGATCATCTATGGCGTGGTCATCGTCGCCATGCTGCTGCTCTACGGACGAACACCGGCGAACCAATGAGGCGCTCTCCATGTGATAGGGGTTGACTCCTTCCGCAACCCAGGCTTGACTGAACTGGTCTGACAGCCTGACCGCTTAGACGTCGGGATTCAGGGAGGATCCGTGAAATCAAAGCCGTCAAATTCCGGCCTTCTCAGCCCGGTCAAGAGCCAAACCCTTGATTCCGCTGTGATCGATGCCCTTGCCGCCTATGTGGAGGAGGCCCGGATCGAGCCCGGCGACAAGCTCCCTTCCGAACGGATGCTGTGCGAGCGGCTGCAGGTCAGCCGCCCCACCGTGCGCGAGGCGCTCAAACGCTGGGAAGCGCTCGGCATTGTCGAAATGCGCAAAGGCTCGGGCGTTTATCTGCGCAAGGCGGTCGGCCGCAATATCGTGCATGTGCCGCTGGTGCTCAGCCGTTCGTCCAATGTGAAGGACCTGCTGCATGGCCTTCAGGTGCGCCGCGCGCTCGAAGGCGAGGCTGCCGCGATCTGCGCGGCTTCCGCTTCAGCCGACCGCATCGCGACAATCGAGAAGGCGCTCGACCGCATGGAAGCCGCCCACGCCGTCGGCAATTCATCGGAAGAGGACTGGGAATATCACCAGTCGATCATCGAGGCGACGGGCAATCCTCTCTTCACCCAGATCGTCCAGTCGATGCGCGACCTCGTGCATCAGTTCTGGGAGAACCCGCTGCAGATCCCGAATTTCGCGGAAGCGTCCTTTCCCTTCCACCGCACCATGTTCGACGCCATCGCCCGGCGCGATCCCGCCACCGCGCGCGCCGAAGCGCTGAAGATCATCGACAGCGTCGGCAGTGAAATCCGTGAGGCCTATCCCGGTGAAGCATGAAACCCGGATCACGGATGCCGCCAGGGCCGCCATCGAAGCGGCGTCGCTGATCCTCACCGACGACGCGCCGCATGTCCATGATCCGGTGGTCGGCCCGATCTACCAGACCTCGCTCTTCACCTTCAAGGACTTCGCCGAAATGCAGAAGACCTTCGCCGGCGAAGGGCAAGGCTATATCTACAGCCGCGTCGGCAATCCGACGGTTCATGATTTCGAGCGGCGCATCGCCGAGCTCGAAGGCGCCGAAGCGGCGCGCGGCTTCTCCTCCGGGATGGCGGCGATCAGCGCCACCGTCCTGTCGATCGTCGGCGCCGGCGACCGCATCGTGGCGGTGCGTCATTGCTATGGCGATGCCTATCGCTTCTTCGAAAAGCTGCTGCCGCGCCTCGGCGTAAGGGTCGACTATGTCGACGGCTCGGATGCCGAAGCGGTCGAGGCGGCGCTGCCAGGTGCGAAGCTTCTCTATCTCGAAAGTCCGTCTTCCATGGTCTTCGAGCTCCAGGACATAACGCGCCTCGCCAAGGCGGCCCGCGCCCAAGGCATCACCACGGTCATCGACAATTCCTGGGCGACACCCATCTTCCAGAAGCCGATCACCCATGGCGTTGATCTCGTGCTGCACTCGGCCTCGAAATATATCGGCGGCCACAGCGACACGGTGGCGGGTGTCGTAGCGGGCTCCAAGGCGCTTATCGCGCGCATCAACGAGCTCACCCATCCTTTCCTTGGCGCCAAGCTCTCCCCACTCGAAGCCTTCCTCCTGGTCCGGGGCCTGCGCACCTTGCCCTTCCGGCTCAAGCGCCACATGGACAGCACGCTCCTCATCGCCGAGCGCCTGCGCGCACACGCCCATGTCACAAAGATCCATCACCCGGTCTATTCCAACCATCCCGGCCGGGCCACGCTCTCGGGCTTCACAGGCCTCTTCACTTTCGAGGTCGATGAGGCGATCGATATTCCGCGCTTCGCCGATCTGCTCAAGTTCTTCCGCCTGGGCGTGAGCTGGGGCGGGCATGAAAGCCTCATCGTGCCGGTGGCGGCCTCGCTCGCCCAGACACCCGGCGTCAATTCATTCGACCGCTTCAAGGTCAGCCCGCGCGCCATAAGGCTGCATGTCGGATTGGAAGATCCCGACATGCTGTGGGCCGATCTGGAGAATGCCCTGGCAAAAAGCATCAAGACTTGAACCACGTCGACAAGGGAGGAGAAGCATGAAGAAATACCTGCAAGGCATTCTGCTCGGCGCCGCCATCGCGGCCTTGAGCAGCGCGGCTTCAGCCGAGACCAAGGTGCAGCTGGTGGAAGTGATCACCAGCCCGCAACGCACCGAATTCCTGCGCAAGGAGCTCGACGAATTCGAGAAGGCCAACCCCGATATCAAGGTCGAGATCGTATCGCTCCCCTGGGGCCAGGCCTTCGAGAAATTCCTGAGCATGGTGCAGGCGGGCGAGACGCCGGATATCGTCGAGATGCCGGAACGCTGGATGGGTCTCTACGGCAATAACGGCCAGCTCGAGGATCTTGGCCCCTATATGAAGGACTGGGCCGAGTTGTCGACATTGGGCGACCGCGCCAAGCAGTTCGGCTCCACGGTCAAGAACACGCAATATATGATTCCCTACGGCTATTACGCCCGCGCGATGTTCTGGAATAAGAAGCTGTTCGCCGAAGCGGGTCTCACCGAAGCGCCGAAGACGATCGACGAGTTCACCGCGGCGGCGCAGAAGATCGCGGCCCTCGGTAACGGCAAATACGGCTATTGCCTGAGAGGCGGCCCCGGCGCCTTCGGCGGCATCCAGATGTTCATGAACATCATGGACGGCAAGCCCGGCTTCTTCAACGAAGACGGCACCTCGACCTTCAACGAGGAAGGCTCGGTCAAGGGACTGCAGATGCTGCAGGATATGTACAAGAACGGCTGGGTGCCGAAGGACAGCGTCAGCTGGGGCTTCAATGAAATCGTCACCGGCTTCTACACCGGCACCTGCGCCATGCTCGACCAGGATCCGGATGCGTTGATCGGCATCGCCGAGAAGATGAAGGCGGATGATTTCGCCGTCGCGCCGATGCCGACCGGACCCAATGGCAAGTCCTATCCGACGCTGGGCTATGCCGGCTGGTCAATGTTCGCCGACAGCCCGGTCAAGAAGGACGCCTGGAAAGTCATCGAGTTCCTGTCCAACAACAAGCAGAATCTCGAATGGGCCAAGGTGGTGGGCGTGCTGCCGATCCACAATGGCGCCGACCAGGACGCGCATTTCAAGACCGAGCAGTTCAAGGGCTGGTTCGAGGAGCTGTCGAACCCGGACAAATATGTCTTCGTGACGCCACCGACACATCTCGAGAATCTGGGCGTGTTCTATGATTCCATGGTGCCGACCGGCTTCCAGGAAATCCTGCTCGCCAAGCGCTCGCCGAAGGAAGTCGCCGACGAATGGGCGACGTTCCTCACCGGCGAGCAGAAGAAGTGGATGGAGAAGAACAAGTAGTCTCTCGCCCTCTCCCCGCTTCAGCGGGGAGAGGGAGGGCCCCATTGCGAAGCAATGGGAGGGTGAGGGGCATCGGCGTGATTTTCATCGATGTCAAAGATTGAAGATTCGGAACAAGGAAGAGCGAGAATGCGTGACGAGGATAATCGTCGACGCCCATGCCCCTCACCCTTCCCGCCGCTTCGCGTCGGGCCCCTCCCCTCTCCCCGCTGCGCTTCGCTTGCAGGGCGAGGGTAAAATCAATGACCGCCATCGCCGCAGACAATCTGGCCTTGCAACGCGAAGCGGACAGGCGCCGCTGGCTGGAGCCCTGGCTCTATCTCAGCCCGGCGCTAATCCTGATCTTCACCGTTCTCATCGTGCCGCTGATCATCGGCATCAGCTATTCCTTCCGCAAATTCTCCGCCTTCCGCTCGGAATTCGTCGGCCTCGATCAGTATCGGGCCATGCTGGTCGATCCGGTGCTGCATGGCGCGCTCGTCAATACGCTGTGGTGGACGGTGGCGAGCCTCGTCCTGCAGTTCTTCCTGGGCCTTGGCCTCGCGCTGCTCCTCAACCAGCCCTTCCACGGCCGCCGCCTCGTCCAGGGTCTCGTCTTCCTGCCCTGGGCGGTGCCGATCTTTCTCACCGGCCTCACCTGGGCATGGCTGTTCAATCCGATGATCGGGCCCTTGCCGCATATATTCCACGCCATCGGCCTCCAGTCGGAGCCCGTCACCATCCTCGCCGATCCGGCGACCGCCATGTGGGGGCCGATCATCGCCAATGTGTGGTTCGGCATCCCCTTCTTCGCGATCACGCTGCTCGCAGCACGCAAATCGATCCCCGCCGAGCTCTATGAGGCGGCGGCCATCGACGGCGCCACCGCCTGGCAGCAATTCACCAAGGTGACGCTGCCCTTCCTCGCGCCCACCATCGCCATCACGGTCATGCTGCGCACCGTGTGGATCGCCACCTTTGCCGATCTCATCTATGTCATGACAGCGGGCGGACCGGCCGGTTCCACCAACACCATCGCCACCTATATCTATGTCTCGGCCTTCAAGTCGCTCGACAAGGGCTATGCCTCGGCGATCGCCGTGCTCCTGCTCGTCCTCCTCATCGTCTATGCGCTGATCGTCATCCAGATACGGCGCGTTCTGTTGAGGGATGTCTGACATGCCCGGACAATCCCTTCTCCAGCGCGTATTCGGACAGATCGGCCTTTATGGCGCCGTCGCCTGCTATGTCGTCTTCGCGCTGCTTCCGATCTACTGGACGATCAAGATTTCGGTCACGCCGCAGGACCTACTCTACAGCGAAGGTATCCGGCTATGGCCGAGCCGCATGACCCTCGCCAATTACACAAGCGTGCTCAAGGCGAGCGACTTCCCACGTTATTTCCTCAACAGCATTCTGGTCTCGGTGACGACGGCCATCATCGTCACCGCGGTCGCCTCCTTCGCCGGCTATGCATTGTCGCGCTTCCGCTTCCGCGGCAAGGCGCTGGTGAGCCTCATCCTGCTCCTCACCCAGACCTTCCCGCTGGTGATGGTCATTCCGCCGATCTACCGGATCATGGGCCAGCTCGGCCTCACCGATAACCTCTATGGCCTGATCATCATCTACACCGCCTTCAACATCGCCTTCGCCACCTTCCTGATGCAGTCCTTCCTCGACGGCGTGCCGAAAGACCTCGAAGAGGCGGCGATGATCGACGGCTGCACGCGCTTCGAGGCGCTGAGAAGGGTGATCCTGCCCCTGACGCTGCCCGGCATGGGCGCCACCGTCGCCTTCGTCTTCACCGCTGCGTGGAGCGAGCTGCTCTTCGCGCTGATGCTGATCAACAGCGAGAGCCAGAAGACATTCTCGGTCGGGCTTCTCACCTTTGTCGGCAAGTTCGCCGTCGACTGGGGGCAGATGATGGCGGCCTCGGTGCTGGCCCTCATCCCGGTCTGCCTGTTCTTCTTCTTCCTGCAACGCTATCTGGTCACCGGCCTCACCGCCGGCGCCGTCAAGGGATAGATCATGGCCTCGGTCTCGCTGCGCAATATTCACAAGAGTTTCGGGCCGGTCACGGTGCTGGAGGGGATCGATCTCGACATCGCCGACGGCGAGTTCGTCGTCCTCGTCGGCCCTTCGGGCTGCGGCAAGTCCACGCTTCTGCGCAGCATTGCCGGGCTCGAGACGATCAATGGCGGCGACATCCATATCGGCGAGCGGACGGTGACCCATCTGGCGCCCAAGGACCGCGACATCGCCATGGTGTTCCAGTCCTATGCGCTCTATCCGCATATGGACGTGCGGCGCAACATGGCCTTCAGCCTCAACTTGCGCAAAAGTCCGGCGACGATGATCGGCGAGCGCGTCGCTGAGGCTTCGGCCAAGCTTGGCCTCAACGCTTTGCTCGACCGCCTGCCGAAGCAGCTGTCGGGCGGCCAACGCCAGCGCGTCGCCATGGGCCGCGCCATCGTGCGCAACCCCAAAGTGTTCCTCTTCGACGAGCCGCTGTCCAATCTCGACGCCAAGCTGCGCGCCAGCATGCGTACCGAGATCAAGGCGCTGCACCAGTCGCTCAAGACGACGGCGATCTATGTCACCCATGATCAGGTCGAGGCGATGACCATGGCCAACCGCATCGTGGTGATGAATGACGGCATTATCCAGCAGGTGGGGCCACCGCTCGAGCTTTATGACCACCCCGCCAATATCTTCGTCGCCGGCTTCATCGGCTCGCCGACGATGAACTTCTTCGATGCCGTCGCGACGCAAGGTTCGGCACGTCTCGCCGATGGAACGGTCCTCGCCCTCGCCGCGCTCGCGACGCTGAAGGAAGGACAGGAGATCACTGTCGGCATCCGTCCAGAGCATTTGCATTTCGCCGATCAAGGACTTCCCGCCACGGTCAGCGTTGTCGAGCCCCTCGGCATGAGCACGCAAGTGACGCTCGACGCCGCTGATGAACGCGTGACGCTCCTGGCGCTCGAACGCCCCCAACTCGCCCCTGGAGATCGCAAATTCCTGATCGCCAAGCCGCAGGACATTCATGTCTTCGACCGGTCAAGCGGCCTCAGGGTGATTTGACCCAATAGTTCGTCATCCCGGTTCTCGCCGCTGGCGTATTCACACATCGTATTGAGACGGCTATTGAGCGATCCCCTCTCCCCCGGTGGGGGAGAGGGTATAAGCGCACCCGACACAAGATGTGTGAATCCGATAGCGGCTTACGCCGGGATGACGGGTTGGCAGAGGGTTCCCATTTTCGCGCCGATATGCAAATGCTCATCGACAACAAAGGACAGGACGCTTGGCGCGTAAACCGGATTCAGAGGCGGACAGGCTCGACGAGGCAGCCCGGGCGGGCTGGCTCTATTACATCGCCGGCAATACCCAGGACGAGATCGCCCGCAAGCTTGGCGTATCCCGGCAGACGGCGCAAAGGCTGGTCTCGCTCGCCGTCAGCGAGAAGCTGATCAAGGTCCGGCTCGATCATCCGATCGGCCATTGCCTCGAATTGTCGGAACAGCTGAAGCAGGCCTATGCGATCGATTTCTGCGAGGTCGTGCCGAGCGATCCCGAATCCGCCTCGACGACGCTCGGCGTGGCGGAAGCGGCCGCCGCCGAGCTCGAGCGCTATCTCGTCTCGCAGCATCCGGTGATCGTCGCCATGGGAACGGGACGCATGCTGCGCGCCATGGTCGAGCAGCTCACCCCCATGGACTGCCCGCAGCACAAGGTCGTGTCGCTCGTCGGCAATATCGCGCCCGACGGCTCGGCGACGCTGTTCGATGTGGTCAGCCGCATCGGCGACCGGGCCAAGGCGCCGCATTATCCCATGCCGCTGCCGGTGATCGCCACCACCGTGCACGAGAAATCACTGCTGCTGGCGCAAAAGCCCTTGCGCAATGTGACGGAACTGGCGCGCCAGGCGGACGTCACCTTTGTCGGCATCGGCACCATCGATGATGATGCCGCATTGCTGCGCGACGGTTTCGTCAAGGCCGACGAGATCCGCGCGCTCATCCGCGCAGGCGCCGTCGGCGAGATCATCGGCTGGGCCTATGACGCCAATGGCAAGCTCATCGACGGGCTCACCAATGACCGCGTGCTTAGCGTGCCGCTCGAACAGCCGGCGACGCGCCGGATGATCGGCGTCGGCATGGCCATCCCGCGACTCAAGGCGATCAAAGGCGCGCTGCGTGGGAAATTGATCAACGGTCTTATAACCAACGAGAAAATGGCCGAGCTTTTGCTGGAATAAATAGCAAACGCTCAATTTTTCTTTTCCAGCAAAACCAAACTGTTATCGCAGATGTTGCAGTGTTTTTGTGCAATGCAACAGGAATTCGGCTTGACTTCGCCCTCATCCAATTTGAGATTATGCTCAATTCAGAAGCAAATGCTCAATTCAGTTCCTTGGGAGGACATCAATGAAAGCCATCTTCACCGGCCTTCTCGGCGCCTTCGCAGCCGCAGCGCTCGCCAGCACGGCGCTGGCCGAAACCAAGCTCACCATTGCCACCGTCAATAATGGCGACATGATCCGCATGCAGGGGATGACCGAGGATTTCACCAAGGCCAATCCCGACATCTCGCTCGAATGGGTGACGCTCGAGGAGAATGTGCTGCGCCAGAAAGTGACCACCGACATCGCCACCAAAGGTGGCCAGTTCGACGTTTTGACCATCGGCACATATGAGGTTCCGATCTGGGCGAAGAAAGGCTGGCTCGTCCCGCTCGACAATCTCGGAGCCGACTACGATGTCGACGACCTCCTGCCGCCGATCCGCGGCGGCCTGTCGCTCGACGGCAAGCTCTATGCGGCGCCCTTCTACGGCGAGAGCTCGATGGTGATGTACCGCACCGATCTCATGGACAAGGCCGGGCTCAAGATGCCGGACGCGCCGACCTGGGAATTCATCGCCGATGCGGCGCGCAAGATGACCGACAAGGCGAATGAAACCTATGGCATTTGCCTGCGCGGCAAGGCCGGCTGGGGCGAGAACATGGCCTTCCTGTCGGCAACCGCCAATTCCTTCGGCGCGCGCTGGTTCGACGAGAGCTGGAAGCCGCAATTCGACCAGCCGGAATGGAAGAACACCCTCACCTTCTATCTCGACCTGATGAAGGACGCCGGGCCTCCGGGCGCTTCTTCCAACGGCTTCAACGAGAATCTCGCGCTCTTCAACGCCGGTAAATGCGCCATGTGGATCGATGCCACGGTCGCCGCTTCCTTCGTGACCAATCCGAAGGACTCGAAGGTCGCCGACAAGGTCGGCTTCGCGCTCGCTCCCGATAACGGCCTCGGCAAGCGCGGCAACTGGCTGTGGGCTTGGTCGCTCGCGGTGCCGGCCGGCTCGCAAAAGGCCGAGGCGGCGCAGAAATTCGTCGCCTGGGCCACGGGCAAGCACTATATCGACCTCGTTGCTGCAAAAGAGGGCTGGGCCAATGTGCCGCCCGGCACGCGCACCTCGCTCTACAAGAACCCGGACTATCTCAAGGCGGCGCCCTTCGCCCAGATGACGCTGGACTCGATCAACTCGGCCGATCCCACCAAGCCGACGGTCAAGCCCGTGCCTTATGTCGGCGTGCAGTTCGTCGCCATCCCCGAATTCCAGGGCATCGGCACGACTGTGGGCCAGATCTTCTCGGCAGCACTTGCCGGTGAGAAGAGTGCCGACGATGCGCTCGCCGAAGCGCAGACCGCGACGACGCGCGAAATGACCAAAGCCGGCTACATCAAATAGGCGGGACGGCTCCTCCCGAAACTCGGCTGCCCGGCCCCGCCGGGCGGTCATTTTCTCTCACGATAGCGCATGTTGCCCATCGATAAGACCTCGCACTCCCAGATTTCCCCCACTCCCGCCCTGCGGGAGAGGGTGGCCGAGGGCCGGGTGAGGGTCTGGCTCGGAGCTTGACGAATAATGTCGTAGTCTTGGATGAGTTGAGGAAGAGGACCCGAACATAGTCGGGCTGTGGCTTGGGTGAACCAACACCCTCATCCGCCCTTCGGGCACCTTCTCCCGCAGGCGGGAGAAGGGAAACAGGAGAAGAGACCCGCACCGGGAGATAACGCATGGCGACGCAGCAAACCAGAGTGCTCGGGAAACTGGCCGTGGCGCCTTCCGTCATCGTGCTGTTCCTGTGGATGATCGTGCCGCTGGGCCTCACCATCTGGTTCTCGCTGTTGCGCTATAATCTGCTCGATCCCGGCAATGAGAGCTTCGTCGGCCTCTTAAACTACCACTACTTTCTGACCGATCCCGCCTTCTTCGCGGCGATCGGGAATTCACTGAAGCTTGTCTTCGCGGTGCTGGCGATCAGCATTATCGGCGGCACGCTCCTGGCTCTCCTCCTCGACCAGGCGATCGTCGGGCGCAACATCGTGCGGCTGATGGTGATCGCGCCGTTCTTCGTCATGCCGACGGTGAGCGCGCTCGTCTGGAAGAACATGTTCATGCATCCGGTGTCGGGGCTTCTCGCCTGGCTCATGAAGTGGGTCGGGCTCGAGCCCATCGACTGGTTCGCGCAGGCGCCCTTGACCGCCGTCATCATCATGGTGGCCTGGCAATGGCTGCCCTTCGCCACCCTCATCCTCCTCACCGCGATCCAGTCGCTCGACGAGGAGCAGAAGGAAGCGGCCGAGATGGATGGCGCGCCGCCTTTGTCCTATTTCTTCTACATTGTACTGCCGCATCTGGCCCGCCCGATCACGGTCGTCATCCTGATCGAGACGATCTTCCTGCTCAATGTGTTCGCCGAAATCTATGTCACCGGCTCCGGCGGACCGGCCGGCAACCTGCCCTATCTCGTCTACTTTCAGGGCCTGCTCAATTTCGATGTCGGCGGCGCCTCGGCGGGCGGCATCGTCGCGGTGGTGCTTGCCAATATCGTGGCCTTCTTCCTGATCAGGATGATCGGCCGGAACCTGGAGGGTTGACCTATGGCTCGCGCGGTATCGCTTCGCAGGCGCACGATCACCACGGCCCTGGCCTGGGCCATCGGCTTCCTCATCTTCTTCCCGATCCTGTGGACGATCATAACGAGCTTCAAGACCGAGCTCGAGGCGTTCTCGACACCGCCCAAATTCCTGTTCTTCCATTGGACGACCGAGAACTACGGCATCGTCCAGGAGCGCTCGAACTATCTGCGCTTCGTCACCAACTCGCTGATCCTGTCCATCGGCTCGACACTCGTCGCACTCCTCTTCGCGATCCCCGCCGCCTGGGCCATGGCCTTCGCGCCGGGCAAGCGCACCAAGGACCTGCTGATGTGGATGCTGTCGACCAAGATGATGCCGCCGGTCGGCGCGCTCATCCCGGTCTATCTCATCTTCCGCGACATGGGACTGCTCGATTCGCGCGGCGGTCTCATCGCGGTGCTGTTCCTGCTCAACCTGCCGATCATCGTGTGGATGCTCTATACCTACTTCAAGGAGATCCCGCCTGAGATCCTCGAGGCGGCGCGTATGGATGGCGCCTCCTTGTGGAAGGAACTCGTCTATGTGCTGGCGCCCATGGCGGTGCCGGGCATCGCCTCCACACTCCTTCTCAATATCATCCTGGCCTGGAACGAGGCCTTCTGGACGCTCAATCTCACCACCTCTCAGGCAGCACCCCTGACCGCCTTCATCGCGTCCTATTCGAGCCCCGAGGGTCTGTTCTGGGCGAAACTCTCGGCCGCCTCGACCATGGCGATCGCCCCCATTCTGGTGCTGGGCTGGTTCGCCCAGAAGCAACTTGTCCGCGGCCTCACCTTCGGAGCTGTCAAATAATGGGCACCATCGTTCTGAAAGACGTGCAGAAGCGCTTCGGCGACGTCGTCATCATCCCCGGTGCCAACCTCGCCATCGAGAACGGCGAGTTCGTCGTCTTTGTCGGCCCTTCCGGCTGCGGCAAATCCACCTTGCTGCGCCTGATCGCCGGGCTCGAGGATGTGACGGCCGGCGAGATCATCATCGACGGCAGCAATGCCGCGCAGCTGGCGCCCGCCAAGCGCGGCCTCTCGATGGTTTTCCAATCCTATGCGCTCTATCCGCATATGAGTGTGCGTAACAACATCGCCTTCGGGCTCAAGATGGCGGGTATGCCCAAGTCGGAAATCGACGCCAAGGTCGCCAAGGCGGCACAGGTCCTCAATCTCACCGACTATCTCGACCGCAAGCCGCGCCAGCTTTCCGGCGGCCAGCGTCAGCGCGTCGCCATCGGCCGCGCCATCGTGCGCCAGCCCAAGGCCTTCCTGTTCGACGAGCCCCTGTCCAATCTTGACGCGGCGCTGCGTGTGCAGATGCGCATCGAGATCATGCAGCTCCATCAGGCGCTCGGCGCCACCATGATCTATGTGACGCATGACCAGGTGGAAGCCATGACCATGGCCGACCGCATCGTTGTGCTCAACAAGGGCAATATCGAGCAAGTTGGCTCACCGCTGGAACTCTATAACAAGCCGGATTCACTGTTCGTCGCCGGCTTCATCGGAAGCCCCAAGATGAACTTCATCTCGGGCGATATCGCCGGCCGGCTGGGAGCGCAAACGATCGGCATCAGGCCCGAGCACATCACGCTGTCCGACAAATCCGGCGCCTGGGAAGGCACGATCGCCCTTGCCGAGCATCTCGGCGCCGATACTTTCCTGCATGTCGATGGCGCGCATGGCGGCCGGATGACGGTGCGCGCCGCCGGCGAATATGGCCTGGGCCCCGGCGCCAAGGTGTGGCTTACGCCTGAAATGAACCGTATCCATCGTTTCGATCAGAACGGGAGAACGATCAGGGATGCGGCTTGAACACAAAACAGCGATCGTCACCGGCGGCGCCCGCGGCATCGGGCGCGCCATCGCGGAAGGCTTTGCGCGCGAGGGCGCCAGGGTCTGCATCGCCGACATCGATGAAGACGCGGCGCGCGCGACCGCGCGCGATACCGGTGGCGGCGCTTTCGCCGCACATCTCGACGTCACGAGAGTCGAATCGATCAACCGGATGATCGAAGACGTCGAAGCCAGGGCGGGCGGCATCGATATCCTCGTCAACAACGCCGCGATCTTCGACCTGGCGCCGATCGAGGAGATCACCGAGAAGAGCTATGACCGCATCTTCGCCGTGAATGTGAAGGGGCTGCTGTTCACACTCCAGGCAGCGGCCAAGGCCATGATCCGGCGCGGCAAGGGCGGCAAGATCATCAATATGGCTTCGCAGGCCGGACGGCGTGGCGAGGCACTCGTCGCCGTCTATTGCGCCTCCAAGGCGGCGGTCATCAGCCTCACGCAATCGGCGGGTCTTGGTCTCATCAAGCACAGGATCAATGTCAACGGCATCGCCCCCGGTGTGGTCGACACGCCGATGTGGGACGAGGTCGACGCGCTGTTCGCGAAATATGAAGGCCGGCCGCCGGGCGAAAAGAAGCGGCTGGTCGGCGAAGGCGTGCCCTATGGGCGCATGGGCAAGCCCGAGGATCACGTCGGCTGCGCCATTTTCCTCGCTTGCACGGAAAGCGACTATGTCGTGGCGCAGACCTTCAATGTGGATGGCGGACAATGGATGAGTTGAAAGGACAAGCACCGTGTATCTGGAAAAACTGAAGCTCGACGGCAAGGTGGCGGTGGTGACGGGCGCCGGCCAGGGGATTGGCGCCGCCTGCGCCCGGGCGCTTGGCGAAGCGGGCGCCACCTTAATCGTCGCCGACATGATGGCCGACCGGGTCGAGGCCAGCGTCGGCGAGTTGAAGAAGCTCGGCCTCAAGGCGCATGGCGCGACACTCGATGTCACGAAGTCGAAGGACGTCGACCGCGTAGCCGCTGACATCATCAAGCAGCATGGCCGCGTCGATATCCTGGTGAACAATGCCGGCGTCGCCCGGAGCGACGTCAAGGCCGAGGAAACGAGCGACGAGCATTGGCGCTTCCACATGGACGTCAATCTCGACGGCCTGTTCTGGTGCTGCCGCGCCTTCGGCCGCCAGATGCTGAAGCAGAAGTCGGGTTCCATCGTGAATATCGGCTCGATGTCGGGCTTCATCGTCAACAAGCCGCAGCCGCAATCCTTCTACAACGCGTCCAAGGCCGCGGTGCATCACCTGACGCGTTCGCTCGCCGCCGAATGGGCGAAGAGCGGTGTGCGCGTGAATGCGGTGGCCCCCACCTATATCGAGACGCCGCTCACCTCCTTCGGCATCAAGGAAGATCCGGAGATGTACGAGACCTGGCTCGAAATGACGCCGATGGGGCGCGTCGGACAGCCCGATGAGATCGCCTCCGTCGTGCATTTCCTCGCTTCCGACGCGGCGAGCCTGATGACGGGATCGATCGTTCTCGCCGATGGCGGCTATTGCTGCTGGTAGATCGCTATCGGCTTTCCAGCTTTATGGGGACGGTCCAATGAGTCTGGGCGCCGGACGGCGGCGGCGGAAAGTCGATCGAAGCGACAATCGCTCTGACATCGGAGTCCAATGCAGGATCTCCCGATGACCTCGCCACTGAGGTTGCGCGCACCGCGCCATTCGGCGCGATCGTAAAACGGATGGAGACGATGTGGGTCCGCTTGCTACGGATCTTGGACGTCATGGCGGAACGCCGAGCAACGATGCGCCCGTACACAATCGACTTATAATTGGAACTCGCCTGTGAGCCCCCGGAGCGCTGCGCCTGCGATGCTCCTTTGCGCGTGGCCTGCGTCGTCAGTGTCGCGCCAGCGACCGCGCCGCGGCGCTGCTGCGCCTTGACCTTCTTCACCTTCTTCGCGGCCGGCTTTGGCTTCTGCGTCAAAGCGGGCGCTTCCGGGGCCTCGACGACCGGCTTCTCGAGCTCGACCGGCACGTCGACGGCCGTGACCTCGGTCGGCTCGAGCGCGGCGACCGTCACCGGCTCCTCGGTCGGCTTGGCTTCCGGTGTTTCCACCGCCTCGGGCTGATGGTCCGGCTTCTCGGCCTCTTCCGCCTGCTCAGGCGTCACTTCCGTTTTTTCGATATTCAGAGGCGCCACACTATTCACCAGCTGGCCGATCGCCGATTTGGCCTCGCCCGGCTGGGTCTCCGCCGCCGCTTCGGCCACGACTGACTCAGCCGCCACCGCCGGCATAACATCGGCGGCAGCCTCGCTGGTGATTTCGGCCAGCATTTCGATCTCGACGCCCGGCGCCGGTGGCGGCGGCTCGGCCGCGGGCGCCAATATGAAAGCGGCAGCGGCGGCGGCATGGACGCCGAGCGCCAGGGTGATGCAGACGAACCGTGCGCTCTGGGTGAGTCCGGCCCCCTTCATGGCACCACGACCTCGGGCGCGGGGGCTATGGCCTCAGGCGCCTTGTCCTTGTTGGCGATGAGCGAAAGCTTGGTGATGCCGTTGAGCGCCAGCTCATCCAGCACCGCGACGATATCGCCATAGGAGGCGGTGCGGTCGCCGCGCACATGGACGATGCGGTCTTCCTGACCCATCATCGCCTTGATGCGCGCAACGAGCTCACCGCGCACGATCTCGTCGGGACCCAGAGTGATCTTGCTGTCGGCGCCTATGGTCAGCACGATCGGATTCTGCGGATCGGACGGCTGAGCGGATTTGGCCTGCGGCAGATCTACCTTCATGCCGGAGCTCAGCATCGGCGCCGCCACCATGAAAATGATGAGCAGCACCAGCATGACATCGACCATCGGCGTGACATTGATCTCGGCGAGCGGGGCCAGATCATCACTGTCGTGATCGGCGGACAGATTGAAGCTCATGCGATCTTCTTCCGTAGCGGAGCGACGGGACCGTTCTCGCGGGCAAGCCTGGTGCCGTAGTCCTCGATCACCCGGTTGAGCGAACGCGCCGTGAGACCGAAAGCGGCCGCCAGCCGGTTATAGGCGAAGGCCGCCGGGATGGCGGCGGCAAGGCCGATCGCCGTGGCGGCGAGAGCCTCGGCAATGCCGGGCGCCACGACGGCCAGGCTCGTATCCTTGGCGGCGGCAATGCCGGCGAAGCTCGTCATGATGCCCCAGACCGTGCCGAAGAGTCCGACAAAGGGCGCGACCGAGGCGATGACCGCGAGATTGGGCAGGCCCCGCTGGCTGGTTTCGATAAGTTCCTGCGCTTGCCGCTTCATCGCCGCGGTAATGGCGCTGCGGCGATCGGATTCGGCGGGCGAGGCCTGCGCCTCGAAGGCTTCCTCGCGCCCGGCGGCGAAGATCCGGCCGATCACCTCGCCCATCCGCCCCTTGGCCTTGCCCTCGCTTCTGATGGCGCGGCGCAGGCGGGCGAGCGTCCACAGCGCCTCGAAGATGATGATCCAGCACCACAGCGACGAGGCGATCAACATCACGATGACGGCTTTGACGACAGGACCCGCCTGCAGGAAGAGCTCGACCGGAGATATTTCTCCACCTTGCATGTCAGGCACTCACTTGTAGAAACGGATGTCGAGGCGCGACGACAGAGAAAGCCGGTCGAGGCAGGCTTCGGGTGCCGCATCGGGGGCGCAGCTCGCGACGTCATTCAGCAGCACGCCGGCGATGTCAGCGCAGGCGACGTCGATGGCGAAGATCTTGACGCTGGTCTTGTTCATGCGGACCGGGCCCAGCTCGGCGATCAGCCGCTTGGCGATGCCGCCATCCTTGCCGAAGATGATGAGATCGGCCTTCAGCGACTGGAGCGGCTTGCCGGCTTTCTCATTGATGAGGAAATAGGCTTGGCACGCGGCGCCCGCCGTCTCGAGCTTGTTGAGCTCGAGTCCGAGATCGCCCTTGGCCAGCGCACCGGTCGGCGCCACCAGCGCGAAACCGGCCAGCAACAGACTTGAGCTAAGTGTAAGAATGCGCGCTAAATACATGCAGGCCCACGGGAAACAGTTCTTGCATCGCGCTGGGTTGAGGGCCTGGCTGGCCGGATAATAGATATCCGACTTACGGAGTCAAGTATTCTGGAAACATCGCGAAACTCTACTTAAAATAGTGCCCAGCTACTTCTGCGGGAATCTCAGAAGGTAGGTGTCCATGATCCAACCCTTCTTGGCACGCGCCTTGGCTCGGGCCGCCTCGATAATTTCCGCGACCTCGCCGACCTTGCCGGAAATCAGGATCTCACTCGCCGTACCAATATAGGCGCCCCAATAGATCTCGGCCTCGGGGTCGACGGTGCGATAGGCATTCTGGCTGTCGAGCATGACCACCACATTGGCGATGCCCGGCGGCAATCCCTCGGCGAGCTTGCGGCCAGTCGTGACATGGATCGCTTCGCCGATGCGGTTGATCGGCAGTCTGTGCCGGGCGACCAGAGCCTGAACGCTGCTGATGCCCGGTATGACCTCATAGTCGAAGGCGACGCGCTTTCCGGCCTTGATCAGCTCGATGATGCGGATGGTGCTGTCATAGAGCGTCGGATCGCCCCAGACGAGGAAGCCGCCGCGGCCATCCTCGTCGAGTTCCTCGGCGATCATGCGCTCGAAGATCCGGGCGCGCTTCTCATACCAGTCCTCGACCGCCGAGGCATAGGCGGCGGCGGTGCGGTCGCGCTCGGGATCACGGGCCTCGACAATGCGGTAGGCCGGGTTCTGGATATGGCGGCGGCACAGTTCCTTGCGCAGCGCCACGAGATCGTCCTTCTCCTCGCCCTTGTCGATGACGAAAAAGACATCGACCTCGTTCAGCGCCTTGATGGCTTGAACGGTGATGTAGTCGGGATCACCGGCGCCGACGCCGATAATGTAGAGTTTCCGCATGCGTTGATGCCCTGCAAGGCTGGGATCGGTCCTCTTTGCAGGCAACGGAGGCCTTGCGTCAACCTAATCAGGCGGGTGCCGCGAGCTTCGCGGCCTTGAGCCCCTGCCCCGGCGCCTCGGCAGGCGCCGCCTCGCGGAAGTAGGCGGAGTAGCGCGGATCGCCATAGCTCATGCCCTCCGTGCCATAGAGCTTCATCTTGTCCATGTTTGCCTTGTTCAAGATGATGCCGAGGCATTTCTTAGCGAGCGCCGGATCGGCCTCGAGCTTCATCTGCACCACGGCGCGCGGCGTCTGGCCCCATTCGACCACGCAGGTGAAGCCGTCGACATGGGGCGTCACGGCGCGGACATCGACCACCGGCGCCAGCGGCGGCAGATCGAGGATGACATAGTCGAAGGACGCCTTGGCTTCCTCGAGCAGCTCCGCCATTTCGCGCGACGCCAGCAGTTCCGATGTCAAAGGCACGTCGCGGCGCAGCACCGCCGGCAGCATGGCGAGACGGGTGCGCTCCTCGAACAACAGCAGATCCGCAAGCGGGATTTTGTCGATGACGATTTCGGCAAGGCCGGCTGCCGCATTGGGCGCCACGGCGCGGGTCAGCGTGGGATTGCGCAGATCAGCGTCGATGATCAGGGTGCGCGCCTTCTGGCTGGCGAGGAGACGCGCGAAATTGATGGCGACCGTCGACTTGCCTTCGCCCGGCAAAACCGAGGTGACGCCGATCACCTTCGGCTTTTCGCGGCCGAGCGAGAGGTCGGCGGAGATCTTGGCACTGCGCAAAGTCTCGGCGAAATGCGACAAAGGATGGTCGACGGCATAGGAGGTGACCGCCTTGCCTTCCGGAACCAGAGGCACGAGGCCGAGGAACGGCATGCCGGTCTCTTCCGCCACCTGCTCACCGGTGCGGAAGAAGCGGTCGCGATATTCCTGCAGCGTGCCGAGCCCGGTGCCGAGCGCCAGCCCCAGAAAGATGGACAATGCAAGCACCAGCGACTTCTTGGGCCCGCTGGTTTCCTGCGGCACGGCGGCTTCGGAAATGATGCGCGCCTCGGTGACCGGGAAGGATTCCTGCTGTACCGACTCCTGATAGCGCTGCAGGAACTTCTGATAGAGGTCCCTGTAGGCCTCCGCCTCGCGCTCGAGCTCGCGCAGCTGCACCAGCGTCTCATTGGCGTCGGCGCTGATACCGGTCGCGTCGGTCACGATGCTGCGCAAGGCATCCTCGCGCGACTTCGCCACCTGATACTCGCTGCTGTAGCTCTTGGCGATACGGCCGAGCTCGTCGAAGATCAGCTTGCGGTACTCATCCATCGAATTGCGCAGGCGCTTGACCTGGACATGGTCAGGACCGGTCTTTTCGGCGATCTCCGCGGCAAGCCGCGAGGCTTCGAGATATTTGGCGCGAAGGTCGTTGACGATGGCGCTGTCGAGCGTGCCGGCGACAATGGCATCCGGCTGGCCGCCGTCGATGATCGACTGCAGGCGCTGGTATTTGGCCTCTGCTGCCGCCGTCTCGGTGCGCGCCAGGATGAGCTGGCTGTTGAGCTCGGACAATTGCTGCTCGCTCACGAGCTTGCCGCTTGCCGCGATCAACCCGTGATCGGCGCGGAATTTCTGGACCGCAAGATCGGATTTGAGCGCTTCCCGCTGAAGATCCTTCATGCGCTCCTGAGCCCAGCCGCCGGCGAGCCGGGTGGCCTCGAATTTCGCGTTGAGCTGATCGGCGAGATAGGCTTCGGCGACGCCCTTGGCGACCTTGGCCGCCAGCACCGGGTCCGACCAGGTGAAGCGGACATTGAGCACATAGCTGCGGTTGAGCCGCTCGACTGAGAGATTGCGCTGCAGATTCTGCAAGGCGGCGCGCCGTTGCAGGTTCTCCTCCGAGGCCGGTCCCGGCGATGAGAACAGTGACGTCACGGCGCGCAGCATGGAGCGCATCATTTGCAATGGCCCCATCGGCGCGGACATGAACTTCGGATCCTTGTCGAGCGCGAGCTTGTCGACCACCGCGAGCCCGACCTTGTCGGAAACCAGGACCTCGACCTGGCTCAATATGCGCGCTTCGTCCTCGACGGTGCGCTCGAGCGCCGAGCCCTGATAGAGGATGCGGCTGCTGTCCTGATCGATGAGAATATCGGTGGAGGCCGTGTATTTGGCCGTAGCGAACAGCAGATAGAGGATGCCGAGCAGCAGGCAGACGCCGACGCTCAGCGCCGCGATGCGCCATTGCCGGCGCACGATGGCGAGCAGCTTATAGAGATCGATCGGCGGCGCGGACGACGACTCGCGGCGGTGCAAGGGACCTGGATTGGGGAAGGTTTCGCGGATCATGGCTTCCTCCTATCGCCGGGGTGCCCGGTTGAACGCATCGGCCAATGCGAACCAGAAGGGCTTCCGGTCGAATTTCTCGTCATAAGGCAGGCAGCGATTCATCGTTCCGTCGGTGCGTGTCTGGTTCGTGGTCGAATTCAGCCAGGAATATTTGTCCGACAGGCCCCAGGTGAGCAGACCCTCGACGGCGCGCTCATCGAGGGCGACAGTCAGGAACTGCGTGGCCATCTCGGCGACGAGCCGGTCACGCTCACTGATCGTCTGGGTGAGACGGCGATCGTCGATATCGAGCTCGGTGATCATGATCTTGAGCCCCAGCGCGGCCACTTCGCGCAGGAAGGATGCGAAGGTCGAAGGATTGAACGGGCGGCCTACGGTCAGATGGCCCTGGATGCCGAGTCCGTAGATGGGCGCGCCCTGGCTCTTGAGCTTCGCCAGCAGCTTGAGAACCGCGGCGCGGCGCGCCGTGTCGGGCGCGTCGTTGTGATATAGGCCGTATTCATTATAGAAGGCCTGAATGCCCGGATCCGCTTGCGCTGCGATCTCGAAGCAGCGCGCGATGTAGTCGGGTCCGAGATGGCGCAGAAAGACCGAATTGCGCAACGAATCCGGTTGGCCGTCCTTGGGCTCGATCGCCTCATTGACGATGTCCCAGCTGGTGATCTTTCCCTTATAGTGGGTCAGGAGATCGCGGATATGCTCCACGATGACGGTCTCGCCTTCCGTCTTCAGGGCTCCGTCCACCCAGCGCGGCAGATTGCGATGCCAGATCGCCGGGTGACCTCTTACCGCCAGTCGATGCGACGAGGCGAAGGACACGATCCGATCGGGAGCGCTATAGTTGCGCTGGCCGCGCGTGCCCTCGATGATGCCCCATTTCATCTCCCATTCCGGCACGACGGCGGCGCATTGGCGCGAGAAGGTGCGGCGCAGAAGCGCATCACGATCGCTCTGCCAGTTCGCGACGGCGGCGCCATAGAGCAGTCCCTTAGCGGAGGCGAGGCCCTTCAGGGTGCGCTCCACGGTCTGGGCTTCAGCCACCAATGGCAGGGCGGTCATGGCGGCGCCCGGCAGGGCGGCGAGGAGTTGGCGTCGATTCATCAATGAGCATCCAGCAGAGAACGGACCAGATCGCGATCATGGTCCCAGTCGAATTTCCGGGCGAAGTATTGACCCGATGCCGCGATGCGCGGCAGATCCTGGCGCGACAGGATCCTGGGATGGCTGCCCCCCTTGTCCCAGTCGACGTAAGTGAGTGATTCACGCACTTTGTGAGCGAAGGGCGAGAGCGACACCAAAGTCTGGAAATAGGATTCATCCGGCGTCTCGCTGTGCCGGAAGCGCTTGTCGTATTGTGGACGGGTGGCGCGGAAGCGCATCGCCCAGTCGAGACAAGGCCTCGACAGGCACCACCACATCGAGCCGAAATGCGGTTCGCCGAACTCCGCTTCGAAATCGGGACGCATCCAGAAATGGCGCGACAGGCGGTTGACGGCGCCAAGAGACAGACGCGGCAGGCTCTTGCTGTAGAAGCGGTAAAAGGCAAGCCGCGACTTGCGGTCGAGCGCCAGTGCTTCGGCTTCAGGCATCATGTCGATATACTCGCCACGCTCATCCGCCAGCCGGTCGTTGAGTCCGGTCAGATCGGCGACCGGCAGGCAGGCGCCGCTCAGCAGCATGAGATAGTCGGCCGAACCCTTGGCGAGCGCCGTCTCGATCAGCTCGAGTGTCGCCTCGACGACCGAGAAGCCGCCCCAGCTCACCGAATGGCGCCGCGCCGGTAAAGTCGCGCAGCGGGCGAGCTCCTCCCAGTGGCCCTCGAAGCCCTGCGCGTCGCGATCGACATGGAGATAGGTCTCGCCGTGAGCCTTGAGCTTCGCCAGCAAGGCGACGAGATCAGCGGGAGCGCGATGGGCGAGGACGAGATAGGCGATGCGCATGGTCATTGTTCCTCGCTGGCGGCAACAGCACGCCGATTAAGAAAGCCAGAGAGGGTTTGCTTCACCAGAGCTGGCTTCAGCGGCTCGATGAAGACATGCGCCATGAGCGCGTAGAAGATCAGGCCAGCGGCAGCGAGGGCGCCGCCGAGAAGCAGCCAGTCGATAAGCGGCAGCGCCGGGAAAGCGAGGCTGACGGCGATCGCGACGCAGATGGCGGCCATGGGTCCGAGCAGCGCCATGGTCACCTGGCCCGCCGAGTAGCCGAGTGTCCTCACTGAGATCATGGCGATACGCAGGACTGCCAGCACCTCCGCCATGGTGAGGGCGAGAACGAAGACTTCGATCGATGGCTCGATGAGCGCCGCGGCGGCGCCGACCCCCAGGGCCAGGATCGAAAAGACGGTGCAGGTGAGCATCAGCTTGCTGCGCCCCTGGGCCAGCGCCACCGGGCTTGGCAGCTGATAGAGGAACTTCACGAACAGGTTGAGCCCGATCAGCGACATCAGGTAGGACGAGGCGGCATAGGCCTTACCGAACAACAAGGGCAGCAGCGGCGTGCCGGCGAAGATGAAGCCCATGGCATACAGGAAGGCGACGCAGGAGAGAACCAGCGTCCAGCGCGCGCAGTTCTTCCTGACCGAGGGATGGTCCGGCGGCCGGTTGACGAAAGCCGACACGAAGAGATTGGTGAGAAAGCGCAGAATGGCGCCACGCGGCAAGGTCGCGGTCCCGAAGATGACGCTGTAGAAGGCGAGCGCCTGGGTGCCGAGCGCCCAGCCGATGAAGACGCGATCGCCGAGCGACAGGCCGGCATTGACGATTCCGGTCGGCACCAGCGGCTTGCCGAAGGCTGTCGCCTCATCCGCAATGGCCTTGTCCCAGCCAAGCCGCCAGGGAAAGCGTGACAGCAGATGCGAGGTAACGCCGGAGGCCATGACACTCGCGGCGAGGCCCCAGGCCATCACGGTATAGTCCGGCGAAACCAGGGCCGCGATGATGACGGCCACGGTCCAGGCGAGCTGGGTCATGATGATGGTGACGGCATTGCGCCAATACTGGTAGTCGCGCATCGCCTGCTTGACGCCGAGATTGCCGAAGCCGCGCAGGATGGCGCAGGCACCGACCGCGACATAGGCATAGGTCGCCTCGGGCGAGCTGAAAATGGTCGCGAGAAGCGGCGCCATGACCATGACCAGGACGCCCACCAGCGCGGCGCGCGACAATTGCAGCGTATGCAACGTCGCCAATGCGCGCCTCGGATCATCGGTTGCGGTATAGCGCACCGCCGAGACCGGGACGCCGAAATCGAAGCCGATCTCGACCAGGGCACTGATCATGGCGAGAGAGATCGCCACGCCGAAATCATGCGGCGAGAGCAACCGCGCCAGCAGGATATTGCGGATGAAGGGGAAGGCCATCTCCGCAAGATTGGCGATCGCCAGCACCGAGCCCGATTTGAGCGATCGTTTCATGGCAAGGCCTCCGCCGGATGGTTGATGCGGAAAGCTTGGCGTACGGGCACGACGGCGAATTGCGCTGCCGCCACGGCGAGCGCCAATATGGGGATCATGTTGTCGGCATATTGGAAGAAGCCGGCGGATTCGGTCATCGAGAAGGAAAGATAGAAGGCGAGAAAGGCCGCGATGCGCGGGTCGCGCGCGACGACGGCGATGCGCAGGATCGAAGCGATCAGCAGCGTGAAGAGCGCCAGCGCGATCACCCCGCCATAGAGCAGGAGCTGCAGGAAGAGATTGTGCGAATGCGGGAAAATGTAGATGCCAACGTCGCCCGCCAGCAGATAGGCTTCTTCCATGAAGATGCTGTAGGTCGAGTTGAAGCCATAGCCGAACACCGGCGCCCGCTGGATGAGGCTCCAGGACAGTTCCCAGATGAAGCTGCGGCCGGTGCCGGTGAGCAACTCATCGGCATCGCCTGAGCGGGCGAACATTGCGAGGATCTGGCTGTCGAGGCTGATGACGAGCGCCGCTGCGGCCAGCAGGCAGAGAAGAATGGGGATGAGCGCCGCGTTCCAGCGGTTTTTGAGCAGGAAGAAGGTGGCGCAGCCGACCCCCGCCGCGATCAGAGATGTGCGGCTTTGGGTGAGCACCAGCGCGGCGAGCGCCACGAGCACGGCGAACACCTTGAACAGGCGCGAGAAATTGCCGCTGTCGCAGCGCGCATAGAGCGCCACGAGGATGAAGCTCGCCAGCACGCCGGTCTGATTGGGATGGCCGCCAAGCCCGGTCATGCGGCTGCCGACGGAGCCGTCCCAGGCCAGCATGCGGGACACCGATGGCACGGCGAAGAACAGGAGGATCGACAGTGCCAGGAAGACGGTCTGAATCTGGATCAGCCGGTCGAACAGCACGGGCAGCCCACGCGCTTCGGCATAAGCGAAAAAGACGAAGAAGACCGAGAGCAGGCTCGCGGCCATGATCAGCGACTTGAAGGGTTCGGGCGAATAAAGCGCGGTAACGAAAATCCACGCGAAGAAGATAAGCACATAGCGCATGGGCGGGCGCAGCAGCCAGCCGGCATGCCGGCGCAGCAGCCAGGCGGCGAAGAGAAGCCCGAAGACCCACAGACCGATCTTGGTGATGTTCGACAGATCGAGCTTCGCCGGATCGGTCGCGAGCTTCTCGCTGCCGGTCAGGCGGCGGATGCTGAGCTGCGTCACGAAGACATAAGCAATCAGCAGCAGGTCGAGCATGCCGAAATTGGACCACCATGGCTGTCGAGGCGCCCTCCTCAAAGGCGCGCTCCATGCACGGTCATCAGGCCCATGAGGTGAAGGGCGCGGCGCATGACCTCGCCGGAGGGCTGGCGCAGCAGCGCCGATTTGATCAGCCACATGGCTTTCATCGCTTCGCCGGTCACTCTGATGTGAAGCTCGGCGCGCTTGAGATCATGCAGCGCCGACAGACGTCCCGAGCCGCATTCCGCCGCGATCCGGGCGAAGACCAGCTCATGCCCGCGCAAAAGCCTCACCACATCACGCGACAGCTTGTTGGTCGCCTCGAATGTATATTCGACGAGCGGCGCCTGGACGACGGGCAGCGGGCCGAGCTTCGCCAGCTTCAACCACAAATCCCAATCCTCGCAATTGGGAAGTCCCGCATCGAAGCCCTGGACCTCCTCGAACCTGCTCCGGCGTACGAAGGCAGCCGAGGTCGAGGCGAGGACGTTGGAGACGGCGAGATCGGCATGGCTGACGATGGGCTTGGGAATGCCGATGCGAGCCTTGCGCATCTCGTAGGCATAGCGGATGCCGCAGAATATCGCCGGCGCCTGCGGAATCTGCCGCGCCAAAGCCAGCTGGCTTTCGAGCTTATCGGTATGCCAGCGGTCGTCCGAATCGAGGAAAGCAAGCCAGCTTGCGGAGGCATGGGCGGCGCCCTCGTTGCGGGCCGCGGCGGCGCCACCGCTCGATGAACGACGGACGAGCTTGATGCGGCTTTCCTTCCGCGCCAAATCGGCCACGATCTCGGGCGTCGCATCGTCCGAGCCGTCGTCCACGACGATGATCTCGTCCGGCGCACGGCTTTGCGCCAGGCAGCTCCCGATCGCCTGGACGATCAGCGCGGGCCGGTTTTTGACGGGAATGACGGCGGCAATGCTCATGTCCATCACTCCGTTCTCGCGGCCTGGCAATCTGATCCGGCCAAGGCGCGCATCAGCCCCGGCAGCATCACGCGGCCCGCCGTCTCGGGATCGGGATGGACGCCGTCCGCGATCGCGGTCGCGATCTCGTCAGTGGAAAGCGCTGCCCAGGCCGGACGGTGATCGATGAATCCGAAATCCACCCGGCGCGCGATCTCGGCATGCAGCTCTTCATAGTCAGCAAGGAAGGGGCGGGTCATGCCGCGCAGGCCGGAAACCGGCGACATCGCCATCACATAGACGGCGGGTCGGCTCTCGCCCGCTTTCAGGCGCGTCACGATGGCCTCCATATTGGCGCCGCTCTCGCTCAGCGAGACAAACCGGTTGAGCGCCGCATCATTGACGGCGAATTCGACCAGCACGACATCGGGACGCTCGGCCAGGATCTTGTCCACTTGAGTCAGGCCCCAATCGGATGCCATGCCGCTCTTCGCCAGATTGACGATGGTCACCTCGCCGTCCCGGCAGGCGCTCAAGCTGCGGCGCAGCGGCTCCTGCCAGCCACCCCGCGCCGTGAGGCTGGTGCCGAATGTCACGATCTTCATGGCTTCTCCCTGCCGCGCCGTCGCGGGCACGGTCATCAGAACCACCAGCAGGATCGTGGCGATATGCTTCATGACAGCCCCTCCGCCTCGCGCGCCGCGAGATCGAGCTCGCGCTCGGGGCGGACGACATGCGTCCCGGCGCGATCGGCGCTACGCAAGCGCCCGAACCTGCCTGTCTCGATACCCTGGCGGATGATGCGCGCCGGATTGCCGGCCACGATGCAGGCGGGTGGCACGTCCTTGGTGACGACACTGCCGGAGCCGACGATCGATCCGTCGCCGATGCGCACCCCCGGCAGGATGATGCTGCGCGCCCCGATGAAGCAGCGCGCCCCTATGTGGGTATCGAGATAAAGGCCGCGCGACATGTCATGGGCGAGCACCGCCACGTCGAAAGCGAGATAACTGTCGGGGCCGATATGCACTCCCTTGGGATAGGTCTTGTCGAGCCTGACACTCAGCGACATGACCGTGCTCGGATGGATGTCCATTCCCCAGAATTTCGTAAAATAGGCCCATCTGAGCTTCACCAGCGCGCGCTGGAGCCACAAAAGCTGATTGAGGCTGCGCATCAGGCGGTCTCCCTTTTCGAGCGGCGTGGTGCCATGGACCAGCCGGTCTTGGAGGAGAAGGCGACCCGCAACGCGCTGACAAAATCCTGCGACGACATGCGCCGTGTCGCCACCAGCACGCCGCCCACCATGAGCTTGCGGCCGAGCAGCGCGAGACTCGTCGGGCGCTGCGCGGCATGACGGGCGATGGCGATCAGGCTGCCGCGGAAATAATGCGACCTGAGTGTCGGATCGTGGTCACGATGTCCGATCAGCGGCTGGTCCACGAAACGGCATTTGCGCGCGGACAAGAAGGCGCGCAGCGCATAGTCCGTGTCCTCGCCGCCATTGTTGCTCGTGCCGACCCCCAGCTCCTCGTCGAACCCGCCGATCTTCTCGGCGACGCGGCTGCGCAGGAAGATGGTGTTGGACGAGGCCTTGGCCGCAACCATAAAGACCGAAGGCTGCTTCATATCCATCGACAAGGCACGCAGCGGCGACGCCGGCGCCGACGCATAGCCGCAGAACCAGAAATCGAGCGCCCGGTCGATGCGGAAGAGATTGAGCACCCGCTCGAGCGATCCCTCCGGATACCAGCAGTCATCGTCGGGGAAAGCGACAAGCGGTATACGGGCAAACCATCCCTGCTCGCGCGCCTTGCCGAGCAGAAGATTGCGCGCCTGCGAAAGCGATACGCGATGCGGCATGGTCTCGATCTGCACATTGTCGGGGAGACCCAGCGGGACGGCACCCGGCATGCAGCGCTGGACGAGCAGCAGCATGCGCCAGCCGCGCGTGCCCATTGCCGCGGTGATCGACGCCATTAGTCGGTGGAGATCGGCGGTTCGGCCGCCGGCCGCATCCGTCGTCGTGATGAACAGGATTTCAGACCCCATATTCCCTCAAAGCTCCCATTTCTGATTCCGGCGATCTCGATACTGACGGTGCCGGCGGCGTCTTACGCTGCTCACGATGTTCGATGCGGTCGGATGCCTTGAACCATTCCGAATAATAGCGGCCGAGCTTGCCGTAGCTGTTGTCCTCACAGATGACGGGCATATCGAGCAGCGCGCCGAGGATCATGCCGTGCAGCCTGTCGGTGACGAGACGGCAATATTGCCCGACGCGGGCAACCGAGCGGCGCAACAGGCGGTCACGATAGCTGTTCCACAGCACATGGTTCGCCACCACATGCCTGGTGGGGAGATCGAGCGACTGCATCTTGCGCAGGAGACGGATCATGCCGCGATCGACGGCGGAGGTCACATCATCCCAATCGAAGCTCTCCACCGGCTCCTCGGCATTGAGCTTCGCCTCCTTGTCGCGCCGGCGGAAATGCAGTGTGCCGGTCTTGCTGCCGTCCTGGCGCGGCAGGCTGCCCCACAGAGCATGCGCCATGTCGGGCATGAGGGAGGCGGGATTGCCGCACTCCTCACGCAGATAGCCCAGAGACTCCCGGTCGCGGGCGAAAACATAAAGCTGGCGATGGGCGGCGAAGATCCTGGCCGTCGCGGCGCGGCTCTCCGGCGCCTGGAAATGGATGGATTGCGGCAGGATCACGATCGGCGTCTCGGGATAACGGGCGATGACCAGTTCGCGGAACATCTGGTGATCGCGGTAGAGGTCGCCGAGATTGCCGCCTCCCTGGAATACGATGGTGACACCCCTCCTCACCAGAGCATCGAGACGCCGCACCGACTCCTTGAAATAAGCGATCGGCCGGTCGGGGCGATGAGTCAGACAGAATTCATGGATGCTGAAGCGGCCGATCACCTCATAGCCATTCACCGCGAAGAACCGATCGGTGCCGGCATGGATCAGGAGATCCCCGACATTGCCATGCATGGGATAGTCGAGAAAGACGACCGGGCGGCTCAGCGGGATGACGTCACGGATGAGATCGAGCTTATGCTTGAGCTCGTCCATGACGGCGGCGTGGGGAATCTTCGAAGCGCTTTCGGTCAAACAGCCTACTCCACCAAATGAACGATCTTGGCATTGCGCGACTTGAGCTCGTCGATCACCATGGGCAGCAGCGGCACAGTGTTGGTCTGGATGTCATGCATGACGATGACGCCGCGATCATTGGCGTTGAGCCGCTGACGCAACCGTCGCATGGTCTCTGCCGGCGGGTGATTGCGCCAATCCTCGGGGCTGATGTCGTAGCTCGCCACGATCATGTCGAGCCGGGCGGCCGTTTCGAGCAGGTCGGGCGTTCCGGCATTCTCGGGGAAGCGGAAAAGCCGGACGGGTGTCATGCGGTTGCCGTAGACCGCCCATTCGATCGCTTTGGCTCCCCTCTTCATCTCTTCCGTCGCCTCGGCGAGCGGCAGCTGATTCAACTTGCGGTGCGAATAGGTATGATTGCCGATGGAGTGGCCCCTGGCTTTGACCAGGCGCGCTATGAAGGGTTGCTGCAATGCCCGCTGGCCCACCATGAAGAAGGTTGCATGCAGGCAGGCGGCGCGGAGCTCCTCGAGGATTCTGGGCGTTGTCTTGTAGCTCGGACCATCATCGAAAGTGAGCACATATTCGCCGGCCTCGAGCGGCAAGGGCGGCAGCTTCTGCAAGGTGCCGAAGCTGGTGATCTTGGCCTCCGACAGAGAGAGAACGCGCTCAGGCAGGGCACCCTGGCAGTTCTGCGCGGCCTGTCCCGAAGCGGTCCAGGAGCCCAGAAACACGGCCGACAAGACGGCGATCAGACTAACCCGCCTCATGCATAGGCCCTCTCTGGAACCAGATCCGCGTAGGCGGCGACATATTTCTCCGCTTCACTCGTCCAGTTGAACTTCGCTTCCGCGAGCTTGCCGGCTTCGCTGCCAAGGTGGCGGCGGCGCTCCTTGTCGTCGATCAAGGGCAAGGCCGCCTCGGCGAGGCCGCGCGGCGTCGCGTCCTTGGCGAAACTCCCCGCCGCGCCCAGGAGCCGGCGCGTCTCGCTCAGATCGTAGGAAACCGACGGGATGCCGAGGGCGGAATACTCGAACACCTTGTTCATGCTGATCTTGTCATTGTACTCGTTCACCGGGTCGGGAATGATGCCGATATCGAAGGTGCTGAGCGCCGCGAGCAGCGCTTCGCCGCGCAGATAGCCGGTGAAGACCACATGTTCGGCCACATCGAGCGAGGTGGCGAGTTCCCTCACCGATGCAAGCGCCGGACCGTCGCCAACAACGACGGCCCGCACGCCATGCCTGCCACCTTCACAAACGATGTGATGCATCATGCGGACGAGATGGTCGACGCCATCCTGATCGGCGATGATGCCGACATAGCCGAGGATCACCCCGGCGCCTGCGCGCAGTTGCGCATCGGGCGCGACACGGCGCAGTTTCTGGCGGTCGGGAACGCTGTAGACCGTGGTGACGCGCTCAGGAGCCTTGCCTCCGCGCTCTATCGCGATGTCGCGATAGGTTTCGTTGGCCGAGATCACACGGTCGGCGAATTTGAAGGTGCATTTCTCCGCCAGGAGCAGCAGCCGATGAAAGAAGCCATGGCGTCCGTATTTCGCCGCATAAAGCTCGGGGCAGAGATCGTGATGATCGAAGACATATTTCTTGCCGAATAGCTTGTAAGGGGCGGCGACGAGAAAAATGAGGTCGGGCGGATTGCACCCTTGCACCACGTCGAAGCCGCGCGTCAGCGCGATCTTGAGCAGAAGTCGCGTCTCGTGGAACAAGGCGCAGCCATATTCGAGCAGGAAGCCCAGCTTGCCGCGGGCTTCGACCGGCAGGCTGTGCCGGTGAATAGCGATGCCGTCGATTTTCTCATAGCTTTGCGGGTGCTGCGCGTTCCTCGGGCAGATGACGGAAACCTCCCATCCCGCCTCTTTGAGCGCATTAGCTTCCTGCCAGACGCGGCGGTCGAAGGGCACCGGCAGATTCTCCACGATGATCACGCAATGCGGTGGCCTGTCCTTGCGAGCCGGCAGCGGAAGTGTGAGCGACATGTGCGTTCTCCTCCCCGGCCTATTCCGCCGCTTCTGCGAGGTGCAGCGGGATGTCGTGATCGGGTCGGCCAACGCTGAAATAACGGAAGCCGTGACGGGCCATGTCCTCGCGGCGGTAGACATTGCGCAAATCGACAAGGCAGGGCGACTTCATGACCTGCTTCAGCCTCTTGAAGTCGAGGGCACGGAATTCCTCCCATTCGGTTACGATCACCAGCACATCGGCGCCTTCGGCGATTTCGTAGGGGCTCGCGCCAAACTCGACACCGTCGATCTCGCCGCGCGCCGCCTCCATGCCGACGGGGTCATAGAGACGTATCGCCGCCCCCCCCATCCTGCAGCGCCTGGACGATCGCCAAAGAGGGTGCTTCCCTGATGTCGTCGGTATTGGGCTTGAAGGTGACGCCGAGCAGCGCAACAGTCCTACCTTTCAGATCGCCGCCCACGGCGAAGGCGATCTTGCGGGCCATGGCGCGGCGGCGCGTGTCGTTGATCGCCACCGTGGTTTCGATCAGGCGCACGGGCGATTCGAAATCCTGGGCGATACGGATGAGCGCGGACGTGTCCTTGGGAAAGCAAGAACCGCCGTAACCTGGGCCGGCATGAAGGAATTTCGCCCCGATGCGGTTATCGAGTCCAATGCCGCGCGCCACATCCTGCACGTCGGCGCCGGCCCTTTCGCACAGATCGGCGATCTCGTTGATGAAAGTCACCTTCATCGCCAGGAAGGCATTGGCGGCATACTTGGTGAGCTCGGCGGTCCGGCGCGAGGTGAACAACAAGGGTGAGCGGTTGAGATAGAGCGGACGATAGACCTCGTCGAGTGCCATGCGTCCACGTTCGTCATTGACGCCGACGATGATGCGGTCCGGACGCTTGAAGTCCGCAATCGCCGAGCCCTCGCGCAGAAATTCAGGGTTGGAGGCGACGGAGACATCGAGCCCCGGATTGACGCTCCGCAGAATATGCTCGACCTTGTCCGACGTTCCGACCGGCACCGTCGATTTGATGACGATGACCGATCCCGGCCGGATCGTGCTCGCCAATTCGCGCGCCGCGGCCTCGACGAAGCTCAGATCGGCGTGTCCGTCACCGCGCCGTGACGGTGTGCCGACGGCGAGGAAGACGACGTCCGCTTCGGCAACGCCTTCCTTCAGGTCGCGCGTGAAGGACAAGCGCCCCGCTTTGACATTGTCGGCGACGACCTGATCGAGACCCGGCTCGTAGATCGGTATGCGACCCTGGCGCAGGGCGTCGATCTTTGCCGCGTCCTTATCGACGCAGACGACCTTGTGACCGAAGTCGGCAAGACAGGCACCGGAAACGAGCCCAACATAGCTCGATCCGATCATAGCGATATTCATCCGGAATCCTTTCGCGTCTTGTCGACTTTCACCGACAGTTCAGTTTCGGTTTTCGATTTATCCGCCTCGCCGTGACGGGAGATTTGGGTCTAAACGGCGTTGGGTCCGGTCAGAGCAAAGAAGGTGCGGACCAGGATCTTCATGTCGAGAAGAACCGACCACTTGCTGATGTAGAGACGGTCGTGATGCACTCTATATTGGATGTGTTCCAGGGCCTCGGTAGGCCCGCGAAAGCCTGATACCTGCGCCAGGCCGGTCAAACCGGGGCGCACCAGATGGCGATCGTTGAAGTTGCTGATCACCTCGGCGAATGCGTCGTCCATCGCGATCGCATGCGGGCGCGGCCCCACCAGGGACATCTCGCCGCGCAGCACATTGTAGAGCTGCGGCAGTTCGTCGAGACTGGTGCTGCGCAGGAATTTTCCTACGCGCGTGACGCGCGTGTCATTGCGGCTCGCCTGCGTGAAGTCGCCTTTCGATTCGGCGACCGTCATGCTGCGAAACTTGCAGATATAGAAGGAAGAGCGATTCCTTCCGTATCGCTGCTGCCAGAAGAGAATCGGTCCCGGCGACTCGATCTTGATCGCGAGCGCGACGAGGAGTCCGACAGGCAGCAGAACTATAATCGCGAGCGAAGCGATCAGCACATCGATCCATCGCTTGACGACAGATCCGTTGATCACATTCGACTTGCTCAGCAGTGTAGTGTCGAAGCCTGAGGATGCGGACGCCGACTCGGCGTTCACAAACATTCCGCCGCGAGCGGCTGAATTTGGCCTCACACGAAAGTCCATGGAGTCCTCCATTCGCTTTCATTGGGTTGCCGCCCACGAGGATTAATGCCGAGCTTGACTGATTTTGCAAGCGCGAAGACACATAAGCAGCAGAAAAAGTTCAGCGCTGCCCAAGGGTTGGACTTGTCGCTCAAGAAGGTGGCAACAATTAGCTCGCAGTAGAGCTTTTTTGGCGTAAAATGTTGACGGGGTGTCAGTTCGAACACTGAGTAACTATAAACTCTTTGTATCATTGCGAGACCGGATTCATCTTTAGGCGACTTAACGACGGCGACATCACATGCGACAGGATACGGAACAGAAAGACGATGCGACCACGCGCGCATCACCAACCGATGACAAACCGATGAAGGATAAACGCGAGAAAGCACGGCGCATGGCAGAGCAGCTCATCTCCGAGGAGAAGAGCCGCGGCAAGCCGCGCTCGATGCTAACGACTTATCTGATCGCGGTGATCGTTGGTCTCGCGATCTGGGCCGCGCTCTATTATCTGTGGCTTGCGTTCTGAGGAGCCAGCCTGCAACAGATCCGTTTCAAATCTGGACGGGACGCTTGAGCGCGTATGTTGTCTCTGGGTCAAAGAGCTGAAGCTGAGACACATCATAATGGAAGGTCACAGCTTCGCCCGGGGCGGCGCGGAAGTCGCGCGGGCAGCGAATATGGATCTCTATCCCCGGTGCTCCGCTGACACTGGCCACGAGAATGACCTCGGGGCCCAGCACTTCCGTTGCGACGGCGTTAACCTCGATCGGTCTCGTCAGCGGCGCCGCATCGGCCTTCAGATGCAGATCCTCGGGCCGCAATCCGACGATGACCTCTCGTCCCGAATGACCGGCAAAGGCCTGGACGAGCGGGGGCGGCAGAGTTAGCACAGCATTACCAAGCGACAGATCGGCCGATGCGAGCCTTCCGCGCAAGAGATTCATCGGCGGGCTCGCCAGGAAGCCGGCGACGAAGGTATTGACCGGATTGCGATAGACCTCCATGGGCGCGCCGACCTGCACGATGACGCCGTCCTTCATGATGCAGATGCGCTCGCCCATGGTCATGGCCTCGACCTGGTCATGAGTCACATGGACGATCGTTGTGCCCAGCGCGCGGTGCAGCTTGATGAGCTCCGTGCGCATGGCGCTGCGCAGCTTGGCGTCGAGGTTGGAAAGCGGCTCGTCGAGCAGGAAGGCCTTGGGCTCGCGCACCAAAGCGCGGCCGAGCGCCACACGCTGGCGCTGGCCTCCCGACAATTGCGCGGGCTTGCGCGCCAGGAGCTCGGCGATGCCCAGCATATCGGCGATATTGGCGACGCGCCGGTCGATGACGGCGCGCTCGACGCCGCGCAGCCGCAAGCCGAAGGAGAGATTGTCGATCACCGTCATATGCGGATAGAGCGCATAGTTCTGGAAGACGATGGCAATGTCGCGGTCGGCCGGATCGATATCGTTCATGCGCGCGCCGCCGATATGGAGATCACCCGCCGAAATCGTCTCGAGCCCCGCGATCATGCGCAGGGTCGTCGACTTGCCGCAGCCCGACGGTCCGAGCAGGATCATGAACTCGCCGTCCCTGATGTCGAGCGAGACGTCGCGGACCGCGGCATAGCCGTTGGGATAGAACTTGTGGACGTTTGTGAGCGAAATCGATGCCATAAATCTTTATCTTCAGGTCAAGGAGCGCATATAGCGGTGGAGCCAGGCAGTCAGCGCCAGGATCACGGCGAGCAGTATCGCGGACATGGCCGAGGCCTCGCCGATATTGAGGCCGACGAAAGCGGTGCGATAGATGAAGTAGCTGACGAGATCGGTCGCCACACCTGGACCGCCGCGCGTCATGATATAGACGAGGTCATAGGTCTTGACCGCGAAGATGAGCCGGATCAGCAGGGTCACGGCGATGACCGGCAGCATCAGCGGCAAGGTGATGTGCCAGAATGAGCGCAGCGCCGAGGCGCCATCGACCCGCGCCGCCTCATAGGGCTCGCGCGGCAAGGCGGACAGGCCGGCCAGCAGCAGCACGATCATGAAGGAGACCTGGTGCCAGATGTCCACCATGATGATCGTCCACAGCGCGACCTTGGTGCTACCGAGCCAGTTCACCGGATCAATGCCGACGAGGCTCAAGAGATAGTTCACGATGCCCAAGGTGGGATGCAGGAACATGCGCCAGATGAGGCCGACGATCACCGGGTTCATCAGGAGCGGACAGAGGAGAATAGCGTAATAGACGGATTTAAAGCGCTCGACCGTGTTCAGCATCAAGGCGATGAGGAAGCCGAGCGCGAATTCCAGCAGCACGACGGCGGCGACGAAAAAAGCCGTCAACCAAAGCGTATGGCGGAATTCGGGATCGCCAAGCGCCTTCACATAGTTGTCCAGGCCGTTGAAGGTGTCGAAATTTGGCGCGATCAGCGTGTAGTCGTGCACGCTGGTATATAGCGCCCATAAGACCGGGAAGAGTATGACCAGGAGCAGCAGACCGAGGCTCGGCGACGCGATGAGCCAGCCGAACATGCGGTCGCGCCGCTCAACCGCCGTCTGTGCCGCGCGCATGTCGTTCAATCGTCTGTCGTCCGCGGCCAGGGTCATGGAAATGAAGAAAGTCCTCGAGGATCGGGGGAAGGCTCCCCTCCGCCCGCGCGGTGAGCACGAGGGAGGGGAAGTCAACTAGGCCAGTTTCTAGTTATATTACTTGAGCTTGCCGTCCTTCTTGGCGAGCTCTGCCATTTCCGCCTCGATCGCGGTGAGCGCGTCGGCCGGCTTCTTCTCGCCCGCCACCGCGAGGCTCAGCTCGCGGCCCAGCACCTCGACGAGCTGCGGCGTGTAGGTGAAGACGGGGAAATTGTGGCTGGTCAGCAGCATCTCCTTCAGGGCCTTGGCATAGGGATATTTGGCGTTGACCTCGGCATCGTCGAAGACGTCGGTGCGGGTTGGCGAACCGCCCTGCAGCGCGCGCTTCTTGGCGATCGCCGGGCTTTCTACCCATTGGAGGAACTTCCAGGCCGCGTCCGCATTGGGACTCGATTTCGGAATGGCCCAGCCCCAGGCGCCGTTCAGGCTGCCGCCTTTGCCCGCCTCCGGCCCCGGCACCGGCATGATCTCGACCTTGCCCACGACAGCGGATTTCGTCGGATCATCGGTCGCGGCGCGGAAGAAATTGTAGGTGATGTAGCTATAGGCCTTGCCCTGCGCCATCACGTTGAAGGCTTCATCGAAGGAGAAGCTCGCCGAACCTATAGGCCCGAATTTGTTGACATTGGTCGCATATTGCTCGACCGCCTTGACGCCCGCTTCCGTTTTGAGCGTCGGTTTCCAGTTGGCATCGTGATATTCGCCGCCATTGGCGAAGAGATAATTCGACCATTCCATGGCGATCGGATCAGGCCTGAGGCCCTGATTAACCACGCCGTTGATACCGTCCTTGGTGAAGAACTCCACCTGCTTGAGATACTCGTCCCAGGTCTTCGGCACGTCGAGATCAAATCCGTATTTCGCCTTGAAATCCGTATTGTTCTTCTCGTCCGCCAGGAGATCCTTGCGATAGAGAAGACCCATCGCATAATTGTAGAAAGGCAGCATGTAGGTCGTGCCGTCGACTTGGCCTACGAGATCCATGAGCTTCGGCACATAGACGGAGGTGTCGAATTTATCGGCCTTGATGCGCTCATCGAGCGGCTGCAGCCAGCCGGCCTTGGTGAACTCGCCGACCCAGTAGAAATCGACCACGATGGCGGAATAGCTGCCGGTGGGAGCGACGAGCTGCGGAACCAGCTTGGTATGCATCTCGGCGTAATTGACGACTTCCAGATTGACGTCGATGCCCGTTTCCTTCTTGAACTCGGGCAGGAGCGTCTTCACATATTCGGTATCCGGGACGCCCTCCATCAGGATGTTCACGGTTTCGGCAAAAGCCGGACCCGAAAGTCCCGTCGCCAGTGCCGCGGCCAAGAGCCAATTCTTCAACATGTTGCAACCTCCCTGGTCAGCCCGTTGTGTCGTGTTCGTTTCACTTGAGGGCTCCAAGTGAAAGACCTTTGATGAGATGCTTGCGCAGGAACGGCAGGAGCGCGAAGACCGGCATCAGCGACACGACGGTGGCGGCTGCGAGAGGTGCTATCTCGACACCGGCATGGGTCTCGAGTGCTGCGAGCCCGACCGGCAGCGTCTGGCTGTTGGGCCCGGAAAGCACAAGCGCGAAGAGGAACTCGTTCCAGCTCAGAATGAATCCCAGAAGGCCGGCCGCCAATATGCCGGGGGCGGCGACAGGCACGGCTATATAGCGGAATGCCTGCCAGCGTGTGGCGCCATCGACACGCGCTGCCTCTTCGAGCCTCGCGACGTCGCCTTCGAAGAAGGAGACCAGCATCCAGGACAGGAAGGGCAGTGAAATGGTGAGATGGGCGATGACGAGGCCGGTGCGGCTCTGCATGAGACCGGCCAGTAGGAACATGCCGAAGAGCGGCAGGACCAGGATGATCGGCGGCAGCATCTGGCTGGCGAGCACGCCCAGGCGCAGGAAGGTGCCGCCGGTATTGAAGCGCGCGAAGGCATAAGCGAGCGCCGTGGCGAGCGGCAGGGCAACGGCGGTAGCGCCCAGCGCGATGAGCAGGCTGTTGAGGAACCAGCCGGCAAAGGGATAGCGCGCGAAGATTTCGACATAGTTCATGAGACCGACGGTGCCGATCTCGGGCGGAATCTTGTAGGCGGTGAGCCGGTCGGTGAAGCTCACCCGCAGGATCCACAGCAACGGCATCAGGATCATGAGGGAGAAGGCACATAGAATAATGTGCGGCAGAACCCTCGCGACGACCCTCTTCATCCCCGACGCCCACTCCCTGAAATTTCTTTTGATCGTTTTCGATCATTATAGTGGCGGAACTATCAGAAACAAGACATTATGCTGTGAATTTCCCGCTCTTTTCATGAGCGAATTTGAACGCTTTCGATCATCTCTCACCCACATTGAACGATCATGCCGCAGCGCGATCCGATTGCCCGCCAAACGCGCCTGGTTGAAAGCCTTGCCCGTCGCGGTTTTATGAGTGTTGCCGATATCGCCGAAGAGACCGGCGTTTCGGAGATCACCATCAGACGCGATCTGACCGAACTCGAGCGCAGCGGGACGATCCGGCGCACCCATGGCGGAGCGCTCATCGCGCGCAACGGCGCCGCCAAAATCTATGACATCAGGGAGCCGACCTTCGAGGCGCGGCGCCGGCGCAACAGCGACGCCAAGATCCGCATCGCCCAAGCGGCTGCGCATTTCGCCAGGCCCGGCCATACGATCGCGCTCGACACCGGCTCGACGACGCTCGAGCTCACCCGCTTCCTCGCCGATGTCGCCGACCTGCGGATCATCACCAACAATACACGCGCAGCGGGCCTCCTCGCCGAGGCCCCCCACCCTGTCTATCTGCCGGGCGGCCGGGTGCGCGGGCGCGAATTGTCGATCTATGGCTCGAGTGCGGCGAGCTTCGTCGCCTCCTACCATTATGACATCCTGTACCTTGGGCTCTCGGGAATAGACGAGACCGGTCTGTTCGACTATTCGCCGGAGGACTGCGAGATCAAGCGCGCCTTCATCCAACGCTCGGACCAGGTGGTGGCGCTGTGCGACGCGAGCAAGTTCAACCGCCAGGCCATGGCGCGCATCGCCGGGCTTGGTGAGATCCACGTCATCATCGTCGATGCACCGCCGCCGGAGGAGCTGCGCCGGGCGATCGAAAGCACCGGCGCGAAGATCGTCGTGGCGCCTCCCTCGTCGGGTTGACCCGATTCACTCCGGGAGCGCCGCGGCGATCTCTTTCATCAGTTCGATGACGGCGGATGTGCGAATGCCCTTGGGATTGGCGCGCAGGTCGACGGTCTGCACAAGAACCAGCTTCTTCGCCGGGAGAAAGGCGATGATCTGGCCGCCGAAGCCCGCGGCATAGGCTCCGCCCCTGCCCCACGGCTCCGAAGAAAGCTCCCACCACATGTAGCCGTAGCCGCGGTTGCCGCGATTAGTGCGCGCATGCGCCCACGTGGATTCGCGCACCCAGGCGGCAGGAATGACCTGCCTGCCGTTCCAGCGCCCCCCATTGGCGAAGAGCAGGCCGAAGCGGGCGGCATCTCGCGCTGTGAGCTGAAACGGATAGGCCGGATACACCGATACCTTTTCAAAGGCATATCGCCCGTCGCGCTTGGAGAAATCCTCCATGCCGATCGGGCGGGCGATGCGCGTGGCGAAGCTCGCGAAGATGTCCTCACCCGTTTCCTTACGGTATATCGCGCCGAGGGCATTGAAATCCCAGTTGTTGTAGAACCAGTACGTGCCAGGGGCGTGGCTGCCGCGGGCAGGGCGATTTGATTTGATCTCGCGGGTCTCATGGGCGGCCAGGTGATAAATGCCCGAGCGGGATGTCAGGAGATCGCGCACCGTAGCCTGCTTCTCTGCCTCATTCAGAGACGGTTTCTTGTCGTCGATGCGCAAATCGGCGAGCGTGCTCGTCAGGCTGATGCGATGTTCGGCAATGGCGATGCCATAAAGCGCGCTCAACAGGCTCTTGCGGACCGAAGCCACGTTGATCTTGCGATCGAGCGCACCCCAGCTGGCGATGATCTTGTCGCCCTCCACGACCATGAGGGCGGTCGGCTTTTCCCGGATGGAGTAAACCTGGACTAGGCCGGATATCGTCCGCGTCATGGCCGTCTCATCGGCCTTAAGCCATTGTTCCGCCGGTTCGGCGCCCGCCTGGGCGGCGGCCACGAGACTCAAAACCAGACAGAGAATCAAACGCATCGCTTCTTCCCTTTCGGCACGACGGTCTTGCCTCGGCATCATGCCGAAAATGCGTCAAGACTCGCGATTGGGTCCGCCACAATGCTGATCTACACTGCTCCTTCGGCATACCGCCAGGAGGACCACCATGACCGCACCCAGGCCATACAAAACTCACATCGGCAATCACCGTCTCCATCCCGAAACACTGATGCTGAGCTATGGGTTCGATCCGCAGCTGTCGGAAGGAGCCGTCAAGCCGCCGGTTTTCCTGACCTCGACCTTCGTCTTCAAGAACGCCGAAGAGGGCCGCGACTTCTTCGACTACGTGTCCGGCCGGCGCGAGCCGCCCAAGGGCACCGGCGCCGGCCTCGTCTATTCACGCTTCAATCATCCCAACAGCGAGATCGTCGAAGACCGCCTCGCCGTCTTCGAGGGCGCCGAAGCCTGCACGCTCTTTTCCTCGGGCATGTCGGCTATCGCCACCACGCTGCTGGCTTTCGCGCGGCCGGGCGATGCCATTCTCCATTCGCAGCCGCTTTATGGCGGTACCGAGACCCTGCTGGCCCGCACATTTCAGACACTCGGCATTTCGTCCGCGGGCTTCTCCGACGGCGTGAATGAGGCGGCGGTGCGCGCCGCGGCCGATGAGGCCCGCAAGAAGGGGCGGGTCTCCGTCATCCTCATCGAGACGCCGTCAAATCCACTCAATACGCTGGTCGATATCGAACTCATGCAGCGCATCGCCGATGAGATCGGCAAGACGCAGGACCTGCAGCCGGTCGTCGTCTGCGACAACACGCTTCTGGGTCCCGTCTTCCAGCGACCGCTCGATCACGGCGCCGACATTTCGCTCTACTCCCTCACCAAATATGTCGGTGGCCACTCCGATCTCATCGCCGGCGCGGCGCTCGGATCGCGCGCGGTCATCAAGCCGGTCAAGGCGCTGCGCGGCGCCATCGGCACGCAGCTCGATCCGCATTCCTGCTGGATGCTCGGACGGTCGCTCGAAACACTCGCTCTACGCATGGAGAGAGCCGACGACAATGCAAGGGCGGTGGCGCAGTTTCTGCAGGAGCATCCGAAGGTCGCCAGGCTGCATTATCTGCCTTTCCTCGACGCGGCTGATCCTGCCGCGCATGTCTTCAAGGGCCAGTGCACCGGTGCCGGCTCGACCTTCTCCTTCGATATCAAAGGCGGCCAGGCCGCCGCCTTCGCCTTCCTGAACGCGCTGCAGATCTTCAAGCTCGCGGTCAGCCTCGGCGGCACCGAGTCGCTCGCCAGCCATCCCGCCGCCATGACGCATTCCGGTGTGGCGAAGGAGGTGCGCGACCGCATCGGCATCCTTGATTCCACCATTCGCCTGTCGATCGGCGTCGAGCACCCCGACGATCTTATCGCCGATATCGCCCAGGCGCTGGCCCTCGCATGACCAGCACCGCGACACGCACCTCCAGAGTCATCAAGGCCGCGCCCGAGAAAGTCTATGCGGCGTTCATGGATCCCGACGCCCTCCTCGCCTGGTTGCCGCCTGGCGGGATGACCGGCCGGATGCATGACTTCGACGGACGAGAAGGCGGCGGTTACCGGATGTCGCTGTTCTATCCGGACAGCGAGTCATCGATGCACGGCAAGACTGCGGAAGGGGGAGGACATGGCAAGCGTGCGCTCCATCGAATTGCGGCCGGCGCGGCGGATCGTCGAAGCTGTCACCTTCCACAGCGCCGATCCGGCCTTTGCCGGCGAAATGCGGGTCGAGATCCGCTTCGACGATGTTCCCGGCGGAACGGAAGTGACATTCATAAGCTCGGACATTCCAGCGGGCATCAGGCCGGAAGATAATGACGAAGGCACCCGCCTGTCGCTCGAGCAACTGGCACGTTATGTCGAGATATCATCATCGTCGGACAGAGGTTCCGCAAAATAGCGCTGGATGGTGGCGCCGATGCGGCGGCCACAGAGCTTCAGGCCGTCACTCAGACGCAGCATATGTCATTGCGGCAAAAGTCCTTCAGGCGTCATCTTGTCGACGACATCGGGAAGCACTGACGCCAAGCGCGAAAGCAGGTCCGCGCGGCTCAAGCCGGTTTGCTTGGCGAGACTGTCGATGAGGTCTGGCCCTAACGCGCGTTCCACTTCCGAATCATTGATCGGCTTGTTGGCTCCGGTTGCCACCCATGAATCCGCGGTCGCACCCTGGCCGTTCTGCCGGAGGCGGTCGACCAGCTCACCAAGACCACTATTCATATCGGCGCCTGTCGCGCCGCCACCAAGAGATTTCCGTGCGCTTTCCAAAATTCCGCCGAGGGGGGTGTTGGGATCAGACGCTCCGAGACCTTTGACAAATTCTCCAATCTTATCGCGATTTTGATATCCCGCGATGGCGATCAGTCCCAACAGAGCACCGAGCGAAGGCATTCCTCTAGCCATTTTCATTCTCCTGTTTTTCGGAGTAGCATCAGGTGCCAATATAGCACTTTCGAAGTGCTGCAGGATGAATGCGACACAGAGGAGCGCCTCATGAGCTTTATCTGGACGATCATTATTGGATTCATTGCAGGGGTAATTGCCAAATTCCTGATGCCTGGCCCCAATGAACCCTCCGGGTTCATACTGACGGCAATCCTGGGTATCGTCGGGGCGTTTGTTGCTAGCTATATGGGCCAGGTTATAGGAATTTATGGCCCCGGCGAAGGCGCTGGCCTTATTGGAGCAGTCATCGGAGCTGTAATCGTGCTCGCTGTCTGGGCGATGATTGCGAAGAACAAGGCGGTCTGAGAGGCCGACCGATATTTGCCTGTCATTGCATCGACTGTTTCCGGCCTTGATCAGGTAATCGACCGGCTGCAGCGCGCTGGAAGAGTGCCCGCGTTTCCTGAAATGATGGTACACCTCGATAGCAGGAGATCGCCGGCGCTGGGGATTCCAATCCCCTCAATGTCGGCTTGGGGTCATTCGCTACCGGGTCGAGTCAGCGGCAGTCCGGCCATGTCCGCAATGCCTTGAAAGCGTTTCTGGCGTTTCTAGAAGGCGCTAAAATTCATGACTGATCACACAACAGTGCTCGGAGTGGAGGTTTGAATGCCCAATTCCTTGCCCGACCCGTCAAGCCTACTGGCGCCTGCGCTACCAGCCCGAGACGACAGGAACTGGGCGCGCAGGGCGATCAACATCCTTGAAGGAGATGGAATTCGGTCGGCCGACACACACTTGATCAATCCTGCCTTCAGGGGTCTGCGCGGTGTTTCCTTTTATCTAAAGGATGAATCCACTCATCCGACCGGAAGCCTGAAGCACCGATTGGCGCGCTCTTTATTTCTGTACGGCATCTGCAACGGCAAGATATTACAGGGCACGACTCTGGTTGAGGCTTCCTCGGGTTCAACGGCGGTAAGTGAAGCCTATTTCGCGCATCTCCTCGAACTGCCGTTCATTGCTGTCATGCCGCGATCTACGAGCCGGCAGAAGGTTGAGGCGATCGAGCGGTTCGGCGGACTCTGCCGTTTCGTCGACAGCCCGACCGCCGTCTACGATATTGCCGCGCGGCTGGCCGAACAGGCTGGAGGTTACTACCTTGATCAGTTTACCTACGCCGAACGCGCGACTGATTGGCGCGGCAACAACAATATCGCCCAGAGCATCTTTGATCAGATGAGGGCCGAGCAGCACCCTGAACCCGCATGGGTGGTTATGAGCGCAGGCACGGGTGGGACCTCGGCTACGATCGGACGTTATATCCGATACCGAAACTTCAGCACGCGGCTTTGCGTCGTCGATGTCGAGCATTCGGCTTTTTACGAATGTTTCTTGAGCGGCAATCGTCAGGCGACTTGCTCGCGGCCGTCTCGTATTGAAGGTGTTGGACGGCCGCGTGTCGAGCCGTCTTTTGTACCTAGCGTCGTCGACCATATGATCAAGATACCGGACGCTGCGTCGATCGCAGCCATGCATGTGCTCTCGGACCGACTGTTTCGGCGTGTCGGCGGATCAACCGGCACCAACTTTTTCGGGCTATGCTGGATTGCTGCAAACATGATGGCGGAAGGCAGGGAGGGATCGCTGGTATCTCTTATCTGTGACAGTGGCGACCGATACGCTTCCACCTACTACAATCCCGACTGGTTGAAAGAAAACCAGATTGAGGTCGAGCCGTATCGGGAGCTGCTGGAGAGCTTTCTGGAGTCCGGAAATTTCAGAGCATTGCAGTTTGACCTGCCACTGAAGGCTCCTCCAGAAGGAGCTAGAGTCCGGCTCCATCAGAGGGATGGGTGATGAAGAGGAAGCGGTTTTCGGATGAACAGATCATCGGGATTCTGCGCGATCATGAGGCAGGCGCGAAGGCGGGTGATGTTACCCGTAAGCACGGCATCTCAGAAGCCGCGCTTTATATCTGGAAGGCGAAGTTCGGGGGCATAGATGCTTCCGATGCGCGTCGGCCCGGCCATGTCTGCTATGCCCCAAAAAACGATTAAATTCTGCAGCGCAGCAAAACGAATCGAAGTGCTAATACCGGAAGTGAGTAGCTGCCCTAGGTCGATGATAATTGGTAATTTACTCGCGGACTGGAGACATGGCGATGCTGGTCAGACCTGCGCTTCGGGAATATCGAACCTGGAATACAGACAGTCGGCGTTGGGCAGCGTACCAACCACGAGCGGGCGACATTATTGTTGCGACATATCCAAAATGCGGCACGACTTGGATACAACGGATAGTTGATCTTCTGGTTTTCCAAACCACTGAGCCTCGCCCACTTGATAAGACCTCACCTTGGATCGAGCGACGCATACCGATGAGTCCAGAAGAGGTCATGGCCTCGATTGATGCGCAAACCCACAGGCGCGCTTTAAAAACCCACCTGCCGCTTGACGGATTACCGCTTTACGACGATGTCCAATATATCCATGTCGGTCGTGACGGTCGCGATGCGGTCCTGTCCTTTCATAATCATCTTAGTGGCGTTAAGGATCAAATCCTCGTTGCAAACGACGCGCTAGGCCTCGCTGACGAAACGATTGCCCGATCATACCCACGTGTACCAGCCGATCCCGCCGAATATTTCCACAAATGGCTGTGCATGGGTGCTATCGCCGGGCAGACGGACGGATATCAGTTTCTTTCGTATTTCGAGCTTGAGAAAAGCTATTGGAGCGAGCGCCACCGCGATAACATCCATTTCGTGCACTATAAAGATCTTAAGGCGGACCTGGAATCCGAAATGCGCCTCCTCGCTGCGTTCCTACGCATAAAGGTTGCGGAACAGATTTGGCCTTCACTCATTCACGCGGCCGAGTTCAACGCGATGAAGGAACAGGGCGCTGAATTGATGCCTGGGGTCGTTGGCATGTTCAATGATGGCAAGGATCGGTTTTTCAATAAGGGTCTTGATGGCCGATGGCGGGATATTTTTGATCCCGCTGATCTCGCCACATACACATCGAAACTTGCGGCAACTCTTCCGCCAGGCTGTGTCCGATGGCTTGAAGGTGGAAGGCGAATGGCCAGCCCGCGGGATTTTGCGGCTGATGGCTCATAAATTGGCAGCAGTCTTGCTCGCACACCCGGACTTTCGGATCGGGCCTTTCGCGACCGGGTCGAGTCGAAAAGAAGTCCAATCATTAAGCGCGGCGGATACCGAAGAGCTGACTCTATTCAATGGACCCGGGCTTGCGCCAGCCTGACGGTTGATCGGAGATGTCCTGATCCGCAACCAGCGGCTCGGTCAGATAGCGCTGGATGGTGGCGCCGATGCGGCGCACGATCGCCTGGCGCGGCATCGCGAGGAGCGGCGGCAGCTTGAGAATGTAGCGCGCATAAGCGAGGCCGATCATTTGCGTGCCGATGAGTGCTGCCACCTCGCCCGCCTCGGCATCACCGCGCAAGCGGGCGACCGTTGTGACGATCTGCTCGCGGAATATGGCGCGGGCGCGCTCGGCCGCGTCTTCGTTGCTCGCCGTTGAGCGCAGCAGGAGTTGCAGCGAGTCGTCCTCGGATTCCTCCCAGCGCTTGAGGAAATGCGAAACCAGCGCCTCGCCTAGCTTGTCGCGCGGGTGGCCGCTCAGATCGGGAATGCGCAACTCCACTGTCATCGCCGCGGCGAACAGGCCGCGCTTGCTTTCGAAATAGCGCATCACCATCGAGGGATCGATGCCGGCGTCGCCCGCCACCTTGCGGATGGTCGTGCGCTCGAAGCCTTCCTTGCGGAACCGCTCGCGCGCCGCCTCGATGATGCGCGCGCGCGTCGCGTCGGATTTCCGTATCTTGCCAGACTTGTTCATTTCTCTTGGTAATTCAGTCGTTTATCTTGACCTTACATAATCGAAATGGTGGCCCATGTTGACAAAGGAGCCGCAATGACGATATGCCAACAGTTGTTGGCTTTTTAGTCGATGTCAAGGCCCATGCAAGGATCGGACTCCCGGACATGAAACGCTTGGTGCCTATACTGGCCGTACTCCTGCTCGGCGGACTTGCCGCCTGGTGGTTCGATCTGCCGGCCCGTTTCGGCTTCGCCGAAGCCCGGAACGGCCCGATCAGGCTCTATGGCAATGTCGATATCCGCCAGGTGGAGCTCGGCTTCCGCGTCGGCGGGCGGATCAGCGCGATGGAGTTCGATGAGGGGGACAGCGTCAAGGCTGGCGATCTGCTCGCCCGCCTCGATACCAAGCCCTATGAGGACGCGCTCGCCGCCGCTGAGGCACAGGCCGGTGCTCTCAGGGCCCAGCTCGACAAGCTGGTGGCCGGGCCGCGCATCGCCGAGATCAGCCAGGCGCGCGCCCAGCTCGACGAGCAGACCGCCAATTACGAGAATGCCAAGCTGACTTACGAGCGCGCCGCGCAACTGCGTCCCGGCGGCACGGTCTCGCAATCGGTCCTTGACAGCAACAAGGCGGCGCGCGATGCGGCGCTTGCCCGCGTCGTCTCGGCCCAACAGGCGCTCGATCTCCTGCTCGAAGGCTCGCGCAAGGAGGATATCGCGGCGGCGCGCGCCAGCCTGCAAGGCGCGGAAGCAAATATCGCTGCGGCCCAGACAGCGCTCGACGACGCGCAATTGAAAGCGCCGGCTTCCGGCACCATTCTGTCGCGCCTGCGTGAACCGGGCGCCATCATCGCCACCAGCGACATCGTCTATGTGCTCTCGCTCGACCGGCCGGTCTGGGTGCGCGGCTATGTCTCCGAACCCCTGCTCGGCAAGATCCATCCCGGTCTCGAGGTGACGGTCACGACGGATTCGGCGCCGGACCGTCCCTATCGCGGCAAGGTCGGCTTCATCTCGCCGGTCGCCGAGTTCACGCCGAAATCGGTCGAGACGCCGGAGCTGCGCACCGATCTCGTCTATCGTCTCAGGGTCGTCATCGACGCGCCCGATCAGGGCCTGCGCCAGGGCATGCCGGTGACGGTGCATATCCCCGAGCCAAGCGGGCCATGATCTGCCATGAGCGAAGACTTTGTCCGGATCGACGCGGTCAGCAAGACATTCGGCACAGCCTCCCCGGCGCTCGACGGGATTTCGGCCGCGATCAAGGGCGGTGAGATCACCGGTCTCGTCGGACCCGACGGCGCCGGCAAGACGACCCTGATCCGGCTGATGACGGGGCTGTTGCTGCCCGATGCCGGCACCCTCACCGTGCTCGGCTTCGACACCTGGCGCGAGGCGGCGAAGATCCAGGCGGCGATCGGCTATATGCCGCAGCGCTTCGGGCTCTATGAGGATCTGAGCGTCCAGGAGAATCTCGATCTTTATGCCGATCTGCGCGGGCTGCCCAAGGCTGAGCGCGCCGCCGTCTATGATGAGCTTCTGACCTTCACCGATCTCAAGCGCTTCACGGCAAGGCTCGCCGGCAAATTGTCGGGCGGCATGAAGCAGAAGCTCGGCCTTGCCTGCGCGCTCCTCAAGAAGCCGCGCCTGCTTCTCCTCGACGAGCCGGGCGTCGGCGTCGACCCCATCTCGCGGCGCGAATTATGGAAGATGGTGGAGCATCTCACGCGCGAAGGGATCGGGGTCGTGTGGTCGACCGCCTATCTCGACGAAGCGGAGGCCTGCACGCGCGTGGTGCTGCTCAATCAAGGCAAGCTCCTGTTCGCCGGCCCGCCCGCCGAGCTCACCCGGCGCGTCGACGGGCGGGTTTTCAAGCTCACCGGCAGCGCTGAGCGCCGGCGCCCGCTGCTCGCCAGCCTGCTCGGGCGGCCGGGCATCATTGACGGGGTGATCCAGGGCGAGGCCATACGCATCGTCACCGGCGCCGAGGCGGGTCGCGGTGCCCTGCCGGAGAGCGAGGCGGCGCGGGCCGCCGCCACGGCGCCCCGCTTCGAGGACGCCTTCGTCGATATGCTGGGCGGTGGTCCCGGCGGCCACTCGCTTCTGGCGGACGCGACGGAGCCCCGCGCCGGCTCCGATGCCTATGTGATCGAGGCACGCGGACTGACCAAGCGCTTCGGCGACTTCACCGCCGCCCAGGACATCACTTTCAACATCAAGCGCGGCGAGATCTTCGGCCTGCTCGGGCCCAACGGCGCCGGAAAATCGACCACCTTCAAGATGCTGTGCGGCCTCCTCAAGCCGAGTGCGGGCGAAGGCCGCGTCGCCGGCTTCGATCTCAGGCGCGACACCGCCGAGGCGCGCAACCGGCTGGGCTACATGGCGCAGAAATTCTCGCTCTATGGCGATCTGAGCGTCGCCCAGAATCTCAATTTTTTCGCCGGCGTCTATGGCCTCAGGGGAGCGCGCAAGCGCGAGCGGATCAAGCTCGTCACCGACATCTTCGACTTCCGCCGCCATGCGCATCAGTCGGCCAAGGACCTGCCGCTCGGCCACAAGCAGCGCTTGGCGCTTGCCTGCGCCGTCATGCATGAGCCGGAGGCGCTGTTTCTCGACGAGCCGACATCGGGCGTCGATCCGATCACGCGGCGCGAATTCTGGACGCATATCAACGGCCTCGTGGAGAAGGGCGTCACCATCCTCGTCACCACCCATTTCATGGACGAAGCCGAGTATTGCGACCGCATCTCGCTGATCTTCCGCGGCAAGTCGATCGCGCTGGGCTCCCCCGATGACTTGAAACGCCGCGTCACCTCGCCTGAGAATCCCGACCCCACTATGGAGGATGCCTTCATCGCGTTGGTCGAAGGTTCGGAAAGGGAGGCGGCATGAGCGGGCGCGGACATTCCCCCTCCATCATCTCCCCTTCTCCCGCTTGCGGGAGAAGGTGGCGCGAAGCGCCGGATGAGGGTGTTCTTCCTGCAAAGAGCAAGGAGTCCTCCAAAGAGCGCGATGACGGAGCCAACACCCTCACCCGCCCTGTCGGGCACCCTCTCCCGCAAGCGGGAGAGGGGGAAAGCAGCAGCGCATGAGCACGCTGCCGGAAGATAGGGGCTCAAGCTCTCTCCGCCGCCTCGCCGCGCTCGTGCGCAAGGAGACCTATCAGATCCTGCGCGATCCGAGCAGCATCCTCATCGCTTTCGTCCTGCCGCTGATCCTGCTCTTCCTCTTCGGCTACGGCGTGTCGCTCGATGCGACACGCACCCGCATCGGCGTCGTCGTCGAGACGATGTCGCCGCTCACCCAGGGTCTGGCGGCAAGCTTCCAGGCGTCGCGATATTTCGACGTGAAGCTGGGCCGCGACCGGCGCGACTTCGAGGAAGCCCTCGTCGTCGGCGAGGTGCGCGGCATCGTCGTGATCCCGGCGAGCTTCGCGAGCGACTTCACCGCCCGCACCTATCCGCAGATCCAGGTCATCGTCGACGGCACCGATCCCAACACCGCAAGCTTCGTGCAGAACTATGTGCAGGGCGTCGTCGCCACCTGGATGCGGCTCAGGACCAGCGAAACTCAAGTCGATCCTCCGGGCATCAATGTCGAGCAGCGCTTCTGGTTCAATCCGGAGCTCACCAGCCGCAACTTCCTTGTGCCCGGCTCGATCGCCATCGTGATGACGCTGATCGGCACCTTGCTGACGGCGCTGGTGGTCGCGCGCGAATGGGAGCGCGGCACGATGGAGGCGATGATGGCGACGCCGGTCACCGCCGCCGAGCTGCTCGCCGGCAAGATCCTGCCCTATTTCATCCTCGCCATGGCGTCGATGACACTGTGCGTGCTCGTCGCGGTCGTGCTGTTCGGCATTCCGTTCCGCGGCTCGCTTCTCGCCCTCTATGCCATATCTGCCGCCTTCCTGCTGCCGGCGCTCGGCCAGGGCCTGCTCATCTCGGCGGCGACGCGCAACCAGTTTCTCGCTTCGCAACTCGCACTTCTCTCGGCCTTCCTGCCCGCCTTCCTGCTCTCCGGCTTCCTGTTCGAGATCAGCTCGATGCCGACGATCATTCAATGGATCAGCGCCATCGTGCCGGCGCGCTATCTGATCCCCAGCTTGCAGACGGTGTTCCTCGCTGGCGATATCTGGCCGCTCTTCCTGCGCAACATCACCATTCTACTGCTCGCTGGAGCTGTTTTTCTCGGCCTCGCCGCCCGCAGTACCGCTAAGAGGCTCGGCTGACATGTGGGGCCGCATCCTCGCCTTGATCATCAAGGAGTTCCTCGCGATCCTGCGCGATCCGCGTGGCCGCCTGGTGATCGTCGTGCCGCCGATCCTGCAGCTCTTCGTCTTCTCCTATGCCGCGACCCTCGAAGTGACGAATGTCGATATTGTGATCCTCAACCGCGACAGCGGCAAATGGGGCCATGAGCTGATCCAGCGTATTGAGGGCACCCCGTACTTCCGCCGCCTGGTCCGCACCGATGATGAAAAGGTGCTGCATGATCTCGTTGACCGTCAGGAGGTGATCGCGGCCCTTCAGATCGGTCCCGACTTCTCGCGCGCCATTGGTGCTGGCAAGGCCGGCGATGTGCAGATCATCCTCGATGGGCGGCGCTCCAATGCGTCCCAGATCGTCGCCGGCTATCTCAACCAGATCATCGCCGGGCTCGCCGCCGACCTCGCCTCGCCGCGCCAGCGCGCAGCGAGCGTCACCATCGTGCCGCGCAACTGGTTCAATCCGAATCTCACCTATATCTGGTTCACGGTGCCGAGCCTCGTCGCTATCATCGCGCTGCTGATCGGCCTCATCGTGACGGCGCTGTCGGTGGCGCGCGAGCGCGAGCTCGGAACCTTTGACCAGCTGATGGTTTCGCCGCTCAGGACGCACGAGATCCTCATCGGCAAGCTGACGCCGCCCATGTTGATCGGACTGTTCCACATCACCATCTATGTCCTGATGGCGGTGTTCTACTTCGAGATCCCGTTGCGCGGCTCGCTGTTCCTGCTTTATGGCAGTGCGCTCTTCTATCTTGCCTCGGTGGTCGGCATCGGCCTCTTCATCTCATCGCTGTCGATGACGCAGCAACAGGCCATACTCGGCGCCTTCGTCTTCATGGTGCCGGCGGTCCTGCTCTCGGGCTTCGCCACGCCGATCGAAAACATGCCGGGCTGGCTGCAGCCCGTGACCTATGTCAATCCGCTGCGCTATTTCCTGGTGGTGGTGAAGGGCGTGTTCCTGAAAGACATCCCTTTGAGCGAAGTCATCCACAACACCGCGCCGTTGGCACTAATCGCCGCCTTCACGCTGAGCGCCGCTGCCTGGCTGTTCCGCAGCAGATTGGAGTGATCAGGATTTGATGTTCCCTCAAGTCGTCATCCCGGCGAAAGCCGGGATCCATTGGATAAGAGCAAGTGGGCAGTACTGTGCATTTGGAAAGTATTTAGTGGATCCCGGCTTTCGCCGGGATGACGACATTCACTACCGCACCACCGCCGCGGTCTGGCCGAAGAGGATCTTCTTCTCCTCTTCCGTCATCGGCTTGCCGGCCGTCGGATTGACCGTCTTCACCAGATCATAGGCGGCGATCGTCGCGGGCCTGGCGCGAATGGTTTCGAACCAGCGCTTCAGATGCGGGAAGTCGGCTAGGTCCTGGCCCTGGCGCTCATAGGGCACGACCCAGGGATAGGACGCCATGTCGGCGATCGAATAATCCGCGCCGGCCACGAAGGCGCGATCGGCGAGACGCTTGTTCAACACGCCGTAGAGACGGTTCGTCTCCTTGGTGTAACGCTCGATCGCGTAGTCGATCTTCTCGTTGGAGTAGTTGCGGAAATGATGGTTCTGGCCGGCCATGGGCCCTAAGCCCCCCATCTGCCAGAACAGCCACTGCAGCACGTCGGCGCGCCCGGCAAGATCGTCGGGGATGAACTTGCCCGTCTTCTCGGCGAGATAAAGCAGGATGGCGCCCGACTCGAACAGGGAGATCGGCTTTTTGCCCTTGGCCGGCTTGGTGTCGACGATGGCCGGGATGCGATTATTGGGCGCGACGGCGAGGAATTCCGGCTTGAACTGCTCGCCCTTGCCGATGTCGATGGGAATGAGCCGGTAGGGAAGCCCCGCCTCTTCCAGGAACATCGTGATCTTATGGCCGTTGGGCGTCGTCCAATAATAGAGATCAATCATGGCTGGCTCGCTTCAGGAAGATTGAGGAAGGGTGGGTCTGTCCTTCAGGTAGGCGGCAAGCCGGCCGATCTCAACCGGAGAAAGACGAAGTCCCAGCTTGCTGCGTCGCCAGATGATGTCCTCGACGGTGCGGGCCCATTCGGTGTCCATGAGGTAATCGACCTCTCTCTGGTGGAGATCGGCGCCGATCAGCGGGCCCAGATCCGCGAGATTGCCCGCCCCATTCAGCATCTCCTCGGCGCGGGCTCCGAACTGCTGAACATAGCGATCCGCCTGCGTTTCCGGGAGCCAAGGGAAGCGCTGTTTGAAGCTATTGCGATAGGCCTCGATTCCGGCCGGGCCGACATCGCCGCCCGGCAATATGTCGGTTCGTGAGGGACTGTTGGCAGGCCACGGCATCACGGCGCAGAGCTTCTGCATTGCATGTTCCGCAAGGCGGCGATGCGTGGTGAGCTTGCCTCCGAAGACGGTGAGGACCGGCGCCTGGCCTTGGCCATGATCGATCTCGAAGGAGTAGTCACGCGTCAAGGTCGAGAGATCGCCGTCACGGCCGCCGCCCGTCTCGAAGAGCGGCCGCACTCCCGAATAGCTCCACACGATGTCGGCGCGCGTAACCGGCTTCCTCAGGAAGCCGTTTACCTCGGCCAGCATGTAGTCGATTTCCTGGTCGGAGATCGCCACCTTTTCGGGCGCGTCCTCCCAGGGCTCGTCGGTCGTGCCGATGGAGGTAAAATCGCGCTCATAGGGAAAGGCCTCCATAAGACGGCCGTCCTGCGTCTGCAGGAAATAGCCGTGCTCGCCCTCCCATTGCCGCGGCACGACGATGTGGCTGCCGCGCACCAGCCGCAGCTTGCGGCCAACCGGCACCTTCATCCTGCCCGCGACATCGACGACCCAGGGGCCCGCCGCATTCACCAGGGCACGACTTTGCAGCGTGACCTGCCCGCCATCACTCACCTTCTCGAGCGTGATGCGCCACAGCTCGCCGTCGCGCGCCGCGGTCACGAAACGATGACGCGCCCAGATATCGGCGCCGCCGCGCTTCGCACCCAAGAGATTGGCGATGACCAGGCGCGCATCATCGCCCCGACAATCTGAATAGGCGAAGGCATGACGGTAATCGTTCTTCAACGCGCCGCCCGCCGGATGCTTGTGCAGATCGATCGCTTCCGAGCGCTTCAGCACTTTGCGATGTGCGAGATAGTCGTAGAAGAGGAGACCGAGGCGGATCATCCAGCGCGGCCGCTGGCTCGCCACATAGGGGAGCACCAGGCGTAGCGGCCAGACGAGATGCGGCGTGCGACGCATGAGGATCTCGCGCTCAATGAGCGCATCACGCACCAGCTTGAAGTCATAGGTCTCGAGATAGCGCAGGCCGCCATGGATGAGCTTGGAGGAGCGCGACGACGTTCCCTCCGCGAAATCCTGCATCTCGGACAGGCCGACGCGCAGGCCGCGCGCGGCCGCATCGCAGGCGATCGCCGCCCCATTTATGCCGCCGCCGATCACGAAGAGGTCGTAGGTTTTCTGCTGGTCCTCGCTCACGTCACATTCCCTTGCGGCCATAACCCGCGATCAGCAGGCCGACCGCCTTGCTCCATTCCTCATAAGCACTCTCATAAGATGCGGTGGGCGCAACCATCTCGCCGGCGCGCGGCAGCTTGCGCAGCTCATCGAGCGATGCCCAGCAGCCCGCGCCCAGGCCCGCCATCAAGGCGGATCCGAAGGGCGTCATCGCATCGGAGGCCGACACGAAAAGCGGGGCGCCCAGTACGTTCGCCTGCAACTTTGTGAAATAGGCCGAGCGCGTCATGCTGCCATCGGCCTTGACCATCGGAAGCGTCTCCCCGCCGCTGATACCGTCAAGCACGGCGCGGATCTGATAGCAGACGGCCTCGAGACCAGCATGGGCGATTTGGCCCTTGCTCGTCGCCTCACCGAGTCCCAGAAGCGCAGCCCGCAGATCGGGCTGCCACCAGGGCGAGGCGAGGCCCTGAAAGGCCGGCACCAAGAGCACGTCGGCGCTCGTTCCGGCTTTCTCAGCCTCGGCCGCCACGGCCGCACCGCGGCCCTCAATCGACAGGCGCTCGCTCAGCCAGTCGAGGATCTTGCCGGCATACATCACGAAGCCTTCATAGGCGTAGCATGGCCGGTCGATCTGCCAGGCGATGGTGCGGATGATGCCCTCGCCCGAAGCCTTGGGCGGCGTCGATCCGGCATTCATCCAGAGAAAGGCGCCGGTGCCATAAGTCACCTTGAGCTCGCGCGCGTCATAGCAACCATGGCCGAACAAGGCCGCCTGCTGATCGCCCAGCACGCCACGGACCGGGATCGCCGCGCCGAGCAGCGCTGCTCTGGTCGTGCCGAAATCGCCGTTGGAGCGGCGCACCTCCGGGAAGGCGGCAAGGTCGAGCCCGAAGAGATCCAAGAGCTCCTCGTCCCAGGCCAGCCGCTCGATGTCGAACAGCATGGTGCGCGAGGCATTGCCGGGCTCGGTCGCATAAGTACCGCCATCGGTCAGCGCCGCCATGAGCCAGCTGTCGACCGTTCCCCAGCGCAGCCGCCCATCGCGCAGTCCCGCCCAGAGAGAAGGACGGTGGCGCTTGAGCCAATGCAGTTTTCCCGCCGTGAAGGTCGGGTCGAGATCGAGGCCGGTGCGCGCTCGGATGAGACGCAAGCTGTCATCGCTTCTGAGCTTCTCCAGCTCCTCGGCGCCGCGCCGGCATTGCCAGACGATGGCCGGCATTACCGGTTCCCCGGTATTCGTATCCCAGACCACCAAAGTCTCGGTCTGGTTGGCGATGCCGATCGCCAGAACCTGCGATGGCTTCAGTGCCAGCCTGGCGAGCAATTCCTGGATGCAGGCGAGCACATTGGCAACCATCGCGCTCGCATCCTGCTCGACGAAGCCGGGCTCGGGCGCCGTCGTGACGATCGGGCGCACAGCATCGGCGAGTATTATCCCCTTCGTGTCGAGCGCCACCACCTTGGTGTTGGTCGTGCCCTGATCGATGCCGAGGATGATCTCTTGCGGGCGCGACATGGGCGTTTCGGGGCGGTCCTTAGGGAAGCTGGGGCCGGCACATTGCCACGCGGCGGGCAAAAGCAAAACCGGAATGTACAAAGCCGAGATATACGAGCCATGTTATGGCGGCATTGCAGATTACCAGCCCAGTCCCCATGTTTCGCATTCCCTCCCCGCGACCCGCAGGTACTCCATGATCGCCTATTCCGTTCTCGATCTCTCGCCGATTGCCGAAGGAGCGAAAGCCGCCGATGCGTTGCAGCATTCGCTGGACCTCGCGCGCCATGCCGAGAATTGGGGCTACAAGCGTTTCTGGCTCGCCGAGCACCACAATATGAGCGGCATCGCAAGTGCTGCGACCTCAGTGGTGATCGGCTATGTGGCGGGCGGCACCAAGACGATCCGCGTCGGCGCCGCCGGCATCATGCTTCCCAATCATGCGCCTTTGGTTATCGCCGAGCAGTTCGGCACGCTCGAATCACTCTATCCCGGCCGCATCGATCTGGGTCTCGGCCGTGCTCCCGGCACCGACATGCTGACGGCGCGCGCCTTGCGCCGCGATCTCGCCGCGGCCGCCGACCAGTTTCCGCAGGATGTGGTCGAGCTGCAGATCTATTTCGATGACCCGGATCCCGATCAGAAGATCCGCGCGGTGCCGGGCGCCGGACTGAAAGTGCCGCTCTGGATTTTGGGCTCGAGCCTGTTCGGGGCCCAGCTTGCCGCGCATCTGGGATTGCCCTTCGCCTTCGCCTCGCATTTCGCGCCCGACTCCCTCATGCAGGCGATCGCTATCTATCGCGAGCGCTTCCAGCCGTCGCGCCAACTCGACAAGCCCTATGTGGCGGCTGCCGCCAATGTCATCGCCGCCGACAGCGACGAGGCGGCGCGTCGCCTCTTCACCTCGCAGCAGCAGGCCTTCATCCGCTTACGGCGCGGACAGCCCGGGCAGTTGCCGCCGCCGGTCGACGATATCGACTGCTTCGCCAATCCGCTGGAGAAGGCCGGCGTCGATCATTCCCTCGTCTATTCCTTCGTCGGCGCGCGCGACAAGGTGAAGAGCGGCATCGAAGGTTTTCTCGATCTCACAGGGGTCGACGAGCTCATCGTCACCGGGCACATCTTCGATCATAAGGCGCGTCTGCGCTCCTTCGAGATCGCTGCCGGAATCCTCAAGGACCTCGTCAAACTCTAGGTCACCTTCAATTCTGGTCGATTCGAATTGATAAAAGTTTATCCGGGTCTCTGTAGCGGGGTGGACTTTCCATCATTTCCATCAATAGTTCCTCTGCGCCAAAGCCCGATCTCGGCAAGGACAATGCCCGCTGGCCGTCATATCCCAGCAAGCTGCGTACATGGGTATCCATGTAATAAGCACCCGCCACGACCTGCATCAATACTTCGAAGGCTTGTGGCTCATCACGCGCCAGTGACGGCACGTTCGTTTCGATGGCATCGTTACTTAACGAATCGAGTGATTGGCAAAGGGGCTCCAGCAAGTCCGGCCGAGCGCGCAGGACCTTGTCGAGAGGAGCATTTGCGAGGTCGATGTCGCTGGCAGAAGGCATCCCCTCAGCTCGCGGGAGAATGACGTCGGCGACGGCGGCCAGGCGCCCGCGACGGTGCGAATTCAGCGACTGCTGCGGTTGCATCATTTGTTCGGTCAAGCAGCCCCCCTTATTTCTCTTCGATTGTTCAAAAGATTCTCAGCCGCTCGCAAGGAGAGCGCAGCAATCGTGGCGGCAGGATTCACCGACGAGCCGGTAACGAAGATGCTGCCATCGACGATGAAGAGATTCTCAACATCATGGACTGCGCCAAAGGAGTCGACAACGGAATCGTCTGTGCTGCGGCCCATACGACACGTTCCCAGTGGGTGCCAGCCATACTCCGGCATCAATTCGTGACTCAGTGTTTTGTACGCCCCGGACGCTTCCAGCGATTCAGTTGCCCTCGCTCTGTTGAAACGCAGCATTGCTCTCGAATTGTCAGAGAGGCGATAACTCAAATTGGGTGCCGGGTTTCCGTCAGAATCACAAAGTTTGTGGTCCAGCGAAACATGGTTGTTCAGCTCTGGCAGGTCGTCACATGAGATACCCCAGATGGCGGTGTGGCCCAGCCATTCCTGCACCTGCCTATGCAGGTCGGCTCCCCAACTCAGCTTTCCATCTGCAGAAGACATCGCCGCATGGAGGGGGCCTCCAGACGGTCCCAGATTCCATTTCGCGCCTCGTATGAAGCCGAGATCAGGGCGTGTTTCCGCGAACTCCAGGGAATAGAGACTTTGACCCCAATGACCTTGCCAGCTTTCCATGGGTTGATCGAAGAAGCCGACGACACGGGTAAAGGGGTGCATCATCAGCCGCCGCCCTACCAGTCCGGAACCGTTGGTAAGTCCGTTTGGATACCTGGACGACTGGGACATCAACAATAGCCGTGGAGTTCCGATCGCGTTGGCGGCAAGAATGACGACACTGGCTGATACTTGGTGTTCGTCGCCATCCCGGTCGCGATAGATCGCACCGGTCGCTCGTCCCTGTTGATCATGAGTTATGCGGCTTACGCGTGCACCAGTAATGAGTTGCGCGCCGAGTGCCTTGGCTGCGGGCCAGTGGGTCAAGTCCACTGAGGCCTTCGCGCCCTCGTTGCAGCCGTAGCCACATGTGCTTCGCTGAACGCAAGGATAGCGTCCATCATAGGGCCGCGAAGCAATCGCATTCGATCCGGGCCACCAATGCCATCCCAGTCTGCTGTGGCCGGCAGCAACCTTTTCTCCCCAAATATTGATCGGCAAAGGCGGCATCGGATAATCCGGATAGGTCGGATAAGCAGGATCGCCTGCGACGCCGGACACTCCAAAGTCTATGTCGGTCTGATTGTAGAATGGCTCAAGGTCGCGATAGGAGATGGGCCAGTCGTCTGCCGCACCATCCAAGGTCCTCACCCTGAAATCGGAGGGCAGAAACCTCATCCAATGGCCCCCATAGAGGATCGTGCTTCCGCCAACTCCGTTGAACATCAGCGGCTTCATGTCGGATTGATCGTCGTTGACAGGATAATCGACAGGATTGCGCCGCACATTCGGACTGGCGTGCCAAGGGCCGAGCGCAGATATTTCCCAATCGGCGTGCCGCCCCCGATAGTCCTCTCTATTTTGTTGAAAACCTTGCTCCAGGCAAATGACCGAAACGCCGCCCTGTGCGAGCCGTCTTGCCATGACCGCACCAGACAAACCTGCTCCAATAATCAGCGCATCAGCGGAAATATGTGTCATTCACCATCACCAACATGCTGGAGCTGAATCTGCCACGGGCAAACAAGCAAAATCGCGGAGCCGCCGTCGCATCGCGCACTATTCCAAGCCCCGGAGCCCGCCCCCAATGCCGCCAAATTGAGGCCTCGGCGTCCGTTACGGATCATTGGTTCCTCCCGTTCCACTTGTTGCTGTATCTGAAAGCCACTCTAGGAATCGACTGGCGCTCAATTTTTGCAAAAACGGCCCGTCAGGTTACAAATTTAGGCGTCAAAGGCCGATATACGGCAAAACGCATTGCGTCGATCGAGGTTTACTGTTCCTTGCCGCAGAAAAGCTAATTCCGAGAAGCTGCGCCTCAGAGGAGAGATTGTGACATCAGCGCAAGAACTCATAGGATTGGCACTTGTCCGGCGTAACGACCATGTCTGCGAGACTGACAAGTATGATTGCGCTACCGTCTATATGGTCCCCACTGGGGAGCTCTGTCGTTACAATGGAAATGCGCATGAGGCCACATGGCCGTCGCTCTAATCGCCGGTGGCTCTTCGGGAATCGGGCTTGCCGTACTGCAGGCCTTTCGCAAGCGAGGGGACAATGTCTTTCTGGCCGACATAGATGAAAGGCGCTCGCTGGAGGCTATAAGTGAAGCAGCGGCCGGCGAAGCCCGATCGCTGGTATGCGATCTTTCCACACGCGACGGGCCACGTGCGGCGGTTGCCGCGGCATTGGCTGCGTTTGGTAAGATCGACTGCATCTTCGCCAATGCCGCGATCCTCGAATCGGCGCCTCTTCAGGAATGGTCACCCGAGCGTTGGGAAAAATCGCTCGCTCTGAACCTGTCCATGCCGTTCTACCTTGCCCAGGCGGCCGCGCCTGTGTTGGCCGGCTCGGACAATGCGAGCGTTATCTTCACAGCGTCAACGGGCGCGCTTCGTGGCCACGCCGGGATGCCCGCATACCACGCCACGAAATCCGGGCTGCTTGGCCTTTGCCGCGCGCTTGCAGATGAACTGGCGCCTCAAGGCACCCGCGTCAACTGCCTGTTGCCGGGCTGGATAAACACACCGTTCAACGATAGATTCTGGAAATTCCAGGCCGATCGCGAGGAGGCTGAGCGCGCGCTGCTGCGCCAGATACCGATGGGACGGCAAGGCGAGCCCGCGGATGTCGCCGGTGCGGCACTTTTCCTTGCATCACCCGCCGCGCGTTACATTACGGGCACTTCGTTGGTTGTGGATGGCGGATATACCGCCGTCTAGCACGCGCGAACGTGGAGGCCGGTTTTTCGCAAGCCCGCGTGCGCACATGGATGAGTTTGGATCGTCCAGATCCAAACTCAAACTGATCTCGTTTACCAGCCGGCGAAGGGTGCTATCACCTCATCGCTCACCATGCCTGCTTCGACATCGGCGAGGCTGCGGTCGAGAATGGTGAGCGCTTCATCGACATCCGCCCGGGTGAGGATGAGCGGCGGAGTGAGCTCCAGCACATTGGACTCGAGGCCGACATAATAGAGAACGAGGCCGAGCTCGAAGGCGCGATAGACGGTCTTCGCCGCATAGCGCCTGGCGCGGTCGGGATCGAGCTCGATGCCGATGGCGAGACCGCGGCCGCGCACCTCGCGGATCATCGCATGGCGCTGTTGCAGCCTTGCGAGCCCGTCGAGGAAATGAGAGCCGACGGCAGCGGCATTGTCCGCCAGCCCGTCGCGTTTGATCGTGTCGAGCACCGCAATGCCGGCCGCCGCCGATATCGGATTGCCATGCAAGGTCTGCATCGCGAAAGAGGAGGCGAAATCGAGAATGCGCGCCGGCGCCACCGCGGCGGCGAGCGGCAAACCGCCACCCAGGCCTTTGCCGAAGCAGACGATGTCGGGAACAAAGCCGTCAAACGCGAAGGCATGCAGTCTGCCGGTGCGAGCGAGGCCGACCTTCACCTCGTCGCTGACGATCAGGATGCCGTAGCGGCGGCAGAGCGCCACCAGTTGCCGGAGGAAGCCGGGCGGCGGCACGATCATGCCGCCATCGGACTGGATGGGCTCGATGAAGAGTGCCGCCACCTGGTCGCCCGGGCATGTGGTCTTGAGCAGATGCTCGACGAGATCGAGCACGCGCTCGCCCGACGAGTCGCCCATGAAGGGCCGGGACGCGGCGGGATAGGGAATGAGGGTGAGGCCCGCATGGCGCGCCGCATTGGTCTGCACGCTGTGGCCCGATATCGCCATCGAGGCGGCGGTGCCGCCATGATAGGCGCCGGCGAAAGCGATGATGCGCGAGCGGCCGGTCGCCGCCGTCACCGCCCGGAACATCGCCTCATTGGCGTCCGATCCCGAATGGCCGAACCAGACCTTGGCGCCTTCGATCTCAGGGACTGTGGCGAGCAAGCCCTCGGCCAGCTCGACCGCCGGGAGATTGGCGGATGAGAGCACACTGGCGCCCGCCGGATTGGCGAGTGCGCGCGTCACCGCCCCGATAAGAGCGGGATGGCCATAGCCGAGGCTCGCCGCTCCCCAGGCGGCGGCGAGATCGAGCAGCGATCGGCCGGACTGGTCGGTGACCCTCGCCCCACTGCCGCCGGTCAAGGCGGAGGGGAAGAAGCGCAGTTTCTGGAGACTGCCGATCGCCGCGCTGTCGCGGGCATAGAGATCATTCACGGTCATGAGCGCTTGCCGGTCTGGGCCGGGATGAGGCCTTCCGGCCTCAGCACCAATATCAGGATGACGATGCCGAGCACGAAGGCGTCGCGATAGGGCAGGATCGAGGCTGGCAGGAAGGCCTGGAAGGCGACTTCGAGCGTCCCCAGCACGAAGCCGCCAGCGACCGCACCGGCAAGGCCGCCCAGGCCGCCGATGATCGAGGCGATAAAGGCCTTGAGCACCGGCACGAAACCCATCAGCGGATCGACCGAGCCCCTCTGGGCCACCCAGAGAAAAGCGGCGACGCCGGCGAGAACGCCCGACACCGCGAAAGCGACAGCCACGACGCGATTGGCCGGAATGCCCATGAGCCGGACCACGGCGAAATCCTGGGCGGCGGCACGCATGGCGGTGCCGACCACCGTATGCTTGAGGAAGAGCAGCAAGGCCGCGAGCGATACGGTGGTCGCCGCGATCGACAGAAGTGGGATGACGCCGATATGGGCGAAGCCGAGATCGATGCTGCCGGCAAGGGCCGAGGGCATCGGCACCGGCATGCCGCGGGCGCTGATGCCGTTCTGGAACAGGACGCGCAGGATCACGCTGACGGCGAAACTGGTCAGAAGCAGGCCCGTCACATCGGCACGGCGCATCGGCCGGAAGGCGACGCGCTCGATGACGAGCGCCATGGCGACGGCGCCGAAGATGGCGAGTACGATGGCGAGCGGCAGGCCGAGCGACACGCCGATGGCGAAGAAGAGGCCGTAGCCCGCCACCGTCATCAGCTCGCCATGGGCGAAATTGATGAGGCCGACGATCGAGAAAACCACCGCGAGGCCGAGCGCCAGAAGCGCATAGATGCCGCCGAGGCTGATGGCATTGACGAGCTGCTGAATGAAGAATTCCATGGCCTGCCGCCTTAGTTTCCCCTTCTCCCGCTTGCGGGAGAAGGTGGCGCGAAGCGCCGGATGAGGGTGTCCTTGGAGTGTGCGCGTCCTGAGCCAACACCCTCACCCGCCCTGTCGGGCACCCTCTCCCGCAGGCGGGAGAGGGGGGAATGCTGGAGAGAGCTCGCTTGGTTCATTCTCCCCTCTCATGCCGCCAGATACGCGGCGCGCACTTCATCGGATTGTGCCAGGTCGCGGCCCTTGCCCTGAAGCGTGATGCGGCCGTTCACCAGCACATAGCCGCGATCGGCGATGGCGAGGGCGCGCACCGCATTCTGCTCGACGAGCAGAATGGTGATGCCCTTGCCGCGCAAACCGGCGATGAGCCGGAAGACTTCGTCGACGATCTTGGGCGCAAGCCCCAGCGACGGCTCGTCGAGGAGCAGGAGCCGCGGCTGCGACATCAAGGAGCGGGCGATGGCGAGCATCTGCTGCTCGCCGCCCGACAGAAGCCCGGCGCGCTGGCGGTAACGCTCGCGGAGAATCGGGAAAAGCGCCAGCATCTCTTCGCGTGTCGCATCGAGGCTCGCCCCCTTGTGATGCATGGCGCCGCCGAGCAGCAGATTCTCGGCGACGGTGAGTGCCGGAAAGACGCGCCGTCCCTCCGGCGTCAAAGCAATGCCCCGCTTCGAGATATCCTCAGGTCTGAGGCCGACGATATTGTTGCTCTCGAAGCGGATGACGCCCGTTGCGGGAGCCATCCCCACGATAGCGGCCAGCGTCGAGGTCTTGCCGGCGCCATTGGCGCCGAGCAAGGTCACGATCTCACCCTGGGCCACGGAGAAATCGATGCCCTTCACGGCTTCGATCTGCCCGTAGCGTACCTTGAGGCCCTCGACGCTTAGCATCTTCTTCGCCTCAGGGTGCCGGAACGTCGGCCGGATTCGGCGTCACGGTCTTGACCAGCGAGCGGCCGCCGCCCTTCATCTCGACCAGAGCGATGTCGCGCGACGGCATGCGGTCGGTGCCGGCATAGGTGATCTTGCCGGTAACGCCCTCGACGTCCTTCAGATTGGCGACCGCATCGCGCAAACCTTGCGGATCGAGCGAGCCCGCCGCCTTCACCGCCGCGTCGATGATGAGGCCGATCTCATAGCCATTGGCGATATAGACGGTATCGAAAGGCTTGCCGGTCTTCTCGGTGAACTTCTTGGCGAAGGCGTCGAGAGGCGTTCCAGCGGAAGGAAGCCCCGCCGAGGAATGGACGACGCCGTCGACCACGTCGCCGAGGCCGGCGACGGTCGGCGTGTCGATGCCGTCCGAGCCCAGCACCGGCGCGGTGACGCCCGCGGCGCGCAGCTGCTTGATGAAGGCCGGGAAGTCGGGCTCATAGGCCGATGTCATGACGACGTCGGGCTGCGGGCTCAGGCTCTTGATCTTGGTGACCTCGGCGGCGAAGTCCTGCTGGCCCATCGAATAGGTGCCCTCACCGGCGATGGTGCCGCCCTTCTTGGTGAAGACCTGCTGGAAATATTCCGGCAGCTTCAGCGTATAGGCCGAGTCCGGGGACTTCAGGATATAAGCGGACTTGTAGCCTTTCTCCTGCGCGTAATCGGCGAGCACCGTCGCCTGCGCGTTGTCGGCCGGATAGGTGCCGAACATGAAGTCGCCGACGGCGCTGGTGATGGTGGGCGTCGTGCCGCAGAAGGTGAAGGTCACGATCTTGGCCGGCTGGCTGATCTGGCCGGCCGCGATCGAGGGATCGGCGTCGCAGGGCGTGATCAGGATATTGATGCCGGAGGCGACGAGTTCCTGGGCCGCCTGCACCGTTGCCGCCGTATCGGAGCGCGTGTCCTTCACATCGAGCACGGCCTTGTACTTGCCGCCGAAGCCGCCCGCTGAATTGATCTCGTCGACCGCCATCTGGAGGCCGGCGAGCGAGGGCTGGTCGCCGAAGGCGAGCGTGCCGGTCTGCGCCGAAGCGAGGCCGATCTTCAGCTCCTCGGCCTGGGCGGCGAAGGTCAGCGCGCTGAGCGCCGTAAGGCTAAGCAGTGCTAATCGCAGTTTCATTTTGTACTCCTCCCGTTGATGGTGTGGATGCCGTGATTTCCGTCTCGGGCGCCGCTCCGATATAGGCTTCGATGACTTTGGGATCGCTGCGGATGGCGGCGGGCGCGCCCTCGGCGATCTTCTGGCCCTTGTTGATCACCACGATAAAATCGCAGAGCCGCATGATGAGATGCATGTCATGCTCGATCACCAGGAGGCCCAGATCGAAATCATGGCGGATGCGGTCGAGCATGGTTTTCAGCGCCTCGGTCTCGACCGGATTCATGCCGGCGGCCGGCTCGTCGAGCAGCAGATAGCGCGGCCGCAAGGCCAGAGCGCGGGCGATCTCGAGACGCCGGCGCTCGCCATAGGCCAGCGTGCCGGCAAGCCTGTGCGCGTCCTTGGCGAGTTCGAGGCGCGCCAGGAGCGTCTCGGCCGCTATGCGAGCTTTGCCCAGGTCGGGCTCGATGGTGAGAGCCGCGACTGTCACATTCTCGAGCACCGTCATGCGGTCGAAAAGCCTGATCGCCTGGAAGGTGCGGCCGAGGCCGGCCGTGGCGATGAGATGCGGAGCGCGGCTGGTGACGTCCTCGCCGTCGATTACGACCGTGCCGCGATCGGGCTTGAGCTGACCGCAGATCAGGTTGATCAGGGTCGTCTTGCCGGCGCCATTGGGGCCGATGAGACCGGTGACCTTGCCCCGCTCGATGGTGAAGGTGAGGTCGTCGCAAGCCTGGAGACCACCGAAGCGTTTGGAGAGGCCTGAGACCGTCAGGCTCTTGCCGGCTGATGAGGGATTGGCGGCCGGGGCTTCGCCGGCGGCGGGCTGAACCAGCGCATTGGCGCGCAGCCCCAATTCCTGCAAGCCGACAATGCCGAGCGGCCGGCGCCAGATGGTCAGAAGCAAGGCAACGCCCAGGCCCAGTTGCGTAAGGCCGAATATCACCGGAATCTGAACAAAGCCCAGATCGATGCCGCCTTCGGCGAGCCGCAGGATCTGGATCACCGCGGTGATGAGCGCGGTGCCGACAATGGCGCCGGTCACGGTCAGCATGCCGCCGACGATCAGCATAGCGATGAGCAGAAAGGTCAGATCGAAATAGAAATCCTTGGGCGAGAAGGCGCCGAGGAAATGTCCGTAAAGCGCGCCCGCCAAGGTGGCGAGCACCGCGCTCAGGATCCAGCCGATATAGCGCACCTGAAACAAGGAGACGCCGCAGGCCTGGGCCGCCACATCATTCTCGCGGCTGGCGCGCAGGCGCAGGCCCGGCCCCGTGTCGCGGAACAGGCGTGCAATGAGGATGAAGGCGAGCGCGAAGATGAGCGCTGTGGCCAAGGTGGTCAGGCGCGGCACGCCATAGAAGGTCTGGCTGCCGCGGGTGATCTCGCGCGCGCCATTGAGGATCACATGGATGATGATGAGCAGTGCCAGCGTCGCTATCGCAGCGGAGGAGCCGCCGAGACGGGCGATCGGAATTCCTGTGATGAGTCCGGCGATCAGGCCGGCGGCCGCGACGGCCAGGATCGCTGCGACGATCCCCGCTTCATGGCCGGCGAGGAAAGTCGGCAGTTGCGGCAAAGCCGACACCTGCAGCGCCTTCGGCATGGTGAGGATGCCCGACACATAGGCGCCGATGCCCATGAAGGCGGCGTGGCCGAATGAGGTGATGCCGGCGCCGCCGGTGAAGACCGAAATCGACAGGACGGCGCAGAGATAGATGAGGAAGAGCGTCGCGATGCGCTCGCCATTGGCACCGAAGGCGAAGCCGGTGACGAGGGCGCCGACGGCAACGAGCGCGGCGAGCATCAGCCCGCTACCCAAAGATTCCCGCGATACGCTCAGCCCGCCCAATGTTTCCTGCCCTGCCCTGTTTTTTCTCAGGCTAGCAAACCGGCGACGGACGTCAAATAAATTTTACAGATTGCTTAAACAATCATCATTCTGTATTTTTTTCTTCAGACCTGTTCGGCAACCAGCATGGCGCTCAAAGACAAGCTCATCGACAGCGAGGCGGATTACACACCGGCGGAGCGCAAGGTGATCCGGGTTCTGCTCGCCAATTATCCGGTCGCGGGACTTGCCACGGCCTCCAGGCTCGCCCAGCAGGCGGAGGTGAGCGACCCGACCGTCATCCGGCTCGCCACCAAGCTCGGCTTTTCCGGCTTCATCGAAATGCAGCAGGCGCTGCTCGCCGAGCTCGAAGCGCATATGAACTCCGCCCTCACCATGCTGGAGAGCCGCAAGCCGACGGTCAGCGCCGAAGGTCTCTATCAATCCTATGCCGAAGCGACCATCGCGGCGCTCAAGAACAGTCAGTCCGAAATCCTGCCGGCCGATTTCAACGAGGCGGCCGATCTCCTGATCAAGGCCAGGAAACGCATCTTCTGCATCGGTGGCCGCTTCACCGGCTTCCTCGCCGCCATCCTGCACCGACATCTGGTGCAGCTCCGCCCCGGCGCTATCTGGGTCAACGGATCGCTCGCCGATCTCGCCGAATATGTCGCCGACATCGGCAAGCAGGATCTCGTCGTCGCCTTCGACTTGCGACGCTATCAGCAGGATGTCGTGCAATTCGCCCGCCAGGCGCATGAGCGCGGGGCGCGCATCATCCTCCTCACCGACAAATGGAAGTCGCCGATCGCTTCCTTCGCCACGGTGACGCTCACCGGACCGGTCGACACGATCTCGCCCTTCGACACGATGGTGCCGACCATGGTGCAGCTCGAAGCGCTCGTCACCGCCTTCACCGGCAAGCTCGACAAAGAGGTACGGCCGAGGCTCGAGGAGATCGAACATTACCGGCGCCTCAACAATGTCGTGCTCGACACGCCGGCCAACGCCCCATCCAAACCCCGCAAGAAGCAGAGAGCAAAAACATGAAGCCTGCCGCCGTCACGCGCGATGCGCCTTACAAGCGCGAGGAAACCGCCCTACTCTTCGTCGACCTGCAGACCATCTTCTGCACGCCAGGGCTCGATCCCCAGCATCCCGAGCTCAATGCCGAGCATTATTATTTCAAGCGGCTCAGGGCCACGACCGTTCCCAATGCGCAGAAACTGATCGAGGCGGCGCGCGCCTCGGGTGTCCAGGTGCTGCACACGATCATCGAGGCGCTCACCAAGGACGGCCGCGACATTTCACTCGACCATCGCCTCTCCAACATCTTCGTGCCGAAGGGATTGCCGGAAGGCCAGCCGATCAAGGAGCTGACCCCCATCGACAACGAGATCGTGCTGCCTAAATCATCCTCGGGCGTCTTCAATTCCACCAATATCGACTATGTGCTGAAGAATCTCGGCATCCGCTATCTCATCATCTCGGGCGTGGTGACCGATCAATGCGTCGACATGGCGGTGCGCGATGCCTCCGATCGCGGCTATCTGGTAACGCTCGCCGAGGACGCCTGCGCCACCTACACCCAGGCCCGCCACGACAACGCGCTCAAGGCCTTCGGCGGCTATTGCTGGGTCACGAATACGGAGACAGTGCTCCAGCGGCTGAAGGATCTCGCGTGATGCATGCCAATCCCTGTCATCGCGGCGAAAGCCGGGACCCATTAAATTGGTTCAAAGCGGGTAGTTCTGCTCGCGCGGAAAGGCTTTTGTGGATCCCGGCTTTCGCCGGGATGACGGATGGAGGGAGACGCTAGTGGCTAAGACACCCTTCACCCCCGGCCTCACCGAGCTCACCACCTTCGTCACAACCGACTACGCCGCGATCACCCGCGGCCGCTCGCTGCCGCGCCGCGACTACGAGAAATCCAAAGGCAACAAGACTTGCGGATGGGTGCCGGCCAATATGTCGCTCACCCCCTTCGACCTCATCGCCGATCCCAATCCCTGGGGCTCGGCGGGCGATCTGCGACTCCTACCTGATCCGAAGGCGCGCTACCGTACGCATCCCAGAGGTGCGGCGACGGCGCTCGATTTCGTCATGAGCGACATCGTCGAGCTCGATGGCAAGGCCTGGTCCTGCTGTCCGCGCGCCTTTCTCAAGAAAGCGCTCGCCGATTTCGAGAAGGTGACCGGCTGCCGCCTCATCGCTTCCTTCGAGCAAGAATTCCAGATCCGCAATGCTGGCTGGTCGAGCGAGCCGGCCTTCGCGCTCTCGGCCCTTCGCCACGCCGATCCCTTCGGGCCTGAGCTTATCGGCGCGCTTGATGAAGCCGGCTGCGAGCCTGAAAATTTCATCGCCGAATATGGCCGCGACCAGTTCGAGATCACCACGTCACCCGCTCCTGGCCTCATTGCCGCCGACCGCTGCGTGGCGATCCGCGAGATCACCCGTGAAGTGGCGCGCCTCAAGGGCTGGCGCGCCTCTTTCGCGCCCAAGACGGCCGTCGCCGGCGTCGGCAATGGCGTGCATGTGCATCTGAGCTTCCTCACCAAGCAGGGCAAGCCCGCCGCCTTTGATGCGAAGGCCCCTGGCCGCGTATCGGCGCTGGCCGGCGCCTTCTCCGCCGGCATCATCCGCCATCTGCCGGCGCTGGTGGCGCTGACCGCGCCGAGCCCAATCTCCTATCTGCGGCTCCAGCCGCATCACTGGAGCTCGGCCTATACCTGGTTCGGCGAACGCGACCGCGAATCCTCGCTGCGCATCTGCCCGACGGTGACCATCGGGGCTAAGGACCCGGCGCGGCAGTTCAATCTCGAATATCGCGCGGCCGATGCCACCGCCTGCCCGCATCTGGTGCTGGGCGCCGTCATCCGTGCCGGGCTCGAAGGCATTCGCGCCAAACTCGCAACCCCGCCGATCTTCAGCGGCGATCCGGAAACGCTAAGCAACGCCGAGAAGGACAGACTCGGCATCAAACGGCTGCCCAGATCCTTGAGCGCCGCCCTCGACGCGCTCAAGGCCGACGATACCGTGTCGGGCTGGTTCGCGCCGGTGGCGATGGAAACCTATCACGGCATGAAGCGGATGGAGATGAAGCTCGTCGATGGACTCGAAGGCGATGCGCTGTGCCAGCGCTATGCGGAGATCTATTGATGCGGGCGAAGATTGATCCGCCGGCAGCCGAGACGGTCAATCCGGACGGCAAGTCGCCTTATGTGCTGTTGTGCGAGCATGCGTCGAACTACATTCCGGCCCGCTATCGGGGGCTCGGCCTCGACAAGTCGGAGCTCGAGCGTCATATCGCCTGGGATATCGGCGTGGCGCCGATCGCGCGTGATCTGTCGAAAGCGCTCGATGCGCCGCTGGTGCTCTCCGGCTATTCGCGTCTCCTGATCGACTGCAACCGGCCGGTCGGGGTCGCGACCGCGATCCCTGAGATCAGTGAGTCGACGCGTATTCCCGGCAACACCGGCCTCAGCGCCGAGGAACGCCAGCTGCGCGCCGACGCCTTCTACTGGCCGTTCCAGCGGGCGGTCGCCCGCATCCTCGACCGGCGCCAGGCGGCGAAGATGCAAACCATCGTCTTCGGCGTGCACAGCTTCACGCCCGTCTTCAAGGGCGTCGAGCGGCCCTGGCATGCCGGCATCCTGTTCCGCAAGGCGCAAGCCTTCGGCCAGGCGCTCGTCGCCGCATTGCAGGAGCCCGGGCTCAACGTCGTCGCCAACGAACCCTATCGTATCGAGGATGACGGCGATCAGACGGTGCCGGTGCATGGCGAGGCGCGCGGCCTCGATGCGGTGCTCATCGAGATCCGCCAGGACCTGATCGGCCATCGCGACGGCCAGATCGCCTGGGCGAAAAGGCTGGCGCCGGCGCTTCAGGCGGCGGCGGACGCTCGCGCGAAAGCCTGATCGAGCACGTCGCAGAGCAGATCCGCCTCGCGCCTGGTGAAGATCATCGCCGGGCGCATCTTGACGACATTGTCGTAAGGCCCGTCGGTGCCGATCAGCACGCCGTCCTCGCGCGCCAGATTGACGACGCGGTTGGCGAAGTCGGTGGCGTAGGCTTTCGATTTGCGGTCGGTCACCAGATCAAGTCCCAGGAACAATCCCATGCCGCGCACATCGCCGATCATCTCATAACGCTTCTGCATGTCGCGCAAGCGCGTCATCAGATAGTCCCCGATCGTTTTGGCATTGTGGCGCAAACGGTCGCGCTCGATAATCTCCAGTACCTTGAGCCCGATGGCGCAGGACACCGGATTGCCGCCGAAGGTGTTGAAGTACTCCATGCCGTTGTTGAAGGCCTGGGCGATCTCCGGCGTGGTGACGAGGGCGGCGAGCGGGTGGCCGTTGCCGATCGGCTTGCCCATGGTGACGAAGTCGGGAACGACGCCTTGCGTCTCGAACGCCCACATATGGCTGCCGACGCGGCCGAAGCCCACTTGCACCTCATCGGCGACACACAGGCCGCCGGCCTCGCGGATGATGCGATAGGCTTCCTCCAGATAATGCGGGGGAAAGAAAATCTGGCCGGCACAGCTTGGAATGGATTCGGCAATGAAGGCCGCCGGCTTCCGGCCCGCCTTGCGGATCGCCTCGACCTGGCGGGCGATGCTTTCGGCGAAGCGCTTGCCATGTTCCTCGGCCGGCCAGTCCTCGGGCGCCCTGTAGCTGTCCGGCAATTGCGCTTCCCAGACATGGGGCTGGCGCCCCGCGCCGCCGGCGCGCTTGTATTTATACGGACTGATGTCGATCAGCTCGGCGAGATGGCCGTGATAGGCCCAGTCGACGACGACCATGTCCTTTGCGCCAGTCCTGGCGCGGGCCATGCGCAGCATAAGGTCATTGGCCTCGCTGCCGGTGCAGACGAAGCTCGCGACTTTCAGATCGCCCGGCAATGTGGCGCCGAGCTTCTCGGCATAGTCCACCATATTATCGTGCAGATAACGCGTATTGGTGTTGAGGCGCGAAGCTTCGCGCGCCAGCACCTCGACGATTTCAGGATGGCCGTGACCCAGATGCGCGACATTGTTGAAGCAGTCGAGATAGGCGCGGCCGTCATCGGCGATGAGCCACACGCCCTCGCCCCTCACCATCTTCAAGGGCTTGCGGAAAGAGATGCTCAAATTCGGCAGCAGCGTCTTCTTGCGCAAGGCGACGATCTCATCGCCGGGCTTGCCTTCGCGGTGGAAGGTCTCCGGCGTGAGCCCGGCGAAATCATAAGCGGGCGGATAGAGCTTCGACCAGATATCGAGATAGGCTTCCTCACCGACGCCCGGAATGGGGCCGATATCGTCGGTCGAATAGGCGACGAGCTGCAGATGCAGATGCGGCATCCAGCCGCCGTTTTCCTCTGCAGCGCCCAAGGTGCCGATCTTCTCACCGGCGGCGAGCGTTTGGCCCTTCTTCAGATGTTTCGCCGTCTCATGCGAGAGGTGCCCCCACAGGCTCGAGAAACGCACACCCGGCTCCGGCTCGTGCTCGATGAGGACAACGCAGCCATAGCCCAAAGGCTCGCGCTCGATCTCGACCGAAGCCACGCGGCCGGCCAAGGGAGCGAAGATCGCGGTGCCGGCATCGGCGAAGATATCGAGCCCCAGATGGCGGGTGCGCCGGACATCCTTGATGAGCCTGGACTGGAACATCTGGCCGGCATAGACGGCACGCTTCTCGCCCCAGGGCCCGATGCCGAGTTCGGCGTTCTCCGCCTTGCGCAAGACCTGCCATTCGCGCTCGCAAGCCGCGACATCCATAGCGGCGGCGGCTTTGACCAAGGGGCGCATCGCATCGCCGAAGGGCACCTGCAGGATGCGGTGATTGGACAGCGGCCGTCCCCAGATGGGGCTCAAGCTCCTGCAATTACCGGCGAGCCATTGCGCGGCCTTCCCGGCGCCCGGCGCCACGTCGAAGCCGCAGGCCTGGCGCAGGATGGCGCGGGCGATGAAGGGATCGATGCGGCGCAGGCGGCGCAGCATGTCCCAGGCCGGCCGCTCGCTGATATTGAGATAGGGATTATCCGCCACACGCGGGGCGCGTTCGGCCGAAATGGTGACGCTGGTGACGAGCCGCATGGCGACGAGATCGAAGAGGAGATCGACTTCCTCCGCCAGCAGCGGCATTTCGCGGTGATAGGCGGCAAGCATATATGAGAGCGCGCCCAGCGGATCGTCGGCATCAAGAATGGCATAGGCGGCGGCTACCGCCATTTCGCAGATAAGCGCGCTATGGAGCGCGTCGCCGAAATCGATGAGGCCGGAAATGGCCGTGCCGTCGGCCGAGACAAGCACATTCCAGTCATTGGCGTCGTTGTGGATGACGAAAGCCCTGAGCTTCATCAGGCTCGGCTCGACTTCGGTCTCGAAGCGGGTGATGAAGTAATCGCAGATCTCGCGCTCTTCAAGATTCTGGAGGGCGGAGAGCCTCGCGCGCGTGCGGCCGGCCTTGCGCAGGTCCCAGTCGAGATCGCGATGGGCGCCGACATGACCGAAGCTCTGCAGCGCCCGGTCGAGACGGCCGAGGAAGCCGCCGAAGCTCGCCAGGAGCTCGGGCGTCTTGCGGCTTTCGGCCAGAGGCGTTCCTTCCAGATAGTCGACGGCGCGGATCAGATGGCGGCCGCCCTTGCCGTCGTCGATGACCGGAAGCTCCTCACCCGACCTCGAGAGGCGCACCAGCGGCACGGCGAGGCCGGGATCGGTCGCCTTGATATGGCGGATCATTGCCACCTGGAAGCGGATCGCCTCATCGGGCTCGGCGGCATTGACGATCTTGAGCACCGCGCTCTGGCCGTTCCCGCCAAAATGGAAATTCTGGTCGCGTTCGCTGGCGAGCCGGCCTTTCAGGCCCTTCAGGCCGAAATGGCGCTCGGCGATCTCCGAGGCCTGGGTTTCGCTGATCTCGGGGCCGGGATGGTTGATGATCGACAAGGCAGTCTCCGGATGGTTGCGTGCAAGCTCGCCGAAGATGTGCCAATCATCGCCTTAACTCAACCGTCACTTCGCCTTGCTTGTCCGCCCTTTTGACCGGTATGACCGCCATTATGACGCCAGATGAGAAAGACCGCGAAATCCTGACCATCCTGCGCGAGGATGCCCGCATCAGCGCCAAGGCGCTCGCCGCCAGGGTCGGCCTCGCCAGATCGAGCCTCAGGGACCGGATCGCCCGGCTCGAGAAGTCGGGAATCATCCGCGGCTACCGGGCCGACATCGCCGATGCGTCGAACGCCGCTGTCGCCTGCCTGCTGGTGAAACTGAAACAGACGCCCTCCCCGCAAGTGATCAAGCGTCTCGAACGCCTGCCCGAGGTCAAGCGCTGCCTGTCGCTCGCCGGCGAAATCGATCTCCTGATCGACATCGCGGCGGAGTCCCTCGCCCGCCTCAACCAGATCCGCGACGAGATCTCGCATTTCCCGGAAGTGGCCGAGACCACCACGGCGGTAGTGTTGCGGCAGGAGATCTGAAAATCCCCTCGCCCCGCGCGGGCGCGGAAGTGCGAAGCCTGACGAAAATCTATTTCTCGAAACTTCACGAGTTGCGTTGCAGCGACGTTGGAAGTGCATCCTGAGTTTCTCGCCTATGCGCTGACCAAGGCCTGATGCCTCGCGCAATTGCAGCGCAGGCGAGATCGGCTGTAACCGGGATCCTCGTTTTCCCTATCTCATAGTTTCGGATCGTCGCCGTGGAGGTGTCGAGCGCCCTTGCGGCCTGCTTCCGACCTCCATAGCCGTCCCACCCCATGTGCCGGAGCCAAGCGTTGAAGTCTTGAGGTTTCATCGTCTTTCTACCTATCCTTAAGAGGGAGGAGTGCGGTGCTGCTTCACGGGCTAGGACCGCACCTCCACCGTTAGGATGACCCTGATTGTGACGAACAGATCACAACGGAGGCGTCAATGATCGAGGAGATCATTTTCGTTCTCCCTTGCGTAGATTTGAGGTTCATGGCGGTATGACGCCGCCCTCTGTCATATCCCCTTCTCCCGCTTGCGGGAGAAGGTGGCGGGAAGCGCCGGATGAGGGTGTCCTTCGTGCAAGGAGCTAGAAGCCCCATAGAGTGCGCGATAGCGGAGCCAACACCCTCACCCGCCCTGTCAGGCCCCCTCTCCCGCAAGCGGGAGAGGGGGAGACGAGGAGAGTTACGTTACTTCCGCCAGTATGGAATCCCCAGCATCGCCGGCGCACCCGAATGCGAGCGGCGGATGGCGAGCGCCAGGATGGCGCAGATATAGGGCATGGCCAACAGCAGCTGATACGGAATGGCGACGCCGATGCCCTGGATCTGCAATTGAAGCGCATCGAGGAACGAAAAGGCGATCGTCGCCAGCAGCACCGGCACCGGGCGCCACATGCCGGCGATGACGATGACGATGGCGAGCCAGCCGCGGCCATTGGTCATTTCTGGCACGAAGCGCGCCGCCGAGCCGACGGTCAGGAAGGCACCGCCCAGGCCCGCCATCAGCCCGCCGAAGACCACCGCGGCATATTGGCGGGCGGCGACATTCAGCCCCTTGATGTCGAGCGCCTTGGGATTTTCGCCGACGCAGCGCAGTTCGAGCCCATAGCGGGTGCGGAAGAGGAAATACCAGGCGGCCGGCACCATGAGGAAAGCGAGATAGGTGAGAAGCTTCTGGTCGAAGAGGATCGGTCCGAGGAAAGGGATATCGGACAGAAGCGGCAGCGGCACGGTATCGAAGAAAGGAATGGTCGGCGTCTGGCCGGCATTGGCGAAAGCGGCGCGCAGCCAGAAGATCGACAGGCCCGAGCCCAGGAGATTGAGCGCCAGACCGGTGACGATCTGCTCGACCTTCAGCGTGATGACCATGAAGGCGAAGATCAGGCTCATCAGCCCGCCGGTGATCATCGCGATCACAACACCGAGCCACAATGAGCCTGTGTAATAGGCGCCGATATAGGCGGTGAAGGCGCTCATCAGCATGGTGCCCTCGAGGCCCATATTATAGACGCCGCTGCGCTCGGCGATCATTTCGCCTAGAGCGGCGAGCAGGATCGGCGTGGCGATACGCACCGTCGCCGCCAGCACGCTGATGATGATCGAGGTTTCGAGGAGTTCGGCGATCATGGCTTGATCCGCTTCAGCTTGAACGAGGATGCCGCCCAGCCGGCGAGATAGAACAGCAGCAGAATGGCCTCGATCGCATAGATGAGCGCCGAAGGCACGCCGGTCTTGATCTGCATGAAGGTCGCGCCATTGACGAGGGCGCCGAACAGGATGGCGGCGATGACGACGCCCCAGGGATTGAGCAGTCCCAATATGGCGACGATGATGCCGGTATAGCCATAGGAGGTGAGCGCGCCTGCCTTGAGGCGATAATGCACGCCATAGACCTCGCTCATGCCGGCAAGGCCCGCCAGCGCGCCCGAGATGAACATCACCATCAGGACAACGCGGCGGGAATTGGTGCCCTGCACTTCGAGGGCTCTCAGATTGGAGCCGGCGGCGCGGATCTCATAGCCGACCGGGCTGCGTTTGATCATCAGATAGACGAGCGCCGCGGCGATGAGCGCCAGCAGGAAGCCCAGATGCAGGCGCGTCTTGTCGAAGAGGATCGGCAGGATGGCGCCGGCGTCGACCTTGGCGGTCTGCTCGAAGAAGCCGCCCGCCTCGCTCCACGGACCTTTGAGCAGCAGCAGCGAGAGCATATAGACGATGATGTAATTGAGCATCACCGTCGAGATCACCTCATCGACCCGGAAGCGGGTCTTGAGCAGGCCGGCAACCCCGGCATAAAGTCCGCCGCCCACCATGGCGCCGAGGACGATTACCGGCAATTGGATCCACGGCGATGTCCCGGCGATCGCGCTCTGGCACCAGTAAGCGAACATGGCGCCGGCGAAGACCTGGCCCTCGACCCCGATATTCCACAGCCTGGCGCGGAAGGCGACAGCCGTGGCGAGGCCGGTGAAGATCAAAGGCGTTGCCTTGACGAGCGTCTCCGTCGCGGCACGCCAGGTGCCGAAGGCGCCCTGCACGAGGGACTGGAAGGCGGTGACCGGGCTGACGCCGACGGCCAGGAACAACAGGCCACAGAGAACGAGAGACGCGGCAAGCGCGCCTGAGACCGCCACGGCGCGGGCGGGGCCTGAGGTCTCGGCGCGCGGTTCGATGCGATAGCCTAGTTTTTCCAGCGTCATGCCGCCGCCCCGTGGGCGTGCCCGGCCATCAACGGGCCGATCACGGCGATGTCGGCCTTATAGCGCGGGAAGATGCCCATGATCTCGCCACGGAACATCACGGCAATGCGGTCGCTGAGCGCGAAGATATCCTCGAGCTCCTCGCTGACGAGGAGAATGGCGCAGCCCTCCTCCCGCTTGCGCAGGAGCTCGCCATGCACGAATTCGATGACGCCGATATCGACGCCGCGCGTCGGCTGGTTGCACAAAAGCAGATGCCGCGCTTTGGCGAATTCGCGCGCCAGGATGACCTTCTGAGCATTGCCGCCGGACAATCGTCCGCAGAGCATATCCGGGCCGCTCGCCATGACCGAATAGGAGGCGATGGCGTCTTCGGCGCTCTTGCGCGTCGCGCGCTCGTCAAGGAACGGACCCGAGCGCCAGCGCTCGTCCCAGTGCTGGCCGAGGATCAGATTCTCGGAAATGCTGAAATCGGAGACGAGGCCGTCGCGGAAGCGATCGCTCGGCACATAGCCGACACCGCGCCGCGCTATGTCATGCACGCTGAGCGGCTTGATGTCTTCGCCCCGCAAAAGGATGCGGCCGCTGTCGGGCCGCGCCAGCCCCGCCACCGCCTCCAGCAATTCATCCTGGCCGTTGCCGGCCACGCCGGCGATGCCCACGATCTCGCCCGCCGCGATATCGAGATCGACGGCCTTGAGATAGGTCCGCCCACCCTTCGCCAGCGTGACGCCTGCGAGGCTGAGGGCCGTTTCACCGGCATGGGGTCTGGCGCGGGCATGGACCTGAGTGACGGGACGGCCGACCATCATCATGGTGAGCTCATCGCGCGTGACGTCCCTGGTCGTGACCGTTCCGATGAGCTTGCCCTTGCGCAGGACGCTGACGCGGTCGGAACGCATCACCTCGTTCATCTTGTGCGTGATGAGGATCACCGCAATACCGGCGGCCTGGAGCTGCTTGATGATGGCGAAAAGCCGCTCGGATTCCTGCGGCGTCAGCACGGCGGTGGGCTCGTCGAGAATGAGAAGCCTGGCGCCGAGATAGAGCGCCTTGACGATCTCGACCCACTGTTTCTCTCCGACCGACAGATCGGCGACCAGGCGGTCGGGCGCCAGATCAAGGCCGAAGCCGCGGCTCAATTCCAGGATGCGGCTGCGCGCCGCGGCCATATCGAGCCGGAAGCCCGCGCCGGTGCCGACGACGATATTCTCGAGCACGGTAAAGCTCGGCACCAGGACGAAGTGCTGATGCACCATGCCGATGCCGGACGCGATCGCCTTGGCGGGGGTGGTGAGGTCGACCTTGATACCGTCGATCTCGATCTCGCCCGCATCGGGCTGGAGAAGACCATAGAGACAGGCGGAAAAAGTGGATTTGCCGGCGCCGTTCTCGCCGAGGAGGCAATGCAGCTCCCCGGCGGCGATGTCGAGCGAGACATCGTCATTGGCGGTGAGCGCGCCGAACCGCTTGGTGAGATGGCGGACGGCGAGACGCGGTGTGGCGGGAAAGTTCATGATCTTATCCCCTCGCCCCCTGCGGGGAGAGGGAGGGACCCAATGCGAAGCATTGGGAGGGTGAGGGGGAATGGGCGATAACGTTGCTGCTCATTCTATGGAATCTTTCCGCCGGTTCCCCCTCACCCTAGCCCTCTCCCCCGCAGGGGGAGAGGGGATAAAGGGGATAGCGGAAGCTATCTCAATCCGACTTCACTTCGTTCAAATTGAGCTCGATGGTCTTGCCGCCGCTCTTGATGGCGGCGGCCGTGTCGTCGGCGAGCGTCTTGACATCAGCCGGTATCTTCTCAGCCCAGGCCGGGTTCAGCGCGACGTCGCCGGAGCCTTCCTTCCAAGTGAACCACTTCGGCTCCTTGGGCGCATCGAACTTGCCGCCTTCGGCTTTCACCTTCCACCATTCGTTGATGATCCAGTTGATCTGCGGATCCCACTTCACGATGACCGAAGCGACGATCGATTTCGGCGCATAGGGCGACATGTCGACATAATTGCCGAAGCAGCCGATCTCCTTCTGCTCGCAGACCTCGAAGGCGCCCGACATCTGATAGATCATGTCGGCGCCGGCGGCGATCTGCGCCGAGGTGGCTTCGTTGGATTTGGTCGGATCGTACCAGGACTGGATGTAGGTGATCTTCTGCTTGACCGCCGGATTGGCTTCCTTGGCGCCGGCAAAGAAGGCGTTGATCTGATCGTTGGTATCCTCGGCCGGGAAGGTCGAGACCGCGCCGACGACATTGGACTTTGAGAGCTTGCCGGCAAGCTGGCCCATGACGAAGGCCGGCTCATGCGCATGCACGAAGACCCAATAGGCATTGCCGCCCATGCCGCGATTGCCGGAGCCCGACATCACGAACATGATATTGGGGAATTCGTCCTTCAGCTTCTCGATGGCGTCGGCATAGGCCGTGTCGCCGAAAAGAATGTCGTATTCGCCGGTCTCGGCATAGGTGCGGAAGACCTGCTCGGCATTGTCATAGACATTCTCGGTGTAATTCACCTCGATCTCGAGACCATGCGGCTTGGCGGCGATGATCCGGTCCATCGAGGAGACGAAGGACGTCTCCCACGGCGCTTCCTTGCCGGCCGACAAGATGCCGGCGATCTTGAGCTTGGTCGGGTTTTCCGCGAGTGCCCCGGAAACCATCACGCTGGCGGCGAGCGCGACGCCCGTCAATGCCGCCCATAGTCTTTTCATCTGTTTGCTCCTCCCTTGTTGTCCACTGATGACTTTAGAAAGAATCGGCCGTTCAAAATACCCTCATGCTGAGGTGCTCCCCTGGCCCTGAGCCGGGGGAGCCTCGAAGCATGATCCAGGCACAAGGAGCCTGCCGCTTGCCACCCTTCGAGGCCCGCCTTTGGCGGGCGCCTCAGGGTGAGGGTGATGAGACCACTTGAACTCATCGTCTTCTAGAACGGCGCCAGAACCGGATCGACCACCTTCAGGTCGATACAGTCGATGGCGCCCAGATCGGTGATCGCATAGTCCGGAATCGCGGTGATCTGCAGCACGAACATATACATGAAAGGCCAGGGCAACTTGCACCCCAAAGCGCGCGCCGCGTCATCGAGGGCGTCCTCGCGCTCGGCCATTTCCGCGGGCTCCAGATCGGAGACGATGCCGCCAATCGGCAAAGGCAGGAAGGCCGTGACCTTGCCGTCCTTCACGACCGCCTGGCCGCCATTATGGGCGATGATATGGTTGATGGCGACCGCCATGTCTTCCGGGTTCGTTCCGACGCAGACGATATTATTGTCGTCGGGCGCAGTCGAGGTGGCAAGCGCCCCGGTTTCGAGGCCGAAACCGGCGACGAAGGCGACGGGACGGTTGCGGGTGCGGCCGTAACGCTCGACCACCGTGACATACTGCACGTCCAAAGCGGGATCGGCGAGAATGATGCCGTCCTTCGCCTTCAGCGTCACGTCACGACGCTTGCGCACGAAGATTTGATCCGGCGTAACCGCCATGGCGAGGACCTTGGCCTTCTCGCCCGAGCCCTTGCCGCGCACCACGAGTTCCTCCGGCTTCACCGGATCGACCTTGAAGGTGCGCATCAGCGTATCGCTGCGCTGAGGTGCTGCGAGCTTGGCCGTCATGCGGCCCTTCTCGGCCACGAGCCTGCCCTTGGCGACGACGCGGTCGACGCGGAAATCCGCGATATCCTTGACGAAGAGAATGTCGGCGCTGCGGCCGGGGGCGATCAGGCCGACCTTGTGGTCGATGCGCAGGGCCTCGGCGCCGTTTATGGTCGCCATCTGTATGGCGGTCAGTGGTTGAATGCCCATGGCGATCGCCATGCGCACCATATTGTCGAGATGACCGCGCTTGAGGATGTCGCTCGCCACCACGTCGTCTGTGCAGAAGGAGATGCGGCGCGTCGCCTTGATGCCCATTTCGGTGACGATGCGCAGATTCTCAGTGAGGAAATGCGAGATGGACGATTCGCGAATGACGACATGCATGCCGTTGCGGAGCTTCTCCAGCATCTCGTCGGCGGTGTAGCTCTCGTGATCGGCACGGACACCGCTCTGCAGGTAGGAATTGAGCTTCTGCCCCCGCGCCATGGGCGAGCAGCCGAGCACCGGCAGGCGGCTCTTCTCGGCGATCTCGAGCGCTTTGAGAACCTTGTCGTCCATCTCCTGGATGAATTCGCGCACCGTTTCCCAGATGCCGACGCATTCCGGCCAGTTGTGGGTGGCGAGATGATCCTCGGGGCCAAAATAGTGGCCGACATTCGAAACGGGCAGCGTATAGGGCGTCTTGCAGGGCGCGCCCCAGAAGACCTTGAGCGGCCCTTGCGCCGCTTCGTCGAGGAATTCGCGCGCCCCAGCCACGCCCGCCGAGACCAGGATCTGGTCGAGGCCCGAGACGATCGAGGTCGTGCCCAGCGGCACCACCGCCTTGGCGAAGCTGGTGATCGACATCTTCGAGCATTCGACATGGAGATGGCCGTCGATCATGCCGGGGCAGAGATGGTACCCCGTGGCGTCGATGATCTCGGTGTCCTTGCCCTCGTAGACCTTCACATCGCCCAAGGCGACGATGCGGTCGTGATAGATCGCGATATCGGCGGGATAGATCTCGTCGGAGGCCACATTGACCAGATTGCCGCCCCTGATGATCAGGGTGGCCTTCACCTCGGCGCGGCCGGCACGGATATAATCGCGAATATCGGGCAAAATGCTCTCCTTCTCCTCTTGTTGCGGACGACTTTCCCGTATTATGCTCGTCCATGCAATTGGCGAATTACACGATTAATTTGGACAATTCATCCAATTTTTTGGACGATCCATGGACCTCGAGGCCATCGACTTTTTCATCAAGGTCGCCGACGCGCGGTCGCTGTCGAGCGCTGCCAAGCTGCATCGGCTGCCGAAATCGACGCTGAGCCACAAGATCCGCCAGCTCGAGGACCAGTTGGGGGTGGCGCTCTTCGTGCGCGAGGGGCGTGACATGTTCCTCACCGACGCCGGGGCCGAATTCCTCGACCATGCCTATCGCATCCAGGCGAGCTGCGACGGGGCGTCGGCGGCGATCGCCGCCATGCGCCAGGAGGTCGCCGGCACCCTCACCATCGGCTCGACCGGCGAGTTCGGCACGTCCTTCACCTCGGAACTGCTCTTCGCCTTCCGGCAGCGCTTCCCTCAGGTGAAGATCGACGTGATCTTCCTCTCGTCCGGCTATCTCTTCGCGCCCGAGCGCCAGCAGGCCTTCGACGGCATCTTCTATTGGGGCGAGCCGTCGAATGTCGATTATATCGCGCGCCGTCTCACGGGCGCGGCCTTCGGCCTCTATGCGAGTCCTGCTTATATCGAGAAGCATGGCCGGCCCGAAAATCCGGGCGAATTGCACGATCACCGCGGCGTCGCCTTCCGCTTTCCGACGGGGCTGCAATCCTGGCATCTGAAGCGGGGCGAAGAGACGCTCGATGTGCTGCCGCCGGCCAGCTGCATCGCCAATGACTATTGGATGATCAAATATTTCGCGGTTGCCGGAGAGGGTCTCGCTTATCTCCCCGCTTTCTTCACCGAGATCGAATGCGCCACCGGCCATCTGGTGCCGGTGATGCCGCAATGGCGTTCGCCTGAGGTTTCGGTCAACCTGCTCTATCCGCGCCGGCGCTATGTGTCGCGCAAATTTGCCGCCTTCCAGTCCTTCTGCGTCGACTTCTACAAGCAGCGGTCTGAACATTATGTCCCGCGCTATTGCGTCGAAGTGGTGAGCTCGCTCACCGTGCCGCCGCTGCGCCAGTCTCAATAGGAGAATTCCGCTCATGCCGAAAACCTGGTTCGACACGGCCCCCAAGCTCATCGACGTCGCCATGGGGAGAAGCCCCGCCGACACCGTTGTCCGCAAGGGCCGCTGGGTGAACGTGCATTCGGGCGAGATCATTCCCGACACCGATATCGCGATCGTCGACGGGCGCTTCGCCTATGTCGGACCCGACGCGTCGCATGCGATCGGGCCCGGCACGAAAATCATCGAGGCCAATGGCCGGTATCTGGTGCCGGGGCTGTGCGACGGTCACATGCATGTCGAGAGCGGCATGGTGACGGTGACCGAATTCGCCCGCGCGGTGATCCCGCATGGCACGACGACGATGTTCATCGATCCGCATGAGATCGCCAATGTGCTCGGGCTTCCGGGCGTCAAGCTCATGCATGACGAAGCCGCCGGCCTGCCGATCAAAGTCCTCGTCCAGATGCCGAGCTGCGTGCCGAGCGCGCCCGGGCTGGAGAATGCCGGCGCCAGCTTAGGCGTCGCGGAAGTCCGTGAAGCCATGGCCTGGCCCAATATCATCGGCCTCGGCGAGATGATGAATTTTCCTGGCGTCACCTTCAAGGACGAGAAGATGCTGCACGAGATCGCCGCGACCCAGGCGGCGCACAAGACGGTCGGCGGCCACTATGCGTCGCCCGATCTGGGACTTCCCTTCCACGGCTATGTGGCGGGCGGCCCCGCCGATGACCATGAAGGCACGCGGGTCGAGGATGCGATCGCCCGTGTCCGGCAAGGCATGCGCGCGATGCTGAGACTGGGCTCGGCCTGGTACGATGTGGCCGCGCAGATCAAAGCGGTGACCGAACGCGGCATCGATCCGCGCAATTTCGTGCTGTGCACGGATGACAGCCATTCCGGCACGCTCGTGCATGACGGCCATATGAACCGCGTGGTGCGCCACGCCATCGCGCAAGGCCTGAAGCCGATCACCGCCATCCAGATGGCGACGCTGAACACCGCGCAGCATTTCGGCCTCGAGCGTGAATTGGGCTCGATCACGCCGGGACGGCGCGCCGATCTCATCCTCACCTCCGATCTCGCGGCATTGCCCATCGAGATGGTGATCGCCCATGGCAAGGTGCTGGCCGAAAACGGCAAGCTCACCGCCGACATCCCCGCTTATGCCTATCCGGCCTCGGCGCGCGACACGGTGAAGATGGGCCGCAAGCTCGTGGCCAAGGATTTCGACATCGAGGCTCCCAAGGGCGCCAATCAGGTGAAGGCGCGCGTCATCGGCGTCATCGAAAACCAGGCGCCGACCAAGGCGCTCGAGCGTTCGCTCAAAGTCAGCCAGGGCCTGGTCGACATGGACCGGGCACAGGATGTCTGCCAAATCGCGCTGGTCGAGCGTCACCGCGCGACCGGCCAGGTGACCAACGGCTTCGTCTCAGGCTTCGGCTACAATACGGACTGCGCCGTGGCGAGCACGGTCGCGCATGACAGCCATCACATGATCGTCGTCGGCACCAGCAAGGACGACATGGCGATCGCCGCCAACAAGCTCGGCGAAGTGGGCGGCGGCATCGTGGTGGTGAGCAAGGGCAAGGTCCTGGCGCTGGTCGAACTGCCGATCGCCGGCCTCATGTCGGACGAGCGCGCCGAGCTCATCGCCGAGAAAGCCGGCCGGATGGTCGAGGCGATGGCGCAATGCGGCTGCAGCCTCAACAACGCCTATATGCAGCACTCGCTGCTGGCGCTGGTGGTGATCCCGGAACTGCGCATCTCCGACATCGGCCTTATCGACGTGACCCGCTTCGCCAAGACCGAGCTGTTCGCGTAATGACTCCCCCTCGCCCCGCATTAGCGGGGAGAGGGAGGGGACCCATTGCGCAGCAATGGGGAGGGTGAGGGGCGCTGTTGCAATTTGTCTTCGCTAGTGGACGGCGAGGTCATTAATTCGGAAGGCCATGCCCCTCACCCTTCCCGCCGCTGCGCGGCGGGCCCCTCCCTCTCCCCGCTGCGCTCCGCTTGCGGGGCGAGGGTAAGACCATCACCTACCAAGCGTAGCGCACGCCAGCATTGGCGCTCAACGCGTCGAAGTCCTCGGCGAACTGCCAGCTGCCGCGCACGAAACTCGACCAGCCCTCCGGGCTCGCGACACTGAAGCCCACCGACACATCGCCGAAGGTCCCGATCGTATCGTCAGATATCCCTGTCGCGGTGAAGTCGGGGGCGAGGATCGTCGCGCCGTTGCTGCCGTTGAATTCTTGCCAGATGCTCGCCGTCACGTCGGATGAATAGATGCGCGCGTCGCTGTCGGTGAATTCATGTCCAAGCCTGGCGCCAAGCCGGCCGCGCACACTCGTCTCATTGTCGAAATCGACCGCGCCGCCCAATATGTCGTCGACATCGTCGATCTCGGTATGGAGCAGCGCCAGGGAGGCCTGCGGCTCGACGAAGAGGTCGTGATCGAGGCCGATCCGGTAGCCGGTGTCGATCTGGCCGCCGATATTGAAGCCATTGGCGTCGGCCTTGCCTGAACCCGGGGCGAGATCATCGGCATCGATATCGATCGAAAGGAAATCCGCCTTGACGGTCAGATCGGCATAAAAGGCCTGGTTCAGATAGGTCGCATAGGCGCCGAGGCTCGGGCCATCATAGTCCCACTTCGTGCTGGTCGATTTGAATTTGAGCTCGGACGCGAGATAGCCGCCGAAGATGCCGAACAGCATTGTCTCGCCGGGACCAGCGAGATCCATGCCGACATCGAGGCCGGCGAGACCGCCAAAGACGGTCTGGCGACGGTCGAGCGTGATCCCGTTCTCCTCGACGTCACGCTCAAGATAGGCGCCGAGCGCCTTGAACCAAAAGCCCGGCAGCGCTCTACCGAGGGCCGTCGGCGCCACCGGATCGACGAAATCGGCGACCGGCGTCACCTGCGTTGCCGCGATGGTCGCGCGCAGATCGGCTTGGCGCTGCAGCAGCGTGCCGACCGACTGGAACCAGATGTCCTGCGTGGCGGTGATGCCGCCGGCGAATTCATAGGCCCCGACGCCGAGGCCGGTGCTATAGAGCTCGAACAGATCGCTGTCCTCAACATCGCGCCGCATGTCCCAGGCGAAAAAGCCCATATTGCGCGAGCCTTCGTCCAGCGTGAAATCGCCATCGGTCGAATCGCCGTTCACCTCGACCACGGTGATGCCTTCGCTGTTCGCGCCGATGGCGCCGACCGCCTTGACGGAGACCTTCGTCACCCCGCTGGCCGTGCCATTGACGATCAACCTGTCCGCGCTGCCGCCCTCGGCAAGCGCGGCATCGACCTCGAGCCTGCCGCCCGTGCCGTTGAACCGCACATCGCCGGTGATCTCGAGCACGTCGCCGGACTGACCATCCGAGAGGGAGATTGCACCGGCATTGTTGAAAGTCTCGAGCGCGTTGATCGTGGTAGTCTCGTCACTGTCTACTTTAGAGGCGGCGATCAATATGCCGCGATTGTTCAGCGTGTCCTCACCGGCGCCGAATGTGGTGCTCTCCTCATCATCATCATTAGGATCCTCTATCTCTGAGCCGACAGTCCAGGTCCCGGCATTGTTGAGCAGATCGTCATATTCATCCAAGGTAATCCGGCCGATGAGCTTTCCGTTGTTGTCGATCCTGGCGGCGCCATCCTTGACTTCGACGGCGAGATCATCCGTCTTGCGGGAGAGATTGCGCACTTGGCCATTGTTGGTGATGACTACCTCCCGCCCCTCCATTGAGGAGGCATAGACACCAGAAACGCCGCCCTGCGCGAGGCCGGTCGCACCGATCTTGATGAAAGTGTCCACGCCCTGGTAGCTGGACGTGTATATGCCGCGACCATATTCTCCTGTGACTTCGCCATAGACCGTGACCTCGAGATCGCCCGTCCCATAGTTCTTCGCCATAATGCCGCGATACCAGCCGTTGATGACACTGCCGGTCCCGGTCACGATATTCAAGTTAACGCTATGGTCCCCCCCTGTTGCGAGCAACCACGGCGTTGTTCGGTGAGTTGACCTCGCCGAGCACGGTGATCTCCAGATTGCCTCTGCCGTAGTTGCCGGCATTGATGCCGAAGAAGTCACCGTTCACAGTGCTTTCGGTACCAACAGTGATCTTCAGATCGCCGCCATTCTCCGAGTTATAAGCGTATATGCCATGATAATGCTCGCTCGTGACATCGCCATTGACCGTGATGTCGAGATTGCCGCGGCCATAGCTCGAAGCCGAAATCCCATTACCCCCGTTATAGTCTTCGTCCATCTTCGCGACGATCTCACTCCCCACGGCCGTGACGATCGTCAGATTGTTGCTATTCTCAGAGTTTACGGCACGAACGGCGGTGCCGGTGTCTGCCGTGACGCGGCCGGCGATCGTGATCAGGAGATCGCCACTGCCATTATTTTCGGCCCTGATACCACGATTGGTTCCAGCGATCTCGCTATCCGCGCCCATGGCGATCGTCAGATTCCGGCTGAACTGTGAATTGACGGCAAACACGCCATCCTTTCCGGTGACCATGCCATCGACTGTGATTCCAAGATCGCTGCCGCGACCAAAATTATTGGCTTCGATGCCGCGGTCGCCACCACTGACCTCGCTTCCCGCGCCCGTTGTGATGGTCAGATTGCCGCCCTCGGGCGTATTATGCGCGACGATGCCGTCGCCAAGGGTCCCGGTGACCTTGCCATTGGCGATGATCTCCGTATCGCCGCTGCCGAAATCGCGAACGTCGATACCGTCTTTCTTGCCGCTGACGTCGCTCCCCACGCCGGTGGTGACGATCACCCGCCCGTTGGTGCCAGCGTTATAGGCATAGATGCCGTCGCCATCGGTCGCCGCGACCTTGCCATCGGCGGTGATTGTGATATCGCCGCCGCCATAATTCATGGCCTTGATGCCGTTCCGCCCTCCGGTGACATCACCGTTGGTCGAGATCGTGATCGCCGCCGGATCTGCCCCCGCAGCACCATTCGAACGAGCATATATGCCGGAGGCGCTAGCCCCGCCCTTGATGATCGAGGCATTGTCGTCAGTGAACCGGATATGGCCGTTGCCGCTCACGAATACGCCATTTCCAGCCGCATCGACGCTGAAGCCCGGCGCCGTCGAGACATTGGCGTTGTCGACATTGATGACGCCGACGGTCGCCAGGTTGGCGCCGCTGCACAGGATCGTCGAAGAACCGGGCGCGACCGGATCGCAGGCGGCATGGGCCTGGCGGCCATAACCGAAGAAAGGCGCAGCGGTGAGGATGGTCGTCAAAGCCAGATGACGGCGGAAAAGGCTCTTCGATTTCATTGTATTCGCCCAGCGATGCCCCGAATGATCTCCAGGGATATCCGCGGTATAAACGCCGGGTCAACGGATAATCAGGTCAGGCGTTTTAATACAACCACACCACGAAAATCACCCGCTATCCTGGATTGCGGGAACCTAGCCCGCGCATCATCCATTGGGTTCGCCCTTCCCGTGCATCGACCGGCGTAACGGGCAGAAAAACGTGCTTGCGCCAGAAGCGAACAGCTTCGGAATTCTCGCGATTCACGGCGATATGCAGCGCTTCCGCGCCTCTATTGCGGGCGAGATCAAACCAGGCAGCGAACAATAGCGAGCCAATGCCGCGTCCTTGCAGGCCAGGCGCCAGGTTCAGATGCAGATGCGCCGGATAGGCTCCTTTGATCGACGCCGGGGCGAGCGTCGGATGATGGATCATGAAAGCGCGCTTCTGGTCAAAACTACGCAGCTGAGGCTCTATGTCGATGGGATCGGGATACAGCTTACGCAATTTCGGCCACCATTCCCGCTCCAGCCGGTTCTCCCAAGCCGTAGTATCGAGCACGCCGACGGCAAATCCACCTACCTCGCCTTCATCTTCCACGACGAGCGCGAGGCAAGGCTGGAGCAACGCGTAGGGCGCGGCATAAATATGCCCCATCATCCGGGGATCTTCATAAAGATGCGCGGCATCCCTTCCCAGATGCCCGGTCGCGAGCGAAATGGCGTAGAGGGCGTCAATGTCACGCGGCTCGAAGAGACGGATTATCACGGCCGCAGATTACCAACGCATGGCCTGGACCGCCAGACTACGAACGCTCGACCAAAGCCAATTGTCCGGGATCAAGCTTCATAAAAACATGATCGCCGGCGGCAAAGCGCTTGCCGACCGGCTGCATCACGAAGATCGACTGGCCGGCGGCGTCGACCGTATATTCCCAGTGCGAGCCCAGATAGGTGGCGCGTTCGACTTTTGCCGGCAGGCTTCCGGTCTTGCCGGGCTTGCTCTCGAGGGCCACGCCGCTCGGCCGGATGACCAGAAACACCTTGTCGCCGACAATGCCTGAGTCGCGCAGGACGAGTTTCGCCTCGCCGAGCGCCACCGTCACGCTTTTCCGACGCTTGTCGCGCGCCAGGATCTCGGCCGGCACCAGATTGGCGCTGCCGATGAAATCGGCGACGAAGGCGTCGGCGGGGCGTTCATAGAGATCGGCGGGCGTTCCCGTCTGGGCGATGCGGCCCTTGTTCATCACCACGATCTTGTCGGAGACGGCGAGGGCTTCCTCCTGGTCATGGGTCACATAGACGGCGGTGAGTCCCAGCTTGAGCTGGATCTCGCGGATGTCCTCGCGCATCTTGCGGCGGAGCTTCGCATCGAGATTGGACAAGGGCTCGTCGAACAGGAGGACCTGAGGCTCGAGCACCAGAGCGCGTGCCACGGCGACGCGCTGCTGCTGGCCGCCCGACAGTTCCGACGGCAGGCGCGCGTCATAGCCGGTGAGCCCAACGAGAGCGAGGCCATCCTTGGCCTTCGCGGCTTGCTCCGTGCGCGAGAGGCCGGATACCCGCAAGCCATAGGAGACATTCTCCATGACCGTCATATGCGGAAAGAGCGCATAGGACTGGAACACCATGCTGACATCGCGCTCATTCGGCGGCAGCAAGGTAACGTCCCGCCCGCCGATCACGACGCGACCCGCGCTTGGCGCCTCGAGACCCGCGATCATGCGCAAGGTCGTCGTCTTGCCGCAGCCCGAGGGGCCCAGCAGGGTCACCAACGTGCCGGGTTCGATCAGGAGGTCGATAGTGTCGACCGCCGCCACGGCGCCGAACTTCTTGGTGACGCCCTCGAGTTTGACCGCCGCCGAGCGGCTCTCGATACTCATGTCGTGCCCCCACCCATCCCTAAAGCCGCCGGCGCCCCGCGGCGCGCGGCCCGGCGGCCCACGCCCAGCTGGATCAGCCCGATCGTCGCCAGCATGAACAGGATCAGGACCGAGCTGTAGGCGATGGCGACGCCGAAATCCGAGACCTCGACGCGCCCGACAATATAGGCGGTCGCGAGATTATACTGCGCGCTGACCAGGAAGATGACGGCGCTCACCGAGGTGATGGCGCGCACGAAGGCATAGACGAGCGAGGCCATGATGGCGGGCCTGAGCAGCGGCAGGATCACGCGCCTGATCGTGGCGAAGCTGCCGTGCCGCAGCACCAAAGAGCATTCATCGAGGCTCTTGTCGATCTGCGCCAAGGTGGCGAGACCGGCCCGGATCGAGACCGGCATGTTGCGGAACACGAAGCAGATGACGAGGATGAGGCCGGTGCCGGTCAATTCGATCGGCGGCACGTTGAAGGCCAGGATGTAGCTGACGCCGATCACCGTGCCCGGAATGGCGAAGCTCAGCATGGTGATGAACTCGAAAGCCGACTGGCCGATGAAGCGCTGGCGGTTCAGGAGATAGGCGGTGAGGAGCCCGATAATCGCGGTCAGAGGGGCCGCGATGGCGGCGAGTTCGATCGTGGTGAAGAAGGACGGCCAGGCGCGGCCGCTCCACAACAGACCATGCTCGGTCCAGTCGATGCCGAAAGCGGTGATGTAATGCTGAAGCGTCGGCGTGTTGTCGATGCCGAGCGACTTCAGGAAGCCGCCGATCAGGATGATGCCGTAGAGCAGGATGGTGAAGGCGAACCAGGGCATCGTCGTCCAGTAGACGAGCCGCCGCACGCCATCCGGCAAGGGAGCCGGCAGGCCGGCATCCCCCTTGCCCGCAATGGTCGTATAGACTTTCCTGCCGATCCATTGCCGCTGCAGGACGAAGGCGGAGAGCGTCAGGAACAGCAACGCGATCGACAGCGCCGAAGCACGCCCCGGATCGTTCTGGCTGCCTACAATGGCGAAGAAGATGTCAGTCGCCAGCACGTCATAGTTGCCGCCCAACACGAGAGGGTTGCCGAAATCGGCGAGGCTTTCGACGAAGCCGATGAGAAAGGCATTGGCGAGACCCGGCCGCATCAGCGGCCAGGTCACGGTCCTGAAGGTGCGCCAGCGGTCGGCGCGCAAGGTGCGCGCCGCCTCTTCCATCGACGGGCTGATGCCGTCGACGACGCCGATCAGCACCAGATAGGCGATCGGCGTGAAGGCGAGCGTCTGCACCAGCACGAGGCCGAAGAAGCCATAGATCCAGCGGCTCGGCGGAATGCCGAGAAACTCGGCCATTATCCAGGTGGCGATGCCGTTGCGCCCGAAGAGCAGAATGATGCCGAGGCCGATGACGAAGGGCGGCGTGATGATGGGCAAGATGGCCAGCAGCCGGAGCAGCCCCTTGGCGCGGAAATCGGTGCGCTTGTGGAGGAGCGCGAAGCCCAGGCCCAGCAAGGTGGTGAGGAGACCAACCACGATGGCGAGGATCAGGCTGTTCCAGGTGACGGCCCAGAGATCGGCGGAGTAGAACCGCGCCACCAAGGCCCCCAAAGCATAGCCGCCTTCGGGCCTTTGCGCGGCTTCGATGAGAATGAGCGCCACGGGAAAGAAGACGAAGAGGCCGATCGAGGCGACGACGGCGGCGATGGACGAGACGAGGAAGACATCGCCGCGCATGAAGCCTTTGAGCGCGAGGCCGGCGGAGAGCAGCAGCAAAAAAGCCGTGCCGACGACGAAGGCGCCGCCGCCGAAACCGATCTGCGGCGCGACCGGCCCGAGGAGGCTTTCGAGTGAAGCGAATGTCCAGCCCTTGAGCCCGATGGCGAGACCCTGCAGCAGAAGATAGCCGAGACCGAGGCCCCCCAACCAGGTGATCACGCCCGCGCGCGGCCCGTCACGGCGGAGCGTCTCGATCAAAGCGACGATAAGCAGGAGGGGCAAGGGCCAGAGCCAGAAGCGCCCATGCAGCAGCGCCTGGACGAGGCCTGAGCCGTTGGCGGGATCAATCGGATCGGCGAGCCAGGAAAAGGACCAGAAGCCGTGCGCGACGCCATACCAGGGCAACGCCACAAGGCCGAACCAGGCCCCGAGAACGACGAGGAGGATATAACGCGATTGCCGTGTGAGCGTGGGCATGGCGATATGCGACAGGGCCGGCGACCGAAAGGCCGCCAGACCCAAGCCGTCAGTTATTTCGCGCCGATCTCCGTGTCCCAGCGGCTCAGCAGACGCTTGCGTTCGGCGGATGAGCCGAATTTCGCGAAGTCGTAATCGATGAGCTTGATGTCGGCCATCTTGGGCGCCTGCTCAGGGATCGGCGCCGCCTTGTTGGACGGGTTCTGGTAGGAATTGGCCTGGGCGGCGAGCTTCTGCGCCTCAGGCGTCAACGCCCAGTCATACCATTTCTTGGCATTCTCCAAGTTGGGAGCGCCCTTGATGATGCTCATCGAGCCGATCTCGAATCCGGTCCCCTCGCAGGGCGACACGTTCTTGATCGGCGCATTGGAGGTGATGGTCGGTGTCACGATATCGTGCTGGAAGGCGATGCCGATCAGGGTCTCGCCACGTGCCGCAGCTTGCGCCGGGGCGGCGCCCGATTTCGTATACTGGTTGATGTTCTCGGCCAGCGCCTTCAGATATTTGAAGGCCTCGTCCTCGCCCATGATCTGGACCAGGGTGGCGACGAAAGTATAGGCGGTGCCGGAGGAATTGGGATTGGCGACCTGCACCTCGCCCTTGAATTCAGGCTTGATCAGATCGGCCCAGCATTTGGGCGCCGCGAGCTTCTTCTGCTCGAGAAGCTCGGTGTTGTAGCCAAAGCCGAGCGCGCCCAGATAGATTCCGACGGTGCGTTTCTGCGCCGTCTCATGCTGCTTGACGGCCCAGTCATGGAGCTCGGCCATTTTCGGCGAGTCATAGGCCTCGGTCAGCCCTTCCTCGGCCGCCTGAAGATGCGGATCGCCGGTGCCACCCCACCAGATGTCGCCCTTGGGGTTGGCGGCTTCCGCCTTCACCTGGGCGAATGTCTCGCCCGAACTCTTGCGCGTCATGGCGACGGTGATGCCGGTCGCCTTCTGGAATTCGTTCACCATCAGCTGGCACCATTCCTCCTGGACCGAGCAGTAGACGGTGAGATTGCCCTCGGCGCGCGCCGTCGTGGCGAAGGCCAAGGCGGCGATGGCGGCTAAAGACGCAACAAGACTTCCGGCTGATAACCTCATACATTCCTCCCCAGTTGCCATTGCTCCAGTTCGTGGAGTCGGCTGCCTTTGACGAAATATGACAGTTGTGTGACAGCTTGGACCAAGGGAAAAGCCTTGGCAAGCGCGCGATCAGGAAAAGTGGATTCCGGTTTTCCGTCCGATCGCGCGCTAAACTTAAGAATCTCGATCACGTTCATCAATTCAGGTCGAGCCGACCTGAATTGATCGTGATCTAGCTAATTTAAGGAGGACACGTGGATACGAGCGAGATCGAGATCAGATATTGGGCGGCGCTGGGTGTGGCGCGCGAGGCCGGCCGCCTCGCCGCCGAGGCCTACCACCGGCGGGGTGAACTCGATATCGAGCGCAAGGGAACCCAGGACCTGGTGAGCGAGGCCGACCGGGCCTGCGAGGACAAAATCGTCGGCGCCTTGCAACAACTCTTTCCCGAGGACGGCTTCCTGGGCGAGGAGCGCGGCGCCAAGAACCCCGGCGCGAAGGCGATTTGGATCATCGACCCGATCGACGGCACCGCCAATTTCCTGCGCGGCATCCCGCTCTGGTGCGTTTCCCTGGGGCTTCTCGCCGACGGCGAATTCGTGATCGGCGTGATCTACAATCCGGTCACCGAGGAACTCTATGCGGCGCGGCGCGGCAAAGGTGCGACCCTCAATGGCAGGAAAATCGAGGTCAGCAAGACCAGGTCGCTGGAAGAAGCGCGGCTCTGCATCGGCTTCAGCTATCGCCGCCCGGCGGCGCCGCATGCCGAGGCGGTCAAGGCTCTGCTCGAAGCGCATTGCGAATATAGCCGTCTCGGCTCAGGGGCGCTCGGTCTCGCCTTCACCGCCGACGGAAGGCTCGACGGCTATTGGGAGGCGCATATCAACGCCTGGGACGTCGCCGCCGGCCTCTGCATCGTCAAGGAAGCCGGCGGACGCATGAACGATTTTCTCAGCGGGGACGGCCTCAACAAGGGCAATGAAGTCCTGGTCAGCAATCCTCATCTCTATGCGCCGCTCAGCGCCCTTGTGAAGATCAAATCCTGATCACAAGGCATTCACCGTCGTCACGGTGCGCACCGCCGCACCTGGCGGCGACAGAGCCGAGCCCAGCAGGCCCAGGAACTTCTGCAGCGACACTGTCGAGGCGTCGGCCACATAGATCACATCGCGGTCACGCATGGCGATCGACTGGGCGAAGAAATACTGGCTCGGATCCTTGAGATCGAGTCTGTAGATCACCGGCACCTCCTTGCCAGAGACCGTCACCGGCTCGCTGGCGAAGCGCTCGGCAACCTGGCGCTTCTCGTAGCGGAACAGGAAGACACCCGAGGCATCGGCACGGATGTCGGACAGACCCGAGGCTTTGCCGACCGCCTCGAGTAGATTGAGATTGCTGGCGCCGAATTCGAGATTGCCCTTGCGCTCCACCGCGCCGAAGGCGGTATAGGTTCTGGGCTTGCGCTCGATGCTGATCTGATCGCCCGGGCGCAAATAGATATTGTCGGCCGGCGTCTCGATAACGTGATCGAGATAGGATGTCGCGATCTCACCGCGCCGCGTGATGTTCACCACCGTCTCATAGGGCGGATAGGAGGAGCCGCCGGAACCGGCAATGACATCGAGCAGCGAATCGCCGCGCAGGCTCAGCGGGTAGAGGCCGGATTTGCCGACGCCGCCTGTCACGGTGACGATGGAAGCCACCTTCTCCTTGCGCGCGACGTGCACTTGCGGCTCGACCGCCTTGGCTTCGAGCGCCTTGGTGATGGCTTGGCCCAGGCCCTGCGGCGTGCGGCCGGCCGCCTTGATGGTGCCGGCATAGGGAATGCTGATGGTTCCCGCGCTGCTCACCTCGATATCGGGAATGGTGCCGCGATCGGCGGTGTTGGTGCTGGCGAAGACGCCGGTCTGATCGGCTTCCCAGATCGTGACGGTCAGAACGTCACCGGGCCCGATCGTCTCGGCGCGCATCGGCTTGCCCTTGCCGAAACGGTCGCCGAAGCTCTGGCCTTTGTAGCGGGACAGATAATCAGCGACGGGCCGGTTGACATTGACCAGAGAGAAACCGGCGGTGTTCTTCTCGAGATAGGCTTTCTCGATCTGCTTGCTTTGCGGCCCTTCACTCGGGAGCGCCGCGCAGCCGGTCAAAGCAACAGAAAGTATGGCCGGCAAGACCACAGATTTTTTTGCACGCATTACTCAGGCTTCCCCTCGAATTGGTGAACCATGACATAACAGCGCCGTCCCTCAGGGCGCCATTCGGTTCCCCAACCCTTTGACTTGATAACATTACAAGCCTGCCACAACTAACGACATTTTCATGGCGCGCGTAACGTCAGCTTGTCACAATCTCACCACATGGTGGAGCCCGTTCAGCAATTTCAATCACTTGCTCGTGCACCCGTGGACGTGACGCATTTTCAGGCAGCATAAGTTTTTGTGGAAAGGAGCGATGTTCGTTGCATGTCGGCCACAGTCGATGCCGGCTCTGCCCTTGCGAGAGGCGCGTATGAGCCTGTGGTCATCAACGGCGTTAGTTGTTAGTTTACCATGATGACGACTCTCAGGATTGCCCCCCTCACCCGCGCCGCTTTCGCGCCCTTCGGCGACGTCATCGAGATGGCGGATGCCCATCATTATCCGATCAATCAGGGCTTCACCGAGCGCTTCCACGATCTGGCGCGGATAGATACCGGTACGGAAGGCGGCGAGACGATTGTCAGCCTGTTCCGCAGCCAGCCACGTGCCTTTCCCTTCGAGATCACGTTCGTCGAGCGCCATCCGCTCGGCAGCCAGGCCTTCTACCCTCTCCAGAATCGCGACTGGCTCGTCGTCGTCGCGGAAGCGCAAGCTCGGCCCACCGCCGGCACGCTCAGGGCCTTCCGCGCCAGCGGCCGGCAAGGCGTCAACTACGCGCGCAATGTCTGGCACTTCCCGCTGCTGGCACTCGAGGCCGACAGCGATTTCCTGATCATCGACCGCAAGGGACCCGGCAGCAATCTCGAGGAAGTGACGCTGCTGGAGCCGGCGATCCTGAAAATCTGAGGCTCGCTACCACCGCGCCTTGCGGCCGCGCTTCCTGGGTCGCAGTGAACGTCCGAGCTCATATTCGATGCGGGCATAGAACTCGGCATCGCCGGCGGGCCTTCCGGTGCGCGTCGCGGCGCGGATGGTCTGAATATGCTTGTCATCGGCGGGGCCTTCGAAATCCCGCTCGCCCAACAGCCATTTCCAGTCCGAGGGATGCGACACGAGGCCGGCGCGCACAGGATTGAAGCTCAAATAGGCGAGTGCGGCCTTGGCATGCGCGGCATCGAGCGGACAGGACAGATATCTCCCGCGCCACAGGCCTTGCGGGCCCAGTCCCTTGTAGCGGGCATAGAGTCGGCGCGTCTCGCCCAGCATGCGAGCGAGCCCGTCGCTGGTCGAGGGGATCGCGATCAGATGCACATGGTCGGGCATAAGACAGGCCGAGACGAGGCACGCGCCGCGCAAGTTGCGCTCGAGAATGTCCCGGTATTCGGCATAGTCGCTATCATCGGTGAAGAGCTTGAGGCCGGGGCGCGCCCGCTGCACCACATGATGCGGCACATCCGGGATGACGATGCGGGCGAGCCTGGCCATGTTCCTCAGCCGGTCACGATGGCGGGAAGTACTTGTGCCAGTGCCGCGCAATGTCGATCCGGCGCGGCACCCACACCTTGTCGTGGCTCTGCACATAATCGAGGAAGCGCTCGAGCGCCAAGGCGCGGCCGGGCCGGCCGATGAGACGGCAATGCAGGCCAACCGACATCATCTTGGGCGAGCCGCGGCGGCCCTCCTCATAGAGGCAGTCGAAACTGTCCTTCAGATAGGCGTAGAACTGGTCGCCGCTGTTGAAGCCCTGCGGCGTGGCGAAGCGCATGTCGTTGGCATCGAGCGTATAGGGAATGATGAGATGCTCGCCGCCCTGCGGCCGCTCGACCCAATAGGGCAGATCGTCGGCATAGGCATCGGACGAGTAGAGGAAGCCGCCCTCCTCCATCACCAGCTTCGTCGTATTGACCGAGCAGCGCCCCGTATACCAGCCGAGCGGGCGCTCGCCGGTGATCTCGGTATGGACGCGGATCGCCTCGAGCAGATGGGCGCGCTCATCGGCCTTCGGGAAGTCCTTGTATTCGATCCATTTGAGACCGTGGCTGGCGATCTCCCAGTCCGCCTCCTTCATCGCCTGGGTCTGCTCGGGCGAGCGCTGGAGCGCTGAGGCGACACCATAGATGGTGAGAGGGATCCTGCGTCCGGTGAACATGCGCCACAGCCGCCAGAAGCCGGCGCGCGCGCCATATTCATAGATCGATTCCATGTTCCAATGGCGCATGCCGGGCCAGGCCTGGGCGCCGACGATCTCGGACAGGAAGGCCTCCGAGGCGGCATCGCCATGGAGGATGCAGTTCTCGCCGCCCTCCTCGTAATTGAGCACGAACTGCACGGCCACATGGGCGCCGCCGGGCCATTGGGGATCGGGGATGGCGCGGCCATAACCCTTCATGTCGCGGGGATAGAGATCGGTCATGTCACTCGTCTTTCATGAATCTTGCGCCCGGCCACATAGGTTGCGCGAATGGCGCGGTCGTCTCCCAGTATCGCCAAAGCGAACAACATGTCCTCGAGCGATTGCGACAATTCCTGGCGGCTCGCCAGAACATCCGTCGCCTTGGGATCGATGACCACGATATCCGCCCATTTGCCGCTGTCGAGCGATCCCACCTCGTCGGCGAGGCGGAGAACTTCGGCATTGCGTCGCGTCGCCATATGGAACAATTCGAGAGCGGTCGGCCGGTAGCCCGTCAGCATCTGCACCTTGTAGGCCGCACCCATGGTCGCCAGCATCGAATAGCTGGTGCCGCCGCCGACATCGGTGCCGAGCCCCAGCCCGACGGGACGCGGCGGCTTGCCGAGATGAGCCATGCTCATGAGGCCAGAGCCCAAGAACATGTTCGAGGTCGGACAATGCGCGACGCTTGAGCCCGTCTCCGACAGCCGCTTGCATTCGCGCTCGGACAGATGAATGCCATGAGCGAACACGCTGCGCTCGCCGAGGAGGCCAAAACGGTCATAGACATCGGTATAGTCCGTGTCGTTCGGATAAAGCTCGCGGATGCGTGCCAGTTCACCCTGACTCTCGGACAGATGCGTCTGCATCAGGGCATCGGGCAGCGCCTGCATCAGCTCAGCCGAGACGCGCAGCTGCGCTTCGCTCGACGTCACGGCGAAGCGCGGCGAGACTACGTAGCGCAAGCGGTCGCGGCGATGCCATGTCTGATACAGCACCTCGCTGTCGCGCCCGCCAGCCTCGGCCGTGTCGCGCACGGCTTGCGGCACGTCGCGGTCCATCATGGTCTTGCCGGTCAATATCGCCATGCGCCGCTTCAGGGCAGCGGCGAACAGCGCCCCGGCGCATTGGTTGTGCACCGAGGAGAAGACCATGGCCGACGTGGTGCCGTTGACGATAAGACGGTCGAGGAATTTTTCCGCCGCCGCCTCGGCATAGGACACATCGCCGTAACGCGCTTCCTCCGGAAAGGTGAAGCGACTCAGCCAGTCGAGCAGATCCTTTCCCGGTGCCGCGAGCATGCGGTATTGTGGAAAATGGATATGGACGTCGATGAAACCCGGCAGGATCAGGCAGTCGCCATGATCGTCCACGGGTGCCGCGCGCCAGGCCTCCGGCAGCGCTTGGCGCGCACCACGCCACAGGATGCGGCCATCATCGCCGATGACGACGGCGCCCTGCGGCTCATGCAGATAGTCCGCCGCGGAAGCGCCGAAGGTCAGAAGCATGCCGGTGACGATGCGGGTCATGCCGATATCCTGTCCTCGAGGCGGAAGCGGAAGATACGGGCGATCTGCGTCATCGCTGTCTCGAACTCCGCCTCGGGGCTGTTTTCGATGCGCGCCGCGAAGGCCGCGAGGATCTGTTCCTTGGTCGCCCCCTTCACCGCGAAGATGAAGGGAAAGCCGAAGCGCGCCTTGTAGGTGTCGTTGAGCGCCGTGAAGCGGGCGAATTCGTCCGGCGACAGCCGGTCGAGCCCGGCGCCCGCCTGCTCGCTGGTCGAATCCTGGGTGAGCCTCGCTTTGGTGGCGAGATCGGGATGGGCGCGGATGAGCGCCAGCTTCGCCGCGTCTGGAGCGGCCCGCATCGCCCTCTCGAACGCGGCGACGACATCCTCCCGGCTCGCGAAGGGACGCTTCCGCCAAGCCGCTTCCGCCACCCAGGGCGAATTTTCCGCCACATCGCTGAAGGCGGCGATGAAATCGGCACCGGTCATGGCGTTGATGTCCGCAAGCGTGATCATTGCGCGGCAATCCAGGCGCCGAGCTTGGCGCGGTCCTCATCCGTCATGGCGGTCTCGTTGCCGAGCGGCATGGATTTGTTGCGCACCGCCTGGGTCTCAATCTGGGTGGCATAGCGGCGCAATTCGTCGAGCGTCTCAAGCGCCACGCCCTTTGGCGCTTCCTTGAAACCCGCATGGACAGGCTTGACCGCATGGCACATGACACAATGTTTGACGGTGATCGCCTGAACCTCCGCATCGGAAACGACGAGACCTTCGCCGATCCTCTGCGCCGGCTCGGTCAACCACAAGGCGGCGGCAAGCGCGCCGAAGATGACCGGCAATGTCCAGGAAATCTCCTCGAGACCGTCGCCCACTTCGTGGCGCACCAGGAAGTGGCGCAAGGACGCGCCGCCGATGACGATCAGCCCGATCAGGATCCAGGCCTGCGGATGATTGGTGATCATCGGATAGTGGTTGCTGATCATCATCAGGAGGACCGGCAAGGTCAGATAGGTATTGTGCAGCGAGCGCTGCTTGCCGGTGATGCCGAATTTCGGATCGGGCGCCTCGCCGCGCAGAAGGGCGGCGGTGATCTTCCTCTGATTGGGGATGATGACGGCGAAGACATTGGCCGCCATCATCGTGCCGATGAAAGCGCCGACATGGATGAGGGCGCCGCGTCCGGAAAAGACATGGGTGAAGCCATAGGCGGCGATCAGGATCAGCACGAAGACGGCGAGCGCCAGAAGGCCCGGGCGATGTACCAGGGGCGAGCGGCAGAGCCCGTCATAGATGAACCAGCCGGCGGCGAGGCCGGCAAGCGAGATGCCGATCGCCTGCCAGGGCGTCAGTGGCAAAATCGAGGGGTCTATCAGGAAGGTCGTCGCGTTGAAATAAAACTGGACGATGAGCAGCAGAAAGCCCGTCACCCAGGTGAGATAGGCTTCCCATTTGAACCAGATGAGGTCGGGCGGGAGGTCGGTGGGCGCCACCGAATATTTCTGCACATGATAGAAGCCGCCGCCATGGACTTCCCAGGCCTCGCCATAGACCCCGGCCGGCAGGCCGGCACGGCGCTTCAGCGAGAAGTCGAGCGCCACGAAATAGAAGGACGTGCCGATCCAGGCGATGCCGGCGATCATATGCGCCCAGCGCAGCAGGAGATTGAGCCAGTCGGCAATGAAGGGATCGAGCATTACAAAATTCTTCGCCTAAGCAAATCCACTACCCTCACCCTGAGGTGCGACCCCGGCCTTGAGCCGGGGGAGCCTCGAAGGGTGTCTTGCAGCATCTGCGCATTGTCCTGATGGACGCTTCGAGGGCCGCTTCGCGGCCACCTCAGCGTGAGGGTAATGAGAGAGCTTCAAATCCGGACATCGGGCTGACCCGATGTCCGGCCATGTTGGTGAAAGACGGGCCAATTACTGCGGCAGCTTGTCGTCCACGCCCTTGAC